>NZ_JBIVBI010000012.1:0-259319 GCF_044746005.1 Streptomyces sp. NPDC086766 | reverse complement strand
GGTTACATTCCGAACCCGGAAGCTAAGCCTCACAGCGCCGATGGTACTGCAGGGGGGACCCTGTGGGAGAGTAGGACGCCGCCGAACAAATTTTGAAGAAAACCCCGCACCTCACGGTGCGGGGTTTTCTGCGTTGGGGATCGTCTAGGGTCGAGCCATGCGCTATGACCTCGTCATCTTCGACAACGACGGTGTCCTCGTCGACAGCGAGCCGATCTCGAACCGGCTGCTCGCCGCCCAGCTCACCGAGCTGGGTCACCCCACCTCGTACGAGGACTCCATCCGGGACTACATGGGCTCGGCGATGCACCGGATCCACGACCTCGTCCTGGAGCGCACGGGGAAGGCGCTGCCGGCCGACTTCGACGACGTCTTCCACGCCCGGGTCTTCGCCGCGTTCCAGCGGGAGTTGAAGCCGGTGGCAGGCGTCACCGGCGTACTGGAGAAGCTGACGGCGGACGGGACGCCGTACTGTGTCGCGTCCTCGGGCAGTCATGAGCGGATCCGGGTGGGGCACCGGACGACGGGGCTCGACCGGTGGTTCGACGAGACCCGGATCTTCAGCTCGCAGGACGTCGGGCGGGGCAAGCCGGCTCCCGACCTGTTCCTCTACGCGGCCGAGCGCATGGGAGTTCCGCCGGGGCGGTGCGTGGTGGTCGAGGACTCGCCGCTGGGCGTGCAGGCCGCCGTCGCGGCCGGGATGGACGTCTACGGGTTCACCGCCATGACGCCCGCGGACCGGCTGACGGGAGCCACGCAACTGTTCACCGGCTTCGACGAGTTGCTGGACCTGCTGATATGACACGGGCCGTCGTGCGGCACTGACATTTGTCATGCGGAGCTCCGGACGATCGTTTCTACTGCGGAGTGGGCGGCGGCCGCGAAGCTGAGGGCATGACGACGAACACGAGCAAGAGCCGGAGCAAGCTGAAGAACCTCGCGCCGCTGCTCATCGACGTCGCGGTGCCCGTCGGGGGCTACTACCTGCTCAAGAACGGGTTCGGCACGAGCACGCTCGCCGCCCTCGGCTGGAGCAGTGTGGTGCCGGCCCTGCGGACGGTGTGGGGCGCGGTCAAGGAGCGGCAGGTCAACGGGCTGGCCGCGCTCATCCTCTTCGTGAACGTCGTCGGGCTCCTGCTCACCTTCGTCTCCGGGGACCCGCGGCTGATGCTCGCGAAGGACAGCGGGGTGAGCAGCGCCATCGGGATCGGCATCCTGGTCTCGGTGGCGCTGGGCAAGCCGATGATGACCGTCGGCATGAAGCCGTGGCTGATCAAGGGACAGGCGAGCCGGGAGGCCGCCTGGGCCCGGCTGCGGCACGGGTCCGAGGCGTTCCGGCGGGCCGAGCGGCGCTTCTCGCTGGTGTGGGGCGTGGTGCTGCTCGGCGAGTGCGTGGCGCGGGTCGTGGGCGCCTTCACGCTGCCCGTCGACACGATGGTCTGGCTGGGCTCGGTGGTCATGGTGGCCGCGATGGTCCTCGGCTTCCTGGTCAGCGGCGCGGTGGCCGCCGGTCCGATGGCCCGCATGCTGATCGCCGAGGCGGAGGCCGGGACGAAGACCGGGACCGCGGCCACCGCGCCCACGGGTGCCGAAGCCGACTCTCCCGCCGCTCGCCCCACCCCCCTGGCGCCCCTGCCCGCCCCCGCGCCGGCCGTGACGCCCGCCCAGTGAGGCCCAGCCGCAGGACGGGCCGGGAACCCGGCCGAAAAACTGAGCCGAATTCATCTTTGGCCGGATCTACCCACAGGTAGCCCGGGGCCCTACGCTCGCCGCCATGACAGAAGTGCTGCGGCGCGGCAGGGCCTCGTTGGCGTTCAGCTTCTTCGCGCAGGGCGCCGCCTTCGCCCTTCTCGTGACGCGCATTCCCGCGATCCAGGACCGCTACGGCGTCTCGGACGCGCTGCTCCCCGCCTTCCTCGCGGCCGTTCCGGTCCTGGCGGGCGTCGGCAGCGTGACGACCGAGCACCTGGTGAAGCGGATCCGGCCCAGCCGGGTGCTGCGCTGGTCCCAGCCCGTCGTGCTGCTGGCCCTGCTCGGTGCCGGGGCCGGCGACCGGATCGCCGAACTGGCCGCCGCGCTGGCGGTCTTCGGGCTCGCCGTGGGGGCGCTGGACGCGTCGATGAACATGCTCGGGGTGAGCCTGCAGCGGACGTACGGCCGCAGCATCATGCTCGGCTTCCACGCGGCCTACAGCCTGGGCGGGATCGTGGGCGCCTCGCTGGCATGGGCGGGGGCGCACTGGCATCTGGCACTGGTCGTGTCGTACCTGCCGGTCGTGGTGGTGCTGCTGCCGGCGGCCTTCGTGGGGAGCCACTGGTACGTCGACGGCGACAGCACCGCCGTACCGGCCACGGGGGACGGGGCCGGGAGCCGCCCGGGCGGCGGGTCTCCCGTCTTCAGGCTGCTGCTGCCGCTGTGCCTGGTGATGACCTTCGCTTACATCGGCGACTCGACCGTCTCCAACTGGAGCGCGAAGTACCTCCAGGACGTGCTGGGCAGCTCGGAGCAGCTGGCGACCGTGCCGTACAACGTCTACATGGTCACCACGCTCCTGGGGCGGGCGATCGGGGACTTCGGGGTGCGGCGGTTCGGGGCCGTGGCCGTCGTACGGCTGGGCGCGCTGGTGGCGGCGGCGGGGTTCGCGGTCGTCGCCGGGGCGCCGGGCGCCTGGGCGGGGATGCTCGGGTTCACCCTGGTGGGCCTGGGACTGTGCGTGCTCGTGCCGCAGACCTTCGCGGCCGCCGGGCGGCTGTTCCCGGGGGCGTCGGACGCGGCCGTCGCCCGGCTGAACATCTTCAACTACGTGGGTTTCCTGGTCGGTTCGCCCTTGGTGGGGGCGCTCGGCGACGCCTGGAACTACCGCGGCGCCATGCTGGTGCCGATGGTGTTGGTGCTGGTGACGTTGGTGTACGCCCGGTCGTTCGCTCGTCAACCGGACCGATACGGTGACCACCATGAGCGGCCGCGCACAGCTGATGTGGGACGAGGCAGTAACGGGCTATGACTTCGGCCCGGACCATCCGATGGATCCGGTCCGGCTGGCCCTGACCCGGAAACTGGTCGACGCCCTCGGGCTCGACCGCGCGGCGCGGGTGGTCGCGGCCAAACCGGCCGGTGAGTCGACGTTGCGGCTCGTCCACCGGCAGGACTACATCGAGGCGGTGAAGGCCGCGTCGGCCGCCCCGCAGGCCTGCGACGGGTCGTACGGGCTCGGGACGCTGGACGACCCCGCCTTCGCCGGGATGCACGAGGTGTCCGCGCTGATCGCGGGGCAGTCGGTGGGGGCCGCGGAGGCCGTGTGGCGCGGGGAGGCGCTGCACGCGGTGAACTTCGCGGGCGGGCTGCACCACGCCATGCCGGGCAGCGCCTCCGGGTTCTGCGTCTACAACGACGCCGCGCTGGCGATCGCGCGCCTGCTGGAACTCGGGGCGGAGCGGGTCGCCTACGTCGACGTCGACGTGCACCACGGCGACGGCGTGCAGGCGGCGTTCTGGGAGGACCCCCGGGTGCTGACGATCTCGCTGCACGAGCATCCGCGGACGCTGTTCCCGCAGACCGGATGGCCGGAGGAGACCGGGGCGCCGTCCGCCGAGGGCTCGGCGGTGAACGTGGCGCTGCCGGCCGGCACCGGGGACGCGGGGTGGCTGCGGGCGTTCCACGCGGTGGTGCCGGAGCTGCTCGCCGGCTTCCGCCCGCAGGTCCTGGTGACCCAGCACGGCGCCGACACGCACTTCGAGGACCCGCTGGCGCACCTGGCGGTGTCGCTGGACGCGCAGCGGGCGGTACAGGTGGCCTGCCACGACCTGGCACACGAGCACGCCGACGGGCGCTGGGTGGCGCTGGGCGGGGGAGGGTACGCGGTGGTGGAGGTCGTCCCGCGGTCCTGGACGCACCTGGTGGGGATCGCGGCCGGGCGGCCGGTGGAGCCGGAGACGGTGATCCCGGAGAGCTGGCGGCAGGAAGTGTACGCCCGGACGCGGCAGTTGGGGCCGATGCGGATGACGGACGGGCGCTGGCCGGTGTCCTGGAGCGACTGGGAGGCGGGGTACGACCCGGCGGACCGGCTGGACCAGGCGGTCCTGGCGACCCGGCGGGCGGTGTTCCCGATGCGCGGGCTCCTGGCGTAGGCGGGGCGCTTCGACACGGCGCCGGGCCCGACGCCGTTCAGGTGCAAGCCTGTTCAGGCGCAACGCCTCTCGGGCTCAAAGCTCTTCATGCGCAACGCTCCTCGGGCCCACCGCTCTTCAGGCTCGCCGTTCTTTAGGCCAACTGTGCGGTGTTCCCCTGTTTTCGGGACGCCTGTGTCCGTGGTCCGTCACCATCGCTGGGGTGTTGAGCACCGCGGCGCTGCGCGCCCATCTGGTGGCGGCCCGTCTGGCCGGGACCGTGGCCACCTCGCGGGAGGAGAGTCTGCGGAGGTACCGCTTGTTCGCGGCTCGCGACCCCCGCGCGTTGATCGGCATCGATCCCGAACGCGTCTGGGCGCAGGGGGACTTGATCGCGTTGATGGCGGAGAAGTGCGGGGTCTCGGCGGATCCGGATCACATCTCCGGCCATGATGTGATCGACCCGGAGCTGACCCTCGCCGCCCTGGAGGCCTTCGCCGAGCGGCTCGCCACGGCCGCCCGGCGCGGCGCGCCGGTGCTGCTCGGCACCGGCCACCCTCATCGGCTGCTCGGTTTCTACGCCGCCTTGGCCGATGCCCTGTCGGCGGCCGGATGTACCGTCCTCACCCCGGCGCAGGGTCGCTGTGTCGACATAACGACCCGGTTCGGTCTACGCACGTACAACCTCGCCTACGTACGGGGAGTCGCCCTGGTCCGGCCGCCCGGGGCGGAACACCCCGGTTGTGAGCCCGGCGCGCACACGCACTCGCCGCTGCCGGTTCGGCTCGCCCTGGCGGCGGCCGCCGACGCCGGCGGTCCGCTGCCCGAGCTGGTGATCGGTGACCATGGATGGGTCTGCGGAGCAGGTCAGCTGGGGTTCGAGGCCATCGGCCTGGCCGACACGGACGACCCGGCGCCGTTCGTCGGGGAGGCGGAGGGGCGCGTGTCCGTCGTCGTTCCGCTCGACGACGCCGTTCGGCCCGCTTACTACCGCCCGCTCACCCGCTACGTGCTCAATCGAGCGTGTCTGTCACAGTAGGCCGCCGATGGGTGCACCTCTTCCCCACTCGCATCACACGCCCCTACATTGGGGAGTGAGCACGCAGCGACGAAGAGTCACCGGAAGGGGAAGCCGGTGGCCGTCGAGTGCGGAAGGTTCAGGTGTGTCATGGCTGCAGCTGGCGAGAGGCCTCTGAACGAGGTTCAGTTCCTTACCGTGGCGGAGGTCGCCTCGGTGATGCGAGTGTCGAAGATGACCGTGTACCGGCTGGTGCACAGCGGTCATCTGCCCGCGATTCGGGTGGGGCGGTCCTTCCGCGTCCCCGAGCAAGCGGTTCACGAGTACCTTCGCGAGAGCTATGTGGGGGTGGAAACCGCCTGACGGCGAACCGGCGGGATCCGGCACAGGGCACTTCCCGGGTCCCCCGGTCACCTCGATTACGACCTCAGCGCTCGGACGGGTAGGCTGGCCCCTCGTAGGTCGTATGGGCCCATGGCGCCCAAACACCGAGTGATGAGAAGTGAGCGAGGGTAGTCGTGGGCTCTGTAATCAAGAAGCGGCGCAAGCGGATGGCCAAGAAGAAGCACCGCAAGCTGCTCAAGCGCACCCGCGTCCAGCGTCGCAACAAGAAGTAGTGACGCCAGTCGCTACGAGGTAGCGCGACATCGCGAGAGCGTGTCCGTGGCCCCCCACCGGATCCGGTGGGGGGCCACGCGTTTGTCGGGGCCCGTCCGGAACGCCGCCCCGTCCGGCGCCCCGGTCCCGCCGCCGGCCGGCCCTCGTTCGGCGGCCGGGTCTGTTCGTATGTTCGTGCGTATCGTTACGTCACGCATCGGGTGGTCATCACAGCGCAACATCGACCCGATAGGTTGGCCGCAGACGGGGAACGCGGCGGGATACGGGGTCCTGGAGAGGAAGGCGCTGATCTTGGGACAGATCGTGCTCGTGACCGGAGTGGCCCGTCAGCTCGCGGGCCGGTTCGTACGGCGGATCCAGCGTGACCCGCAGGTGGACCGGGTCATCGGCGTGGACGCGGTCCCGCCCGAGCACCATCTGGGCGGTGCCGAGTTCATTCAGGCGGACATCCGGCAGCCCGGCATCGCGCGCGTGCTCGCCGAGACCTCCGCCGACACGGTGGTCCACATGGACGTCTCGGGCACCGCGCTCGGCAGCGGCAACCGGGCCACGGTCAAGGAGACCAACGTCATCGGGACCATGCAGCTGCTCGGCGCCTGCCAGAAGTCCCCGGGCGTCCAGCGGCTGGTGGTGAAGTCCAGCACCAACGTCTACGGGTCCGCGCCCCGGGACCCGGCCGTGTTCACCGAGAACACCCCGGCCAAGTCGCTGCCCAGCGGCGGCTTCGCCAAGGACGCGGTCGAGGTCGAGGGATACGTCCGGGGTTTCGCGCGACGGCGTCCTGACGTCGCCGTGTGCGTGCTCAGGTTCGCCAACATCCTCGGCCCGACAGCGGACGCGCCGCTGGCCTCGTACTTCTCGCTGCCGCTCCTGCCGACCGTGTTCGGCTACGACCCGCGGCTTCAGTTCGCGCACGAGGACGACGTGATCGAGGTGCTGCGGCTCGCCTCGCACGAGCCCCGCCGCGGCACGCTCAACAGCGGCACCTTCAACATCGCCGGGGAGGGCGTGCTGCTGCTCTCCCAGTGCGCGCGACGGCTCGGCCGCCCCACCGTGCCGCTGCTGCTGCCCGCGGTCACCTGGGCGGGCTCGCTGGTGCGTACTCTGGGCATGACGGACTTCTCACCCGAGCAGATCCGACTGCTCACTCACGGCCGGGTCGTGGCGACGGACCAGATGCGCGAGACCCTGGGTTTTGTGCCGAGGTACACGACCGCGGAGACCTTCGCGGACTTCGCCCGTAGCCGCGGTCCCGGACTCCTGCCGCCGGAGGTCCTCGCAAGGGCCGTCGACCGGATCGTCGCGCTGTCCCCCGGGGACAGCGGCCACCCCCCGACGCACAGCGCCAACTGAGGAGCGCAGCAACGATGGCGGACGCCAAGGTCATTCCGTTCGACGACGACCGGTCCCGCGGGGGCGCCGCGCAGCGGCCGCAGCGGCGCCGGAGCGCGGGGAGCCGGCGCACCGGGGGCGAACCGGCCCTGGTCCGGGAGGTCCAGCCCCTGCCCACCAGGGACGTTCCGCAGGATGATGTCCCGGTGACCCCGGAGGAAGAGCAGCCCCAGGAGCCCCACCCGCCGCAGTGGCACGGCGGGCTCGAACGGCGCATCGCGAGCGGCCTGTCGTTCCTGCGCCGCCGCCTCACCGGGGACTACGAGGTCGACGACTTCGGCTACGACGCCGAACTCACCGACCAGGTTCTGATGTCCCTGCTCCGGCCGGTGTACGAGAAGTACTTCCGGGTGGACGTGAAGGGCGTGGAGAACATCCCGGACAAGGGCGGGGCGCTGATCGTCGCCAACCACTCCGGGACACTCCCGCTGGACGGCCTGATGATGCAGGTCGCCGTGCACGACCACCATCCCGCCGGCCGGCATCTGCGGCTGCTGGCGGCCGACCTGGTCTTCGTGCTGCCGGTGGTCAACGAGCTGGCCCGCAAGCTCGGCCACACCCTCGCCTGCGCCGAGGACGCCGAACGGCTCCTGCGGCAGGGCGAACTGGTCGGGGTGATGCCGGAGGGCTTCAAGGGCATCGGCAAGCCCTTCGGCGAGCGCTACAAGCTCCAGCGGTTCGGCCGCGGCGGCTTCGTCTCCACCGCGCTGCGCCAGGGCACCCCGATCATCCCCTGCTCGATCGTCGGGGCCGAGGAGATCTACCCGATGATCGGCAACGCCAAGACGGTCGCGCGGCTGCTGGGCTTCCCGTACTTCCCGCTCACGCCGACCTTCCCGTGGCTGGGCCCGCTGGGCGCGATCCCGCTGCCGACGAAGTGGACCATCCAGTTCGGGGAGCCGATCCCGACGGACGGCTATCCGCCGGAGGCGGCCGAGGACCCGATGCTGATGTTCAACCTGACCGACCAGGTCCGGGAGCAGATCCAGCACACGCTCTACAAGCTGCTGGTGCAGCGCCGGTCGGTCTTCTTCTGACCTCTACGCGCCCTGTACGGCCCGCCACGACGACGGGGGCGCCCTCTGGGGAAAGAGGGCGCCCCCGTCGTCGTACGCCTGTCTACGGCGCGCTCTCCCCCTCGATGCCGAGGCCGGGCAGCAGGCCCGGGAGCAGCGGCGGGATGGTGACGTCCGGGGCGCTGCTGGGCGACGTGCCGGTGGACGGCGAGGCGCTGCCGGTCTTCGGCGGGTCGAGCAGGCCGCCGGTGCTGCCGCCGATCAGTCCGTCGCTCTCGCTGCCGGAGCCGGCCGACTTGCTGGGGCTGCCGCTGCCGGACTGCCGGCCGCCCGCGGTGGGGCCGGTGGTGGGCCGCGCGGAGTGGCCGGAGCCGGACGAGGCACCGCCGGACGAGGACGGGGCGGTGCCCTGCCGCCGGCCGTCGCTTCCCCCCTGGCTCGGGGACGGGGGGAGCAGCGACTGCAGCGGGGCCACCTCTTCGTCTATGGCGGCGAACACCGACGACACCTGCTGACTGACGTCCCCGAGCTGCACGGGCAGCCGGTCGCGCAGTGCCCCCCAGGCCTCGCGGTGGGACCGGGAGAAGGCGGAGAGGGCCTGGATGGGGCCCAGGGAGTCGGGGTCGCGCTCGTACGCCTCGTGCAGCAGGCGGTGGCCCTCCGCCGCGTCGTGCTGCATGCCCAGCAGGGTGCGCCGGATCTCGCCGAGGGACTCGTGGTCGAGCGCGCCGCTGCGGCCGCGCTCCATCAGCCGGCGGGCCTCGTTCAGCCGGGTGGAGGCCAGGTCGAGGTAGGCCTGGCCCTGCTCGTCGGCGTTCTCGGTCAGGTAGTTGAGCTTGAAGTCCTCGATGCCGCGTTTGAGGCCGTAGAGCGAGTCACCGGGCAGGGCGTCGGAGCTGGCGGCGGCCACTCCGCCGAAGGCGCTCGCCGCCACACCCATACTGAGCCCGCCCGCTGCCAGGCCCTTGGTCAGCCGGGTACGCGGCCGCAGTTTCCCCAGGCCGCTCGCCCGGTGGGCACCCCGCGCCCGATGACCTCGCTGCTCGGGGACCAGCTCGCCCGCTTCGCCGTTCGCGGTGCCCTCCTGCAGCATGGCCTCCATCGCGGCCACCAGTTGGGCCCGCTGGACGACCTTGACCTCAGGGTCCAGCTCCGGCCGGGGCAGTGCGCCGAGACCGGTGGCGAGGGCCAGCAGACGGCCCCGCTCGGTCTGTTCCGCATCAGCCGGGGCCGGTGCCGGTCCTTCGGACTGCTCGGCCGCTGTGCCCTGGTCGGACAGCTCCTCCAGGGCCTGGGCGAAGGCGTTCGCCCGCCGGTGCGCCGATACGTTCGCGATCACTGGCGGCACCTCCTCTCGTCATGACGGTCGACTCCCCAGGGGACCTGAGGGTTGCACGTCCACACCCGCGCCCACACGATCGGGTGACCAGCGTGGGCCAGGACGTGACCACAGGGAGCCTGTATCCCGCACAACGAGCGGCTCGGCACTTGGGTTACGGACGAACGAGGATCAGGTCGGGAAGTCAACAGGGTGCAACAGAACGTGAGTTGAACGTCGCTGAGCGTGTGCGGCTCAGCGGGCGTCTTCGGGCAGGAGGCGGGCGAGGGTGCGCACGGCCCGGTACTGGAGGGTCTTGATGGCGCCCTCGTTCTTTCCCATCACGCGCGCGGTCTCCGCTACGGACAGGCCCTGCAGGAAGCGGAGCGTCACGCACTCCTGCTGCTGGGGGTTGAGCCGTCGTACGGCGTCCAGCAGGGCGGCGTTGGACAGGGACTCCAGGACGGAGTCCTCCGGGGAGCGCTCGACCTCGTTGGCGTCGAGCATCTCGCCGGTGGTGACCTCCAGCCGGAAGCGGCTGGACTTGAAGTGGTCGGCGACGAGGTTGCGCGCGATGGTGACCAGCCAGGCGCCGAAGTCGCGGCCCTGCCAGGTGAAGGTGCCGATGCGGCGCAGGGCCCGCAGAAAGGTCTCACTGGTGAGGTCCTCGGCCGTGGCCTTCCCGCCCACCCGGTAGTAGATGTAGCGGTACACCGTGTCGCTGTACTGGTCGTAGAGGCGGCCGAAGGCCTCGGCCTCGCCGGCCTGGGCGCGCTCCACGAGGTCCATCATCCGGGCGCTGTCGCTGTCCGCGGCCGGGCGGCGGACGGTGGTCGCGCCGGCCGGGCGCCCTCGCCTGCCGGGCGCACGCCCGTCCCCCGAGCGGCGTCCGTCGACCACGGCGCTGCGCGCCTGAGCCTGCTCCATGCCGTCGGCCAGCGCGTAGCGCGGGCCCACGGGGGCGGCAGTGGCGAATGCGGGACCGGCGTACGCGGTGGGGACGAGACCGCGCAGCAGGTCCAGGACCGTAGCGCGGAGCGTTGCCAGGCCCGAGGCGTCAACCCCGACGTTTGCGTACACGGGACTCCCAGAGGCAGAGCTTCCATCACGTGCAGTGCGGAACCGTTCACCCGTCGTAGCGACGGAGGGGTACCGGTTTGCGTCTGAGGAGAATAACGCTTCGTATAGGTGCTGCTACACCGAGTTGCTCAAATCGTCGATTACGTCGCTTCCGTAACCGATTGACGCCCGATCAAGTGCAACAGAGTGACCGTTTGTTGATCGATCGAGTTCGCGTTCCGGTGACTCCGGGGCATGTTGTGGCGGTGTACGGCCAACAGGAATGGCCAGGCCAGTGCGTGGGTACGTTCGACAGCTTGCCCCGGGATCCGGGTGTGGCGCGGCCCGATCAGAGGCGTCGCCCGGGAAAACTCCGTCAACGGAGCCATCCGGCCACCTGGGGGACGGCAGTGGTCCCGGCGGCGGGGTGCCGGCGGCCGTGCCGGTTACCGGCGTCGCCGGTGCAGGGCGATCGCGGCCGCCGTGCCGCCGGCCACCGCGCCCACGCCCGCCGCCGCGGGGATGCCGACCTTGGCCGCCTTGCGGCCCGTGCGGTAGTCGCGCAGCCGCCAGTCCATCTCGCGGGCGTGCCGGCGGAGCTTGCTGTCGGGGTTGATGGCGTAGGGGTGGCCGACCAGGGACAGCATGGGGATGTCGTTGTGGGAGTCGCTGTACGCGGCGCACCGGGACAGGTGCAGCCCCTCCGCCGCCGCCAGGGCGCGTACCGCCTCCGCCTTCGCCGGGCCGTGCAGGGGCTCGCCGACCAGTCGGCCGGTGTAGACGCCGTCGATCGACTCGGCCACCGTGCCGAGCGCGCCGGTCAGTCCCAGGCGGCGGGCGATCACCTGGGCGATCTCCACCGGCGCGGCCGTGACGAGCCACACCTTCTGGCCCGCGTCCAGGTGGGCCTGCGCCAGCGCGCGCGTGCCGGGCCAGATCCGCTCGGCCATGTACTCGTCGTAGATCTCCTCGCCGATCGACTGCAGTTCGGCGACGCGGTGGCCCTGGACGATGGACAGCGCCGAGTCGCGCGCCTCCTGCATGTGCTCGGGGTCCTCGACGCCGGCCAGCCGGAACCACGCCTGCTGCCAGGCGAACCGGGCCAGCTCGCGGGTCTCGAAGAACTTCCGCTTGTACAGGCCCCGGCCGAAGTGGAACAGCGCGGCGCCCTGCATGACGGTGTTGTCCAGGTCGAAGAAGGCGGCTGCCTTGTCGTCCCCCTGGACCGGGAACGGCGTGTCCTCCGGCGTGGAGGGCACGCCCTGTTCTTGGGTGGACTTGCGCGCTGCCTCCGCCGAGGCCTCGCCTGCCAACACGCTCCGCGCCGTGGCGGAGCGCCTACGGGGAGTGAGCCATCCGAGAGCGGCCATGGCGTGAGCATAGCCAGTACGCGGGGTGGTTCCGGACGCGAGAGGTTCGCGGCTCGTGAACTCTCTGCGACGGTGTCGTTAAAGAAGTCGCGCGCCCGGCGCGTCGGCGCGCGGATCGGGCAGGCCGGGCGCTCGCGGCCCGGCTCGCGCGGGCGGGGTTCCGCACCGCCGCGACGGCGCGAGAATGGCCGACATGAGTCCCATCTTCCGCCGCAAGTCCCCGGCCCCCCGGGACCGGCTCGTCACGCTGATCCGCAAGCCGGGCTGCCATCTGTGCGACGACGCGCAGGCCGTCGTGGAGAAGGTCTGCGCCGACCTCGGCGTCCCCTGGGAGGCGAAGGACATCACCCAGGACCAGCGGTTGCACGACGCGTACTGGGAGCAGATCCCGGTGGTCCTCGTCGACGGCGCCCAGCACACCTTCTGGCGCGTGAACGAGGAGCGTCTGCGCAAGGCACTGACCGACTAGTACAAACGGCGGGAAATTCGCTTAGGATCGACGGCGTCTTGGTCTCGGGGGCGGGGATCGTAGAGGAGAGTGTGCGGTTTTGCCCCCAACAACGAAGGAGCGCGGGTGCGTGTGCGCCGGTTCCTCACCGGTGCGCCGGGGGCGCGTGACCCCGGTCACGTTGGCCGGGCAAATCGGACACCATCTTTGTGCACGCGTTCACAAAGACATAGCCTGCATTCGACGGGGCGGTCCGGGGACGTACGACCGCCCACAGCCCCGCTCTACCCGCAGGAGCACCGTGGCAACTGGCCGAACTCACCGACCGGCGACCCGCAGCCGAGGGATTCCCGAGGCCACCGTCGCCAGGCTTCCGCTGTACCTCCGAGCCCTGACCGCGCTGTCGGAGCGCTCGGTCCCCACGGTCTCCTCCGAGGAGCTCGCGGCGGCGGCGGGAGTCAACTCCGCCAAGCTGCGCAAGGACTTCTCCTACCTCGGCTCCTACGGGACGCGCGGCGTGGGCTACGACGTCGAGTATCTCGTGTACCAGATCTCCCGCGAACTGGGCCTGACCCAGGACTGGCCGGTTGTGATCGTCGGTATCGGTAACCTCGGCGCCGCACTCGCCAACTACGGCGGCTTCGCCTCCCGCGGTTTCCGGGTCGCCGCCCTCATCGACGCCGACCCCGCGATGGCCGGAAAGCCGGTCGCCGGCATCCCGGTCCAGCACACCGACGAGCTCGAGAAGATCATCCAGGACAACGGCGTGTCGATCGGCGTGATCGCGACCCCCGCGGGTGCCGCCCAGCAGGTCTGCGACCGCCTGGTGGCCGCCGGGGTCACCTCCATCCTGAACTTCGCCCCGACCGTGCTGTCCGTCCCCGACGGCGTCGACGTGCGCAAGGTCGACCTCTCCATCGAGCTGCAGATCCTCGCCTTCCACGAGCAGCGCAAGGCCGGCGAGGAGGCCGCCGCCGGCGCGCTGCCCGCCACCGCCGCCCGCGGCGAGTCCGCCGACCAGGGACCCGACGGGGACGTGCCCGCCGTGATGCCGGCATGAGTCTCCTCGTCGTCGGGCTGAGCCACCGCAGCGCCCCGGTCAGCGTCCTGGAGCGGGCCTCGCTGAACCAGGACGCGCAGTTCAAGCTGTTGCAGGACACCGTCGCCGCCGAGCCGGCCGCCGAGGCCGCCCTGCTGGCCACCTGCAACCGCATCGAGCTGTACGCCGACGTGGACAAGTTCCACGCCGGTGTCGCCGAGCTGTCCACGCTGCTCGCCCAGCACAGCGGGGTCGGCCTGGAGGAGCTCACGCCCTACCTGTACGTGCACTACGAGGACCGGGCCGTCCACCACCTGTTCTCGGTGGCCTGCGGCCTGGACTCGATGGTCGTCGGCGAGGGCCAGATCCTCGGCCAGATAAAGGACTCGCTGGCCAGGGCGCAGGAGCTGCACACCGCCGGACGCCTGCTGAACGACCTGTTCCAGCAGGCGCTCAGGGTCGGCAAGCGGGCCCACTCCGAGACCGGCATCGACCGCGCCGGACAGTCCCTGGTCACCTTCGGACTGGAGCAGCTGTCCGCGGGCGCGGACGTGCAGACCTGGGCCGCCGGCAAGAAGGCCCTGGTCATCGGCGCCGGGTCGATGTCCTCGCTGGCCGCCGCGACGCTCGCGCGCGCCGGGGTCGCCGAGATCGTCGTCGCCAACCGCACCCCCGACCGCGCCGAGCGTCTCGCCCGGATCCTCACCGAGGGCGACGACACGGACGTGCTGGCCCGCGCGGTACCGATGGACGCGGTGCCGTTCGAGCTGACACGTGCCGATGTCGCCGTCTCCTGCACCGGCGCGACCGGGCTGGTCCTGCCGGCCGGGACGATCGCCGCCGCGGTCGAGGGCCGCACCGGACGGCCGGTCGCGGACGTCGGCGGCCGGCACCGGGCCGAGGTCGCCGAGGACCGCCGTACGCCGGCCGGGAAGGACGTCCGGGACACGCCGCTGCCGCCCACCGGCGTGGGCGGCGAGGAGAACTGCCCCCTGGACCTGACCGCCGTGCAGGCAGGTTTCTCCGTGGCCGGTGAGGCCGCCGTGGCCGGCATGGACGCGGCCACCCTGGAGCAGCACGCCACCTGGGTGGACAACGGCACCGTGGACCGCCGGGAGTCCGCCCGCCGCAGCGCCGAGGCCGACGCCGAGCTGATCACCGCGCTCGCCGCGACCGTCGCGACCGTCGGCCGCATCCCCGAGCGTCGCAAGCCCGAGCAGGTCACCGAGGCCCCGCGGCCGGAGCCGGTGCTGTTCCTCCTCGACCTCGCCATGCCGCGCGACGTCGACGCGGCCGTGCACCGGCTGACCGGGGTGCGCCTGGTCGACATCGAGTCCCTCGCCGAGGCCTCCGCGGACGCGCCGATGGCGGCCGACGTCGACGCCGTACGGCGCATCGTCTCCGACGAGGTCGCGGCCTTCGGCGCGGCGCTGCGGGCGGCGCACATCACGCCCACCGTGGTCGCGCTGCGCAGCATGGCCGCCGACGTGGTGGCCGGTGAGATCGCCCGCCTGGAAGGGCGGCTGCCCGGCCTCGACGACAAGCACCGCGCGGAGATCACCCAGACCGTGCGGCGCGTCGTGGACAAGCTGCTGCACGCGCCGACCGTCCGGGTCAAGCAGCTCGCGGCCGAGCCCGGCGGCGCCGGGTACGCGGACGCGCTGCGCACCCTGTTCGACCTCGATGCCGAGACGGTTGCCTCCGTCTCCCGGGCGGACGGCGAAAAGAACATCGACGACAAAGTCGACACGAGCGTCAAGAGCGTCGACTCGAGCGTCAGGAACGTCGGCGCGAACGTCGACACGAACGGCAGGAACCGAGGGCCGGCATGAGTGACAAGGCACGTGAGGCCCTGCGGCTGGGGACGAGGCGGAGCAAGCTCGCCATGGCCCAGTCCGGGCAGGTGGCGGACGCCGTGAGCCAGGTGACCGGACGGCCCGTCGAGCTCGTCGAGATCACCACCTACGGTGACACCTCGCGCGAGCACCTCGCGCAGATCGGCGGCACGGGCGTGTTCGTCACGGCGCTGCGTGACGCGCTGCTGCGGGGCGAGGTCGACTTCGCGGTTCATTCGCTCAAGGACCTGCCGACCGCGCAGCCCGAGGACCTGGCCCTGGCCGCCATACCGGAGCGCGAGGACCCGCGCGACGTGATCGTCGCCCGGGACGCGCTGAAGTTCACCGACCTGCCCCGCGGGGCGCGCATAGGCACCGGCTCGCCGCGCCGCATGGCGCAGCTGAACGCGTACGCGCGCAGCCACGGGCTGGACATCGAGACGGTCCCGATACGCGGCAACGTCGACACGCGCATCGGCTTCGTCCGCGGCGGCGAGCTGGACGCGGTCGTGCTGGCCGCGGCCGGCCTGAACCGCATCGGCCGCGGCGACGAGGTGACCGACTTCCTGTCGGTCGACACGGTTCTGCCCGCCCCCGGCCAGGGGGCACTGGCGATCGAGTGCGCCGCGGACAACGCGGACCTGATCGCCGCGCTCGCCGAGCTCGACGACCCGTTCACCCGGGCCGCCGTGACCGCCGAGCGGTCACTGCTCGCCGCCCTGGAGGCCGGTTGCAGCGCCCCTGTGGGCGCGCTGGCCGACCTTCTGGCCGACGGGCAGATTGTCAAGGAAATGCGCCTGCGCGGCGTCGTCGGCACGACCGACGGCACCTCGCTGGTGCAGCTGTCCACCACCGGTCCCGTACCCCGGACGCATGAGCAGGCGATGGCGCTCGGTCGCGAACTCGCCACCGAGATGCTTGCCCAGGGCGCGGCCGGTCTGATGGGGGAGCGAGCACATTGAGCCCCACCACCCTTCCCGCCGGTCCTGAACACGGGCACGTCACCTTCCTCGGTGCCGGACCCGGAGATCCGGGACTGCTCACACTGCGCGCCGTCGAGGCGCTGGCGAACGCGGACGTCCTCGTCGCCGAGCACGAGGTGCTCGACGTCGTGCGCACGCACGCCAGGCAGGGCGTCACCGTCGTGCACACGGACGGCGGTCCTTCCTCGGACCAGTCTCCGGGCACGGGCACGCCCCAGCTGACGGTCGTTGACGGCACGTCAACATCCGCTGGGATTCCCGCAGTGCGGGATGCCGCACATCTTGTCATGGAGGCCGCGCGGGGCGGCAGGCGGGTCGTCCGTGCGGTGTCCGGGGACCCGGGACTCGATACGTACGCCGCCGAGGAAATGCTCGCCTGCGCCGCCGCGGGTGTGCCCTTCGAGGTCGTCCCCGGCATCGCCAGCGCCGTCGGCGTGCCCGCGTACGCCGGTGTACCGCTGCGCGACGCGCAGGGTGCCGACGTGCGGTTCGTGGACGCCCGTACGGCCTCCGACCGCTGCTGGACCGAGGTCGGCGCCTCGGACGGCACGGTCGTGGTGTCGACCACGCTCGACTCGGTCGCCGCGGCGGCCGGGGAGCTGGTGTCGGCGGGCCGCAAGCCGGACACCCCGCTGAGCGTCACGGTCGCCGGTACGACCACCCGCCAGCGCACCTGGACGGCGACCCTCGGCACCATCGCGCAGACCCTGAAGCAGGCGAAGGTCCTGCCGTCCCCGGACGGCGGGCGGCCGGTGATAGCCGTGGTCGGTGAGCGTTCCGCCGCCGCGCAGCGCGACCAGCTCTCGTGGTTCGAGTCCAAGCCGCTGTTCGGCTGGAAGGTGCTCGTGCCGCGCACCAAGGAGCAGGCGGCCTCGCTCTCCGACCAGCTGGTGTCCTACGGGGCGGTGCCGCACGAGGTCCCGACCATCGCCGTGGAGCCGCCGCGCACGCCGCAGCAGATGGAGCGCGCGGTCAAGGGCCTGGTGACGGGCCGCTACGAGTGGATCGCGTTCACGTCGGTCAACGCGGTCAAGGCGGTCCGCGAGAAGTTCGAGGAGTACGGCCTCGACGCCCGCGCCTTCGCCGGCATCAAGGTCGCGGCGGTGGGCGAGCAGACCGCGAAGGCGCTGATCGCCTTCGGCGTGAAGCCGGACCTGGTGCCGAGCGGGGAGCAGTCCGCCGCCGGTCTGCTCGAGGACTGGCCGCCGTACGACCCGGTCTTCGACCCGATCGACCGTGTCTTCCTGCCGCGCGCGGACATCGCCACCGAGACGCTCGTCGCCGGGCTGATCGAGCTGGGCTGGGAGGTCGACGACGTCACGGCCTACCGGACCGTGCGCGCCTCGCCGCCCCCGGCGGAGACCCGTGAGGCGATCAAGGGCGGCGGCTTCGACGCCGTGCTGTTCACCTCCTCCTCCACGGTGCGCAACCTGGTGGGTATCGCGGGCAAGCCGCACAACGTGACGGTGATCGCGTGCATCGGCCCCGCCACGGCCAAGACCGCCGAGGAGCACGGGCTGCGGGTCGACGTCATGGCCCCGGAGCCGTCGGTGCTCAAGCTGGCCGAGGCCCTGGCCGACTTCGGCGCCCGGCGCCGCGCGGCCGCGCTGGAGGCCGGGGACCCGGTGACCCGTCCGAGCGAGCGCCGTCCGGGGGCGCGCAGGCGCCGGTCGACGACCTGATCCGAGGCGGAGCACCCCTGACGGGTGCTCCGCCTCGCCCGTTCACCGCCCGCAGGCGTACGGCAGGAAGGTCGCCCAGGCGGCGGGGGTGAAGGTGAGGCGGGGGCCGGTCGGGTTCTTGGAGTCGCGGACGAGGATGTGGGTCTCGTCCGGGGTTGCCACTTCGACGCAGTCGGGGCCTTCGTCCGTGCTGTAGCTGCTCTTTATCCACTCCGCGTCGTGGGACTTGAGGGTCATGTCTCTCCCAGCACGTTCTCGATGAGGGCCGTCGACTCCCGTGGGCTGAGAGCCTGCGCCCGGATGATTCCATAACGCATGTCGAGGAGTTGCACCTCTTTCGGGTCGGAGATCACACGGCTGATGTGCTGCACTTCGACGTGCCCGACCGTGGTGCCGTCCTTGAGCCTGAGCAACCTGAACGAACCGGCGAGGCCGGAGTTCTCCACGCGTCCCAGCGGGAGCACTTGGAGGTCGACGTTGAGGAACTCGGCGACCTCCAGCAGCCGTTCGAGTTGAGCGCGCATGACCATCTTGCCTCCGATGGGGCGGCGCAGCGTCGACTCGCACTGGACAAAGCTGAAGACAGGTCGGGCATTCGCAGCGTCGACGATCTCCTGACGGGCGACGCGAGCGGCTACCCGCTGCTCCATCTCGTCCCCGGTGAACGGCGGCCGACGAGCGCTGAAGACGGCTTTGGCGTACTCCATGGTCTGCAACAACCCATGGATGACGGAGTTGTTGTAGGCGCACAGCTCGACCGCTTCCGCCTCCAGCCTCTTCAGATCCCGCACCTTCTTCGGGTACCGGACCTCCGCCACGTCCTGCTTGAGCGCCGCGATCTTCCCGCCCGCGCCCAAAACCTCATCCGCCGCGTCCAGATACTCCGGTCGGGGAATCCGTCGCCCCCTCTCCACCGAGGACACCAGCTCCTCCCCGTACCCGATGGCCGCCCCGAACTCGGCCTGGGTGAGGCCGGCCGCCTCCCGCCACAGCTTCAGTTGCCGTACGACGGTCCGCATCACGGCCCCGGCCTCGTCGTCGTCCGGCCCCGCTTCCCACTCGCTCACGTCCGCCGCCCTCCTGCCGCGCGCCCTTCCCCGGACCAACTCCCTGCGCCCGCGTCCGGTCACCCCGGGCAGCCCGGACAGAACCGGACCCCGCACGTACAGCCACCGGCCGTACGAGCCCTCCGCCTTCGCTAAGTGCTCGCGAGTGGACACAGTGTGTGACGGGAATGGAGAACGCCCCCACCGCAGAGAAGGGATGTCGCATGACGCCGATCGCACCCGAGGCCCCCTGGGCGATGCGCCTGGTCACTGACCGGCTTCCGGCCGGGTTGCCGCCGTACGCGGCGGTGACGCTCGACCCCGTCACGCAGACCGCCCGCTACACCGACACCGCCGGGCGGCCGGTCGAGATGGGCAAGCACGGGACGTCTAAGACGACCAGCACGGCCTCCGTGTCCGGGGGCGGTGACGGGAACGGTCCGCAGCCCCAGACGCAGGACGACAGCACCACCGACTACGAGTCGGACTGACCGATGGCCTCCACCGTCCTGGTCGTCACCGCGCTGGAGGACGTCACCGCGGACTGGGTCGTCAGCGCGCTGAACGAGCGTGGGGTGCCTGTCGTGCGCGTCGATCCCGCCGACATCGGGGCCGCCCTGACGTTCGGCTTCCGTATCGACGGGGGCCGTCCGGTGTGGAGCGGGCGGTTGCGTACGGCGAGCCGGGAGGTGGAACCGGGGGAGGTGGCGGCGGTCTACCACCGCCGCCCCACTCCGTACGGCGCCCGGTTCGCGCACCTGCCCCGGCAGCAGGGGGACTTCGCCGCCACCGAGGCGAGGCACGGGCTCGGCGGCGTCCTGAACGACCTGCCCGGTGCCCTGTACGTCAACCACCCGGCCGCCGTGGCTCGTGCGGATTTCAAGCCCGCCCAGCTCCGCAAGTTCGCCCGACTCGGCCTGAAGATCCCTCCGACGCTGATCACCAACGACGTGAGGGCCGCGCAGGAGTCCGCCGCCGAGCACGGCCCCGTCGTCTGCAAGACGTTCCGCGGCCTCCCCGCCGCCGACGACGGGCACACCGGGGCGATCTGGACCCAGCGGTTGGACCCGCAGACCTTCGACGAGACGCTCGCCGTGACCGCGCACCTCTTCCAGGCCGAGATCCCCAAGACCGGTGACGTGCGGGTGACCGTGATCGGCCGCCGTGTGTTCGCCCAGCAGGTCGCCGCACCGGACGGCGCGCTGGACTGGCGCCGGGGCGACTGGGATGCCCTGCTCCACGCCTCCATCACCGTGCCGCCGCGCGAGGCGGCGCTGCACGCCTATCTGGCTTCGTTCGGCCTGGTCTTCGGCTGTTTCGACTTCGCGCTCACCGGCGACGGTGACGACCCGGAACACTGGACCGCGATCGAGTGCAACCCGAACGGACAGTGGGGCTGGCTTCCCGACGCCCCGGCCATCACCGAGGCGTTCGCCGACGTCCTGACCATGGAAACGGAAGGAAAGGGCAGGCCATGACGATGCCCCTCGACCCCGAGGCCGACGCCGCGCGGCTGCGCGGGGCGATGGCGGAGGACCTCACCGCACGCGGGTTCCTGGACGATCCGGCCTGGCGTGCGCCGGTGGAGACGGTGCCCCGGCACCGGTTCGTGCCCGGCTTCTACCTGCCCGGCGGCGAACGGGGCGGGCGGGGGCTGACCGTATGGCAGCCCGTCACTGCCGCGCTCGATTACGGGCGTTGGCTGGCGGCCGCGTACTCCGACACCACGCTCATCACCCAGTTCGACGGTAACGAACCCGACTGGAAGGTCCCGGCCGAGCGCCACGGTGGTGCCCCGACCTCGTCCTCCACCCTGCCGTCGCTCGTGCTGCGGATGTGGGCCGACGCCGATGTCCGGGAGGGGCACACCGTGCTGGAGATCGGCACGGGGACGGGCTACTCGACCGCGCTGGCCTGCGAACGTCTCGGTTCCGGCGGCGTCACGAGCATCGAGGTGGACGGGCGCCGGCTCGAACAGGCCGCGAGTGCGCTGCACGCCTGTGGTTACACGCCGACGCTCGCGGTCGCGGACGGACTGTACGGGTACTGGCCCGAGGCCCCGTTCGACCGGATCGTGTCCGCCTGCTCCTTCCGGGCCGTGCCGCCGGCCCTGGTCGCCCAGACCCGGCCGGGCGGAAAGATTCTGCTGACGCTCTCGGGCTGGCTCTACGGGTGCGCCCGTGTGCTGCTCACAGTCGCCGAGGACGGCACCGCCGAGGGCCGCCTGCTGGGCGGTACGGTCTCCTTCATGTCGGCGCGTACACACGCGGCGCCGGCCTTCGGCAACCCCGCCCACTGGGCCGCTGAGCTGACGGGGGAGCCGCGGGCCGCTCGACATGCCCCTGAGCGGATCACTGCCGCCACCGAGGAGGCCTTCCACCTGCGCTTTCTCGCGCAGAGCGCCGTACGCGACGCGCAACTGGTCACCGTCGGCGATGTCGTGCACCTGGTCGACGTGGTGAGCGGGTCGGCCGCCACGCTGACCCCGGACGGCGACGGTGGCCGGGAGGTGCGGGAGGGTGGGCCGGTGAGGCTGTGGGAAGGCGTCGAGCGGGTTCTCGACGCCTACGACGCGGCCGGAGGGCCGGGACCGGAGACCTTCACCCTGTGCGTCCACGAAGACGGACAGCATCTGCGGCACCCGCGGCTGCCCTGTCTGTCGCTGCCGTCGCCCTGACGGGTCCAGACCCCGCCGCTCGCGGCGCCCTCCCCGGGGCCTACCCGAACGCCCGCGCCAGGTCACCCCGTACAGCCCGGACGGAACCGGACCCGCTACGGACAGCCACCGGTCGCACGGGGTCATTGTCTTCACGGAATAGGCGTACGCGAACACGCTGAGTGATGTGAACCAGGAAATCGCCGCACCGAGCACCCCGCTGCACCAGTTCTCCGTGCCGTTGTCCGCCACTCGTCGAGGCGCCCGTCTTGCCCGCCTGCTCGCCACCGAGCAACTGAAAGCCTGGGGGATGCCGTTGGACCCCGCCCGGTTGATCGTTTCCGAACTGGCGGCGAACGCCGCACTGCACGGCCGCGTCCCCGGCCGCAGCTTCCGCCTCACCCTCTCCGTGTTCCGGTCCGCCGTACTCCGCATCGAGTTGGCGGACACGCGAGGTGACCGACTGCCCGTCAGCCCTCGGGCGACCGTCGGCACGCCCGCCGAGTCGGGGTACGGGCTGCTGCTCGTCGAGGAACTGTCGGACCGCTGGGGCGTGCAGTGCGGGCCGGTTCCCTGCAAGACGGTGTGGGCGGAACTGGATCTCCCCGCCGTCGCTGTCTGCGATGCTGACCCGCATGGGTGAGGGAGATCGCGAACGGCGCGTGGGTGGGGCTCACTGGTTACGGCGTCGTGCAGGTGCCGTGGTGTTGACGTGCGTCGGTACGGGACTCGCCGTCGTGCACGTGCCGGCGCCGGACCTGCGGATCGACGGTGTGACGGTGATGCTGCTCGTGGTGGCCGTCGTGCCGTGGCTCGGGGAACTGTTCCGCAGCATCGAGGTGCCGGGTATCGGGAGGATCGAGTTCCGGGACATCGAGCGCAGGATCGAGGCCGTCCAGCGGACCGCGAACGCGGCGCTCGTCGGTGACGGTCCCGAGGGCGGGGGCGTGGACGACACCGCCGCCATGGGAGCCGTCCGGGAACTGGCCGCCGAGTACGTGAACGTACGGCTGCAGCAGCGCAGCGGCCCGGCGCGGAACCACCGGATGGACCAGGTCTTCACCCGCATGGTGCGCGCGACGCAGCGGGTGCGGGTCTTCGACGCCGGTGAGTGGCTCGGTTCCGAGAACGCCGGCCTGCGTCTGGCGGCCTACGCGCGCCTGTACGCGATGCCCGAGCCGGAGGCGCTGGAGGCGCTGGTGGTAGCGGTGACCGGCGAGCCGCTTCCCTTCAGCCAGTACTGGGGGCTTCAGGCGGTCGGCCGGTGCGTGGACGACATGGCGGCGGAGCAGGTGCCGCTCAGTGTGGTCCGCCGCCTGGAGGAGTTCCGGTCCGGGCTGTTCCGGGCCAACGACCGCAAGGAGATCGTCGATCGGGTGCTCGCTGGGTTCGGCCGGCGCTGAGCGTGAGGGGCGGGTGCCGGGTCGGCACCCGCCCGCCGCGCTTCGGTTACGCCGCCGTGCCGCCCGCGTAGTCACCGTTGAACGTCGTTTCGACCGTCTGTGCCACCGGCTGGGCCACGCCCGTGCCGGTGAGGATGATGCCCAGTTCCCGGTTGTTGCTGAGCGAGTTGCTGCTGATGTTCATCGAGCCCGCCTCGACCTCCTGGGTCGCCAGGCCGTAGTCGCCGACCATGGCCTTGGCGTGGATGTAGAAGCCGTTGGGGTCGGAGTAGCCGACGACGGTGCCGCCGGCGGCTTTGACGGCGGAGACCTCGCTGGCGTAGTTGGAGGGGTTCTCCAGAACGACCCGCACCTTCACGCCGGCCTTCGCGCGGGCCACGATGGCGTTGACCACCGTGCTGTCGCTGAACTCCAGTTCCTCCACGTCGAGGGTCTTGGTGGCGGCGTTGACGAAGGAGACCAGGCGGTTGCGGGAGTCGGTCGGGGACCACAGGAGGTGGTCGCCGTCGGTGGGGGTGATCGAGGTGGCCGTGTAGTCGGCGTCGAAGACCTTCTCGATGGAGGCGACGTCGCGGGTGTCGTCGGTGAACACGCCGTAGTCCCTGCTGGTCGTGTAGTACTGGGAGGTCAGGTTCCCCGTCATGACCAGGGATTTCACGCCGTCCACCGTGATCGTCTTCTGGTGGGTGTAGACGAAGGCGGAGGAGGACCAGACGACGCCTATCCCCGCGTTCGTCAGGGACGTGTACGCCGAGTTGTTGGCGCTCTGGTGCTGTCTGTCCAGGATGACGCGGACGGTGACGCCCTTGTTCTTCAGGGCTATGAGGTCGTTGACGGCCGTCGTGTCCTCCAGCTCGTACATGGTCATGTCGAGCTTGCTGGTGGCCGAGTTGATGAAGTCGTAGATGGTGGGCTGGCTGCCGCTCTGGGAGAAGGCGAACGCGGAGTAGCTCGCGGCGTTCGCGGGGACGGCGGTGGCGATGATCGCGGCGCCGGCGGCCAGGGCGACGCCCGCCCGGCCGAGGACCTTCCACAGCATGCGTGACTCCTGTAGGGAGGAGGGGAAGTGCTAGTGGCGCGTGCATGACACCACGCGCGTAGAACGCTGGGGAGGCCTGCGGCTCCAGGGACGGCCAGGGGAGCGCAAAGACTTGGTATCGGCGTACCGCTATGCCGGGCTTGGGGCCTCTCGTGCGGCCGACAGGGCGTCGGCAAAGGCACGGGAGTGACGGGCGTAGCTTAGAGGTATGACGAAGTACGGATCCTTTCCCGGTACGCGTCCTCGTCGGCTGCGGACCTCGCCCGTCATGCGGCGAATGGTCGCCGAGACACGACTGCACCCCGCCGACTTCATCCTCCCGGCGTTCATCAGGGAGGGCGTGAGCGAGCCGGTGCCGATCTCGGCGATGCCCGGGGTCGTGCAGCACACGCGGGACAGCCTGAAGAAGGCGGCCGCGGAGGCCGTCGAGGCCGGGGTCTCCGGGATCATGCTCTTCGGGGTGCCGGAGGACGCGAAGAAGGACGCGGCCGGGACGTGCGGGACCGATCCGGACGGGATCCTCCAGGTCGCCCTGCGGGACGTGCGCGCCGAGGTGGGGGACGACCTGCTCGTCATGTCCGACCTGTGCCTGGACGAGTTCACCGACCACGGGCACTGCGGCGTCCTCGACACCGAGGGGCGGGTCGACAACGACGCCACCCTCGAGCGGTACGCCGAGATGGCGCAGGTGCAGGCCGACGCGGGCGCCCACGTCGTCGGGCCCAGCGGGATGATGGACGGCCAGATCGGCGTCGTCCGGGACGCGCTCGACCAGATCGGGCGTGAGGACGTCGCCATCCTCGCCTACACCGCCAAGTACTCCTCCGCCTTCTACGGGCCCTTCCGCGAGGCGGTCGGTTCCTCGCTGCAGGGCGACCGGAAGACCTACCAGCAGGACCCGGCGAACCTGCGCGAGTCGCTGCGGGAGCTGGCGCTCGACCTGGAGGAGGGCGCGGACATGGTCATGGTCAAGCCGGCCGGGCCCTACCTGGACATCGTGGCCCGCGTCGCCGACGCCGTGGACGTGCCCGTCGCCGCCTACCAGATCTCCGGCGAGTACTCGATGATCGAGGCCGCCGCCGAGAAGGGCTGGCTCGACCGCGACCGGGCGATCCTGGAGACCCTGACCGGCATCAAGCGGGCCGGCGCGCGCACCATCCTCACCTACTGGGCGACGGAGGCCGCGCGGAAGCTGCGCTGAGCCCCCGCCGCCCCGGCGGCCACCGTCGTCCGGCGGTGGCCGCCGGGGCTCGCGCGCGAATGTGGGTCACCGGGGTGTGGAAAGCATCAAGTCCCCCCGGAACTTGGGTGGTTGACTAGTAGTTGCTCGTTGAAGAGACTGACCACCTCACCAGGAGACCCCCATGTCCGGTGACGCTCTCAGCCAGGATCCCGTCGCGCTCCAAAGAAGAATCGACACCACGAAGGCGCATCCGGCCCGGGTGTACGACGTCTTCCTCGGCGGCAAGGACCACTACCCCGTCGACCGCCGGGCGGCCGCCGCCGCGCTCGCCGCCAACCCGCGCGGCTATCTCGACGTACGACACAACCGCGACTTCCTGCGCCGCGCCGTGACCGAACTGGCGGCCGGCGACGGCATCCGGCAGTTCCTCGACATCGGCACCGGTCTGCCCACGGCCGAGAACGTCCACCAGATCGCCCAGCGGATCCACCCGGACTCCCGGGTGGTCTACGTCGACAACGACCCCGTCGTCCTCGCCCACGCCCGCGCCCTGCTCACCAGCGGCCCCGAGGGCCGTACCGACTACCTCGACGCCGACCTGACGGACCCGGCACGCATCCTCCAAGAGGCCGCCGGGCTCCTCGACTTCGACCGGCCGATCGCCCTCTGCCTGGTCGCCGTGCTGCACTTCGTCGAGGACGCGGAGGCGCACGCCATCGTGCGCGAGCTGCTCGACGCCCTGCCCTCCGGCAGCCGTCTGGTCGTCAGCCACCTCACCGAGGACCTCAACCCGGAGAACGTCCGCGCCGTCCAACGCACCTACACCGAGCGCGGCTTCACCTTCGTGCTGCGCTCGAAGGCGGAGGTGGAGCGCTTCTTCACGGACAACGCCCTCGACCTCGCCGACCCCGGCGTCGTCCCCGCCCACCGCTGGCGCCCCGACCACGCGGCCCCCGTCCCGGAGCAGCCGGACGCGACGTACCTCGCGACCCTCGACGACATCGACAAGGTCCGCTACCGCGACATCGACGACGCGACCGACGCCGACATCAACGTGTACGCGGCGCTGGGCGCCAAGCCCTGACGGCGGGAACCCCGGACCCGCCCCGCCCGGCTCCGGTCGGCCGGCGCTCGCCCCGCCCGGCCGGAGCCGCGGTCAAGCGGTCAGCGGTCAGTCCCACCAGAACGACCACACCCGCTCCCCGACCAGCTCCTCGGCATAGGCGCGCAGGGTCTCCGCCGCGCCCTGGGCGACGTTGTCCGGGCAGAACGCGAAGTGCTCCGCCGCCACCGCCTCCGCCTCCGCGAGGGTGGTCGGCGGGGCCGCCACGGAGACGACGAGGATGTCGAAGCCGAGCGCCACGACCCGTATCCCGAAGCGGTCCTCCCAGGAGCGGAGCACCGCGCACAGCCGGGCCACGTCGTTCTCGTGGTTGACCGGGCCGCTCCAGCCGATCGCGGCGGGGATGTCGGCGGAGCGACGGGCCGGGACCAGGGCCAGACGGGGCTGCTTGAACCAGTCGCCGCGGCCGTCGCTGAGCGCGTCGGCGACGTCGGCGGCCCTGACGTCGGGGTCGGCGGCGAGCACGGCGGCGGGGGCGAGGCCGGGCCAGTCCGGGCCGAAGGGGGCGGCCTTCTCCTCGTACGTCGCCGGCTCACCGAACAGCTCCACGACCTTGTCCCGGCCGGGGTGGTCCTCACCGGCGCCGGCCTCGTACGCCGCGTACTCGTCCCAGTAGGAGGCCAGTACCTCCTCGGCGTCGTGGTCCCCCGGATACGACGTCTGACGGGGCCGCAGGTGCCAGTGCTCCAACCCGCCCTGGGTGCTCCCCACGTCCACGAGGAGCGGCAGCAGGCCCACGCGCGCCGCCGGAGCGCCGAGCGCCGCCCAGTTGCCGGGCGACGCGTCCCGGCCCGCGTGCCACAGCAGCGGTTCGTCCGCCGGGCCGTCGTACGTCGTGTCGAGCAGGACACCGGGCGGGAGTTGCAGTCCGAGGGAACGCCCGCTCGGGTCGGACGCCAGCTTGGGCAGCGGGTTCGGAAGAGTCGCCATGCCGGTGACTGTAGGGGCGGCCACTGACAACCGGCCTCGGCAGGGGAGCGGTTGCCCCTCCGTGGGCACGGCCGCCCGCCTGGGGTTCAGCGGGAGGCGTGCGAGCCGGAAGGCGGACGTCCGCGCGAGACGCTCATCCGCAACCGGCTCGCACCTCCGCCGTCCGCCCCGGGCTCAGGAGCTGCTCTGGGGGGCTCCGCCGGAGCCCCGGCGGTTGCGGCCCGTCGGACCCGTCGCACCGACGGACTGATGCGTCCCGCCGGTGTGCGGGACTCCGTGGTGGGTCAGGACCTTCATGATCTCCGAGGCCAGAGACTCCGCCAGGGCGGGGGCGAGGGACTCGGCCAGTGCCTTCGCGAGGGTCTGCGCGAACAGCACCCTCTCCAGTTCCGAGGACCGGGAGGACGGCGGTTGGGACAGTGACGCCATGGCCGCTTCCACCAGGGCGGCCGCCATCGGGTCCCTTCCGTACCTCATACCGGTGGTGCCGTGCGGGCCTCCGGCCTCGCGCACCATTTCCTCGAAGACCTCGTCGATGAAGGTCTCCAGGGGATCCCGTTCCGATTCTCCGCCGGACTCAGCTGCCATTGTGTGGTTCCTTCGATTCCTCGGTTGCCGTACGGGGCCTGCCCTCCGAAGGCGACGCTCGCCGCCTTCGGAGGGCAGGGTGTTGCCATGTCCTAGCGGCGCATCAGCGCGGCGAGGAGCAGCGGGTGCTCGACCAGGGGCTCGCCCCCGCGCTCCTCGCGGCGGCGGCGCATCAGCGCGGCGAGGAGGAGGGGGTGCTCGATGATCGATTCCTCCCCGCGCTCTTCGCGGCGGCGGCGCATCAGCGCGGCGAGGAGGAGGGGGTGCTCGATGATCGATTCCTCCCCGCGCTCTTCGCGGCGGCGGCGCATCAGCATGGCGAGGAGGAGGGGGTGCTCGATCCCCGGCTCTTCGCGCTCCTCGCGGCGGCGCATCAGCGAGGCGAGGAGGAGAGGGTGCTGGATCAGCGCTTCGCCGCGCTCCTCGCGGCCGCGCATGAGCGCGGCGAGGAGGAGCGGGTGCTCGACGATCGACTCTTCCCCGCGCTCCTCACGACGGGCCAGCATGGCCGCCAGCAGGATGGGGCCGATGCCGGTTTCCTCTCCGACCTCTTCCGCGCCGACCTCTGTCTTCTCCCGCGTGGGGGTCTCCGTCGTTGCCGTCATGTTTTCCTCTTTCCGTGGCGCATGACTCGGCGGAGTGCTCGGCCTTCAGCGGCCGGCCGCTCCGCCCTTCACCGTCATCGTGGAGGGGGGCGGGGCCGGTCGCATTTCGATCTTGCGCCTCAGGTCCAAGGCCGTCGCGGGGGCGCGGGGGAGCCGACCCACCTGTTCGCCAAGGGGGCCAAGGCCGCCCCCTTGCCCCGGAGATATGCCCGTACCCTCCCCCAAGCGGGTGACGAACTCACCGTCGCCGGGTCGCCGAGGAGGGCCCCCGCACGAGGAAGACCCGAGCACGAGGAAGGCCCCGGCCTGTTGTGATCAACAGGCCGGGGCCTTCCGGCGGAGCGAGCCGGTCAGAGCCGCTCGGGTGTCCTGATGCCCAGCAGGGCCATGCCCTGGTGCAGGGTGCGGGCCGTGACGTCGCACAGGAACAGGCGGTTCCGCACCTGCTCCGGCGTCTCGGCCTTCAGCACCGGGCACTTGTCGTAGAACGTCGTGTACAGCGACGCCAACTGGTACAGGTACGCGGCCAGCTTGTGCGGGGCGTACTCCGCGGCCGCCTCCGCGACCGTCTCCGCGAAGGCGTCGGCGTGCAGGCCCAGCGCCCGCTCCGCCTCCGTCAGCTCCAGCTCCGGGTGGGCCGCCGGACGGACCTCCCCGGCCTTGCGGAGGATCGACTGGATACGGGCGTACGCGTACTGGAGGTAGACGGACGTGTCGCCGTTCAGCGAGACCATCTGGTCCAGGTCGAACTTGTAGTCCCGGTTCGCCGACGTCGACAGGTCCGCGTACTTCACCGCGCCGATGCCCACCTGGGCACCCCGCTCGGCGATCTCCTCCTCGGACAGGTCCTGGGCCTTCTCCCGCACCACGGCCGACGCCCGGTCGATCGCCTCGTCGAGCAGATCGACCAGCTTGACCGTCTCGCCCTCACGCGTCTTGAACGGCTTGCCGTCCTTGCCGAGGACCGTGCCGAAGGCGAGGTGGAGCGCCTTCACGCCGTCGTTCAGCCAGCCGGCCCGGCGCGCGGTCTCGAAGACCATCCGGAAGTGCAGGGCCTGGCGGGCGTCCACGACGTAGAGCAGCGTGTCCGCCTTCAGGTTGAAGACGCGGTCGCGGATCGCGGACAGGTCGGTGGCCGCGTAGCCGAAGCCGCCGTCGGACTTCTGCACGATCAGCGGGACCGGCCGGCCGTCCGCGCCCTTGATGTCGTCGAAGAAGACGCACAGCGCGCCCTCGGAGCGGACCGCGACGCCGGACTCCTCCAGAAGGCGGCAGGTCTCGGTCAGCATGTCGTTGTAACCGGACTCGCCGACGATGTCCGTGTCCTGGATCTCCATGTCCAGCTTCTCGAAGACGGAGAAGAAGTAGATCTTCGACTCGTCGACGAACTTCTGCCACATGGCGAGCGTGTGCGGGTCCCCGGCCTGGAGGTCCACCACCCGGCGCCGCGCCCGCGTCTTGAACTCCTCGTCGGAGTCGAAGAGCCTGCGCGCCGCCTTGTAGAGGCGGTCGAGGTTCGACATCGCCTCCTCGCCGCTGATCTCGGCGGCCTTGTGGTCCAGCTCGTGCGGGTGCTCGTCCAGGTACTGGATGAGCATGCCGAACTGGGTGCCCCAGTCGCCGATGTGGTGCCGGCGGACCACGTTCTCCCCGGTGAACTCCAGGAGCCGGGTCACCGAGTCGCCGATCACGGCGGACCGCAGGTGGCCGACGTGCATCTCCTTCGCCACGTTCGGCTGGGCGTAGTCGATGACCGTCGTGCCGGGGTGCTCCGCGTACGGCACGCCCAGCCGGCCCTCGGGGTCGGCGGCGCGCGCGGCGAGGTTCCCGGTGATCGCCCGGTCGGCGACCGTGATGTTGAGGAAGCCCGGCCCGGAGACCTCGATGTCCTCGATCAGGTCACCCGTGGTCACCTGGGAGACGACCTGCGTGGCCAGCTCCCGGGGGTTCGCCTTGGTCCTCTTCGCCAGCGCCAGGATGCCGTTGGCCTGGAAGTCAGCCCGGTCGCTTCGTCGCAGCAGCGGGTCCGCGCCGGCGGCCTCCGGCAGGGTGGCCGAGAGGGCGGACGCGAGGTGCTGGTGGACGGAGGCGGTGAGGGACGTGACCGAGGCCATAGGAGTGGGTGCCGTTCTCCTCGACGAATGGATAGACCCGGCCAGTATCCCATGCGGGGTAAAGCGAATTTTCCGGTCGGCGGGTGAACGCCGGGCCTCTCCCACCCGTCCCACGGGGTGGGCGCGGCGGCACGGCGGCGGACGCGGCGACACGACGGGGGCGGGCGCGGCACGGCCCCGAAAAGGCGTTTTCGTGGAAGTGGTCCCGCCTGGGACAATGGAGCGGTCAGCCGTGCGACCGTACCGGCTGCTCGCGGAGAAACCTCCAGAGAACTCTTCAGAAAGAGGACGTGCCGATCGTGGCTCAGAGCACCGAGACCACCGACTGGGTCTCCCGTTTCGCGGATGAGGTCATCGAGGAGTCGGAGCGTCGGGCCCCGGGCAAACCGGTCGTCGTCGCGTCCGGGCTGTCGCCGTCCGGGCCCATCCACCTGGGGAACCTGCGCGAGGTCATGACCCCGCACCTCGTCGCCGACGAGATCCGCCGCCGTGGGCACCAGGTACGGCACCTGATCTCCTGGGACGACTACGACCGGTACCGCAAGGTGCCGGCCGGCGTCGCCGGCGTGGACGAGTCGTGGGCCGAGCACATCGGCAAGCCACTGACCTCGGTCCCCGCCCCCAAGGGCTCGCCGCACCCGAACTGGGCGGAGCACTTCAAGGCGGCCATGGTCGCCTCGCTCGCCGAACTGGGCGTGGAGTTCGACGGCATCAGCCAGACCGAGCAGTACACCACCGGCGTCTACCGCGAGCAGATCCTGCACGCGATGCGGCACCGCGGCGACATCGACGCGATCCTCGCCCAGTACCGGACCAAGAAGGCCCCCGCCAAGAAGCAGCAGCAGAAGGCGGTCGACGAGGCCGAGCTGGAGGCCGAGGAGGGCTCGGGCGCCGCGTCCGAGGACGACGGCAGCTCCGGCTCCGCCGGGTACTTCCCGTACAAGCCGTACTGCGGCAACTGCGAGAAGGACCTCACCACCGTCACCGTCTACGACGACGAGTCGACGGAGCTGACGTACGGCTGCACGGCGTGCGGCTTCTCCGAGACGGTCCGGCTCAGCGAGTTCAACCGCGGCAAGCTGGTCTGGAAGGTCGACTGGCCGATGCGCTGGGCCTACGAGGGCGTGATCTTCGAGCCGAGCGGTGTCGACCACTCGTCCCCGGGGTCCTCCTTCCAGGTCGGCGGGCAGATCGTCGGGATCTTCGGCGGCAAGCAGCCCATCGGTCCCATGTACGCCTTCGTCGGCATCTCCGGCATGGCGAAGATGTCGTCGTCCCGCGGTGGCGTGCCCACCCCGGCCGACGCGCTGCAGATCATGGAGCCGCAGCTGCTGCGCTGGCTGTACGCCCGGCGCCGGCCGAACCAGTCCTTCAAGATCGCCTTCGACCAGGAGATCCAGCGGCTCTACGACGAGTGGGACAAGCTCGCCGCCAAGGTCGCCGAGGGCTCCGCGCTTCCGGCCGACGTCGCCGCGTACACCCGCGCGGTGGGCACCGCCGCCGGTGACCTGCCGAAGACGCCCCACCCGCTGCCGTACCGCACGCTGGCGTCCGTCGCCGACATCACCGCCGGCCACCAGGACCAGGCCCTGCGCATCCTGTCCGAGCTGGACCCGGCCGACCCGCTCGCCTCGCTCGACGAGGCCCGGCCCCGGTACGACAGGGCCGAGGCGTGGATCAACACCCACGTCCCCGCCGACCAGCGCACCATCGTCCGCGAGGAGCCCGACGCCGAGCTGCTGAAGTCGCTCGACGAGCAGGCCCAGCAGTCGCTGCGCCTGCTGCTCGACGGACTGGAGGAGCACTGGTCCCTCGACGGCCTGACCCACCTCGTCTACGGCGTGCCCAAGGTCCAGGCCGGGTTCGCCGCCGACGCGACGCCCAAGGAGCTGCCCCCGGAGATCAAGACCGCCCAGCGGACCTTCTTCGCGCTCCTCTACCACCTGCTCGTGGGCCGCGACACCGGCCCCCGGCTGCCCACCCTGCTCCTGGCGGTCGGCCAGGAGCGGGTGCGGGCCCTGCTGGGCGAGTAGCACCGCTGCACGACGAAGGGGGCTCCCGGCGCACACCGGGAGCCCCCTTCGTCGTACCGCGTGGTCGTCTACGCGATGTGGTCGTCCTCCAGCTCCGCGGTGTGGCGGTTCTGGAAGCGCATGACCATCTTCTTGGCCTCGGCGTCCAGGACGGGCACGCCGTACGTCGCCTCGACGTTGTCGCTGAACTCGCGCGGCGTCGGGTAGCCGCTGCCGTTGATCGACTGCTTGAACACCTGGTAGTACCCCTCCTCGTCCGGCTCGACGGGCGGGGTGCCGCCGCCCTCACCGAGCTGGCGGGTGCGGTTCGGGCCGGACGGGATCGGGAAGCTGCCGGTCTCCTCCGGGCCCGGCTCCGCGAACTCCCGGGCGGAGGGGTCCTCGTACCGGACGGCGGCCTGGTACTGGTCGGCCCGGTACTGGTCGGCCTGGTACTGCTCGGCCTGCTGCTGCTCCGCGTACCACTGGGCGTACCGCTCCGGGTCGTACGTGGGGTCGTAGTCGCCCTGGTAGTCGACCGCCGCCGGGGTCTGGAACCAGGGACTCTGGTCGTCCGGCGGCTGCTGCGCGTACTCCGGCTCCGGCTCGGGGCCGGCGGGCTGCCGCTGCTGCGGCTGCTGCTGGGCGAACAGCTCCGGGCGCGACGACTCGCCCGCCCGCGCCGGCCGCTGCGCCGCGGACGCGGGACCGGCCGTGCGCGCGTCCGCGGCCACGGCGTCGAGCTCCTGCCGCGGCGCCGGGGGTATCAGCGCCGGCTCGATGCCCGCCGCCGCCAGGCCCGACGGAGCCGTCTCCGCCAGCGGAACGCCGTAGCGGGCCAGCCGCAGCGGCATCAGGGACTCCACCGGAGCCTTACGGCGCCAGGCCCGGCCGAAGCGCGAGCGCAGCCGCGCCTGGTAGACCAGACGCTCCTGCTCCAGCTTGATGACCTGCTCGTAGGAGCGCAGCTCCCACAGCTTCATACGGCGCCACAGCAGGAAGGTCGGGACCGGGGAGAGCAGCCAGCGGGTGAGCCGGACGCCCTCCATGTGCTTGTCGGCGGTGATGTCGGCGATCCGCCCGATCGCGTGGCGGGCCGCCTCCACCGAGACCACGAACAGGATGGGGATCACCGCGTGCATGCCGACGCCCAGCGGGTCGGGCCACGCGGCGGCGCCGTTGAACGCGATCGTCGCCGCCGTCAGCAGCCACGCGGTCTGGCGCAGCAGCGGGAAGGGGATGCGGATCCAGGTCAGGAGCAGATCGAGGGCGAGCAGGACGCAGATGCCCGCGTCGATGCCCACCGGCAGGACGTAACTGAAGTTCCCGAAGCCCTTTTTGAAGGCGAGTTCGCGGACGGCCGCGTACGAACCGGCGAAGCCGATCCCGGCGATGATCACGGCACCGGTCACGACCACGCCGATGAGAACGCGGTGCATCCGAGTCAGCTGCAGTGGCGCGGCCACCCGTACTCCCTCCCCATTGCGTGTTGTTGCGCGCAACAGGGTGGCACATCCGTACGAGGAACGGGTGGCCGGATCCGATTGCTCGGCTCTGTCCGCCTGCCGACCTGTCAGTTCATCGCGCGCTGACCCCCGGTTCCCGGAGGGCGACGTCTCAGTTCTTCGAGGCCGACGGGGACGCCGACTTGGCGGGCGACTTCGAGGCCGACGGGGACGCCTGCTTCGAGGGCGACCCGGACGCCGAGCCGGACGGGGACTTGCCCGGCTTCGAGGCACCGGAGTGGCCGTTGGCTTCGGCCACCGCGGCCACCACTTCCCGGGCCGCCTTCTCCGCGTCCTTGGCCAGTTCGGCGGCGTCCGGCGCCCCGTCCCCGGCCAGACCCGCGCCGTTGTAGTCGAGGGTGACGACCACGTTCTCCACCCGCGCCACGACCGTCTGCTGCTTGAAGGTGCCTTCCTTCTTCTTCAGGTCGTAGCGGATCGCCGTCGCCTCGTCGCCCGTTCCGGACAGCGGCTGCGACTTGCTGTTCTTCGCGCCCGTCACCGACCCCGCGTCACGCACCTGCTTCTGGTAGTACGCTCCCGCCTGCTTGTCGCCCGCGCCGCGCGAGGGGTCGGACTCGAAGCGCAGCAGGGAGACATTCAGCCAGCGGAACTGCGAACCCTTCACGCCGTTGTTGTCCAGGCTGTTCCAGGAGCAGCTGCCACGCGTGGAGACGTCGCTCGACGTGCCCCCCTTGCCCGATTTCGCACCCTTCGGAACCAGTTCGCCCAGTGTCTTCCCCGACAGGGCCTTGCACGCCTCCGGGAGCTTGCCGTACGCGGCCGCCTGCACCGTCGGCGAGGCGCTCGCGCTCGTGGACCCCTTCGCGTCCCCCGCCGGGGTCTCCGCGGCCCCGTCGGAGGAGCCGGAGCCGGAGGAGCAGGCCGCGGCCAGGAACATCACGGGGACGGCGGCCGCGCAGACGACGGCACGGTTCAGACGCTTCACTGCTCGCTGCATGGTTCCTTCACTCATGACGCTCGGTGATTCCTTGCGGTCGGATCGGTTCCGAGGGGCCACGGTACGCGGTGAGACAGCCGGGCGTTCTCGGTTCGCGTGCGGTGCGCCGGGGCGTGAAGGCGTGCGGAACGGCGGTCAGCCGCCGAGTGAATCGGCCAGTTGCGCCGCCAGTTTCCGGGCCCTGTCCTGCATTTCCTTGCTGTCCGGGACCATCCCGACGGTCGCCGGCTGCTCCTCGTACTCGATGGTCACCACCACGTTGGACGTGCGGAACACCACAGTCACCGTCCGCTGTTTCGCCGTCGAGCCGGAGCTGCTGAGCGCGTCGTCGAGGAACGCCTCGTCGCCGAGGTCGCTCAGGACGCGGGGCTGGAGGTCGGCCGACGCGGCGCTGCCGGAAGGGGACGCCGACGCGGAGGACGAGGAGGCGGGGGAGGAGGACGGGGCGGAGGCGGCGGGCGAGGACGGGGCGGCGGAGGACGAGGGCGGGCCGCCGGCGGCGCCGGTGCCGCTGCTCGGGCTGCCGGTGCCGGTGCCGGTGCTGGTGCCGGATGTGGTGGCGGTGGGCTCGGGGAGGTCGGCGGCCGCCTGCTTCGCCGCGAAGACCGACTGGGCCTGGCTGTCGTCGCTCACGCTGTTGTCGTAGGAGACGACCCGCTCGAAGTCGACCGACAGATGGTCGGTGGCGTCCGGGCCGTCGACCTTCCAGCGGCAGCCCACCCTGCGGTCGGTGTCGTAGGTGAGCGCGGCCTCGCCCTCGTACGCCTTGGTGCGCTGGTCCAGGTCCGTGAGCTGCTTGATGCCGGGCAGCATCGCGTCGAGGGTGCCGTGGCCGACCGCGCCGCAGGGCTCCGGCAGCGTGCGGTACTTGCCCGGCTGGGCCGCCACCGTCGCCGTCCCGGCGTCACCCTGGTTGGCGTCGTCCGTGTTGGCGCTGCCCGGCGAGCCCGAGGTGCAGCCGGCCAGCAGCGCCACGAGAAGCGCGGCCGACCCGGATAGGTACGCCTTCCGCAGCACGGGCGGGCTCCTCTCGACGATGTCCGTCCACTGGGTGGTCTCGGCGGTCCCCGCTGCTTATTCGCTTGCCGGGCGGGGGCGCCCCCTGGAGACAATGTGTATCGCACGCACTGCCGTGGACGCCGGTCCGTAGTCCTGTTTCATCGACCTTGGCGCCGGTATTGCGATTCAAGGCTTCTGTAGTCATCCGGGGGAATGAGGACGATATGTCGTACGTGGAAATGCCGGGCGCGAAGGTGCCCATCCGTATGTGGGCCGACCCCGCGACGGTCGAGGGCGCGGCGATGCAGCAGCTCCAGAACGTGGCGACCCTGCCGTGGATCAAGGGCCTCGCGGTCATGCCGGACGTCCACTACGGCAAGGGCGCAACGGTCGGTTCGGTGATCGCGATGCGGGGCGCGGTGTGCCCGGCGGCGGTCGGGGTCGACATCGGCTGCGGGATGTCCGCGGTCCGCACCTCCCTGACGGCGAACGACCTTCCGGGCGACCTCTCCCGGCTGCGCTCGAAGATCGAGCAGGCGATCCCGGTGGGCCGCGGGATGCACGACAGCCCGGTGGACCCGGGCCACTTCCACGGCTTCGCCACCTCGGGGTGGGGGGACTTCTGGGGGCGGTTCGACGGGGTGGCCGACTCGGTCAAGTTCCGTCAGGAACGGGCGACAAAGCAGATGGGAACGCTCGGTAGCGGCAACCACTTCGTTGAAGTTTGCACTGATTCGACCGGTTTCGTTTGGCTGATGCTCCACTCCGGTTCCCGGAACATCGGCAAGGAGCTGGCCGAGCACCACATCGGCGTCGCGCAGAAGCTCCCGCACAACCAGGGTCTGGTCGACCGTGACCTCGCGGTCTTCGTCGCGGACACCCCGCAGATGGCCGCGTACGAGCACGACCTCTACTGGGCCCAGGAATACGCCAGGTACAACCGGTCGATCATGATGGCGCTTCTCAAGGACGTGGTCCGCAAGGAGTTCAAGAAGGCCAAGGTCGCCTTCGAGCCCGAGGTGAGCTGCCATCACAACTACGTCAGCCGTGAGCGGTACGAGGGCATGGACCTGCTCGTCACCCGCAAGGGCGCGATCCGCGCGGGCTCGGGCGAGTACGGGATCATCCCGGGTTCGATGGGCACCGGCTCGTACATCGTGAAGGGCCTCGGCAACGACAAGTCCTTCAACTCCGCGTCGCACGGCGCCGGTCGGCGCATGAGCCGCAACGCCGCCAAGCGGCGCTTCTCCACCAAGGACCTCGAGGAGCAGACCCGGGGTGTGGAGTGCCGCAAGGACTCCGGCGTCGTCGACGAGATCCCCGGCGCCTACAAGCCGATCGAGCAGGTCATCGACCAGCAGCGCGACCTGGTGGAGGTCGTGGCGAAGCTGAAGCAGGTCGTGTGCGTGAAGGGCTGACGCACCTGGCTCCCGGCGCCGGCCGGGAGCCGCGCGGCGCGTGCGGCCGGGTCGCTTTCGTGGGGGCTGGGGCTACTTCGCGTGGCGGACGGCGTAGATCATGACGAAGGCCACGATGTGGATGCCGAAGAGGAAGTAGGCGAGGTAGTACCAGACCTGGCGTTCGCGCCTGGTCTCCAGGGCCAGGCGTTCGCGCTCCGCCTCGCGGTCGGGGGTGTCGGTCACGACCGCTCCCGGTACACCTTGGTGTTGGACGCCTGGGCACGCGGGCGCACGATCAGCAGGTCGATGTTGACGTGGCTGGGGCGGGTCACCGCCCAGGTGATGGTCTCGGCGACGTCGTCGGCGGTGAGCGGTTCGGCGACGCCCTCGTAGACCTTCTCCGCCTTCTCCTTGTCGCCGCCGAAGCGGGTCAGCGCGAACTCCTCCGTCTTCACCATGCCGGGCGCGATCTCGATGACGCGGACGGGTGTGCCGAGGATCTCCAGGCGGAGGGTCTCGGCGAGGACGTGGGCGCCGTGCTTGGCGGCGACGTAGCCCGCGCCGCCCTCGTAGGTGGCGTGTCCCGCGGTGGAGGACACCACGACGACGGTGCCGTCGCCGCCGGCCTCCAGCTTGGGCAGCAGGGCCTGGGTGAGGTTCAGGGTGCCGAGGACGTTCGTCTCGTACATCGCGCGCCAGTCGGCCGGGTCGCCGGTGGCGACCGGGTCGGCGCCGAGCGCGCCGCCCGCGTTGTTGACCAGGACGGCGACCGTCTTGAACGCGGTGGCGAACTCGTCGACCGCGGTGCGGTCGGTGACGTCCAGCTGGTACGCCGTCGCCGCGTGGCCGGCGGCCTTGATCTCCTCGGCGAGCGCCTCGATGCGGTCCTTGCGGCGGGCGGTCAGCACGACGCGGTAGCCGGCCGCGGCGAGCTGCCGGGCCGTGGCGGCGCCGATGCCGCTGCTCGCACCGGTGACGACGGCGATGCGGGAGGCGGCGGACGGTGCGGCGGTGGCCATGGACTGCTCCTCGGGCTGCGGCGGTTCCTGCTGCCCAGGGTAGGCGACGGGGGCGGGCGTCCGGGTGGGCCTTCCGGCCCCGGCGCGCTGGTCGCCGGTCAGCTGCCGCCGCGCGGAGCCCACATGATCACCGCCATGCCGGCGAGGCAGATCAGGGCGCCCGCGAGGTCCCAGCGGTCGGGCCGGTAGCCGTCCGCGACCGCGCCCCACAGGAGCGAACCGGCGACGAAGACCCCGCCGTACGCGGCGAGGACGCGGCCGAAGTGGGCGTCCGGCTGGAAGGTGGCGACGAAGCCGTACGCGCCGAGGGCGAGGACGCCGCCGCCGGCCCACAGCCAGCCGCGGTGTTCGCGCACACCCTGCCAGACCAGCCAGGCACCGCCGATCTCGAACAGTGCGGCGACGGCGAAGAGGGCGGCGGAGCGGAGGATCGGCATGCGGGCAGCCTCGCACGGAGCCCGCGGCCGTTTCTGCTTGGATGCCGGTGGTCGTGATGCGGAGGAGGTGTGGCCGGGGTGGCGAGCCGGGGGCTGGGGCGGCGGTTCGGGTGGCTGTGGGCGGCATACGGGGTCAGTACGTTCGGGTCGTGGCTGGCCTTCGACGCCTTCCCGATGATCGCGGTGCTGGTGCTGCACGCCGGGTCGGCCGAGGTGTCGCTCCTGGCGGCGGTGGGCCTGGCGGTGGGCGCGGTGGTGGCGGTGCCGCTCGGGCCGTGGATGGAGTTCCGCCGCAAGCGGCCGGTGATGATCGCGACGGACCTGGTCCGGTGCGCGGCGCTGCTCAGCGTGCCCGTGGCGTTCGCGTTCGGCGGGCTCGGCTTCGCCCAGCTGCTGGTCGTGTCGGTGGTCGTGGCGGCGGCCGACATCGCCTTCGGCGCGGCGAGCGGCGCGTATCTGAAGACCCTCGTGGCTCCTGAGGACCTGCTGGCCGCGAACGGCAGGTTCGAGTCGACGACCTGGACGTCCAGCGTCCTCGGGCCGCCGGCCGGGGGCGCGGCGATCGGGCTGTTCGGGCCGGTGGTGACGGTGGGGGCCGACGCGGTCAGCTTTCTGCTGTCGGCCGCCGGGATCCGGGCGATCGGCGGGAGGGAGCCGCGCCCCGGGCGCGCGGCGGCACCGGCGCGGCCGCGGGCGGGCGATCTGCTCCAGGGGTGGCGGTTCATCCTTTCCCACCCGGTGCTGCGCCCGCTGTTCTTCAACACGGTTCTGAACAACGGCCTGATCATGGCGGTCTCGCCGCTGCTCGCGGTGCTGATGCTCGGCCCGCTGGGGTTCGCGCCGTGGCAGTACGGGCTGGCCTTCGCGGTGCCGTGCCTCGGGGGTCTGGTCGGCTCCCGGCTGGCCCGGCCGCTGGTCGCGCGGTTCGGGCAGGGCCGGGTGCTGCGCGCCGCCGGGGTGCTGCGCGCGTGCTGGCCGGTGGGGCTGGTGCTGGTCCGGCCGGGTGTGCCCGGGCTGGCGCTGGTGATGGCGGTGGAGCTGATGCTGATCACCTGCTGCGCCGTGTTCAACCCGGTGTTCGCGACGTACCGGCTGGAGCGGACGCCCCCGGACCGGGTCGCCCGTGTGCTGTCGGCGTGGTCGGTGACCGGCAAGGCGACCGTCGCGGCCCTGACCGCGCTGTGGGGCCTGCTGGGCGCTCTGGCCGGTCCGCGGACCGCGATCGGTGTCGCGGGTCTGCTGCTCCTGGCGACTCCGCTGCTGTTGCCGGGGCGGCGCGAGCTGGCGTCCGAACCGGCCTCGGGGCGGGCGTCGAACGCCTCGGGTCAGCCCACCGAAGCCTCCGGTCGGCCCACCGGCGGGGAAGGGAATACCGCCGGTGGGGCACCCGTTGCAGGGATATAGTTGAAAAATCAACAACCTGGAGGGTGAGCGACCATGCAGTTCGGGATCTTCAGCGTCGGCGACGTCACGCCGGACCCCACCACGGGCCGTACGCCGACCGAGCGCGAGCGCATCAAGGCCATGGTCGCCATCGCGCTGAAGGCCGAGGAGGCCGGCCTGGACGTCTTCGCGACCGGCGAGCACCACAACCCGCCGTTCGTGCCGTCGTCGCCGACCACGATGCTCGGCTACATCGCCGCGCGGACGGAGCGGCTGATCCTGTCCACCTCCACCACCCTCATCACCACCAACGACCCGGTGAAGATCGCCGAGGACTACGCGATGCTCCAGCACCTCGCGGACGGCCGGGTCGACCTGATGACGGGCCGCGGCAACACCGGGCCGGTCTACCCGTGGTTCGGCCAGGACATCCGCCAGGGCATCAACCTCGCCGTCGAGAACTACGCGCTGCTGCACCGGCTGTGGCGCGAGGACGTGGTCGACTGGGAGGGGAAGTTCCGCACCCCGCTGCAGGGCTTCACCTCCACCCCGCGCCCGCTGGACGGCATACCCCCGTTCGTCTGGCACGGCTCCATCCGCTCCCCGGAGATCGCCGAGCAGGCCGCGTACTACGGCGACGGCTTCTTCCACAACAACATCTTCTGGCCCGCCGACCACACCAAGCGGATGATCGAGCTGTACCGCTCCCGCTACGCCCACTACGGGCACGGCACGGCCGAGCAGGCGATCGTCGGCCTCGGCGGCCAGGTGTTCATGCGGCGCAACTCCCAGGACGCGGTGCGCGAGTTCCGCCCCTACTTCGACAACGCCCCGGTCTACGGTCACGGGCCCTCCCTGGAGGACTTCACCGACCAGACCCCGCTGACCGTCGGCTCCCCGCAGCAGGTGATCGAGAAGACCCTGTCCTTCCGCGAGTACGCCGGCGACTACCAGCGCCAGTTGTTCCTGATGGACCACGCGGGACTGCCGCTGAAGACCGTGCTGGAGCAGATCGACATGCTCGGCGAGGAGGTCGTGCCGGTGCTGCGCAAGGAGTTCGCGGCGGGCCGCCCGGCGGGCGTGCCGGACGCGCCCACGCACCTGTCCCTGCTGGCGGACCGGACGTCGCGGGAGGCCGCCGCATGAAGCTCGTCGTCGTCTCCGCGGGACTGAGCGTCCCGTCCTCCACCCGGCTGCTGGCCGACCGACTGGCCGCCGCGGCGCGGCGGCGGGCCCCGGCCGGCGCGCTGGACCTGCGGGTGGTCGAGCTGCGGGACCTCGCCGTCGAGATCGCCCACCACCTCACCAGTGGTTTCCCCGGCAAGGCGCTGGCCGGCGCGCTGGACGCGGTGGCGGCCGCCGACGGGCTGATCGTGGTCACCCCGGTGTTCGCGGCGTCGTACAGCGGACTGTTCAAGTCCTTCTTCGACGTGCTGGACAAGGACGCCCTGGCGGGCAGGCCGGTGCTGATCGCGGCGACCGGCGGTACGGCCCGCCACTCGCTGGTGCTGGACCACGCCCTGCGTCCGCTCTTCGCCCATCTGCGGGCGGTGGTCGTCCCGACCGGCGTCTACGCGGCCTCGGAGGACTGGGGCGCCGAGGGCCTGCCCGAGCGGATCGAACGGGCGGCGGGCGAGCTGGTCGCGCTGATGACCGGCCTGCCGGGTACGCCGGGCCCCTCGGCCGGTCCCGGGGCCGGTCTCCCGGCGGCCGCCCCGGCGGGGGCCGCGGCGCGGGAATCCGCGGCCGGGACCGCGCCCGAGGAGGCCGGTGGCTTCCGGGTGGTGCCGTTCGAGGAGCGGCTCGCGGCCCTGCGGACGTGACGGGGCCCGGGCCGGGCCGGGGCCCGGAGGCGCGGTCACCGGGGTCCCGCGGGCCGCGCGGCGCGCGGTGAGAGGACGGCGGGCGCCTTGCCCCGGGTTGCGTCCGGGACGGTGAGAGCCGGGTAAAAAGGGTGATCGTAGACCTGTTCGCCCCGGCCACGGCGTCGTGGGCCTTGGCAGACTGGACGCGTGCCTCAGACTGTGCTGCTCGCCGAAGACGACCGCGCCATCCGCCACGCCCTGGAACGGGCCCTGACCCTGGAGGGCTACGCGGTGACGGCGGTCGCCGACGGCGTCGAGGCACTCGCCCAGGCCCACAGGACCCCGCCGGACGTCCTCGTCCTGGACGTGATGATGCCGGGCATCGACGGCCTCCAGGTCTGCCGGGTGCTGCGCGCCGAGGGCGACCGCACACCGATCCTCATGCTCACCGCCCTCGTGGAGACCGCCGACCGCATCGCCGGTCTGGACGCGGGCGCCGACGACTACGTGGTCAAGCCGTTCGACGTCGAGGAGGTCTTCGCCCGCCTGCGCGCCCTGCTGCGCCGCACCAGCCCCAACGGCGGCGGCGCCCCCGCGGGCGACGCGCCGGTGAGGGAACCGCAGCTGCCCGAGCGGCAGGTCGAGGCGGCCGGCATCCGCATGGACCCGCAGGCCCGCCGCGTGTGGCGGGGCGACCGGGAGCTGGAGCTGACCCGCACCGAGTTCGAACTGCTGGAACTGCTGGTCCGCAACGCCGGCATCGTCCTCGACCACTCGACCATCTACGACCGCATCTGGGGCTACGACTTCGGCCCCGGCTCCAAGAACCTCGCCGTGTACGTCGGCTATCTGCGCCGCAAGCTCGACCAGCCGGACGCGCCGCAGCTGATCCACACCGTCCGCGGCGTGGGTTACGTGCTGCGGGAGGACTAGGTGGGCCGTCTCGCGCGGCTGCTGGACCTGCCCCGGCCCCGGCTGTCGTCGCTGCGCACCACCTTCGCGGTGTCGTTCGCCGCGGTCACCGCCGCCGTCACCATCCTCGTCGGCATCGTGTCGTACAGCTCCGCGGCCCGGCTGGTGCGGGTCGACCAGCAGTCCGTGTTCACCCAGGTCGTGCAGGACGTGCAGGACGAGGTGCGGCGCTACGACCGCACGCCCGAGGACTTCTCCTCCTCCCGCCCCGGGCACGAGGTCGTCCGGCCCAGCCGCACCGACGTGCAGGTGCTCGGCCCGCACGGTCAGATCGTCGACCACGGCAGCCCCGTGCTGCCGGTCACCGCGAAGGACCGCGCGCTGGCCGCGAGCCGGACCGAGGGCAGGACGGCGGAGTACAAGGACGTCGTCGTCGCCTCGGACGTCTACCGCATCGCCACCGTGGCGCTCGGCGACGGGCGCGGCGCCGTGCAGGTCGCGCAGGAGTTCAGCGACACCGAGGACCTGCTGCGGGCCCTCCAGCAGCGCACCCTCGTCCTGATGGGCGTCGTGGTGATCGCCGCAGGCCTGTGCGGCTGGTGGCTGGCCCGCCGCATCACGCGCCGGCTGGTGATCCTCACCTCCGCCGCCGAGGACGTCGCCCGCACCCGGCAGCTCGGCATCGAGGTCCCGGTCACGGGCTACGACGAGGTGGGCCGCCTCGGCCGCTCCTTCGACCACATGCTCGGCCGGCTCGCCCAGTCCGAGGAGGACCAGCGGCGGCTGGTCCAGGACGCGGGCCACGAACTGCGAACCCCGCTCACCTCCCTGCGGACCAACATCTCCCTGCTGCGCCGCATCGACGAACTCCCGCCCGCCACCCGCGAGGAACTGGTCGCCGACCTCACCCAGGAGGCCCGCGAACTGACCGACCTGGTCAACGAGCTCGTCGACCTCGCCGCCGGGCAGTCCGACACCGAGCCGCCGCAGCGGGTCGACCTCGCCGACATCGCGGAGGACGTCGCGGGCGCCGCCCGCCGCCGTACCGGGCGCACCGTCGTGGTCCGCGCGAGCGGCGACACGACGGCCGAGGGGCGCCCGGCGATGCTCCAGCGCGCGCTGTCCAACCTCGTCGAGAACGCCGCGAAGTTCGACCGCGGCGGCAGGGAGCCCATCGAGATCAGCGTGGCCGGTCCGGCCCGGCCGGGTCCGGTCCGCGTCGAGGTCCTCGACCGTGGGCCGGGCATCTCCGAGGGGGACCTGATCCGCATCTTCGACCGCTTCTACCGCGCCGCCGACGCCCGCTCCCTGCCCGGCTCCGGCCTCGGCCTGTCCATCGTGCGGGAGGTGGCCCTGGCCCACGGCGGCGCGCCGTTCGCCTTCCGGCGCAACGGGGGCGGTTCCGTGATCGGGTTCACGGTGGGCGTGGACCGGGACCGGGACCGCGGCCATCACGACACCGGCGGCGCCCCGAACGGGGCACGCGGGGGGAGCTGAGGCCCGGAGGGGTGCGGCGGGGACGGCGGGCCGGGCGGCGGACGGGGGCGCGCCGGCTTTCCCTCGCGCCGGCACCCGCAGGCACGGACTTCCGTGTGTACGGGCTTGCGCGGGCATTCACCTGCGCAGGCATCTGTTCGAGGCGGCCGGGATGGCCCGATGATCGGGGGCACCGGCCGACCACGAGGAGCGCCCATGACCATCACCGGCGACGAGCTGAACAGCGAGGGCCTGGGCCAGGAGGACCCGGCCCCCTCGGAGCCGGGCCGGGAGAGCCGGAGCCGGAACGGCCTGGGCCGCGAGGAGCCGGGTGGGGACGCGCGGGGCCGTGCCGGGCTCGGTCGTGCCGAGGCCGCCGCGCTGGACGAGGTCGACGAGGCGGCCGTGGCCCGGGCGCTGCAGGAGCTCATCGCGATTCCGAGTGTGACCGGGAGTGCCGCAGAGTCGGAGATTCAGCACCACTTGGCCGGGCGCCTGGAGCGGCTCGGGATGGACGTCGACCTCTGGTCCATGGACCTGCCCGCGCTGCGCGCCCACCCCGGCTTCCCCGGCGCGGAGGCACCGCGCGAGGAGGCGTGGGGCCTGGTCGGCACGACCCCGGACGGCGGCGACGGGCCGGTGCTCGTCCTCCAGGGGCACGTCGACGTCGTACCGCCCGGTGACCATGCCGCATGGGACGGCGACCCGTTCGTGCCGAGGGTGAGCGGGGACCTGGTGCACGGGCGCGGCGCCTGCGACATGAAGGCCGGGCTGGTCGCGCACCTCGCCGCGCTGGCGGCGATCCGCGCGGCCGGGGTGCGGCTGCGCGGCCGGGTCGCCGCGCACTTCGTGGTCGGCGAGGAGGACGGCGGCCTCGGCGCGTTCGGCACGCTGCGCCGCGGCCACGGCGGGGACGCGTGCGTGATCACCGAGCCCACCGGCGGCACGCTGATCACCGCCAACGCGGGCGCGCTGACCTTCCGCCTCACCGTGCCCGGTAAGGCGGCGCACGCCAGCTCGCGGGACGCGGGGGTCAGCGCGATCGACGCCTACCTGCCGCTGCACCGGGCCCTGGCCGAGCTGGAGCGGGCCCGCAACGCGGACCCCGCACCGCTCATGGCGGAGTACCCGATCCCGTACGCGCTGTCGGTCGGCACGCTGCGCGCGGGCGACTGGGCGAGCAGCGTGCCGGACCTGCTGGTCGCCGAGGGACGCCTGGGCGTAAGGCTGGGCGAGGACCCGGCGCACGCCCGCGCCGAGCTGGAGCGGTGCGTGGCCGACGCGTGCGCGGCCGACCCGTGGCTGCGGGACCGTCCGGCGAGCGTGAGCTGGCCCGGCGGGCAGTTCGCCAGCGGGCGGCTGCCGGAGGGGCACCCGCTGCGGGACGTGGTGCGCGGCGCGCACGCGGACGCGGTCGGGGGCCCGCCGGTGCGCGAGCGCGGGGCGCCGTACGGCAGCGACCTCCGGCTGTACGCGACGGCGGGGATTCCGACGCTCCAGTTCGGGCCGGGCGACGTGCGGGTGGCGCACAGTGAGCGGGAGCACGTGTCCGTGCGCGAGGTGGTGGCGGTGGCGCGGGCGCTGGTGCTGACGGTGCTGCGGACGGTGGGGACCAGGTGACGACGTGATGAGGTGACCGGGTCACGCCTCGGCCGCAGGAGGCCGTGCGAGCGGGGGCGAGCGAGGCGGGCGATGCCTGCGGGACGGCCGGAGTCCCGGAGCGGGGTGCCCCGGAGGGAGCGCTCGCCCGGGCGGGGTGACCCCTCGGTCACGGGGGAGTCCGTGTCCGCCCGGGCGGCGTGAGCCTCAGCCGCGGCCGTCCGCCCCCGCGCCTGCCTGGGCGGGCGCGGGGGACTCCTTGCGGCGGGTGAAGGACGGCAGGGCCGGCGGGGTGAGGAAGCCCTCGGCGCGGGCGCTGGCCAGGCCGATGCGCGGGATGTCGCTGCTCTTGGCGAACAGCAGGAACCGGGGCTCCCAGACGGGCCGGTACTTGGCGTTGGCGCGGTAGAGGGACTCGATCTGCCACCAGCGGGAGAAGAAGGTGAGCACCGACCGCCACAGCCGCAGCACCGGACCGGCGCCGAGACGGGCACCGCGCTCGAAGACCGAGCGGAACATCGCGAAGTTCAGCGACACCCGGCGCACCCCGATCTCCCCGGCGCGCAGCAGCAGTTCGACGACCATGAACTCCATCAGGCCGTTCTCGCAGGAGCGGTCCCGGCGCATCAGGTCCAGCGACAGGCCTTGCTCGCCCCAGGGCACGAAGCTGAGCAGCGCCCGCGGCACGTCGTCGGCGTCCCGGCACTCCAGCATCACGCAGCGGCCGTCGGCCGCGTCGCCCAGGCGGCCCAGCGCCATGGAGAAGCCGCGCTCGGTGGCGCCGTCGCGCCAGGCGTCGGCCCGCTCCACCAGCATCGCCATCTCGTCGTCGGAGATGTCCTCGTGGCGGCGGATGCGTACGGTGTACCCGGCCCGGCGGACCCGGTTGTGCGCCTGCCGCACGACCCGCATGGCCCGCCCCTCCAGGCTGAAGTCGGCGACCTCCACGATGGCCTCGTCGCCCAGTTCCAGCGCGTCCAGGCCGTGCCGGGCGTAGATCGTGCCGGCCTCCTCGCTCGCGCCCATGACGGCGGGCGTCCAGGCGTGCCGGCGGGCCTCGGCGAGCCAGGCGTCGATGGCGCCGGGCCATGCCTCGGGGTCGCCGATGGGGTCGCCGGAGGCGAGGCTGACCCCGTTGACGACGCGGTAGGTGACGGCCGCCTTGCCGGTGGGGGAGAAGATCGCGGCCTTGTCGCGGCGCAGCGCGAAGTAGCCGAGGGAGTCCCGGTCGCCGTGCCGGTCGAGCAGCTCGCGCAGCCGCTTCTCGTCCTCCGCGCCGAGCAGGGCGAGGCCGCGGGGCGAGCGGAAGCAGGCGTACAGGACGAGGACGAAGGTCGCCGCCATCAGGACGTTGATCGTGACGTCCGTCCAGCGGGGGGCGTGCACGGCGGCGACGCGGTCGGCGAGCGGGCCGACGCTGACCCCGCGCAGCATCGTGTACGCGATCTTGTCGGTCAGGGAGGCGTCGGGCACCGTGTTGGTGGCGTCGACGAGGAGGGTGCCCAGGGCGCCGCTGACCAGCAGTCCGCCGGCGCCCACGGCGAGGGCGAGCCGGGGGTTCGAGCGGTCGCCGATGGCGTTGAACTCACGGCGGCCGATCAGCAGGGCGGCCACGAACAGGCCGGTGAGCGCGGCGGAGAGCCAGTTGAAGACGTGGTCGCGGTAGCGCTCCTGGGTCAGCGCGAGGACGTAGAGCGCGAAGAGGGGCCCGGCGAGCAGCAGGTTGGACAGCCAGGCGGCGCGCTTGCGGCGCCGCATCACCACGGCCAGGAACAGCGCGAGCGCCGCCGAGACCAGGCCGGCCGTGGCCAGGTACGGCGTGAAGAACTCGCCCGCGTTGTGCTCGTGGACCTCCTCGCGGAAGGGCAGCGAGAGCACCGCGACGATGTTGAGGACCGCGAGCAGCCGCAGGTACCAGACCGTGGCGGTGGCGGCACGCCTGCGCAGGCACGGGCCCGGCCAGGGGCGTGCCGATTCGCGGGGGCCGCGCTGCGGGGGGATGGGGACCGACTGCTGTGCAGGCATGGTGACACGTCACCTTGGGACTGGGAGCGGGCCGGCGAACCGGCGGGGACGGAGCGGGCGGACGGACGCGCGGCCCGCCGCACGCCCTTGTCGCTGACCCTACAGCTCGTAGGGTAACGGAGGCGCGCCGGACTGTCGGCGGCCGATGCCGAGGAAAATCGGTGAGGATCCGGGGCGTGCAGGGTAAGACCCCGCGCAGGCCTACCCGCGTAGCGCGACGGTTACTCGGCCGGAGCGGGCACGGGGTCGACTTCGCCCGGCTCCGGCTCGGCGCAGCCCGGGCTGGGGCGGCGCGGGCCGGCGTCACCGGCCCCTCGCTCGCCGGTCCGCCCCTCGGGCCGGTCCCCGGTCCGTCTCCCGCCGGTCGGCCGGTCGCCGGTCCGTCCGCCGCCCGCTGCCGCGCGGCGGCGGGGTGCCGTCAGGATCCAGGCCAGGTTGCCCACCGCCGCGCCCGCCGCCACCGTCGCCGCGATGACCCCCGCCGTGGCGAAGCCGTCGCTGAACAGGTGGGGCCGTCGGTCGAGGCTGTGCAGCCCGAAGCCGCACAGCTGGTACACGCCGACGGCGGCGATGGTGAGACTCACGACGAGCAGCGCGACGGTCGGACCGAGCGCGCCCTCCGTGTCCTCCCCGGCCGGGGCGCCCGGCCCCGGGCTACGTGCTTCCTGCATGGGTCCCCCGTCGACGGATGGATGGCGAGCCGGACCCTACAGTACGTAGGGACATCCCCGGAGGAAAACCGGCGGCCCCGCGGGGCGTCGATCCGCCCATCCGCACCGCCCTGGCCCGAAGGGGGCGGATACGACACGATCGGGCAGACCCAGGACCCGCCGCGAACGGGTCGGCACCCGAGCCCGGAGCAGGACCAGTGAGCACACCCACGACCGCGCGGACCGCCCCGGACGGCCGGATGCCGCCGTTGTACGCGGCCGGGTTCACCACCGCCTTCGGCGCGCACGGCATCGCCGCCAGCCTCGGCGCCCGCTCCGCGCACGCGGTCACCTCACTGCTCGTGCTCGGCGGACTGCTCGCCCTGTACGACGGCGCCGAGGTGCTCCTCAAGCCGCTGTTCGGCGCCCTCGCCGACCGGGTCGGCGCCCGCCCGGTCCTGCTCGGCGGGCTCGTCGCCTTCGCCGCCGCCTCGGCCGTCTACGGGGTGGCGGACAGCCCCGGATGGCTGTGGCCCGCCCGTCTCGGCCAGGGCGCGGCGGCCTCCGCCTTCTCCCCGGCGGCCTCCGCCCTGGTCGCCCGTCTCAATCCCGCGGCCCGGCACGGCCGCGCCTTCGGGTCGTACGGCTTCTACAAGTCCGTCGGCTACACCCTGGGCCCGCTGCTCGGCGGAGTGCTCGTGTGGGCGGGCGGCCTGCGGCTGCTGTTCGCGGTGACGGCGGTGCTCGGCGCGGCGGTCGCGGTGTGGGCCGCGCTCGCCGTGCCCGTCGTACCGCCGCTGCCCAGGGCGCGGCAGACGGGGCTCGACCTGGCCCGGCGCCTGGCCGACCCGGCGTTCCTCGCCCCGACCGCCGCGCTGGCCGCCGCGACCGCCGCCCTCGCGGCCGGTGTGGGCTTCCTGCCGGTCTCGGGCCGGACGGCCGGGCTGGGCACGGTGGCCACGGGCGCCGCCGTGTCGGTGCTGGCCGCCTGCGCGGCCGTCGCCCAGCCGCGCGCCGGGCGCGCCCTGGACGCCGGGCGGCTGACGACCCGCTCCGGTCTCACCGCCGGACTGCTGATCGGCGCCGCCGGACTGGGCTGCGCCACGCTGCCCGGCCTGCCCGGCATCCTGGCCGGCGCCGCCCTGATCGGCGTGGGCGCGGGCCTGATCACCCCGCTCGGCTTCGCGGCGCTGGCCGCCGCCACCCCGGCCGAACGCCTGGGCCGGACCATGGGCGCCGCCGAACTCGGCCGCGAGCTCGGCGACGCGGGCGGCCCGTTGCTCGTCGCCGCGGTCGCCACGGCGACCACCCTGGCCCTCGGCTTCGCGGCCCTCGCGGCGCTGCTCGCCCTCGGCCCCGCGGTCGGCCTCGCCATCGGGCTCGTACGCCGTCGCCGCAGCGGGTGACGCCGTACGCCGTCGTGTCGGCCGCCGGTGCCGTACGACGTGCCGTCAGCGGGTGGAGCCCCGCGCCGTCGCCTCGGGGGAGGTGTCGTACGCCGTGGCCTCAGCAGGTGATGTCGAGCGTGACGACCGCGCCCGGTGAGGTGTTCTCGGCGCGGGCGGTGCCGTCGTGGGAGGCGGCGACGGCGGCGACGAGGGCGAGTCCGAGGCCGGTGCCGGGGGTGGTGCGACTCGTCTCGGCGCGGGTGAAGCGCTCGAAGGCGTGCGGGAGGAAGTCGCCGGGGAAGCCGGAGCCCGCGTCGGCGACGGACAGGCTCAGCCGTCCGTCCCGGACCGTCGCGCGCAGGGCGATCGCACCGGCGCCGTGCCGCAGGGCGTTGTCCAGCAGGGTTCCGATGGCCGGATGCAGCCAGTGCGGATCGACCCGTACGGTCGCGTCGTCGCAGGTGACGGTGAGGGTGCGTCCGTCCCGTCCGGCGGCCGCCCGATAGGGGGCCGACGCGTCGTCCAGGAGGCGGTCCAGCGCCACGGGGGAGCGCTGGATGCGTTCGCCGCTGTCGAGCTGTTCCAGGTCGAGCAGGGTGTTGGCCAGAGTGACCAGCCGGCGGACCTCGGTGTCGACGGAGCGCAGGGTGTCGGTCAGCTCCCCGGCGGTGCGCGGGCGGTGCAGGGCGACGTCGAGTTCGGCGCGCATCAGGGTGAGCGGGGTGCGCAGTTCGTGGCTGGCGTCCGCGATGAACTGGTGCTCCCGGGCGGCGGAGGCGGCCAGCCGGTCGAGCATCCGGTTGAGGGTGTGGCCGAGCCGGGTGATCTCGTCGTCGCGGTCGGCGGGCACGTCCAGGCGCAGGTCCTGGCCGCCGTCGGCCAGCTTGGCCGCGCCGCGCCGGTAGCGCTCCACGGGGCGCAGGGCCGCCCGCGCGGTGCGGTAGCCGACGTAGGAGGCGGCGATGAGCGTCAGGCCCGAGGCGAAGGCGAGCTGGGCCAGCAGTTCGCGCAGCGCCTCGTCGCGGTGGCCGCGCCGCACCGCGGCGACCACCAGGCGCACGTGGCCGCCGGCGGTGACCCGCGCGGCCTGGACCCGCAGGGTGTCGGCGGTGATCGGCAGCAGCGAGCCGACGTCGCGCCGGACCGTGTGCCCGCGCGCGGCGGCGCCGCGTTCGGCGGCGGTGAGCAGCGGCCTGCCGCGTACGGCGGGGTCGGCGTCCAGGATCCGCCCCCGGGCGTCGAGGACCTGGTGGAGGCTGCCGCTGGGGCCGGGCGGGAGCGCGGCGCCCGCGCGTACGGCCCGGTCGAGGGTGTGCTGGTACGTGGCCAGGTCGTCGTCGAGCTGCTGGTCCAGGGCGGTCTGGACCCGCCAGTACACCAGGCCCGCCGTCCCCGTCAGGACGAGGGACATGGTGACGGCCACGGCCAGCACCAGGCGGGTGACCACGGGCAGCCGCTGGGCGCGCGCCCGCAGACCGGGCCTGGTCACGGCGCGGTCTCCAGGCGGTAGCCGCGTCCGCGCAGGGTGGTGATCGTCGTACGGCCGAAGGCCCGGTCGACCTTGGCGCGCACCTTGGAGACGTGGACGTCTATGGCGTTGCTGCGCAGGTCGGTCTCGCCGTCCCAGACCTCGTCGAGCAGCTGGAGGCGGGAGACCACCCGGCCGGCGTTCTCCATGAGCACGCGCAGTACGGCGAACTCCCGGCGGGACAGGTCGAGTTCGGTGTCCGCCCGCCATGCGCGCTGCTGCTCCGGGTCGAGCACGAGGTCGCCGACCCGGAGGCGGCCGGCGGCGTCGGGGCGGCGCCGGGATATCGCGCGCAGCCGGGCGAGCAGCTCCTCCATCGCGAAGGGCTTCACGAGGTAGTCGTCGGCGCCGGCGTCCAGCCCGGCCACCCGCTCGCTGATCGCCCCGCGCGCGGTCAGCAGGACGATGGGGACGTCGACGCCCTCGTCGCGCAGGGTCCGGCACACCTCCACGCCGTCCAGGCCCGGCAGCATCACGTCCAGGACCACGGCGTCGACCCGCGGGTCGCGCGCGGCGGCCAGGCCGGCGGGACCGTCGTAGCGGCCCTCGGCGGTGTGGCCGGACTCGCCCAGGTAGCGGACGACCAGGTCGGTCAGGCGGGACTCGTCGTCGACGACCAGGCAGTGCATGGCCGCCAGGCTAGCCCTCGCGCGGACGGCACCCGCCGGGCCCCCGGCCGGGACGCCGGTCCACCGGCCGGTTCCACGCTCGGGCGGTCCGGGCGGTCCGGGCACCGGGACGGGAGCAGGGCCCTCAAGCCTTCATGGTCTGTTCATGCGTCGTCCCTAGCGTTCTTCACGCCGCGGTGCTCCGTGGGCCGGGAGCCGGTCCGCCGTCCGACGCGCCGCCGGAGAAGGGACCTTCATGCACACAGCGATACCGGTGCTGCTCTCCGCCAAGGGCATCACCGACCACATCGCCCCCGCCGACCTGATCACCCGCGGCGGCCTCGACGTCGTCGCGCTGATGATCCTGGTCGGCGGACTTCACCGGCGTCGCGGCAGCGCGCCCGGAATCCCGCTCGTCCTGGTCGCGCTGAACCTCGGCCTGTTCGCCGCGATGAGCACGATCAGCTCCGGCAAGTTCCCGGCCGGGGTCGGCTTCGGCCTGTTCGGCATTCTCTCCCTGGTCCGGCTGCGCAGTGCGGCGTTCACCCTCCGGGACGTCGCCTACACCTTCGTGACCCTGGTCGTCGCCCTGTGCACCGGGCTGCCGCAACGGCAGCACTGGCTGGTCATCGCCCTGGTCGCGGCGGTCCTGCTCGCCGTGCTGCTGGTCGACGCCCCGGGGACGGAGACCCGCACCCGCACGGTCAGGCTCACCCTCGACCGCATCTACCCGACCCCCGACCTGATCGCCCAGGACGTCGCCCTCCGCTTCGGGCAGGCCCCCCTCTCCGTGGCCGTCGACGAGGTCGACTACGTCCGCGAGACCACCCGGGTCTCCGCCCGCTACCCCGTCACCGAGCAGACCGGGCCGGCGCCGACGGAACCGGAACTCGCCGCCGCCGCGGACTCCGGGACCGCCCTGTGACGCCGGGCGCCACCGTCACCTCCGGCGGCCCCTCCTCCGGCGCCTCCGCCGATCTGGCCTCCGGCCCCGCCGCGGACCCCTCCTCGTCCCTGTCCTCCTCCGTCTCCACCTCCCTCGCCGCCGCCCTCGGCCTCGTCCGGCTCCCCGGTGCCACGCTCGCCGAGGTCGACGCGGCCGCCGCCCTCCAGCACCGCACCGACCGCAAGTACCTCGTCCCGCTCGAGAGCGCCCGCGCCTTCGTCGACCGCCTCGCGGACAGCCACCGCGTCCTCGACCTGGACGGCCGCCGTACGACGACGTACCTGAGCACCTACTTCGACACCCCGCGGCTGGGCGCCTGGCACGCCCATGTGCAGGGCCGCCGCCGGCGCTGGAAGGTCCGCACCCGCCTGTACGCGGAGGACGGACTGTGCCGGGTGGAGGTGAAGACCAAGGACGGCCGCGGCGCCACCGTCAAGCACGCGCTGCGCGCCACCGCGCGGTCTTACGGCCGGCTCGACGCGCCGTCGGCCGAGTTCGTCGACGACGTCCTGCGGCGCGCCGGGATCCCCGTCACCACCGCCGACCTGGCCCCGGCCGCCGAGATCCGCTACGTCCGCGTGGCCCTCGCCGACCTGCGCCTCGGCACCCGCGTCACCCTGGACGGCGGCCTCAGCTGCCATCGGGACGCCCGCACGGCCGGCCTCGCCCCGGACGTCGTCCTCGTCGAGACCAAGGGCACCGCCCGGCCCGCCCCCGCCGACCGGCTGCTGCTGGGCCTCGGCGCCCGGCCCGTGTCCCTCAGCAAGTACATCGTGGGCCAGTCCCTGCTCACCCCGGGCCTGCCCGACAACGACGTACGCCGCCTCGCCCGCACCCACTTCCGACCGGGTTCCCCCACCGAAAGGTCCACCGCCGCATGAACGCCCTGCGCAGCATCAAGTGGCCGTACGCCCTCATCGCCCTGCTCGCCGTCGCGGCCGCCACCGTCGGCCTGCTGCGGCCCCAGCTGATCCCGGCCGGCGCGGCCACCGGCAAGAAGAAGCCCGGCGCGACGGCGCGGATCAAGCAGAACCCGCCCCCCGAGCTGTTCACCGACGCCGAGATCGCCGCCATCGGCAAGCTGGCCGAGGCCCAGCGCAAGAAGGCCGACGCCCTCTTCGCGCACTGGAAGGCCCAGCACGGCACCGCCCGCGACGACACGGCGTTCGCCGCCTGGGCCGCGCGCCAGGTCCCCGCGCCGCCCGCCGCGAGCGCCCGCACCGCCGAACTCCACCAGGTCCAGCAGCTCGCCAAGACCCGGACGGCCGCCGGGAAGAAGGCGGCCACCTGGCTGGAGGCCTACGGCAAGAAGGACATCTGGAAGCTCTACCTCCACGACCAGCGCGAACTGATCCCCGCCCCGCAGGGCACGGCCGAGAAGGCCGAGCTCAAGGCCGCCCTGAAGCTGGGCAAGACGATCAGCGACCAGCTCGCCGCCAAGGACAAGCAGCCCGCCCCCTTCGTCCTCGACCCGACCCTGCGCCCCGAGAAGCACATCCAGCCCGGCGCCAAGGGCCCGTACTCCTACCCCTCCCGTCACGCCACCCGCGCCGCCGCCGCGGTCACCTTCCTCAGCGCCCTGTCCCCGCACCGCGCCCCGGAGTACGCGTGGATGCGCGCCGAGGTCCTCTACTCCCGCCTCTACATGGCCGGCCACGTCACCAGCGACCTGACCGCCGGCACCCTGCTCGGCGACCTGATCGGCGACTACGAACTCATGGTCAGCGGCCACTGACCACCCGCCCCCACGGACCGGCGGACACCGGCTGTCCGGCCTCCGTGAACCGGCTGCCCGCCCTCCACGAACCGGCGGCCCGTCCCCACCCGGGGCCGGGCCGCCGCGGTGTGCCCGGCCTGCCCGGCCGCTCACCGACGCGGCTCGTCGGGCAGTTCCAGGTGCAGGGCGTATCCGCCGTCGGGCGTCGGGCCGGAGGTGACGGCCCCGCCGAGGAGTTCGGCGCGCTGGCGCAGGCCGGCGAGACCGTACTGGGCGCTGGGCAGGGCGAGTGCGTGGCGGGTGGGGGCGGTGTTGGTGATCGTGGTGTGGACGGTGCGGCCCCTGTGGTCGATGCGGACGGTGGCCGTGGCGCCGGGCGCGTGCTTGCGGACGTTCGTCAGGGCCTCCTGGACGGTCCGGTAGACGGCGCGCTGGATGGTGGGCGGGAGGTCCGCCGGGAGCCCGGACTCCAGTTTCGCCTCGATACCGCTGGTCTCCACCAGGCGCCGCAGGTCGGCGAGGGAGGGCTGGGGGGTGAGTTCGGTGGGACGGCTGCCGGAGGCGCGCAGCACGCTGACCATGTGCCGCAGCTCGTCGAGGGTCTGCACGCTGAGCCGGCGGATCGTGGCCGCGGCCTCCCTCGTCTCGGGGTCGCCGCTGCCCACCTGGAGCGCTCCGGCCTGGACGGCGATCAGGCTGACCTGGTGGGAGACCACGTCGTGCATCTCGCGGGCGAGCTGCGCGCGTTCCTTCGCGAGGACGCTCTGAGCGGTCAGCAGTTTCTCGTGCTCGCGGGCCTCGGAGATCTCGGTGAGCCGCAGCGACAGGTCGCGCCGGGCCTGTACGAGCTGGCCCAGGAAGACGGGGGCGGCCGCGGTGGCCAGCGTGTAGCTGAGGTGGAAGAGGTTGCCGCTCTGGGTGAACTCGGTGGCCCGCACGGTCGACCACGGCCAGGGCAGGAAGTCGCCGGCGGCGAAGAGCAGCGCGCAGCCGGCCAGCAGCACGCGGTGGCGGCTGAGCGAGGCCAGGGTGTACAGCGCGGCCGTGGTGGCGACCGCCGCGTCGGAGATCATGGCGGTGGGGAGGGTGAGCGCGAAGGTGGTCAGCGGCAGCCGGCGCCGCAGCAGCAGCGCGAAGGCGGCCAGCAGCGACACGGCCAGCGCCGCCCGGTCCGCGGCGTCGACGTGCACCCACGCGTCGGCCAGCGAGACCCCGACGAGCGCGACGTCCACCAGCGGGGCGGGCGGTCTGCGGGCCCTCATCCGGCGTCCTTCCCCTCGCCTGCCCCTGCCCCTGCCCCTGCGCCTGCCCCTCCACCCTCGCCCGCGCCGTCGGCCTCGTCCTGGGGCCGGACCAGGAGGCCCGCTCGCTCGGCGATCAGCGCCGCCTGGACCCGGCTGCCGACCCGCAGCTTGCCGAACACCGCGCTGACGTGGCCTTTCACGGTGCCCGTGCTCAGATGCAGCCGGTCGCCGATGTCGTTGTTGGCCAGCCCCTCCGCCATCAGCACGAGCACGGCGCGCTCGCGCTCGGTCAGCCGGTCGGTGAGGCGGACGGCGGACGGCTCGCGGACATCGGTGTCGAGGTAGCCGTTCACCACGGTCCGGGCGACCTTGGACGACAGCACGGGGCCGCCCTCGGCCAGCGTGCGCACGAGATGGGGCAGATGCTCGGGGTCGGTGTCCTTGAGCAGGAATCCGGCGGCGCCCGAGCGCAGCGCGGAGGCGACGTACTCGTCGGTGTCGAAGGTGGTGAGCATGGCCACCACCGGCGGCTCCCGCAGACGGCGGAGCTCGGCCAGGACGGTGAGCCCGTCCACGTCCGGCATCCGGATGTCCAGCAGGACGACGTCGGGCCGCAGCTCCCGCACCGTGGGGACGGCCCGGCCGCCCGGAACCGCGCCCACGACCTCGATGCCGTCCGCCGCGTTGAGGATGTGGGTGAAGCCCCTGCGGATCAGGGCTTCGTCGTCCACCACCAGGACCCGGATCACGTGCGCTCCACTCGTCGCAGGGCCGCCGGTCGATCCGTACCCCCCGGACGCCGGCCGATCGGTGGGCCGTGCGCGATTCCCACCGGTTGGCGGGGTGGTCCCAGCCGGTCGGCCGGGGTGAGTCCGGCCGACCGGCGGGGTGCCTTCGGAAACCCGCCCCGGTGGCCGGGGGCGGTCCGCCGGTCATACCTCGGAGCATGACGCCGAACGCACCCTCGCCCGCGCCGACGCACGAGCCGCCGAGCAATCCGACGCACGAGCCGCCGAGCAAGCCGCCGAGCAAGACGGTGGACCAGGCGCGGGGCAGGCCGCCGAGCAAGGCGGTGGGCAAGCCGCTGAGCAGGCCGCTCAGCCAGACGGTGAGCAAGCCGCTGGACAAGCCCCCCGAGACTCCGAGCGAGCGCGCGGGGAACCGCTCCTCCCCTCCCTCCGACCCGCCGTCCACGTCCACCGGGCGGCTCGTCGGCATCGACCTGGCCCGTGGGCTCGCCGTCTTCGGCATGTACGCCGCCCACGTCGGCCCCGATGTGACGGTCGGCGGCCCGGTGGGCTTCCTGATGGAGGCGGCCCGCGGACGCTCCTCCGCGCTCTTCGCCGTGCTCGCCGGCTTCTCGCTGGTCATCATCACCGGCCGGCCGCGTCCGCGCACCGGGCGCTCCGGCCGCCAGGCCGTGGCGAGGGTCGTGATCCGGTCCGCCGTCCTGATGGTGCTCGGCTACGCCCTGACGGCCCTGGGCACCGACGTGGCCGTGATCCTCAGCTTCTACGCGGTGCTCTTCGTGGCCGTGCTCCCGCTGTACCGGCTGCGCGCACGGACGCTCGCGCTGATCGCCGCCGCGGGCGCGCTGGTCATGCCCCTCTCGCTCCACGCGATCCGAGGGGCGATCGAGACGGGGGGCTGGGCGGACGCCGTCACCGCCTGGGACCCGCTGGCCCGGATCAGCGGCACGGACGGCGTCCTGGAACTCCTCTTCACCGGGGAGTACCCGGTGCTCACGTGGATGCCGTTCCTGGTCGCGGGGATGGCGGTGGCCCGGCTCGACCTCACGCGGCCGGGCGTACGGTCCCGGCTGGCCCTCGCGGGCGGCACGCTCGCCCTGCTCGGCTACGGCGGTTCCTGGCTGGCCCTGCGCCTGGTGCCGCACGCCCTGTCCACCGTCGCGGCCGCCACGGGCGCCGGCTCGGCGTCGTCCGCCTGGTGGTCCGACACCGTGGGCGAACCCGAGACCCACACCCCGCTCGCCTGGCTGCTGGTGGCGGCGCCGCACAGCCAGACGACCTTCTCCGTCCTCGGCAACACGGGCGTCGCTCTCCTGGTGACGGCGGCGTGCCTGACCGTGGCCGACCGGATGCCGCGACTCACGGCCCTGGCCGGACCGGTCACGGCGGTCGGCACGATGGCCCTGACCACGTACGTCCTGCACATCGTCGCCCTCTGGTTCTTCGCCGACGTCTGGCACGTGAAGGCGGTCGGCACCGACACCATGTCGGCGCTGCCGGTCCTGCTCGCCTTCATCGCGTCGGCGACGCTCCTGGCGACCGCATGGACCCGCCGATTCCGCCGCGGCCCCCTGGAACACCTGCTCCACCTCGCCACCGGGCCCGCGCGGCACGTCAGATAGAGCGGCACGTCAGAGGGAGGGGGCCGCGTCCTCCCGCCCGGCGTCGATCTCGGCGATCAGGGCCTCGACCCGCTTCCGGATCTCGTCGCGGATGGGACGCACGGACTCCACGCCCTTGCCGGCCGGGTCCGCCAGGGCCCAGTCGAGGTACTCCTTGCCCGGGAAGACCGGGCAGGCGTCACCGCAGCCCATGGTGATGACGTAGTCGGACGCCTGGACGGCCTCGGCGGTGAGGATCTTCGGCCTGGCCGCGGAGATGTCGATGCCGGCCTCGCGCATCGCCTCGACCGCGGCCGGGTTGACCTGGTCGCCGGGGGCGGAACCGGCGGAGCGGACCTCGATCCGGTCGCCCGCGAGGTGGGAGAGGAAGCCGGCGGCCATCTGCGAACGCCCGGCGTTGTGGACGCAGACGAACAGCACGGAGGCGAGCGGGCGGGAGGCCATGGGGTGTTCCTTCGGGTCGGTGGAGTGGGCGACGTGCAGGTGCGGGCCCCGAGGGTCAGCCCAGGCTGGTATCAGTCCAGACTGATGTGACAGTATCAGTCCATGCTGACGTCAGTCGACGCTGATCTGATCCGGGTGCTGGCCGACCCGCTCAGGCTCCGGATCGTCACCCTGCTCGCCGAGGAGACGCTCTGCACCACGCACCTGGTCGAGGAGACCGGCGCGAAGCAGACGAACCTCTCCAACCATCTGAAGGTGTTGCGCGAGGCGGGCGTCGTCGAGACGGAGCCGTGCGGCCGGTACACCTACTACAGGCTGCGCCCGGACGTGATCGCCCAGCTCGCCGGCCGGTTCGCGGAACTGGCCGACTCCGCCCGGAACGCCGCCGACAACAAGAGGGCCTGCCCGTGACCCGCACCGAAGCACCAGCGACGGCCCAAGAGGCGTCGATCGTCGCGAAGCTGTCGACGCTCGACCGCTTCCTCGCCGTCTGGATCCTGCTCGCCATGGCCGTCGGCCTCGGCCTCGGCCGGCTCGTCCCCGGCCTGAACGGCGCCCTGGCCGAGGTCGAGATCGGCGGCATCTCCCTGCCGATCGCCATCGGCCTGCTGGTCATGATGTACCCGGTCCTGGCCAAGGTCCGCTACGACCGGCTCGACGCGGTCACCGGCGACCGGAGGCTCATGGTCTCCTCGCTGGTCGTCAACTGGCTCGTCGGCCCGGCCGTCATGTTCGCGCTGGCGTGGACCTTCCTGCCGGACCTGCCGGAGTACCGCACCGGCCTGATCGTCGTCGGCCTCGCCCGATGCATCGCCATGGTCGTCATCTGGAACGACCTGGCGTGCGGCGACCGCGAGGCCGCCGCCGTCCTGGTCGCCCTGAACTCGGTCTTCCAGGTCCTCGCGTTCGGCCTGCTCGGCTGGTTCTACCTCGACCTGCTGCCCGGCTGGCTCGGCCTGGGCGACGGCGAACACCTGAACATCTCCATGGTGAAGATCGCCCTGAACGTCGTCGTCTTCCTGGGCGTCCCCCTGCTCGCCGGGTTCCTCACCCGCCGCGTCGGCGAGAAGAAGCTGGGCCGCGAGACGTACGAGACGGGGTTCCTGCCGAAGATCGGCCCCTGGGCGCTGTACGGCCTGCTGTTCACGATCGTCGTCCTGTTCGCCCTCCAGGGGAGGACGATCACGTCCCGGCCGCTGGACGTGGTCCGCATCGCCCTTCCGCTGCTGGCCTACTTCGCGGTGATGTGGTTCGGCGTCTTCGCCCTCGGCAAGGCGATCGGCCTGGCCTACGACCGGACCGCGACGCTCGCCTTCACCGCCGCCGGCAACAACTTCGAGCTGGCCATCGCGGTCGCCGTCGCCACCTTCGGCGTCACCTCCGGCCAGGCCCTGTCCGGCGTGGTCGGCCCGCTGATCGAGGTTCCGGTCCTGGTCGCGCTGGTGTACGTCTCCCTGGCCTGGCGGCGGAGGTTCAGCGCCGCGCGGCAGCTCACGCCCGCACCACAGGAGCGCTGAGGCACCCCCGGACCGCTCCGGCGTCCCCGGCGCTCACCGCGCCGCGGTCGCCGGGGCGGCCAGCAGGCTGCCCATGGTGGCCAGCACGGACGGCTCGACGCGGTAGTAGACCCAGGTGCCGCGCCGCTCGGAGGTGAGCAACCCGGCCTCCTTGAGCTTCTTCAGGTGATGGGACACCGTCGGCTGGGAGACACCGACGTCGGAGATGTCGCACACGCACGCCTCGCCGCCCTCGTGCGAGGCCACCGCGGAGAACAGCCGCAGCCGCACCGGGTCGCCGAGCGCCTTGAACATGCGTGCGGCCCGCTCCGCCTCCTCCGCGCTGAACGGACGCTCGGTGAGCGGCGGGCAGCACGCCTCCGCGGCCTGGCCGGGGGCGGGGGCCGTCGGCGGAAGCACCTCAGCATTCGACATGCGTCTATGTTGACACGCGTCGAACCAGAATGCCGAGGGGCGGAGCGCCCCGGAGCCGGGCCCGCCGGGAAGTGCCGTGCAGGCCGGGTGCCGAGGGGCGCGGTGAGCCCCATCATGGGGCGGCAACCTCACCTTCTCCCACCGGGCGGGACCCATGGACAGGGAAGTCATCCACGAAGAGATGCGGCGGGCCGGTGCGATGTTCCACCGGCTCCTGGACTCGGCCACGGCGGAGGACCTGCGCCGCCCGAGCGACGGAACCCGCTGGAACAACGAACAGCTGCTCTACCACATGCTGTTCGGCTACATGGTCGTACGGGCGCTGCTCCCGATGGTGCGCCTCTTCGGCCGTCTTCCGCCGGGCGCGAGCCGGGTGTGGGCGCGTGCGCTGGACGCCGCGACCCGGCCGTTCGACGTCGTCAACCATCTCGGTTCCGTGGCCGGCGCCCGGGTCTACGACCGGCGGCGCATGGGGGCGAAGCTCGATCGCACGCTCGCGGTCCTGCACCGCCGTCTGGAGGCCGAGCCGGACGCGGCCCTCGCGCGCACGATGGCCTTTCCGACCCGGTGGGATCCGTTCTTCAAGGACGTGATGACCCTCGAAGAGGTCTACCGGTACCCGACGCGGCACTTCGACTTCCACCGTGCCCAGCTCACCCTCGGCGGGCGGTCGTGACCTGAGCCCCCGCCGCCCGCCCCGCGGTGGCCGTGCGGGCGACTCCGCGGGGCGAGGCGTATGCCGGGGAGCCCCTGATTCGGTGAATGTCTATGTTGACGCATGTCGAACCAGGTGCCATGCTGGCCGGGCAGTTCATCGACGAACGTCGAAGCAAAGGGGAAGCCTCGTGAACGCGCCCACCAACGACCAGTCGCCCGTCGTCGTCATCGGCGCCGGCCCCGTCGGACTGGCCGCCGCCGCCCGCCTCGTCGAGCGCGGTCTCGACCCGCTGGTCCTGGAGGCCGGCCCCTCCGCCGGCACCGCGGTACGCGACTGGGCGCACGTGCGCCTGTTCTCCACGTGGGCCGAGGTCACCGACCCGGCCGCCGAGAAGCTCCTCGCCCCCACCGGCTGGACCCGTCCCGACGGCGCCGCCTGTCCCACCGGCGGCGACTGGGCCGAGCGGTACCTTCAGCCGCTCGCGGACGTCCTCGGCGACAAGGTCCGCTACGGCGCCACGGTGACCGGCGTCGCCCGCGCGGGCCGCGACCGCATCGTCGACGCCGACCGCGACGAGCAGCCCTTCACCGTGCACGTCCGGTCGGCCGACGGCCGCGAGGAGCGGATCGGCGCCCGCGCCGTCATCGACGCCTCCGGCACCTGGGGCGCCCCCGGCCCGATGGGCGCCGACGGCCTGCCCGCCCTCGGCGAGAAGGCCGCCTCCGACCGCGTCACGTACCACGTCCCGGACCTGAGGGACCCGGCCGTCCGCGCCCGGTACGCGGGCAGGCGCACCGCGGTCGTCGGCTCCGGCGCCTCCGCCTTCACCGCGCTCGCCGAACTCGCCGGTCTCGCCCGGGAACAGCCGGGCACGCACACGACGTGGGTCCTGCGCCGCGGCATCGGCGCGAGCACCTTCGGCGGCGGCGACGCCGACCAGCTCCCGGCCCGCGGCGCCCTGGGCCTGCGCGCCAAGGCCGCCGTCGAGGCGGGCCACGCGAGCGCCGTCACCGGGTTCCGCACGCGGGCGGTGGAACGCGACGGCGACCGGCTCGTCCTCGTCGCCGAGGACGGCCGCCGCCTGGAGCCGGTCGACGAGGTCGTCGTGCTCACCGGCTTCCGCCCGGACCTGTCCTTCCTCTCCGAGGTCCGCCTCGGCCTCGACGAGCGTCTCCAGGCCCCGGCCGCGCTGGCCCCGCTCATCGACCCCAACGTCCACTCCTGCGGCACGGTCTACCCGCACGGCGTGAACGAGCTGTCCCACCCCGAGAAGGACATCTACCTGGTCGGCATGAAGTCCTACGGCCGTGCTCCCACGTTCCTGGCGATGACCGGCTACGAGCAGGTCCGCTCCGTCACGGCCGCGATCGCCGGCGACCGCGAGGCCGCCGAGCGCGTCGAGCTGACCCTGCCCGAGACCGGCGTGTGCGGCGGCGCGGGCCTCTACGACGACCCCGAGGCCGCGGAGGGCACCGAGGGCGGCGGTTGCTGCGCGGCCCCGGCCACCCTCCGGATCGGCGTCGGCGCGCCGCCCGTCGGCGGCTGCTGACCCGGTGCGGCCGCCGCGACTCGGCGGCCGCACCGCCCTCCCCCCTCACCCTCTCGGCGCTCTCGCCCGCAGCGGCCCGGCGTAACGGCGGCGGGATCGGGAGGCGCGGGTGGACGTCCCGGGCGGGGAGCGGGCTCACCGCCGCAGGGTGGTCTCCCGCCCCATGTGCGCCAGCTTCTCGGGGTTGCGCACGGCGTAGAGCCCGCTGACGCGGCCGTCGTCGATGCGTACCGCCACGACCGTGTCGACCGCGCCGTCGATCCTGAGCACCAGCGCCGGGCAGGCGTTGACCTGGGCGGGCCGCAGCGACGCCGCGGTGACCCGGCCCAGCCCGGCGGCCAGCAGGCGGCCCACCTTGTCGGCCCCCACCACGGGCCGCAGGACGGCCTGCCGGACTCCGCCGCCGTCGCCGAGGAGGACGACGTCCGGGGCGAGGATGTCGAGAAAGCCCTGCAGATCGCCCGTCTCGACGGCCTGCTGGAACGCCTGCAGCGCGTCCCGGGTCTCGGCCGGGGAGGCGCCCCCGCGCGGCCGGCGCGCCGCGACGTGGGCCCGGGCCCGGTGCGCGATCTGGCGGACCGCGGCCGCGCTCTTGCCGACGGCCTCGGCGATCTCGTCGTACTCCACGTCGAACACCTCGCGCAGCACGAACACCGCCCGCTCGGTGGGTGTGAGCGTCTCCAGCACCAGCAGCATCGCCATCGAGACGCTGTCTGCCAGTTCGACGTCCTCGGCCACGTCCGGGGTGGTCAGCAAGGGCTCGGGCAGCCAGGTGCCGACGTAGGACTCCTTGCGGCGGCCGAGCGTGCGCAGCCGGGTCAGCGCCTGGCGCGTGGTGATCCGGACCAGGTACGCCCGCTCGTTCCGCACCGTGCCGAGATCGACACCCGCCCAGCGCAGCCAGGTCTCCTGCAGGACGTCCTCCGCGTCGGCGGCCGAGCCGAGCATCTCGTAGGCGACGGTGAACAGCAGATTGCGGTGCGCGACGAACGCCTCGGTGGCGGGGTCCGTGCGTCCGCCGGCGGGGGGCCGCCCGGTCGTTCCCCCCGCGTCCTCCGCGTCCTGCGCGCGCCTGCCGTGCTCGCTCATCACCACTGCTCCCGCCTGTCCGCTCCCGACGTCACCCTGCGCACAAGACGCCCGCCGCCGGGGGCTTGTGACACCCGTGAGCGGTGGCGCACGTCACACGGCACGTCCTGTCACGCGGAGCGGGCGGCCGGCATCTCGTGGTCGTCCGGTGCGAGACCACGAGTTGCGACACCACGAGTGAGGACGAGGTCATGGAAACCCGTTTCAACCTGTTCGACAACGAGATCGCCACCAGGTTCGCCAAGAGGTTCGCCAGCACCGGCCTGGTGATCGACCAGTCGCCGCTGGCGAAGTCCACGCGGGAGCTGGTGTCGCTGCGCGCCAGCCAGATCAACGGCTGCGGCTGGTGCGTCGACCTGCACACCAAGGAGGCCGCGGCCGCCGGTGAGACCGCGGTCCGGCTCAACCTGGTCGCCGCCTGGCGCGAGTCCACCGTGTTCACCGAGGCCGAGCGGGCCGCGTTGGCGCTCGCGGAGGAGGGCACCCGGCTCGCCGACGCCCACGCGGGCGTGTCCGACGAGACCTGGGCCGAGGTGCGCAAGCACTACGACGACGACGAGATCGCCGGGCTGGTCTGCCTGGTCGCCCTGATCAACGCGGCCAACCGGCTCGCCGTGATCGTGCACCAGCGGGGCGGCTCCTACGAACCCGGCATGTTCGCCGCCGCGTTCGACTGACCCACCAGCGCCCGACACGCGGCCTGACCTGCCACACGGTGCGCGTTCAGGATGAGTCGGGGCCCTCTGTGCCACGGTCGGAGATCACGGCCGCCCGGCGGCCGGCTCATCTCACAGGGCGCTCGTCCCGCTTCCTGGGGCGAGCGCCCTGTCGTCGACCGGACAGGGGAGTCGCATTGGAGAAATCGGAGGTCCTCACCGACCTCGACGTGGCGGGCACGTCGCGTACGGCCGGGTCGGTGATGAAGAAGCTGCCCGAGGTCACGCTGGCGTTCTGGATCATGAAGATCGCCGCGACGACCCTGGGCGAGACGGCGGGCGACCTCTTCGCGCAGACCCTGAGGCTGGGCTACTTCCTCACCACGGTCGCGCTGTTCCTGATCTTCGTGGTGACGCTGGTCGTACAGCTGCGGTCCAGCCGCTACAACCCGTTCTGCTACTGGACCGTGATCCTGTCGACCAGCATGGCCGGGACCACGATGTCCGACTTCATGAACCGCGACGCCAGTGCGCGGTACCTCTCGGACGGCGCGACCAGGCTGGGCTGGGGCCCGCAGGGCCTCGGCCTGGGCTATCCCGCGGGAGCGGCCATCCTGATCTCGATCCTCCTGGCGATCTTCCTCGCCTGGAAGCTGAGCGGGATGACGTTCCAGATCCGCGACATCGTCACCTTCAGGGGAGAGGCCCTGTTCTGGTCGGCGATCCTCGTGTCGAACACCCTCGGAACCTCCATGGGCGACTTCCTCTCCGACAGCTCCGGCCTCGGCTACGCCGGGGGTGCGCTGCTCGTGACCGGGCTGCTCGCCGTGCTCGTGGCGCTCATGAAGGTGCCCGTGGTGCCGAACGTCCTGCTGTTCTGGATCGCCTTCGTCCTCACCCGTCCGCTGGGCGCCACGGCGGGCGACTTCCTCACCAAGCCGGTCGCCAAGGGCGGCCTGGATCTGGGCACGGCGGGGTCGTCCGCCGTCCTCCTCGCCGTCCTGTGCGGAATGATGACGTACGCCCAGGTTCAGGAGCGCCGGTCCGCCGCCCGAAGGCGCCGCCCCGAACCACTGGAACCCCGGCTCAGGGCCACACCAGGCAGTACGGCTGATGCCCCGCCTCGTGCAGCCGATGGCTGAAGTCCTGCCACTCGTGCAGCAGCTGGTACACGTTGAAGGCGTCGCGGGGGCCGCCGCGGTCCGGGACCGTGGACCAGATGAAGGCGGCGGCGCCGACCGCTTCCTCGCCGATGTCGCGCAGGGGGTCGACGACGGTCATGGGGAGCTTCACGACCGCGTAGTCGGGGTGGAGGACGACCAGCTCCAGGGGCGGCACCTTGTGCAGCGGGACGCCTTCGATGCCGGTCAGCACCATCGCGGCCATCGTCTCCGGCTTGATCTTGGTGAACATGCCGTTCATGCCGAGCTCGTCGCCGCCGAGTTCCTCGGGGCGCATCGAGATCGGGACGCGGGCCGCGGTCGCGCCGTCGGGCGCGCCGAAGTACTTGTACGTCACCCCCACCCGACCACCATTCCTGCTCCCGGCCCGGAGCCGGTCGATCCCGCGCTCCACGCGCCGGTCCGTCCGCTCGGGCTCACTCGGTACACCGTGCGTCTGCCGTGTTTCGGTGGCTTCCTCCACCTCGCGTCGGTGCCTTCCCCGCCGGGCACGTCGAGGACCCAGGTCGTCAGTCCCCTCGCCCAGTCCGCCACCGCGATGCATATCTCCACCCGAGTGCTTTTCTAGGACGCGTGGCCCCCGCCGCGCAACCCGATCATCGTGTCAGTGACCTCCCCCACGCCCGCCCGCCGAAACGTGCGGTGAAACATCAGTCCCCGGGGATCTTCGCGGCCCTCGACACGTGCTTTCGCCATGTTCATACGTACGCGGAGACCAGTTTCGCAGATGGGCGGCGAGGAAAACCGCGGGTTGCCCCTGTGTCCGGTGCCGAGATCGGCCCGGCCCCCTCACCGCCCCCGGCCCGTCCGGCCCGCTGGCCTACCCTGAGGAGGTCACTTCCCACCGGATTCCGAGAAGTCGGAGAAGTCGCAGGTCATGAGCGAACTGCCATATCCATACGAAGCCCCCGTCTCGCAGGCGCTGTTCGACCGTGCGGCGGCCGTCACGCCCGGCGGCGTGAACTCGCCGGTGCGTGCCTTCCGCGCCGTGGGCGGCACGCCCCGGTTCATGGTGTCCGGCAGCGGCGCGTACCTGACCGACGCCGACGGGCGGGAGTACGTCGACCTGGTGTGCTCCTGGGGGCCCATGATCCTCGGGCACGCGCACCCCGAGGTGATCGCCGCCGTGCGGGAGGCGGTCGCGCACGGCACGTCCTTCGGCACACCCGGCGAGGGCGAGGTCGCGCTCGCCGAGGAGATGGTCGGCCGGGTCGCGCCCCTGGAGCAGGTCCGGCTCGTCTCCAGCGGCACCGAGGCCACGATGTCGGCGATCCGGCTGGCCCGCGGCTTCACGGGCCGCACCAAGGTGATCAAGTTCGCCGGCTGCTACCACGGGCACGTCGACGCCTTGCTCGCCTCCGCGGGCTCCGGCCTGGCCACCTTCGCGCTGCCCGACACCCCGGGCGTCACCGGCGCCCAGGCCGGCGACACGATCGTCCTGCCGTACAACGACCTCGACGCGGTGCACGCCGCCTTCGCCGCGCACCCCGGCGAGATCGCCTGCGTGATCACCGAGGCCTCGCCCGGCAACATGGGCGTGGTGCCGCCGCTGCCCGGCTTCAACCAGGGGCTCAAGGACGCCTGCGCGCACCACGGCGCCCTCTACATCTCCGACGAGGTGATGACGGGCTTCCGCACCAGCCGCGCCGGCTGGTACGGCGTGGACGGCGTCCGGCCCGACCTGATGACCTTCGGCAAGGTGATGGGCGGCGGCTTCCCGGCCGCGGCCTTCGGCGGCCGCGCCGACGTCATGGCGCACCTCGCCCCGGCCGGCCCCGTCTACCAGGCCGGCACCCTGTCCGGGAACCCGGTGGCCACGGCCGCCGGACTCGCGCAGCTGCGCCTGCTGGACGACGCCGCCTACACCAGGGTCGACGACGTCTCGCGGCAGATCCAGGCGCTCGTGTCCGAGGCGCTGAGCAAGGAAGGCGTCGCGCACACCCTGCAGAACGCCTCCAACATGTTCTCGGTGTTCTTCACCGACCGTCCGGTCCGCTCCTACGAGGACGCCAAGGCGCAGGAGTCGTACCGCTTCACCGCGTTCTTCCACGCGATGCTGGCGAACGGCGTGTACCTGCCGCCGTCCTCCTTCGAGTCCTGGTTCGTCTCCACCGCGCACGACGACCGGGCCCTCCAGCGGATCGCCGACGCCCTTCCGGCGGCGGCCCGGGCGGCGGCGGAGGCCACGGCATGAGCGAGGCGCAGGACGTGAGCGGGACGCAGGACATGAGCGAGAGCCGGGGCGCGAGCATGACGCGGGGCGACACGGACATCACCGTCGTCCACCTCATGCGGCACGGCGAGGTCGAGAACCCGGACGGCATCCTCTACGGCCGGCTGCCGGGCTACCACCTCTCCGAGCTGGGCCGGCAGATGGCCGAACGGGTCGCCGAGCACCTCGCCTCCCGCGACGTCACCCATGTCGTGGCCTCCCCGCTGGAGCGGGCGCAGGAGACGGCGACGCCGATCGCCAAGGCGCACGGGCTGGACCTGGCGACCGACGAGCGGCTGATCGAGGCCGAGAACGTCTTCCAGGGCAAGAGCTTCGGCGTCGGCGACGGAGCGCTGCGCAAGCCGGGCAACTGGAAGCACCTGGTCAACCCGCTGAAGCCGTCGTGGGGCGAGCCCTACGTCGACCAGGTGGTGCGCATGATGGGCGCGTTGGACGCGGCCCGCGACCAGGCGCGCGGCCACGAAGCGGTGCTGGTGAGCCACCAGTTGCCGATCTGGATCGTCCGCTCCTACGTCGAGCGGCGGCGGCTGTGGCACGACCCGCGCAAGCGGCAGTGCACGCTCGCGTCGCTGACGTCGTTCACGTACCGGGGCGACCGGATCGTCTCCGTCGGCTACACCGAGCCGGCCCGCGATCTGGTGCCGGCTCATCTCCTCGCGGGCGCCAGGCCGGTGAAGGGTCAGGGCAAGGCGTTCGGAGCCTGACAGTCTTCTTACATTTATTACAAAATATGTAATGAAGTGAGGAACCCCCCGGTTCGTCGCTGCCTCTCAGTGGGTGACCACCAGAGGACGTGACGGATCGGGGATCTTTCATGCGCACCTTCAGCCGGAGGGGAATGCTCGGCCTCGGCGCGGGCACCGCGGCCGCCGTCGGGCTCGCGGGCTGCGGCACCCTCAAGTCTTCGGACGGCACGGACCCCGCGGGCGGTTCCGGAGGCGGGCGTTCACGCGGTACGGAGCATCCGGCCCGTCCCCTCGGTGACGGTTCGACCTCGTTCACCGGCAAGCAGCCGTACCAGCCCGCGCGGCCGGTGCCGCTCGAGCCGGGCCAGACCCCGCCCCAGTTCGTCGTCTTCTCCTGGGACGGGGCCGGCGAGGTCGGCAACGGCCTGTTCCCGCGCTTCCTGGACCTCGCCAAGGAGCACGGCGCGCACATGACCTTCTTCCTCTCCGGGCTGTACCTGCTGCCGGAGTCGAAGAAGCGCCTCTACGACCCGCCGAACAACCCGCGCGGCGCCTCCGCCATCGGCTACCTGACCGACGGGCACATCAAGTCGACGCTGGCGAACGTCCGCCGCGCCTGGCTCGAGGGCCACGAGATCGGCACCCACTTCAACGGCCACTTCTGCTCCGGCCGCGGCACGGTCGGCAACTGGACGCCGCGGCAGTGGCGCAGCGAGATCGACCAGGCCAAGTCCTTCGTGAAGCAGTGGCGGACCCACACCGGCTGGCACGACCTGCCGTCCCTGCCCTTCGACTACGACAAGGAACTCGTCGGCGGCCGCACCCCCTGCCTGCTCGGCCAGAACAACCTGCTGCCCACCGCCCGCGAGCTCGGCTGGCGCTACGACGCCTCCTCGCCCGGCGGCCGGCAGATGTGGCCGGGGAAGAAAAGCGGCATATGGGACCTGCCGTTGCAGCAGATACCTTTTCCCGGACGCCGGTTCGAGGTCCTCTCCATGGACTACAACATGCTCGCCAACCAGTCCGTGAACTCCACCAAGGCCCCCGCCCACAACTACCCGGGCTGGCGGCGGCAGTCCGCCCAGGCCTACATCCAGGGCTTCCGGCGGGCGTACGAGTCGAACCGGGCGCCCTTCTTCATAGGCAACCACTTCGAGCAGTGGAACGGCGGCATCTACATGGACGCCGTCGAAGAGGCCTTCAAGCACATCGCGCGGGAGAAGGAGAAGGGCGCCGACGTGCGCATGGTCTCCTTCCGGCAGTTCGTCGACTGGATGGACGTCCAGAAGCCGGAGGTGCTGGCCAAGCTGCGCACCCTGGAGGTGGGGCAGCGGCCGGCGGGTGGCTGGAAGGACTTCCTCGGGGACGTCGGCGCCACCTCCGGCGCCCCGTCCGCCACCACCGGCACGCGGCACGCGAAAGGCGCGTCGAACGGAACCCCGAAAGGCACCCCGTAAGACGCTTGACGTGCGGTTTTCTCGCCGCCAGGGGGGTGGGCAAGATCCCCGGAACGGACATGCGAAACTTTTCACATGAGTGCCGCCAGCCGCGCCCCCCTGCGCTCGAAACGGTCGAACCGCACCCGCCGCGCCGCCCTGACCGCCACGGGCGCCGCCGTCGCCGCGCTGGTGCTGTCCGCGTGCGGCTCCGGAGGCACCTCCGGAGGCGGGAACAACACCAACTTCGTCATGGGCAAGGACGGCATCGCCACCGTCGACCCGGGCAAGCGCACCGCCGCCCCCGACCTGTCCGGGAAGACCGTCGACGGGCAGCGGCTCGACGTCGCCTCCTTCAAGGGCAAGGTCGTCGTCCTCAACGTCTGGGGCTCCTGGTGCCCGCCGTGCCGCGCCGAGGCCCCCGGTTTCGAGAAGGTCTTCCAGAGCCTCAAGGGCCGGGGCGTGCAGTTCGTCGGCATCAACACCCGTGACACCAGCACGGCCCCCGCCGTCGCCTTCGAGAAGCAGCAGGGCGTCACCTACCCCAGCCTGTACGACCCCACGGGCCGGCTGATGCTCCGCTTCAAGAAGGGCACGCTCAACCCGCAGACCATCCCCTCCACGCTCGTACTGGACCGGCAGGGCAAGGTCGCCGCCCGCTCGCTGTCCCCGCTGAGCGAGGAGAAGCTGCGCACCATGATCGACCCGGTCCTCGCGGAGAAGTGACGTGACCGGAGTGACCCTGCTCGCCGCGGTTCCCGGCCAGAACGCGACGGTTCTCAACGGAGCCCTGCTGCTCGCCCTCCCGGTGGCCGTGCTCGGCGGCCTCGTCTCCTTCTTCTCCCCGTGCGTCCTGCCGCTGGTGCCGGGATACCTCTCCTATGTGACCGGGGTCACCGGCACCGACCTGGCGGAGGCCCGGCGCGGCCGGATGGCCGCCGGCGCCGCTCTCTTCGTCCTCGGCTTCACCGTCGTCTTCGTCTCCGGCGGAGCGCTCTTCGGCTACTTCGGGCAGACCCTCCAGGAGCACCGGGACACCCTGTCCGTCGTGCTCGGCGTGCTGATGATCCTGCTGGGCCTGTTCTTCATGGGCCTGATGCCGTGGCTGACCCAGCGCGAGTTCCGCTTCCACACCCGGCCCACCGCCGGGCTGGTCGGCGCGCCGCTGCTCGGCGCGCTGTTCGGGATCGGCTGGACCCCGTGCATCGGCCCGACCCTCGGCTCCGTGCTGGCCCTGTCCTCCCAGCAGTCGAGCGCGGGCCGCGGGGCCCTGCTCACCGTGGCGTACTGCGTCGGCCTCGGCCTGCCGTTCGTCCTCGCCGCGATCGCCTTCCGCAAGGCACTCGGCGCCTTCGGCTGGATCAAGCGCCACTATGTCTGGGTGATGCGCATCGGCGGCACGATGATGATCGTGACCGGTGTGCTGCTGCTGACCGGTGCCTGGGACCGCCTGGTGCAGGAGATGCAGACCTGGTCCGACGGCTTCACTGTGGGGATCTGATCGATGAGCAAGACCACGCACCCCGACGAGACGCCGGCCACCGAGTCCCCCGGCGACGAGGACCTGGGCGCCGCCGGCTCCCAGCTGTCCACCGCCCCCGAGGAGACCGCCGTCCCCGGCTCCTTCGGCGGCAACCGCGCCCCCGGCCTCGGCGGCCGGCTCGCCTGGACCGCCCGGGAGACCCTCGGCTGGGCCCGCTGGTTCTGGCGGCAGCTGACCTCCATGCGGGTCGCGCTGCTGCTGCTGTTCCTGCTCTCGCTCGGCGCCGTCCCCGGCTCGCTGATCCCGCAGGAGGGCAGCGACGCGCTGAAGGTCCAGGACTTCAGGACCACCCACTCCGTGCTGGGGCCGATCTACGACCGTCTCGGCCTGTTCCACGTCTACAGCTCGGTGTGGTTCTCCGCGATCTACATCCTGCTGTTCGTCTCGCTCATCGGCTGCATCGTGCCGCGCACCTGGCAGTTCACCGGCCAGCTGCGCAGCCGCCCGCCGGGCGCCCCGAAGCGGCTCACCCGGCTGCCCGCCCACGCCGCCTGGCGCACCGCCGCCTCCCCGCAGGAGGTCCGCGAGGCCGCGCTGAAGGTGCTGGGGCAGCGCCGCTTCCGCGCGCACGTGCTCGGTGACGCGGTCGCCGCCGAGAAGGGCTATCTGCGCGAGGCCGGCAACCTGCTCTTCCACGTCGCGCTCATCGTCATGCTGGTCGCCTTCGCCTGGGGCCAGCTCTACAAGACGGAGGGCAACAAGCTGGTGGTCGAGGGCGACGGGTTCTCCAACACCCTCACCCAGTACGACGACTTCAAGTCCGGCAACCTCTTCGACGACGACAACCTCGTACCGTTCAGCTTCAACCTGAACAGCTTCACCGGCACGTACGAGCGCACCGGCCCGCAGAAGGGGACGCCGCGCGTGTACCGGGCGGACGTCGACTACAGCGTGGGCGCCGACGGCAAGCAGCGGACGGGCGCCATCTCGCCCAACCACCCGCTGGAGGTCGGCGACGCCCGGGTCTACCTCGTCAGCCACGGCTACGCCCCCACCGTCACCGTCCGGGACGGCAAGGGCGCCGTGGTCTACCGCCAGGCCGTGCCCCTGCTGCCCATGGACCCCAACGTCACCTCGCAGGGCGCGATCAAGGTCCTCGACGGATACCGGAACGCGCAGGGCAAGAGCGAACAGCTCGGCTTCGAGGCCTTCTTCGTGCCGACCTTCGCCGGAGCCGGCAAGGGCACGATGTTCTCCCAGTTCCCGGCGCTGGACCGCCCGGTGCTCGCGGTGACCGGCTACCACGGCGACCTCGGCGTCGACGCGGGCGTCCCGCAGAACGTCTACCAGCTGAACACCAAGAACCTGAAGCAGTTCAAGGACGCCAAGGGCGCCATCCTCAAGGCCCGCCTGGCGCCCGGCCAGACCATGCGGCTGCCGAACGGCGCCGGGTCGATCACCTTCGACAAGGACATCAAGGAGTGGGCGGGCTTCCAGATCGTCCAGCAGCCCGGCACCGGCTGGGCGCTGGGCGGCTCGGTCGCCGCGATCCTCGGTCTGGCCGCCTCCCTGTTCATCCGGCGCCGCCGCGTCTGGGTGCGTGCCGTCGAGGGCGCCGACGGCGTGACCGTCGTGGAGATCGCGGGCCTGGGCCGCAGCGAGTCCGCGAAACTCCCCGAGGAGATCGGCCATCTGGCCGCCCTCGTGCACGACCGGGCACCCACACAGACCGACGCCGACCCCGACCGGGAGCCGGACGCCGACACCTCCGTATCTGCCGAAGGGGCTGAGAAGAAGTGACTCTCGCCGCCGCAACCGAGCTCGCCACGGCGACCAACGAACACCTCGCGAACATCAGCAACACGCTGATCTACTCCGCGATGGCCGTCTACACCCTGGCCTTCTTCGCGTACATCGCCGAATGGCTCTTCGGCAGCCGCAGCAAGGTCGCCCGCACGGCCGCCGCGCTCACCGCCAGGACCGAGGGCGCACAGTCCGAGGCGCCCGCGGTGACCGTGAAGTCGGCGGGCGGCACCGCCGTCCTGGAGCGCCCCAAGGTCGTCGTCCGGTCCGCCGCCGGCGCCCGTGACGTGCCCGACGGGCCCGGCGCGCACGGTGGCGACGAGCAGGGCGACCTGTACGGCCGGATCGCCGTGTCCCTCACCGTGCTCGCCTTCCTCGTCGAGCTGTGCGGCGTCCTCGCCCGCGCGGCCTCCGTGGAGCGGGCGCCGTGGGGCAACATGTACGAGTTCAACATCACCTTCTCCACGGTCGCCGTCGGCGTCTACGTCGCGCTGCTGGCGCTGAGGAAGAACGTGCGCTGGCTCGGTCTCTTCCTGACCACCACGGTCCTGCTCGACCTCGGCCTCGCCGTCACGGTGCTCTACACCGCCAGCGACCAGCTCGTGCCCGCGCTGCACTCGTACTGGCTCTACATCCACGTCTCCACCGCGATCTTCTGCGGTGCGGTCCTCTACGTCGGCGCGGTCTCCACGCTGCTGTACCTGTTCAAGGACTCCTACGAGAACAAGCTGGTCGCCGGCGGCAAGCCCGGCACCTTCGCCACCTCCGTCCTGGAGCGGCTGCCCGCCTCGGCGTCCCTGGACAAGTTCGCCTACCGGGTGAACGCGGCCGTCTTCCCGCTGTGGACGTTCACGATCATCGCGGGCGCCATCTGGGCGGAGTCCGCCTGGGGCCGCTACTGGGGCTGGGACCCCAAGGAGACCTGGGCCTTCATCACCTGGGTCGCCTACGCCTGCTATCTGCACGCCCGTTCCACGGCCGGCTGGAAGGGCCGCAAGGCCGCCTACATCGCGCTGATCGCGTTCGGCTGCTGGCTGTTCAACTACTACGGCGTCAACCTCTTCGTCGGCGGCAAGCACTCCTACGCGGGCGTCTGAGCCGCGAGGGACTCTCCCGCCTGGCCCGAGGCCACCGGCAATCGCGTGCGAAAGCCGGGGGTCCGGGCCAGGCTGGTGTCATGACCGGATCCGTCGAACAGGGCACCAGCCAGACCCACGGGAACACGCACATCCTGCACTTCCTGGTGCGGCTGCCCCGGCCGATGGAGACGGTCTGGCCGGCCCTGTCCACACCGGACGGCCTCGCGGGCTGGTTCACGCCGGCCGACGTCCTCCAGCCCCGGCTCGGCGGCGCGGTCACCCTGCGCGGCCTCGGCTCCGGGCAGGTCACCGCGTGGGACGTGGACCGGATGGCCGAGTACACGGTGGGGGAGGGCGGGCGGATCCGCTTCCACCTGGAGCGGGACGGCGCGGACGCCTGCGTCCTGCGCTTCACGCACGAGTTCCGGGGCGAGACCGAGTCCGAGCGCCGCTGGCGGGACCGGTTCGAGCACCTGATCCAGCGGGTCGAGGCCGGCCGGGGCACACCCTAGGCGGGCCGTTCCGGCGGCGCGGCCCCGATGTCCTCGTGCCACACGTCGGGGTGCTCCCGGACGAAGCCGCGCATCAGCGCGAGGCACTCGGGGTCGTCGAGGAGCACGATCTCCACCCCGTGCTCCGCGAGCCAGTCGTGTCCGCCGCGGAAGGTGGCCGCCTCCCCGATCACCACCCGCGCGATGCCGAACTGGCGGACCAGACCGCTGCAGTACCAGCAGGGCGACAGGGTGGTCACCATCGTCGTACCGCGGTACGAGCGCTGCCGTCCCGCCGCCCGGAACGCGGCCGTCTCCGCGTGCGCCGACGGGTCGCCGTCCTGCACCCGCCGGTTGCGGCCGCGGCCGAGCAGGGTGCCGTCGGCGCCGTAGAGCGCCGCGCCGATCGGGACACCGCCCTCGGCGAGCCCGGCGCGGGCCTCGGCGACCGCGATGGCGAGCCATGCGCGCGCCTGTGCCTGGTCCATGCCCTCACTGTGCGGGCGGCGCGGCGCCTGGGCAACGGGGGCGGCGGGGCCGCCCGGTGCCGCGCAGGTCGTGGTCGTGGCCCCCCTGCCGGGCGTGATCGCGTACGGTCCGGGAAGAGCGGCACGTACGAGGGCACGAGGGCAGGAGAGCGCCATGGCCGAGAACAGGGGCGAACCCCGGGGCGGCGACGAGGGCACGACGGACCGGGACGAGGACGGCGCCTCCGACGCGGCGATGGCCCCGGACATCGTCGAGATCTCGATGAGCCTGCTGCGCCGGGTGGCCGGGGCCTACCCGGAGGAGCGCATCCCCCAGGAGGCCCAGGCCGTCACCGACGAGGTCCTGGAGAAGTACGGCATAGAGGGGCTGCGCATCCTCGTCATGTGCCTCACCGCCTACGCGGCGGTCGAGGTCGAGCGCAACGCGCAGACGTCCGGCCGCAGCCTGGAGTCGATCCTGGACGAGATGGACGTGACCCGCTTCGAGATCGACTACGGCGACTGAACCGGCCACGGCGACCGACGGGGACGAACGTCCGCGGCGGCCGGGGCGGGTGCGGAACTCAGCCCCCGGCCTCCTCGCCGCTCTCGCGGCGGCGCAGCTCCTCCTCGCGGCGGCGCAGGTCGGCCTCCCAGTCCTTGAGGAGGGCCTCGTCCTTCCTGTTCTCCGCCTTCAGCGACTTGAGGAACTCCGGGTCGTCGTCGGGGGCGACCCAGGTGCTGCGGTGGTTGCGGTGCCACTCGGAGGGGGTGGAGCCGCCCGCGGGGGCGTGGCGCACCTTGCCGGCGGCCAGCCACGCGATCGGGCCGACCAGCACCTCGCCGAAGAGCAGGATGACGAGCACCCAGCCGACCTTCGGCAGCCCCCGTATCTCCTCCTCGGGGGTGTTCAGGCAGTCGATGAACGCGTAGATCCACAGTGCCAGGACCAGCAGGAACGGCAGATACCTGAACATGGTCGTGCGATCCCCCCACAGACGGCGACGGGCGTGATGCGGCCCCGGTGACGGGGTCAGGGTAGCGGGTGGCAGATACTGGGACGCATGGCTTACGACGATCTTCGCTCCCTGCTCAGGGCGCTGGAGCGCGAGGGCGACCTCAAGCGCATCAAGGCCGAGGTCGACCCGTATCTGGAGGTCGGTGAGATCGTCGACCGGGTGCAGAAGTCGGGCGGTCCCGCGCTGCTCTTCGAGAACGTGCGCGGGTCGAGCATGCCGCTCGCCATGAACGTCTTCGGGACGGACCGGCGGCTGCTGAAGGCGCTGGGCCTGAAGTCGTACGCGGAGATCTCCGACCGGATCGGCGGGCTGCTGAAGCCCGAACTGCCGCACGGGTTCGTCGGAGTGCGCGAGGCGTTCGGCAAGCTCGGCGCGATGACGCACGTGCCGCCGAAGAAGGTCAAGTCCGACAACGCGCCGGTGCACGAGGTCGTCCTGCACGGCGACGACGTGGACCTCGACCGGCTGCCCGCGCTGTTCACCTGGCCCCAGGACGGCGGGTCCTTCTTCAACCTGGGGCTGACGCACACCAAGGACCCCGAGTCCGGGGTCCGCAACCTCGGGCTCTACCGCCTCCAGCGCCACGACCGGCGCACCATCGGCATGCACTGGCAGATCCACAAGGACAGCCGCAACCACTACCAGGTGGCGGCCCGGCGCGGCGAGAGGCTGCCCGTCGCCATCGCCTTCGGCTGCCCGCCGGCCGTGACCTACGCGTCCACGGCGCCGCTGCCCGGCGACATCGACGAGTACCTCTTCGCCGGGTTCGTCGCGGGCCGGCGGATCGAGATGGTCGACTGCAAGACCGTGCCGCTCCAGGTGCCGGCCAACGCCGAGGTGGTCCTGGAGGGCTGGCTGGAGCCCGGGAAGATGCTCCCCGAGGGGCCCTTCGGCGACCACACCGGCTTCTACACCCCGCAGGAGCCCTTCCCGGCCCTGACCATCGACTGCGTGACGATGCGCAGGCGGCCCCTGCTCCAGTCGATCGTCGTGGGCCGCCCGCCGACCGAGGACGGGCCGCTCGGCCGGGCGACCGAGCGCTTCTTCCTCCCCCTGCTGAAGATCATCGTCCCCGACATCGTGGACTACCACCTGCCCGAGGCGGGCGGCTTCCACAACTGCGCGATCGTCTCGATCGACAAGAAGTACCCCAAGCACGCCCAGAAGGTGATGCACGCCATCTGGGGGGCGCACATGATGTCGCTCACCAAGCTGATCGTGGTCGTCGACGCCGACTGCGACGTGCACGACCTGCACGAGGTCGCCTGGCGGGCGCTCGGCAACACGGACTACTCCCGCGACCTCACCGTCGTCGAAGGCCCCGTCGACCATCTCGACCACGCCTCCTACCAGCAGTTCTGGGGCGGCAAGGCGGGCATCGACGCGACGCGGAAGCTGCCCGAGGAGGGGTACACGAGGGACGGGGGATGGCCGGAGATGGTGCTGTCCGACCCCGAGACGGCGGCGAAGGTCGACCGCCGCTGGAAGGAGTACGGGCTGTGACTTCCGCTTCCGCCGCGATCCCGCAGCCGGGGCGCACCAAGGCCTTCCTGCGCCTGGTCATGATCGAGCACTCGGTGTTCGCGCTGCCCTTCGCGTACATCGCCGCGCTGACCGCCATGTACCAGTGGGACCGGAACATCCACTGGGGACGGCTGCTGCTGGTCACCGTCTGCATGGTCGGCCTGCGCACCTTCGCCATGGCGGTCAACCGGATCATCGACCGCGAGATCGACGCCCGCAATCCGCGCACCGCCCACCGCGAACTGGTGACCGGCGCGATGTCGGTCCGGCACGCCTGGACCGGTGCGCTGATCGCCCTGGCCGTCTTCCTGGGCGCGGCCGCCCTGCTCAACCCGCTGTGCCTGGCGCTGGCCCCCATCGCGGTGATCCCGATGGTGGTCTACCCCTACGGCAAGCGGTTCACGAACTTCCCGCAGGCCATCCTCGGCCTGGCCCAGGCGATGGGCCCGGTCGGCGGCTGGCTGGCGGTCACCGGCTCCTGGTCCTGGGACGCGGTGATCCTCGGCCTGGCCGTCGGCATCTGGATCGGCGGCTTCGACCTGATCTACGCCTGCCAGGACGTCGAGACCGACCGTGAGATCGGCGTGATGTCGGTCCCGGCCCGCTTCGGCGTCCCGGCGGCGATCTGGGGCGCCCGCGGCTGCCACGCCGTGACCACGGCCCTGTTCGTCTGGTACGCGCTCGCCACCGGCGCGGGCGCCTTCATCTGGTTCGGCCTGCTGATCGTCGCCGCCGCCTTCGTCTACGAGCACACCATCGTGCGCCCCCACGACCTGTCCCGCCTCAACCGCGCGTTCTTCAGCGTCAACGGCTTCATCGGCATCGCCCTGTTCGCGTGCGCCCTGCTGGACCTGCTGGTCCGGGGTCTGAGCGTGTGAGTGTCCTCGGGTGCCCGCCGCAGCCCTCCAGCGCCGCGGTGGACCCCAAGGGGCCCGGCCGGTCCTGAGCGTGGGGCGGTGCGCCGGTAGGCTCAAGATGTGAACGCAGGAGAAACGCAGCGCACGCCTTGGATCGTGGGGGTGTCCGGAGCCTCCGGTACGCCGTATGCGGCCGCGGTGCTGCGCGCGCTCCTCGATGCGGGAGAGAGCGTCGACCTGGTGGTCAGCCGGGCCTCGCGGCTCACCCTGCTCGACGAGACCGGCATCGCCTTCCGGGACGCCCACTGGCGGGACGACCTGCGGGAATGGCTGTCGATGGGCGCCGACGGCAAGCCCGGCACCTTCGAGGTGGACCTCGCGGACGTGCGGTACTGGAGCGCCGGGGACCTGGCGGCCGGACCGTCCTCGGGGTCGTACCCGGCGAAGGGCATGGTGATCGTGCCCGCCTCCACGGCGTGCGTGGCGGGCGTGGCGCTCGGGCTGTCGAAGGACCTGCTGCAGCGGACCGCGAGCGTGACCCTCAAGGAGCGCCGCCCGCTGGCCGTGGCCGTGCGGGAGACGCCGCTGAACGGGCAGACGCTGCGGCACCTGGTGACGCTGGACGACGCGGGCGCGGCCGTCGTGCCCGCCTCGCCGGCCTTCTACGCCGGGGCGACGCACATCCAGCACCTGGTGGACTTCGTCGCCGGCCGGGTCCTCGACGCGGTGGGCGTGCCCCACCGGCTCTACCGCCGCTGGGAGGGCGAACTGGGCGGCGCGCGGCCCGCGTGAGCACCAGCCGGCACCCGCGGCGCCCGGCACTGCCGGGAACACCACTTTCAGGAACACCAGTTTCAGGAACTCTGCAGATCCTCATCGGATCTCTCCAGTGGAAGGCTTCGATCGCATGGACGCGGTGGACAGGCAGCTCATCCAGGCCCTGAGGGAGAACGGCCGGGCCTCCTACGCGGAGCTGGGGCGCCTCGTCGGCCTGTCGGGACCGAGCGTCACCGACCGCATCAACCGGCTGGAGGCGGCCGGTGTCATCACCGGCTACCGCGCCACGGTGGACGCCGCCTCCCTCGGCCTCGGCGTCATCGCCCTGATCGGCATCTCGCTCTCCGACGCCGCCGACCACGAGGACGTGGCGCAGCGGCTGAAGGACCTGCAGGAGATCGAGGACTGCTGGTTCATCGCCGGTGACGACTCCTTCATGCTCAAGGTCCGCGCCACGGACGTGGACGGCCTGGAGAAGATCATCCGGCGGCTCAGCGGCACCAAGGGCGTCTCCCGCACCCGGACCACGATCGTGCTCTCCACGAAGTGGGAGAACCGGGTGGGCGAGCTGCCCGAAGAGGTCCAGTAGGCCAGGCGTACGGTGGTCGGAGTCTTCCAGGAAAGAGGTAAGGGCATGGACGTCGGGCTCAAGCGCGAGCTGGAGGAGAAGGTCCGCTCCGGCGAGCGGCTGACCCGCGAGGACGGCATCGCGCTGTACGAGTCGGACGACCTGGCGTGGCTCGGCGGCCTCGCGCACGAGGTGCGCACGCGCAAGAACGGCGACGTCGTCCACTTCAACGTCAACCGTCACCTCAACATGACGAACGTGTGCACCGCGTCCTGCGCCTACTGCTCCTTCCAGCGCAAGCCGGGCGAGAAGGACGCGTACACGATGCGCATCGAGGAGGCCGTGAAGCTCGCCAAGGCGATGGAGTCGGAGAACCTCACCGAGCTGCACATCGTCAACGGCCTGCACCCGAACCTGCCGTGGCGCTACTACCCGCGTTCGCTGCGCGAGCTGAAGGCGGCCCTGCCGAACGTCTCGCTGAAGGCGTTCACGGCGACGGAGATCCACCACTTCGAGACGATCTCCGGTCTGTCGGCCTCGGAGATCCTGGACGAGCTGATCGACGCCGGTCTGGAGTCGCTGACCGGCGGCGGCGCGGAGATCTTCGACTGGGAGGTGCGGCAGCACATCGTCGACCACCGCACCCACTGGGAGGACTGGTCGCGCATCCACCGGCTGGCGCACGAGAAGGGCCTGAAGACCCCGAGCACCATGCTCTACGGCCACATCGAGGAGCCCCGCCACCGGGTCGACCACGTGCTGCGGCTGCGTGAGCTCCAGGACGAGACGAACGGCTTCCAGGTCTTCATCCCGCTGCGCTACCAGCACGACTTCGTCGACGTGAAGGACGGCAAGGTCCGCAACCGCCTCCAGGCCCGCACGACCATGGCGAGCGGGGCCGAGGCCCTGAAGACCTTCGCGGTCTCCCGCCTGCTCTTCGACAACGTCCCGCACGTCAAGGTCTTCTGGGTGATGCACGGCGTGCAGACCGCGCAGCTCGCGCTCCAGTACGGCGCCGACGACATGGACGGCTCGGTCGTGGAGTACAAGATCACGCACGACGCGGACAACTTCGGCACCCCGAACAAGCTGACCCGCGAGGACCTGCTGGAACTCATCCGGGACGCGGGCTTCCGCCCGGTGGAGCGCAACACCCGCTACGAGGTCATCCGCGAGTACGACGGCCCGGACCCGGCGCGGCGCGAGTCGCCCCAGCCGATGCGCGTCTGACCCGCCGGCCCGCCCGCGCGGCGGGCGCTCCGCGCCGCGGGCGGCCGGACGGAACCCGTCCGGCCGCCCGGCCACCCGGCACAGCGACCGGCGCGAGCACGGCCGTACCGTCGTGAGAGAGACGATGCCTCCATGCCCCTCACCTTCACCCTCGACCCCTCCTTGGACCGCGCCCTGCGCGACGGCATCCTCGATCTGTGGACCGACGTGACGGACGCGGGCGGGGCGGTCGGCTTCGTACGGCCGGCCTCGCGGGAGGCGATACGCCCCGAGCTCGTCAAGCACCTCGCGGCGATGGCCGAGGGCCGCGCCCGGCTGCTGGTCGGCCACGACGAGGAGGGCCGGGTCGCCGCCACCGCCTTCCTCACCCTCAACACCCACCGCCTGATGACCCACTGGCTGTGGCTCTACACCGTGATGGTGCACCCGCGGCACCAGGGCAGGGGCTACGGGCGGGACCTGCTGGACGCCGCGGCGGACGCGGCCCGCGGCATCGGCGGCATCGAGTCGATACGGCTCACCTGCCGGGGCGGGATCGGCCTGGAGCGGTTCTACGGCTCCTGCGGCTACAAGGAGGTCGGACGGGTGCCCGGCGCCATCCGGGTCGGACCGGGCGACGACCGCGACGACGTGATCATGCTCCTGCCACTGACCTGAGCCGCCGCGGCCCCCCTGCAAGATCGGGTCCCGGTCGTGCTTCACTGGATGAGCCGTTTGGGATTCTTCGGAGACGAAAGAGTGGATTGAGATGCTCCGCTACACGCTGATGCGCCTCGGGATCTTCGTGGGCTGCTTCGTGGTCGTCTGGGGCCTCGTCTACTCCGGGATCGCCCCGCGCGGCCTCGGCGCCTCCAACGGCCTGTGGATGATCCTGCTCGCCATGGTCGTCTCGGCCCCCATCAGCTTCGTCGTCCTGCGCAAGGAGCGGGACCGGGCGTCGGTCCAGGTCGCCGGCCGGGTGGACCGTATGAAGGCGAACATCGACGCCAACCGCGCCGTGGAGGACGGGGCCGACGACGCGGCCCGCGCCCAGAGCCGGACGTCGTGATCCGGCCGCTGTAGCCGCGCGGGTCCCGCACGGCCGGGCGGCCGCCGGTTCCCGAACCGTAGGCTTGCCCCCATGGGTGCCGTGAAGACCAAGCGGATGCCGCGGGCCGTGCGGGAACAGCAGATGCTGGACGCCGCCGTCCGGACCTTCGGCCGGCGCGGCTACATGGCCGCCTCGATGGACGAGATCGCCGAACTCGCCGGTGTCTCCAAGCCGTTGGTGTACCTGTACCTGAACTCCAAGGAAGACCTCTTCACCGCGTGCATCCGCCGCGAGGCCGCCGCGCTGACCGAGGCGGTGCGCGCCGGGGCGCGTCCCGGGCTGCCCGCCGACCGCCAACTCTGGGAAGGGCTGTGCGCGTTCTTCACGCACACCGCGCGCCATCCGGACGGCTGGGCGGTGCTGCACCTGCAGGCCCGTACGCACGGTGAGCCTTTCGCGGCCGAGGTCGCCGCGATGCGCGCGGAGATGGTCGCGTTCGTCACGCAGCTGATCGTCGTCGCCGCCCGTGAGGCGCACCGCGATCCGGACCTGCCCGAGCGGGAGGTCGCCGGTCTCGCCGAGGCCCTCGTCGGCGCCGCCGAGTCCCTCGCCGACTGGGCCAACGCCACCCCGGGCGTCACCGCCCGCCAGGCGGCGGCCACCCTGATGAACTTCGCCTGGGCCGGCCTGGGCAGCCTCATGCGGGGCCGCCCCTGGACCCCGCCGGCCGCCCCCGCGGCCGGGAGCGCGGAGGGGGAGGTCACCGGGCCGCGGGACGCACCTCGCCCGTGAGGTGCACCCGGCCGCCGTCCGCGGAACGCAGTTCGAAGCGGCCGTCGCGGTCCGCGGCGTAGGAGACGGTGGCGGGCAGCAGCACCGGCGCCCTGAACTCCGCGCGGACCAGGGCGGCCTGCGGTGTGCCGTGGGCGGCGACGCAGCGGGCCACGGTCCACATGCCGTGCGCGATGGCCCGGGGGAAGCCGAACAGGCGGGAGGTCAGCGCGGACAGGTGGATGGGGTTGCGGTCCCCGGACGCGGCGCCGTACCGCCGTCCGACGTCCGCCGCGATCCGCCACTCGGCGACGGCGGGCAGCGGCACACGCTCGTCGCGGGGCGGCTCGGCCGCGGGGCCGTCGGTCCGGTGGCGCGCCAGATAGGTGCTCGTCGACTCCCACACCACGTCCCCGCCCGAGCGCACCTCGGTCACGACGGTGGCCTCGGTGCCGCGTCGGTGCGGGGCCAACCCGGCCACGTGCACGGCCAGTTCGTAGGTGCCGGTCGCGGTCAGGCCGGTGTGCCGGGTGACGGCGAAGGACGTGTGCACCAGCCCGAGCAGCGGCAGCGGGAAGTCCCGGCCGCTCATCAGGCGCATGGCCAAGGGGAAGCCGAGCACGTGCGGATAGGTGATCGGGAGGGCGTCGTCGCCGGTGGCGAAGCCGCACACCCGCTCGTAGGCGGCGAGCCGCGCGAGGTCCACGCGGACGGCGGGCAGCACCAGCGGGGCCCGGGGGAAGGGCGCGTCGGGCCGGGGCCGCTTGCCGGGGGAGCGCAGGGCGCCGCGGGCGAGCAGGGGCGCCAGGGCGGGGGAGCGGGTGAGGACGACCGGAGCCGGGTCGCCCGCGCGTGAGAGGGTCATGGTCAGGCCCCCAGCAGACTCTGGCCGCAGACCCGGACCACCTGGCCGTTGACCGCGCCGGAGGCCGGGTGGGCGAGCCAGGCCGTCGTCTCGGCGACGTCGACGGGCAGGCCGCCCTGGGCCAGGGAGTTCATGCGGCGGCCCGCCTCGCGGAGGAGCAGGGGGACCGCGGCGGTCATCTTCGTCTCGATGAAGCCCGGCGCCACCGCGTTGACCGTCACCCCGTGCTCGGTCAGCGCGCGGGGCGCGAGGGAGCGGACCAGGCCGGCGACGCCCGCCTTGCTCGCGCCGTAGTTGGTCTGGCCCGCGTTCCCGGCGAGGCCCGCGATCGAGGCGGTGGCGACGATCCGGCCGCCGGGCCGCAGCGTGCCCGCGCCCAGCAGTGCGTCGGTGGTGCGCAGCACGCTCGCCAGGTTGACCTCCAGCACCGAACTCCAGCGTTCGGCGGGCATGTTGACCAGGCGGCGGTCCCGGGTGACGCCCGCGTTGTGGATCAGGACGTCCAGACCGCCGGGCAGCGCGGCGGCGATCCGCTCGCCCGCGTCCGAGGCCGTGATGTCGAGGGCGAGCGCGGTGCCGCCGAGCCGCTCGGCGACCTTCCGGGCGTCCTCCTCGGCCGCCGGCACGTCCAGTACGACGATCCGGGCGCCGTCGCGGGCCAGCCTCTCGGCGACCGCCGCGCCGATGCCGCGGGCGGCGCCGGTGACGAGGGCGGTGCGTCCGGACAGCGGGGTGTCCCAGTCGCCGGGGGCGGTGACCTCGTGCGCGTCGACGTGGACGACCTGGCCGCTGACGTAGGCGGACCCGGGGGAGAGCAGGAAGCGCAGGGTGGACTCGGCGGCGGCCGCGTCGGTGAGCCGTACGAGGTTCACCGTCCTGCCCCGGCCGATCTCCTTGCCCAGCGAGCGCACGAAGCCCTCCAGCGCCTGCTGCGCGGCCGCCTGGTGGTGGTCGGCCGGGTCGAGCGGGGCGCCCAGCACCACCACGCGGCCGCTCGCCGCGACCGACCGCACGACGGGGTGGAGGGCGGCGTGCACCTCGCCGAGCGCGTCGATGTCCCGGACCCCGGTCGCGTCCAGGACGACCGCGGCGGGTTCCCGGTCTCCCGGGGCGAGTCCGGTGCGGTCCAGGACCGGGGCGAGGTCCAGGTCCGACGTGCCCGCGGTGAGCCGGAGCAAGGGGCCGTCCAGGGAGGGCTGTCGTGCCGACCAGCGCTTCAGGGCGGCGGGCTGGGGCAGACCCAGCCGGCGGGTCAGGAAGCGGCCGGGCGCGGTGCCGGTGAAGCTCAGATAGCGGTCGGCCATGGGGTGTCTCCCGATCGGCTCACTTTTGCTTACTCTGGAGTAAGGTTACCGCCGGTAAGTCTATGTCACGGAGGAGGAGCAGGTCGAGATGAACCCCCTTGAGCCCCCGCGGGCCCGCCGGGTCGCCGTCCTCGGCGGCGCGCGCATCCCCTTCGCCCGCTCCGACGGCCCCTACGCCACCGCCTCCGACCAGGAGATGCTCACCGCGGCTTTGGACGGCCTCGTCGAGCGGTACGGCCTCCAGGGTCCGGGCGAGGTGGGCGAGTTCGTCGCCGGAGCCGTCCTCAAGCACAGCCGCGACTTCAACCTCGCCCGCGAGACGGTCCTCGGCTCCCGGCTCGACGCCCGCACCCCCGCGTACGACGTCCAGCAGGCCTGCGGCACCGGCCTCCAGGCCGTCGTCGCCGCCGCCAACAAGATCGCCCTCGGCCAGACCGAGTCCGCGATCGCCGGCGGCGCGGACACGGCGAGCGACGCCCCACTGGGCGTGAACGACGCCCTGCGCCGCATCCTGCTCCAGGCCCGCCGGGCGACGACCCTGACCGGCCGCCTCAAGGCCCTCTGCCGGGTGCGCCCGTCCCACCTCGTCCCCGACATCCCCCGCAACGCCGAGCCGCGCACCGGACTCTCGATGGGCGAGCACGCGGCCGTCACCGCCCGCGCCTGGGGCATCACCCGCGAGGCCCAGGACGAACTGGCCGCGGCCAGTCACCACAGGCTCGCCGCGGCCTACGAACGGGGCTTCTTCCAGGACCTGGTGGTGCCCTTCCGGGGCCTGGACCGCGACCAGAACCTGCGCCCCGGCTCCACGGTCGAGCGACTTGCCGCCCTCAAGCCGGTGTTCGGGCTCGCCGGGCCGAACCCGACCATGACGGCGGGCAATTCGACACCGCTGACCGACGGCGCGGCGACCGTGCTGCTGGCCTCCGAGGAGTGGGCGGCGCGACGGGGCCTGGAACCGCTCGCGTACCTGACGGCATACGAGACGGCGGCCGTGGACTTCGTCAACGGCGACGTGGCGGACGGCGAGGACGGGCTGCTGATGGCGCCCGCCCACGCCGTCCCGCGAATGCTGGAGCGCACCGGGCTGGGCATCGAGGACTTCGACCTGGTCGAGATCCACGAGGCGTTCGCGTCCCAGGTGCTGGCGACCCTGGCGGCCTGGGAGAAGCGCGGCCTGGCCCCGGTGGACCGCGCCCGGCTGAACACGGCCGGGTCCTCGCTGGCCACCGGCCACCCCTTCGCCGCCACCGGCGCCCGGATCGTGGCGACCCTGGCCCGGCTGCTCGCCGAGCGCGGCGGCCCGGGGCGCGGGCTGATCTCGGTCTGCGCGGCGGGCGGACAGGGCGTGACGGCGATCCTGGAGCGTGCCTGAGACGCCACCGGGGGAACGGGGCCCGCAGGTCCCGCGGCCGTGCCCCGCCGGAGAGCGAAGACTGCACAGCCCCGGCTCCGGACCAACTCGGGTCCCTCTCCGAACCCGCACGGCCTCCCCACAGGCGAGCCGTACGATCGCGCTTCTGACCGGCGGTAACACCCCTGTCGGACGCCGCAGTTGACGGCGCCGGGCGCCACGGTGAACGACTCCGTACGTCCAGCACGTACCTCATGCGGCACAGCGGTGCGCAGCCGCTGCCGCCGCAGTCCCCAGGAGCTGCCATGCCCATCTCGTACTCGTCCCCCTCCTCCGTGCCGCCGGCCGTGCCGGAGTTCGACTACGACCCCGACGGCGGGCCGGTGCTGACCGCGCCGTTCACGCGCCGGCTGGACGGCGAGGTGCGGGAGGCCTATGTGCCCCCGCTGGTGCGGGCGGTGACCCACGGTTCGCTGGCCGACCTGCCGTTCGAGAACGCGGCCGCCGAACCCGGCAAGCCGGTGCTCAGCCGGCGCGGCCCGGACGGCGGCTGGACGGACGTGACGGCGGCTCAGTTCGCCCACCAGGTCCAGGCGGTGGCGAAGGGACTGATCGCGGGCGGCCTGATGCCGGGCGACCGGATCGCGGTCATGTCCCGTACGCGGTACGAGTGGACGCTCCTCGACTTCGCCGCGTGGGCCGCCGGCCTGGTCACCGTCCCCGTCTACCCCACCTCCTCGCTCTTTCAGACCCGCTGGATCCTCCAGGACTCCGGCGCCGTGGCCCTGATCACCGAGACGACGGCCGAGGCGGCCGCGCTCGGTCCCGAACGGCAGCACCTCTTCGGCCTGCGGCACCTCTGGGCCATCGAAGCCGGCCACGTGGACCAGCTGGCCGAGGCGGGCGCGGGAGTCCACGACCAGGAGATCGACGTACGCCGGGGCGTCCTCGGCCCCGACACCCTGGCTACCCTGATCTACACCTCCGGCACCACCGGCCGCCCGAAGGGCTGCGCGCTGACCCACGGCAACTTCCTCGCCGAGGTCGACAACGCGGTCGAGCTGCTCCACCCGGTCTTCCGGGCGAAGACGAAGGAAGAGCCCTCGACGCTGCTCTTCCTGCCGCTCTCCCACGTCTTCGGCCGCATGGTGGCGGTCGCCTGCGTGCGCGCCCGGGTCCGCCTCGGCCACGCGCCGAGCCTGCAGGCCGAGGACCTGCTGGCCGACCTGGCGAGCTTCAGGCCGTCGTTCCTGCTCGCCATCCCGTACATGCTGGAGAAGATCTACAACAACGCGCGGGCGACCGCCGAGCGCGCCGGCCGGGCCTCCTCCTTCGACCGCGCGGCGGAGGTGGCCCGCCGCTTCGGCGAGGCGACGGAGGCCCGCCAGCACGGCCAGGGCCCGGGCCCGACCCGCGCCCTGAAGACCGCGCGAGCCTTCTACGACCCGCTGGTCTACCGCCGTATCCGCAACGCCCTGGGCGGCCGCCTGCGCCACGTCATCTGCGGCGGCTCCCCGCTCGGCCGCCGCCTCGGCGCGTTCTTCGCCGGGGCGGGCGTCGAGATCTACGAGGGCTACGGCCTGACCGAGACGACCGGCGCGGCCACGGTGACGCCCCCGCAGAGACCGCGACTGGGCACGGTGGGCTGGCCGCTGCCGGGCACGAGGGTGCGCATCGCGGCGGACGGCGAGGTGCTCCTCTCCGGGGGCCAGGTCCTGCGCGGCTACTGGGACCCGAACGCGGGCGGGGTGGTGCCGGCCACCCAGGACGGCTGGTTCCCGACCGGCGACATCGGCCGCCTCGACGACGAGGGCTATCTGACGATCACGGGCCGGAAGAAGGAGATCCTGATCACGGCGGGCGGCAAGAACGTGGCGCCGGCCCCGCTGGAGAACTGGCTCCGCTCCCACCCCCTGGTCTCCCAGTGCATGGTCCTCGGCGACGGCCGCCCCTACGTCTCCGCCCTGATCACCCTGGACCCCGAGGGCATCACGCACTGGCGCCAGATGCACGGCAAGCACCCGGTGCCCGCCGAGTTCCTCGTCGACGACGCCGATCTGGCCGCGGTGCTCCAGCGGGCGGTGGACGAGGCGAACAAGCTGGTCTCCCGCCCGGAGTCGATCCGCCGCTTCGCCGTCCTTCCCGTCGAGTTCACCGAGGAGGCCGGCCACCTGACCCCGTCCATGAAGCTCCGCCGCGAGGCGATCATGCGGGACTTCGCACGCGAGGTGGAGCGTCTGTACGGCAGGTGACCCGGAGCGGCCGGTCCCGGCCCGACCGCGGCCTCTCGAAGCGCGGCCCCGGCCTGGCCGTCGGCGCGTCGCGGAAGTGGTCGGCTCAGCCGTCCGCCACGGTGTCGCAGAACTCACGGGTCACGGTCGGAAGGCCGCGGTCGGTGATGGCGCCGGACCCTACCGGCGGCCGCCCACGACAGGGCCTCGCCGGACGCGCCGGACGGAGACCGGTGGGCCGTTCGGAACGCCGTCCGGCGGACGCGAGGAGTTCGCCGGGAATTCACCCGCCCACGGGCCGGGCGGGGGAAGCGGGCGGGAAAAGGCAGGAGCCCCGTCGCCGGAAGGCGCGGAGCTCCTTGGGTACTGCAATCAGAATGGTTACTGCGCGTCGACCGCTCAGACCGGGGTGACGTTCTCCGCCTGCGGGCCCTTCGGACCCTGGGTCACGTCAAAGCTCACCTGCTGGTTCTCTTCGAGGGAACGGAAGCCGGTCGCGTTGATCGCGGAGTAGTGGACGAAGACGTCGGGGCCGCCGCCTTCCTGGGCGATGAAACCAAAGCCCTTTTCGGCGTTGAACCACTTCACGGTTCCGGTAGCCATAAGCCCTCCTTGGGCTCAAAGGGTCGCCCTGCTCCAGAACCTGCAAGTGATAACGGCACGGCCGCACAACTGCATGCGTCTGAAAACGATCAGAGCCCGCGGTTACATGCTCCGCAGGCTCTGTACTGCAAGGGAAACCAAACTGCAACTTGCTGGTGAGCCTAGCATGAGGGCAGCCGAATGCAATAGAGGTCAAGATCACGTCACCCGGACGTTTGAAGGCCCTGGTGAGAGGTTGACGCAAAGGGTTGCTGGGGGTCCGCGTCGGAGCCCGCCGGGCAGGGTCTAGCCTCACGATGTGGACAATTCTCGCACCCGGCCGCGCGTCGGGCACATCCAGTTCCTGAACTGCCTGCCCCTGTACTGGGGGCTCGCGAGAACCGGCACCCTCCTCGACTTCGAGCTCACCAAGGACACCCCGGAGAAGCTCAGCGAGCAGCTGGTGCGAGGAGACCTCGACATCGGCCCCGTCACCCTGGTGGAGTTCCTCAAGAACGCCGACGACCTGGTCGCCTTCCCCGACATCGCCGTCGGCTGCGACGGCCCGGTGATGTCCTGCGTGATCGTCTCCCAGGTCCCGCTGGACCGGCTGGACGGCGCCCGGGTCGCCCTCGGCTCGACCTCACGCACCTCCGTGCGCCTCGCCCAGCTGCTGCTGGCCGAGCGGTACGGCGTGACCCCGGACTACTACACCTGCCCGCCCGACCTGAGCCTGATGATGCAGGAGGCGGAGGCCGCGGTGCTCATCGGGGACGCCGCCCTGCGCGCCAACCTGCTCGACGGGCCCCGCTACGGCCTTCAGGTGCACGACCTGGGCGCCCTGTGGAAGGAGTGGACCGGGCTGCCGTTCGTGTTCGCGGTGTGGGCGGCGCGCCGGGACTACCTCGACCGCGAGCCGGTCATCACCCGCAAGGTCCACGAGGCCTTCCTCGCCTCCCGCAACCTCTCCCTGGAGGAGGTCGGCAAGGTCGCCGAGCAGGCGGCCCGCTGGGAGGCCTTCGACGAGCAGGTCCTGGAGCGGTACTTCACCACCCTCGACTTCAGCTTCGGCGGCCCGCAGCTCGCGGCGGTCCGCGAGTTCGCCCGGCGTGTCGGGGCGACCACCGGGTTCCCGGCGGACGTGAAGGTGGACCTGCTCCGCCCACTTCACCCATAAGGACGCGGCCGGCCGGCTGACGGGGGACAGCGGTCGTACTGGCGTACGAACCTCCCGCCCCCTCGGACGTCGGCCTCGGCGTCACCCTGCTGGAGCAGGCGTGAGGCGGGTAGGCGGGTCACGGGGACGCAGCCGCGGGGGCGGAGGACCCGGCGGCCGGCTCGCCGGAATCGGCGTTCGGCTTGAGAAGTCTGACGAGCAGGGCGACGAGGAGCGCGCCCACGGCCAGCGTCGTGACCAGCCCGACCGCCCAGACGAACGGGTAGTGCGCGTGGACCCAGCACCCGCCGCCCCGCGCGTAGCAGCCGGCGTCCCAGTCGCGCCGGTGCTTCGGGCGCGTGGTGCTGCCGATCACGATCCCGAACACCCAGCACGCGGCCAGTCCCGGCAGCGCGGCGGCTACCCATCCCAGCGAACGCGCCTTGCTCTCCCGCCAGTTCGTGCGAACCAACGCGGCGATCACCGAACCCAGGGCGACCGGCACCAGGGCTCCGACGGTCGCGGCGAACGCGTAGCCGCCACCCGGCCAGGCGGGAGCGAGGCCGCCCCAGATGTCCCTGCCGTAGGCCCTCGTCATCATGACCATCGGCAGGAGCAACGCGGTGAAGCCCAGAACGACCAGGCACGCGAAGAGGCAGGAGGCACCCCGCTCCTTCTTGCGCGGCGCGGCGGGCCGGCCCTTTCCGTGCTCGTAGCGCAGCGCCGCCGCGGCCGCCTTCCTCCGCTTCGGCTTCGCCGATCCCCCGCCCATGGCCGCCTGCCTCCACCCTTCCGCCTGCCGTCCGGGTCCGCGCCGGCCGTCGTCCTGCCACCGGTCCGCGCCGGTCATCGTCCTGCCACTCGGTCCACGCCGGTCCACGCCGGCCGGCGCCCTGCCACTCCGTCCACGCCGGCCGTCGCCCTGCCGTCGGCTCTACGCCGGTGTCGTGACCGTCATGTGCTCCCCGGTACCCAGGTGCAGCATCCCCCTGCCCGGTGTGACCGCGCCGCCGACCATGCTCCGCGTCGTACGGATGCCGATCAGCTCGCCCGCGGAGGAGTCCTGCGGCGACAGCAGGATGCCCCGGCGGGCCTTCTTCGCGTCGACCTGCCAGCCGGAGAAGCCGTCGCAGATCTCCTCCTCGTCACCGGCGATGACGAGCGCCAGGCCCTCCTCGGCCCCGCGCTGGACGATCCGCTTGAACACGTCCTCGGCGTCGCAGTCGTCCAGCACCTCGGCGTCGTCGACCAGGACGGCCACCGGCCGGTCGGGGGAGGCGGACCGGACGGCCTCCTCCAGCTCGTCCTCGTCGACGTCCCGGCCCGTGAAGACCTTCAACACACCTTCCTGGCCCTCCAGTTCGCGCAGCGGGGACTGGCGCGGCGCGGCCACGACCAGGCGGACGCCCTGGGCGAGGTAGGAGCGGGCGAAGTTCAACAGCACCGTGCTGCGGCCGGACTTCGCCGGGCCGCCGATCACGAACGCGGGTACTCCCTCGGCCAGGTCGGGTCCGAAAGCGGTCAGTTCGTCGCCGCCGACGCCCACCAGGGCCCACAGCGGGGACGCTGCGGCGGCCGTGTCGCGCATCGCCCAGGCGTCCGCGAAGGAGATCCGGCTCGGCAGGACGTCCACCCGGAACGGCCGCCGCGCACGCGGCACGTCCGCGTCCCGGGCCGCCGCCGCGTCGCCGATCGCCATGAGCGCGGCGGCCTGGCCCTGACCGGTGGTGTCCTCGCAGAGCAGCGCGAACTGCGTCTCCGCGGCGGTCTCGTTGCGGAACGCCCGCCCCGGCGGGATCTCCTCGGGCACCTTGCGGGCGTTGATGTCCAGCATCGAGAAGTCGCTGCGGTCCGCGAGGCGCAGGCCGTACTTGTCCTCGGTCAGGGAGGAGATCCGGCCCGCGAGGACCTGCCGGTCACCGGTGATCACGACGTGCAGGCCCACGCTCGCGCCCTCGCGCATCATCGCGAAGAGCTGGTCGGTCAGGTCGCCGTGGTCGTACTCGCCCAGCGTGGGCAGCCAGCCCTCCCAGCGGTCGAGCAGCAGCACGATGTGCGGCAGCCGCTCGTCCTCGGCGACCGCGGCCCGCTGCTCGCCGATGTCCGCGAAGCCCTTCTCGGCCAACAGGTCCTGGCGGCGGCCGAGTTCGCCCGAGAGCCGGGTGAACAGCCGGACGACCCGCTCCACCTGGTTGCGCCCGACGACCGCACCGCAGTGCGGCAGCCGGGTCAGCGCGTTCAGCGCGCCGTTGCCGCAGTCGACGCCGTACAGGTGCACGTCGGCGCACGAGTGGGTGCGCGCCAGCGAACCGGCGACGGTGCGCAGCAGCTGCGAGCGGCCGGTGCGCGGGGCGCCGGCGACGAGGAGGTGCCCGAAGGTCGCGAAGTCGACGGCGACCGGCCGGCGGGCCTGCTCGGCGGGCAGGTCCTCGAGGCCGTACGGAGCGGCGGGCAGCGCGCCCTGGGCCCGCACGGCCGGGATCTCGTCCAGCAGCAGGGTCTCCTCCAGCGCGGGCAGCCAGGGGGAGTGCTGGGCGGGGATGCCGAGCGCCCGGTCGGCCTCGCGGACGGCGTCCACCAGCACCTTCAGGTCGGTGATCTCGTCGTCCTCGCGCGCCTCCGACTTGGGCTTGTGCAGCGCCCCGCGTCCCAGGTCCTGCCAGGCGAGCTGTCCCGCCCAGGGCGCCAGCGTCTGCGGGTCGGCCGCGCCCGGCCGCCGCCCGCCGACCCGGCCGGACTGGAACGGGATCAGGGAGGCGTGCCCCAGACGGACGTACGCCCGGCCCGGAGTGCTCTTGGAGATGTGCCCGGCCTCGGGGGCGTCGATGACGTCGGTCGACTCGCCCGCGTCGGTCACGCGCAGCGCGATGCGCAGGTTGGTGTTGGCGCGGATCTCCGGCGAGACGACACCGCTCGGGCGCTGGGTGGCCAGCAGCAGGTGGATGCCGAGGGAACGGCCGCGCTGCGCGATGTTGACCAGTCCGGTGACGAAGTCGGGCAGGTCGCGGACCATGGACGCGAACTCGTCGATGACGATGAGCAGTCGGGGCACCGGCGCGTGCGACGGATCCCGGCGCACCAGGTCCTGGTAGTCCTCGATGTCCTTGGCGTCGGCGGCCGCGAGGATGTGCTCGCGCCGCTTCAGCTCGGCGCCCAGCGACTCCAGGGCGCGCTCGACGAGATGCGCGTCGAGGTCGGTGACCATGCCGACGGTGTGCGGCAGCTTCACACAGTCCTTGAACGCGGACCCGCCCTTGTAGTCGACGAGCACGAAGGTCATGTTCTCGGGCGTGTTGGCCACCGCGAGGGCCGCCACGATGGTCTGGAGCAGCTCCGACTTTCCGGAACCGGTCGTACCCGCGATCAGGCCGTGCGGGCCGTCCCTGCGGATGTCGATGCCGAAGGGACCGTCGTAGGACTCGCCGATGACGGCCATGGTGGACTGCCCGCCCATGCGCCAGCGCGCGGCGATCGCGTCCCGCGTCGGCGGCTCGAGCTGGAGCACGTCCAGCAGACGGCTGGCGGCGGGCAGCGCGGAGTCCTCGGTCTCGCCGCTGATGTCGCGCAGCGGGGACAGCGCCCGGGCCAGCCTGGCGCACCACGCGGGGGAGACGAAGTCGGGCCGTACGTCGGTCCTGCGCCGGGCGCCGCTCTGCTCCACCCGCAGCCGCAGTTCGAGTGCGCGCTCCCGGGACTCGTACGCGGTCTGCTCGGCGGTGTGGTGCCAGGCCTGGAAGGACGGGAACCCGCCGGCGGCGGCCGGCTGCGCGGCGGCCGGCGCGGGCGTCGCGCCGCCGTCCGCGCGCCGCGGCTCGGCCACGACGACGGCCTGGCACTCGCCGGGCAGGAACCGCTCCTCCTCGTCCAGGCAGATCGCGTGGATGGCGACCGCGGGGCCCTCGCGCAGCAGCTTCACGACCCCCGGCATCGAGCGCAGCCGGCGCGAGCCGTCCCAGACGACGACGATGTCCGGGTCCGAGAACGCGGGGCCGTCTCCGTTGCGCCCGCTCTCCCGCAACGCCTTCTGGCGTGCCGTCAGGATCTGGGTCAGCTCACCGACGCGGGCGCCGACCGTCTCGGAGTCCGTCCCGATGAGGACGTTGACGTCCTGGCCGCCGGAGGGCCGCGCGTGCGGCAGCCAGCGCACCCAGTCCCACCGCTGGTGGGCGTCGTTCTCGGTGAGGACGTAGAACTGCACGTCCATGGGGCTGTGCAGCACGGCCGTCTGCGCGACCGCCCACCGCCCGAGGGCCTGCGCGGAGTCGTCCGGCCCCGCTATGCCGACGACCCCGAGGTCCTTCAGCGGCAGCGCGACGGGGGAGTCCTCCAGGGACCAGGTGACCTGCCGCTTGTGGTCGTCCTGCTCCGGGTCGCTCAGGACGACCTCGGAGGGGACACGGCCGGTGCCGACGCGGAGCAGGAGGTGGTCGGCGTCGGTGCGCCGGCGCTCCCACAGCCGGGTGCGCGGGCCGGTGCCGAAGGCCAGCACGGCGGCCGGATCGGGCATCGCCTGCCGCCGGTCGGCGCGTTCGGCGCCGAGGGCGTCCTCCGCGTCCTGCTCGATCCGCGCCTTGTGCTCCCTGTACTCCTTGAGCTGCTTGGCGTGCGACTTGCGGCCGTGCTTCTTGTCCATGAAGTAGTTGCCGAACAGCATGATCGGGCTCATCACGGCCATGATCAGGTAGTACCAGCGGCCGAAGACCACCACCGAGACCACCGCGCCGACCAGCGGGAACAGCGCCATCAGCCACGGCAGCGGCCGTGCCTCGTACTCGCCGGGCGGGGAGGGCAGCGCGAACTCGGTCCGGCGCTCGGCCGGTCGCAGCCGCGGCGGCCGGTTGTAGTCGAGGCCGGCGCCGTCCTCCGACCACTTCAGGGCCGCGTTCGGCGCGGTGTAAGCGGCGATCTCCAGCAGGCTGTTGCCGAGGGCGAGCTGCGCGCCGAGCGGCCAGGAGCCCCCGTCGAACTCCTCGCCGTCGAGCCGGGGGAGCCGGGGTTCCGTGTCACCGCCCTTTGCACCTTTGCTGTTTGCGCCGTCCTTGCGCCCCTTGTTGCTCTTGCCGTCCTTGCGGTCCTTGCCGCTCTTGTCGTCCATCACGCCGGATCCGCCGGTCCGGGCACCGCCCGACGGCTCCCCGTGCAGGGTCACCTCGCAGGTGCCGTCGATGGATATCGACAACGTGGCCGCGCGCTCGGCGAGTTCGGGATCGTCGATGCGCAGGTGCGCGGCCGGTCCGCTGCCGATGTCGTACCGGCCCACGCCGAGCCGGTGCACCGACCCGGCCCCCGGACCGCCGGCCACGCGGAACTCCACGACACCGGTCGGCTCGCCGAGGACGCAGCCCGCCGGGTCGTGCAGGCTGACGACGGCACCCTCCCGCAGCGGCGAACCGACCACGGTCGCCGCGGGATCGAGGGGATAGCCGTCGACGTAGGCCTGGGGTGTGCCGCCGGGGCTCCGCTGGCCGCCGATGGGGATGATCCGCGCGCCCTCGGCCGCGGCGACCTGCCGCGCCAGCTCCCGGGTGATGTCACCGACCGTCGACTCCGGATCGGCGTCGAGCACCACGTCGGCGCCGCCCCCGCCGAGCGGGTCGACGACGGTCAGACTCAGGCGCACGTTCGTCCTCCTCGTGGGGCTGAGGCCGTCCCCGGAACGCTGAACACAGTCGAAGTGACCTTAGCCGCCGCGCTCTTGGAGCGGACAACGGGATGCGCGGGGCTGTGCCGGCTTTCACGGTCCTGTTGCCTGACGTCCCTGTCATCCCACCAGCCCCACCCGTAAGATCTTTGCTCATGCGGACGGCCGGTGGGCGACCGGACGACCGGACGACCGGGTCGGCCGTGCGACGCAAGCCACGGGGGCAGGCCCTGCGGCGTACGAAAACGGGAGGGAGCCGTCATGGCCGGCAAGGGCAAAGACACGGACCTTACTTATGCCGAGATGGAGAAGACCGCCAGCGATCTTCTCAAGGACATGCACGACCTGGAGACCCAGATCCACTCGGTCGAGAAGCGGGTCAAGAAGCTGGTCGAGGACGGCTTCACCACGCAGAAGGCGTCCGGCGCCTACGAGGACTCCATGCGCGAGTTCGCCAAGGGCGCGGTCAAGACCATCCACGGCCTCCACGGCCTCTCCGAGTTCCTGAAGAAGGCCAAGCAGGCCTACGAGGACCTGGACGACCAGCTGGCGCGGGGCGTCAAGGGCAGCTGAGGTCGCTCTGCAGGACCTCATCCCGGTGCAACGGAGCACGCATCGTATTGCTCCGTTGCACCGCTGTTTCGCCGACGAAGAGTTGGCTGTCCAGCAGAACTGCAACAGCGCACACGGGGGTGTCGTGGGCGGCGAAGCCGATCACACCCGGCTCGACCTTGACGTGATCAGGGGCATGGGGACGGGGCTCAGCACTATCAAGAAGGCCTTCGACGGTCTGGAGAAACTCGGCGACAAGTACGAGGACGACTTCGGTGACGGCGATCTCGCCGAGAAGTTCGGGGACTTCGCGAGCAACTGGGAAATCAGCCGCGAGAAGCTGACCGGAGAGGTCGACGCGCTCGCGCAGATCGCGAAAGCGGCCGCGAAGGCGTACGAGGACATCGACCACCAGTTGGCCGAGGCGATTCGTGGTGCCCAGGACCCGAAAAAGGGGAGGAAGTAGCCCATGGCGGGACGGCCGCGCGACTGGCATCCGATCGCGGACAGCGACCCCGTACCCGGCGACCCGGATCGCATGGCGGCCCTGGGCAAGCAGCTGCGCAAGACGGCGGACGAGCTTGAACGGCAGATCCGCAACCTCAAAGCGGTTGCCGAGGTCGACGCCTGGGACAGCAAGGCCGGCAAGGAGTTCCGCGAGAAGGCCAAGGGGAACGTCAAGAAGCTCGAGGCGGCTTGCAAGCGGTACGACACGGCTGCCACAGCCATCGGATCCGAGGTCGTCGAGGAGGGGGGCGGCTACCGGGACAAACTGCATGCCCGCCCGCGGAACTATGCCTCGGACCTGAACCGCGCGCAGGAGATCGCCGACGCCGCACTGAAGGACGCGAAGGACGCCGAGGAGCGGAAGGGAGCCGCGCAGAAGAGCCTCGACGGCCTGTCGAGCCGGGACAAGAAGGACCACTCCGGCAAGAACCGCGAGGACTTCGAGGCGGAACGCGACGCGGCCGGGGACGATGTCAGCGCGGCCCGTGAGAAGATCAACGAAGCGAAGAAGATCCGCGACGTCGCTGCCAAGCGGGCTCGGGATTCCATCGAAGCCGTCATCAATCACGACTCCCTGAAGGACGGCTTCTGGGACACGCTGGTCAAAGAGATCGCGGACATCACCTCGTTCATCGCGACGTGGTGTGGGATTCTTTCTCTCGTCGTCGGTTGGATTCCGGTCATCGGGCAGGCTCTGGCCGGCGTCCTGGGCGCTATCGCCATGATCGCCACGCTGATCAACTTCATTGCGACCTTCGTTCAAGTCCTCCAGGGAAACGCGGAGTGGCTGGACCTGGGTCTGGCCGCCCTCGGCTTTGTCATGATGGGCGTCGGCAAGGGGTTCTCGAAGATCGCGGGCAAGTTCGCCAAGGGGGCCCTCGGTCGCCTGGGCAGGGCCGGAGTCGCCCGAACGGCTCGGCAGGTGAGCCGGGCGAACAAGAATCTGCGCAGCCTTTCCGGAAAGCAGTTCAAGCTCGGCAAGGGAGACGTCTGGAAGTCGATGAAGGAGCCGTTCACCGAGCCCTTCTCGAAGAGCTCGTGGAGCGACAATCTCAAGACTCTCAAGCCGGGAAGCGGCAACTACAACCAGGCCTGGAGCGAGCTGCGCGGGCGTGGTGGCGGGAGTCTGCTCAAGGGTCTCCCCAAGTCGTTCTCCATGGCCGACCCCGGAGTTGCCTCCGACCTGAAATCCGTCAAATTGGGAACGGCGGCTCTGGGGGGACAGTTCGATGTGAACGCCCTGAACAAGATCTCCAGCACCGCCAGCCGGATGTCCGTCGTGGGGGCCGGGATTACGCTGGGCGGCCTGGGCCTGGACGGAAACCTCAACCCGCTCCTCGGCTGAGCCGACGGCCACGTCCCGCACGAAAGGAAACAGCATGAGCCCCTCGGACGACGCCGTCCCTCTGACCGAGACCTTCGAGTGCACTTTTGAGTTCCAGCCCGGTTGGGTCGACCTGACGCTGCAGGAGGGCACGCAGGCCGAAGCCAAAGCGCTGGCCACAGCGGTCGTCAACCATCTCAACCCCATGGCCCTGGAGATCGAGAAAAGCGCCGTATTCGACGACATGGTGGAACGGGCGGTCGACCTGAACGAGGACGTGCCCGTCCTCGCAGCCGCCTATTACTCGGAGGCGGGCGAGGCCCTCGCCAACCTGGTGGTCGATTCGTACGGTGATGAGGGTGTGCCGAGGCCCGGCCCCGACGAGGTCACTCCCTTGCTGCTGCAGTGGGCGAATGCGGAGGTCACGGGCGATCCACAGATCACCCGGCACGACCTGGCGGCGGGCCCGGCGGTGCGTGTCCAGGCCATGCTTCAGGTGAAGCGGCTGTTCGGCTTCGGCCGCAAGCTCACCGAGTTCGCCAAGTGGGCCGTATTTCCGACCGGCTTGCAGAGCCTCGTCGTGGTCACCGTGACCTGGGAGAAGATCGCCCTCACGGAGCAGATCACGGAGCTGGCCGACGAAGCCGTGCGAACTTTGCAGATCAACCGACTCCCCACCGGAGGATCGGAATGAAGACGGCGGATCAGTTCACCTCGCCGCCCCAGGACTACAACATCGTGGTTCCGGACGGCTGGTTCCAGCTCTCGCTGGACCCGGACGACCGCGACCGGGGCATTGTCGCCCTCGCCGACGTGACGTTCCGCGGTGTGGACAACGCCCCTCATCTCAAGCAGCAGTTCATGCGTGACCTCCAGCGCAGGGCGAAAGACGCCTATCGAGTGGGTGGCACCGAGCTGTACCTCTCCACGATGACGGTCGGCCCGGTGCCGCTGGCTTCCTCACTGCTCATCAGCGTTCCGGCCCCCGACGAATGGCCGCAGACATCGGATGCGGACGAGCTGGCCGAGCACCTGGCCGGGCAGGATCTCGGTGAGAACGGAGAACTGGGCGTCGTGGAACTGGAGGCGGCGGGCAAGGCGGTACGGCACCGCTGCCGTGAGGCCGCCGACCCCGATACGCAGATGGGCAACACCCTGCCGACCACCAACCTCACGTACTACGTTCCGATCCCCGCAACCACCCGATGGCTGCTGCTGAACTTTTCCACCCCGGTCGATCCCCTGGCGGACCGCATGGTGGAACTGTTCGACACCGTCGCCGGAACCCTGCACTGGGGATGACGGCGCCGGGGCCCGTCGCTGAACCCGGGACGAGCTCTGTCGCTTGGACGCAGCTCCTGGCGGGTCTTCAAGGGACCGTACAGCCAGGGTGTTGCGGAGATGCAGACGTGCGCTATGACGCCGCGCGTCGTCAAGGGTGCGGGAGCAGTCGTGGAGCGCGGGCCCGGACTGGACACGGGGTCTGTCAGTGCCGCCTGGCCGGGGTGTACTTGGCCAGGGTGACGCGCGTCGCGACGGTGACGCAGGCTCGCGTGAGTGAATCGTGCAGGCCTGGTGGTCACCTCGTGATGAACGCCTCAGTCGGCGCTGTTCCGCGCTGGAGGGCGTTCGCTGTCGGTGCGGTGGTGGATTCGCTTCCGCGCAGTGTCCTGGGGTATGTCGAGGGTGCGTACAACTGGGCGTAGAGATAGGCCAGTTGCAGACGTGTAACACCGTGCGCAAAGTGGTCCCTGAGGGCGGGCGCGCCTTGAGGGGGATATGCGCTGCTGATACGGTGCGATCGCTTGACACTCACCCGAGCCCTGGCTAATCGCCCAGGTCGGGCGGTACGCCCAAAGCACCCCGCATGTGCGGGACGGGGCGGAGTGTCCTGAATGCTGAGAGTCTGACACATCTTCTTGGGTGTACGGGGAGCGGTTGCGTGAAGATCCAAGAGCGTACGGGGGCGGGCGCGGGGCGTTCCGCGGCTCCGGCTCAGCCGTCGGTCGGTGACCGGCTTCCCACACCGCCTCGCGAGCGCAAGCCGGCCCTGGCCGCCCTCGCGGTGCTGCTGATCCTGGTGGGCGCGCTCGGCGCGACGATGCTCGTCCTGCGCGCCGGGGACCGGGTCGAGGTCATCAAGCTGACGGGCGACATCCAGGCGGGCGAGTCCATCAGCGACAGCAAGATCACCTCGGTGATGGTGTCCGAGGACTCGGGCGCCGACTTCGTGCCCTGGTCGCAGCGGCAGAGCCTGGAGGAGCTGCAGGCCAAGTCCACCCTCTACGCGGGCACCGTGGTCGTCGGCCAGATGTTCGCGGCGAAGACCTCCATGGGCGCCGGCAAGGCGACCGTCGGGGTCTCGCTCAAGGAGGGCCAGTACCCCATCAACCTCAAGCCCGGGGACAACGTCGCCGTCTACCGCGTGGGCAACGACAGCGCCGCCGGCAGCCGGGGCTCGTCGAACTCCTCCTCGTCCTCCTCGTCGTCCGCCGCCGGCAACTCCCTGCTGGTGGAGCGCGCCGTGGTCAGCGACGTGAAGCGGGCCGGCGGCGACGTCATCAGCAGCACCAGCCTGCCGGTGGTCCTCACCGTCGACGCCTCCGAGGCCGCCGCCCTCACCCAGGCCGCGTCCGCGGGCGAGGTCGCCGTCGTCACCATTCCCGGCAACTGAGGGCGGCAGCGCACCCATGGCCCTCATCGCCCTCGCCGCCGACAAGGGTTCCCCCGGCGTCACCACCGCCGCCGTCGCCCTGGCCGCGGTCTGGCCGCGGCGCGTCCTGCTCGCCGAGACCGACCCGGCCGGCGGCGACCTCGTCTACCGCAGCGCCGCGGCGCACGGCGGGCCGCTCAACCCGAACGTCGGCATGCTGTCCATCGCCGCGACCGCGCGCCGGGGACTCGTGCCCGACCAACTCTGGGACCACGTACAGCCGTTGAGCGGCGGCCTCGAGGTCCTGGTCGGGCTCGGTGTCGCCGAGCAGGCCGCCGGACTGGCCGGGCTGTGGCCCACCCTCGGCCACGCCTTCGCCTCCCTCGCCGACTCCCCGAACGCGCCCGCCGACGTCATCGCCGATTGCGGCCGCATCAGCGGGGACACGCCCGCCGTCGAACTGTTCCCGCACGCCGCCCTCGTCCTGCTTCTCGCGCGTACCGAGCCGGAGTCGCTTGCCCGCGTCCGGGACCGCGCCGCCGCGCTCTCCGCCAAGCTGCACGGCGGCCCGCGCGGTGCCGCGAGCCTCGCCACGCCCGCCATCGGCGTCGTCCTGGTCGCCGACCCGAACAGCGCCGGCAAGGTCTCCGGCCAGGTCAACGACATGCTGGTGCACGCCCAGACCGGCGCCCGCGTGGTCGGCACCATCGCCGACGACCCGGCCGGAGCCGACCAGTTGGCCGGCCGCAGGCGCGGGCGGCTCGACAAGTCGCTGCTGATCCGCTCGGCCCGCAAGGTCACCGCAGACGTCTACCAGCAGTACGGCGCCGCGTGGGCCGCCTCGACCCAGGCGCAGCAGGCGCAGCAGGCGCACCAGGCCCAGCAGGCGGCACAGCAGGCCCACCCGCCGCAGCAGACGCACCCGACCCAGGGACAGCCGACCGGTCACGCGGAGGCCGGCCGATGACCGCTGTCGACCACCAACTGGTCAAGCGGTTCCGGCAGGACGCCGGTGACCGCATCGCCGAACAGCGCCGCCTCGACCAGGTCAACGGCGTCACGCCGATGTCCGGCGAGGACGAACGGCAGTACGCGCGTGCGGTCATAGCCCAGATCCTGGAGGAGTACGCCCGCACCGAGATCAACGCCGGTCGCACCCCTCTCGACGCCGAGACCGAGGAGCAGTACGCGGCCGCCGTGCACGCGGCGCTCTTCGGCGTGGGCCGGCTGCAGCCGTTGCTCGACAACCCCGAGGTCGAGAACATCGACATCAACGGCTGCGACCAGGTGTTCGTCGGCTACGCCGACGGGCGCGAGGTCAGAGGGGATCCCGTCGCGGAGACCGACGAGGAACTCATCGAGCTCATCCAGGTGCTCGGCGCGTACTCGGGACTCTCCTCCCGCCCCTTCGACTCGGCCAACCCGCAGCTCGACCTGCGGCTGCCGGACGGTTCGCGTCTGTCGGCCGTCATGGACGTGGCCCGGCGCCCCGCCCTCTCCATCCGCCGCGCCCGCATGGGCAAGGTCTTCATCTCCGACCTCGTCGGCAACGGCACCCTGACCCCCGAGGTCGCCCACTTCCTCGCCTGCGCGGTCCGCGCCCGCAAGAACATCATGATCGCGGGCGCCACGAACGCCGGTAAGACGACCCTGCTGCGCGCCCTCGCCAACGAGATCCCGCCGCACGAGCGCCTCATCACCGTCGAACGGGCGCTGGAACTCGGACTCGACACCTTCCCCGAACTGCACCCCAACGTCGTCGCGTTCGAGGAGCGCCTGCCCAACTCCGAGGGTCAGGGCACTATTTCCATGGCAGAGCTTGTCCGGCGCTCGCTCCGTATGAACCCCTCCCGGGTCATCGTCGGCGAGGTGCTCGGCGACGAGATCGTGACCATGCTCAACGCGATGTCGCAGGGCAACGACGGCTCGCTGTCCACGATCCACGCCAACAGTTCCAGCGAGGTCTTCAACCGCATCTCCACCTACGCCCTGCAGGCGTCCGAGCGGCTTCCCATCGAGGCCAGCCAGATGCTGATCGCGGGAGCGGTGAACTTCGTCGTCTTCATCCAGCGGCGCAACAACTACCAGACCGGCGGCCGCCTCCAGCGCATGGTCACCTCCGTCCGCGAGGTCAACGGCGTCGACGGACGCGTGCTGTCCAGCGAGGTGTTCGCCGAGGCGTCCGACGGCCGCATCGTGCCGCACGCGCCCCTAGCCTGCCTGGAGGACCTGATGGCGTACGGCTACCAGCCCCACGGATCCTGGGGGTGACCGGCATGACAGCCATGGCGGGCATGACAGGCGTGACGGGCGCGACGAGTGTGACGGGCACGGCGTCCGGGGCCGGCCCCCTCGCCCTCGGTTCGGGCGGATCGCTCGGCTCCATGGGCGGTCTGTTCTCCACCACCGTCCTGTACTCCATCGGCTGCGGCGTCGCCGTCGGCGGCGGACTCGCGCTGCTGATGATCGCCGTACGCGGCCTGCCCGCGAAGCCCGAGCACGAGAAGCGGAAGGCGAGCCGGCGCGCGAACGAGCTGATCCGGTTCGCCGGTCAGCGCGGCTCCCTGGCCGCCATCGTCGGACTCGTCGTCCTGCTGCTCACCCGCTGGGCGGTCGCCGGAATCGCCGCCGGTGTCCTGGTCTTCTTCTGGGACCGGCTCTTCGGCGGCGCGGCCGAGGAGCGGGCCGCCATGCGTCGGGTGGAGGCGCTGGCCTCCTGGACGGAGTCGCTGCGCGACACGATCGCGGGCGCGGTCGGCCTGGAGCAGGCCATCCCGGCGTCCGCGCGAGCCGCCGCCCCCGTGCTGCGGCCGCACCTCGACTCCCTCGTCGACCGGCTGCGGGCCCGTACGCCCCTGCCCGAGGCGCTCCAGCAGCTCGCCGACGAGATCGACGACGCGTCCGCCGACATCATCGTCGCCGCTCTCATCCTCAACGCCCGCCTGCGCGGCCCGGGTCTGCGCCAAGTGCTCGGCGCACTGGCCAAGTCGGCGCGCGAGGAGGTCGACATGCGTCAGCGCGTGATGGCCCAACGGGCCTCCACCCGGCGCTCGGTGCAGATCGTCGTGGCGGTGTCGATCGCCTTCGTGCTCGGCCTGTCCGTCTTCAACCGCGAGTTCGTGGCGCCGTACGGGACCGCGGTCGGCCAGCTCGTCCTCGCGGTCGTGTGCGGGCTGTTCGCGCTCGGCTTCTGGTGGCTGCGCAAGCTGTCCACCATCGAGACGCCCGAGCGCTTCCTGGTGCGCGACGAGGCGGCCGTGCAGTTCGTCCGCCCGCGGACGCCGGCTCAGCCCGGCCAGTCCGGTCAGTCCGGTCAGCCGGTGCAGTCGCTGCCGTCCCAGTCGACTCAGCCGTCCCAGCAGGGAGAGGGGCTACGACGGTGAACCTGACGATGCCGATCGTGGTCGGCGCCATCCTCGGCCTCGGCGTCTACGCCCTCGTACGCGCTCTCATGCCGTCGAAGCGCAGCGCGGTCGCCCAGGTCGCGCGGATCGACGCGATGCGGGCCCGGGGAGCGGCGTACGAGACGTCGCGCGGGGCCCGGGAGACCGGCCGTCTCGGCTCGCTGCGGGCCGAAGTCGGGGCCCGTGTGGCCGAGTTCTACCTTCAGCAGGGCTGGGAGCAGCGCTCGTTGCGCGCGGACCTGGCCGTACTCGAGCGCAGCTGGGAGAAGTTCCTGGCGACGAAGGCGCTGCTGGCGGTCGCGGGGCTGTTCTTCGGGCCGTTCCTGTTCGCCGTCGTCTGGACGCTCGGCTTCGGCAGCAGCCCCGTCATCCCGGTCTGGCTGGCGCTGCTGTGCGCGGGGCTGTTCTTCTTCCTGCCGGACCTGGAGGTACGGCGGGACGCGGCCGAGAAGCGGCGGGACCTCCGGCGCGTCATCGGCGCCTACCTGGACCTGGTGTCGATGAGCCTGGCCGGCGGCCGCGGTCTGCCGGAGGCGCTGATGGCGGCGGCCGAGGTGTCCGACGGCTGGGCGAACCAGCGCATCCGCAACGCGCTCGCCGACGCCCGGATCACCGGCATCAGCCAGTGGCAGGCGCTGGGCCAGCTCGGCGAGGAGCTGGGCGTGGAGGAGCTGAAGGACCTGTCCGCCTCCCTGGCCCTGGTCGCCGACGACGGCGCGAAGGTGCGCGAGTCGCTCGCCTCCCGCGCGGAGACCATGCGCCATCGCGAACTGGCCGAGATCGAGGGCAGCGCGGGCGAGAAGTCGCAGTCGATGCTCGTGGCCCAGCTGCTGCTGTGCGCCGGCTTCCTGGTCTTCCTGATCTTCCCGGCGGCGATGCGGGTGTTCCAGGTGTGAGCCGTACGCGACGTGAGCCGACGGCCGTCGGACGCCAACTACCCCTGATCTCCTGATCTTCAGCTGAGTCGAGAGGAAACTGTCATGAACGGACGAGACTTCCACACCGGGATCCCGGCCGTGGACTTCCTGGTCACCTTCCTGCGGGGCCGTGTGGAGCGGGCCCGCTCGGGCGAACTGGACCGCGGCGCCTCCGCGGTGGAGTGGGTCATCATCTCCGCCGTCGTCGTGGCGATCGTCGGCGTGGTGGCCGCCATCATCAACTCCGCGCTGAGCGAGGGCGCCAACAAGGTCGGCGACTGCATCAAGGGCGCGGACGCGGGCAAGACCTGCTGACCGCCGTACGAGGCGGCCGGTCGACGGCGTCATCGGTCAACGGGCGACGGAACAACGGGGTTACGGGGACACGGGTACACGGGGATGCTGGCGGACGTGAGCAGAGGGATGCGCCGCAGGGTGCGGGCCGCGCGTGAGGCGGCGGACACCGACGGCGACTCGGGCATGACCGCGATCGAGTTCGTGCTGCTCACCCCCGTCCTTTTCTTCATGATCTTCGCCACCGTGCAGTTCGCGCTGTACTTCTTCGCCGACCACGTCGCCCAGGCGGCGGCCCAGGCGGGCGCCCGCAAGGCCCGCGCCACGGCCGACGAGCAGCCCGGCGGCTGGCGCGGCGAGGCCCGGGACGTCGTGGACGCCTACATCCGCCAACTGGGCCCGCAACTGGTCCTCTCACCCGACGTGCAGACGGTCCAGCCCGACCAGGGCACGGTGGGCGTGGAGATCTCGGCCCGGGTGCCGACGGTGTTCCCCGGCCTCGACCTGACGGTGCACGCACAGTCGGCGGGCCCGGTGGAGAGGTTCGTGAAGGAGGGGCAGAACTAGATGAACTGCCCGCGCCGGAGTGCTCTTCGCCTCACGTGCGACGACGACCGGGGCCTGTCCACCGTGGAGGTGGTGATCCTCGCCCCGGTGATGATCTTGTTCATCCTCGTCCTGGTGGCCTTCGGGCAACTGGTCGACGGCCGTGGCGCGCTCGACGGCGCGGCCCGGGACGCGGCTCGCGCGGGCTCGATCCAGAAGGACCACGCGACGGCGATGGCGGAGGCGAGGAGGGCGGCCGAGGCGGACCTGTCGGACGTCTGCTCCGGCCCGGTCTCCGTCGTCCAGACGAGCCGGGGCTTCGAGCCCGACACCATCTTCACGGTCGAGGTGAGCTGCCAGGTGCGCGGCCTGGCCATGCTCGGCCTGGACGTCCCGACGACACTGTCGGCCAGCTTCAGCTCCCCGCTGGACCCGTTCCGGAGGACGGCATGAGGGAGGTCGGACGCATGCGGGACGGCGTACGCGTGGGAGGCGTCGTACGCACCTGGTGGGCCACCCGCCGCACGGCCCTGGACGACCGGGGCTCGGGCGCCGGCGCGGTGATCCTCTTCGCCCTGGTCTTCCTCTCCCTGTCGGCCTTCGTCATCGACGGCGGCCTGTCCATCTCCAAGCGCGAACGCGCCGCCGACATCGCCGAGCAGGCGGCCCGCTACGCCGCCCAGGACATCGACCGCGAGGCCCTCTACGACAACGAGGGCGGCCCCGCGCCGATCAACTACCAGGACTGCGACACCCGCGTGAAGTCCTTCGCCCGCGAGATGGGAATGACGGCCGTCGACATCGCCGCGAGCCACTGCGTGGCGGCCGACGCCCAGCAGGTCCAGGTCGAGATCCAGCTGACGTACTCCCCGGTCTTCACCGGCATGTTCTACGGCGGCGACGTCGTCGTCCACGGCCAGGCGGTGGCGGAGAACGAGGTCGGCTGACGCCGGGGCGGGGGCATCCCGCCACGCCGTGTAGGCACGGTCTCGGGGCCCCGAGGTTCTGCACAGGTTCGAACGGATCAGCGGTTGATCGACTGGATCTCCTGGACGTTCATGTCCTGGGTCGTCTCGAAGGTGCCGTCGGGGAGGCCGCCGCCGCTGCCGTCGCTGCCCCGCCAGGTGATCCGCCAGGTGAGGGAGGCCTTGAGCTGGTACGGCCGGCCGTTCGTGGCACGGAGGTAGGTGACTCCGCAAGGGGGTGTCTGCGCGGCGTCGCCCGGCTTGTACGGCGTGCCGATCGAGCCGTCCCTGTTGATCGCGCAGTCGCCGGAGGCGGGGTAGGTGGTGGCGTCGTCCGTGCCCGGCTCGAGGTGGAGGGCGACGGGCTTGGCCGTCGTCTCGGCCCAGAGGTTCGTGTGCGGCAGTTCGGCGCGGACCTTGATGTCGCGGAAGGTGCCCTTGTCCAGCCAGACCCAGGTCGGGAGATTCACCGTGGACCTGGTCTCCGGCTTCAGCTCGATCTCGGTGTCGGGGACCTTGACCTGGTTGTACGCGTACTCGGCGAGCATCCTGGGTGTGGGGGCGTGGGGGATCCTGGGCACCTCGCCGGCGCCCTGCCAGAACATGATCCTGCCGCAGTCCCACGACTCGGGGTCGCTCTCGTCCGGCGCGACGCTGCGCCAGAAGTAGCCGTCCTTTCCGACGTTGTAGTGCTTGTAGCCCTCGGCGGTGCTGGAAGCGTCGTCGAAGTTCTTCTCCGGCTTGCCGTCCCGGTAGTGGTCCGTCCACAGTCCCTTGCCGAACCAGGACTCGTGGATGCCCACGTCGCCGTTGCCGTCCGTCCGGTTCACGAAATCCTTCAGCTCTTCACCGGTGAAGACGGGTTCGTACCAGCAGGCGGGGGGCTTCCAGTTGACGTCCACGGAGGAGAGGCCGCCGCGCTTGCCCCCGGTGGGGCCGCTGACCTGGCGGACCTTGATCTGGGAATGGGAGGCCGAGGCGTACAGCTCGTTGCCCTGGGATCCCCCCTGTTCTCCACTGCCGGGGGACGGTGCGGTGCTCCCAGGGACAGGCTTGTCGGCATGGGCCGTGCCCGCGGTCCAGAACAGACACCCTGCCGCCAGGACCAGGACCCACTTCTCCCGTCCGGACGCGCTCAGCCGCGGCATTCGGTCGCCTTCCCCGCGACGGTCACCTGCTGGGCCCGCCATACCGGTGATCCGTGTTCTGATGCCATGAGCAGGGTGAATTTCTGGTAGCTGGCGAGACTTTCCTCGGTGCGGTGGACCTTCTGCGACTTGACTTCCTTGCCGTAGACCTTGGACTGGTCCTCGCAGAACGTGACGCGGACCGTCTTGACCTTGCTCGACTCGCCGCCAGGGTTGGTCGTGGCCCGGTAGTACCGATCCTTGCCCGTGAGTGTCCAGCCACCGGCTACGTACTGCTTGATCTGCGTGTGGGCGTACTGTGCCGCTTGCCCCGCCGAATAGAACTGGAAGGCGGGATCTTCCGGGTTCTGCTTCGTGATGCCGTGGTTTAGCGCGCGGATGTAGTTGGCCGCGTCGTCCAGGGCCGCTGCCCGGTCCGCGTCCGACGGCTTCGCGAAGTCGAAGACCAGAGCCAGGTCACCGGGGGCGCTCACGTCGGGGCGGTCCACGCCGGCTGACGCTGACGCCGATGGGGAGGCCGACGGGCTCCCCGCCCCCGTGTCCGCGCCTTTGATGTCGTCCGGCTTTCCGGTGCCGCTTCCGCCGCAGGCGGTGAGCAGGAGGGTGGCTGTCGCGGTGAGTGCGACGGCGGCGGCGGTCAGGGCGCGGCGGGCCACGGTTGGTCTCCCCCGAGTCGGTGGCTGTAAGGGTGTTGCAGCAGGGAACGAAGCTATCAGTTTCCCCTGAGCGGCACTTGAGCGGTCATCTAAGACTGTGTGGGGTGTAAGGACTGTGACGTGGCGGTTGTGAACGACGCAATTCGGCTCACAGTCGCGAAGTGCGGCTCCAGGGTTACAACTCGGGAACCTCTGCGGAGCAGGGCAAGGGAAGCCGGTTCGCTGCCAGGGCGAACCGGCGTCTATCACCGACAACCCAGGCAGTCACAAACGGAGCGGTTAGTATGTGAGTTGTGGATGTAACCCCCGTGAGGCGGGCGTTCAAGTACCGCTTCCATCCGACCGATGCGCAGGCGGCAGAGCTGTCGCGCACGTTCGGGTGCGTGCGGAAGGTCTACAACCTGGCGCTCGCCGCCCGTACACAGGCGTGGACGCTGCGGGCCGAGCGGATCAACTACAACGCCACGTCAGCGATGCTGACGGCGTGGAAGAAGACCGAGGCACTGGCCTACCTCAACGACGTCTCCTCCGTCCCCCTCCAGCAGGCCCTGCGCCACCTGCAGGCGGCGTTCACCGCGTTCTTCGCCAAGCGGGCCAAATATCCGCGGTTCAAGTCGAGGAAGAAGTCCCGCAGGTCCGCCGAGTACACCACGTCCGCGTTCCGGTTCCGCGACGGGCGGCTGACGCTGGCGAAGATGGCCGAGCCGCTGGACATCGTCTGGTCGCGTCTCCTCCCGCAGGGGGCGCAGCCGTCGACGGTGACCGTCTCCCAGGACGCGGCCGGACGCTGGTACGTCTCCCTCCTCGTCGAGGACCCCGGCGTCGCACCCCTGCCCGCCACGGACACGGCCGTCGGTGTCGACGCCGGGCTGGACCACCTGCTCACCCTGTCCACCGGGGAGAAGATCGCCAACCCGGGGCACGAGCGCCGCGACCGGGCCCGCATGGCCAAGGCCCAGCGAGAGCTGTCCCGCAAGCAGAAAGGGACGAAGAACCGGGAGAAGGCCCGGCGCCGAGTCGCCCGCATCCATGCCCGGATCGCCGACCGGCGCCGTGACCACCTGCACAAGCTCACCACTCGGCTCGTTCGTGACAACCAAACGATCGTGATCGAGGACCTCACTGTCCGCAACCTGCTCAAGAACGGCAGACTCGCCCGCGCCATCAGCGACGCGGCATGGTCGGACTTTCGCAGCATGCTGGAGTACAAGGCTCAGTGGTACGGCCGCGAGGTGATCGCGGTCGACCGCTGGTTCCCCTCCTCCAAGCTGTGCTCGTACTGCGGGGCCCTACAGGAGAAGATGCCGCTGCACGTGCGCACCTGGACGTGCGAGGGCTGCGGCACCACCCATGACCGCGACGTGAACGCGTCGCACAACCTTCTGGCCGCCGGGCTGGCGGTGTCGGCCTGTGGAGCCGGTGTAAGACCTCAACGGAGCACTCCGGGCGGGCGACCGGCGACGAAGCAGGAAACCCTACGGCGCGAGCCGTAGGAATCCCCCTCCATCACGAGGGGGAGGAAGTCAAAAGATCTCTGTAGGCTCAGCACACCCCCGTGTCCCACGCCCTCTCCACACGACCCAGGACTCCCGCCATGGCGCGACGCAGTACTTCCAGTCCGACCGGAAGCCCGACGGGCCCGAGGAACCGGACACCGCGGCCGGTGCGGGTGCGGCGGCGGACGTTCGGGGACGTCGTGAAGGCGTTCCTCGCCTTCGTGGCCCTGCTCGTGCTGGTCGTCGGAGTGCCGGGCGCGCTCGCCGTGCTCGTCGGGTGGCCGCTGCCGCACGGGGCGCCCAGCCTGGACTGGCTGCAGCAGGAGATCACCGTCACGACCTTCCTGCACATCCTCACCGTCGTGGTCTGGCTCGCCTGGGCGCAGTTCACCGCGTGCGTGCTCGTGGAGGTGAAGGCCGCCCTGTCCGGCGTCGGCGTGCCGGGGCGGGTGCCGGGCGCCGGGCCGAGTCAGCTGCTCGCGCGGCAGCTCGTCGCCGCGCTGCTGCTCGTCGGCGCCACGGCCGCGAGCCTCACCCCGGGGCTGTCGCAGCTCGGGCACGGCATGGAGGGGAACCAGAAGGGGACCGTCGCGGCGGCCCGGCAGCTGCCGGGCGGGCTGTTCGCGCAGCAGCAGGAGCAGGCCGCGAACACGGCCGCCGCCGTGGCCGAGCAGGCCTCCCACGCCGCCGCCCACGTGGACACCGGCAGCGCGGCCAAGCAGGGGGACACCAAGTACTACCGGATCCAGCCGCCCGAGGGCCGGCACCACGACTCCCTCTGGGAGATCGCCCAGCGCCACCTGGGCGACGGACGCCGGTACAAGGAGATCTACGAGCTCAACAAGGACCGCGTTCAGCCGGACGGTTCCCGGCTCTCCGAGGCCAGCCTCATCCGGCCCGGCTGGATCATGGAGATGCCCGCGGACGCGCACGGCGGCGAACTCGTCGAGATGCCCGACCCGTCGGGCAAGGTCTCCGAGCAGGAGCAGCGGCAGATCCACGACTACGCCAGGACCGGCGACCACGCCCAGAGCGGCGGCGCGCAGGCCCAGGACGGCGCCCAGGCGCAGGGCGGCGGCCACGCCCAGGACGGCGGCCACGGCGGCGCGGCCCGGGCCTCCGTGCCCGCCCAGCGCCCCGCCTCCGACGCCGGGCACGCCCAGCACGCCACCGGCTCCGAGTCCGGCCACTCCTTCGGCCTGCCCGAAGCCCTCCTCGGCGCCCCGCTCCTCGCCGCCGGCCTCCTCGGCGCCCTCGGCCGCCGGCGCCGGCAGGCCCTGTGGCAGTCGGCGTTCGGCGCCGTCGGCGGGCGGCGCGGCATGGAACCGCCGACGCCGACCGGGGACGCGCTGGACGTGCAGGACGCCCTGCTGGTGGGCGCCGACCCCGAGGGCGTACGCCTGCTCGACCGCTCGCTGCGCGCCCTCGCCGCCGCCCTCGCCGCCGAGTCCCGGCCGCTCCCCGTCGTCTACGCCGCCTGGCTCACCGGCGGCGACCTGCACCTGCAACTGGCCCAGCCGTCCGGGAAGCCGCCCGCGCCGTGGCAGACCGGCCAGGACGAGACGTTCTGGATGCTGGCGCGCGCCGACGCCGAGCGGTACGAGGACGTCGACACCGCCGCCCCGTACCCCGGCCTCGTCAGCCTCGGCACCATGGACGACTCCCGGCTGCTGCTCAACCTGGAGGCGGTGCCCGGCATCGTCTCGCTGAGCGGCCGCGAGGCGGACCGCGCCGCCGTCTTCGCCTCCGTCGCCGCCGAACTCGCCACCAACGGCTGGTCCGACCGCATGACCATCACGCTCGTCGGGTTCGGGCAGGACCTCACCCCGCTCGCCCCCAACCGGCTCCGCCACCTCGACGGCGTCGAGGCGCTCCTGGAGACCATGGAGGCCGAGACGCGGCAGCGGCGCGGGGCGCTCGGCGCCGCCGGGCACGACTCGGTGCTCACCGGGCGCACCGGCCCCGCCCAGCACACCCGTTGGGCCCCGCACCTGGTGCTGCTCGCCGCCCAGCCCTCCGCCGAGGACGCCCGCAGGCTCGCCGAACTCGCCGCCGACGCCAGCCGGTTGGGCATCGGCTATCTCGTCGGCACCGAGTCCGGTGAACTGCCCGGCGCCGCCTGGGAGATGGAGATCACCAGCGCGGGCCGGCTGCTCGCCCCGCTCCTCGGTCTCGAACTCGACGCCCAGCGGCTTCCGTTGGCACAGCAGCAGGCGGTCGTCGAACTGTTCGTCGAGGCCGACCCGGAGAACGGCCCCGACGGGCCGACGACCACCCCGCCGTTCCTCGTCGACATCAGCGAGCAGGGGCGGCCCGCGGTGTACGCGCGGCTGGTGGGCCCGTACGAGATCATCGGCCTCGACGGCCCGGACGGCGAGCGCAGCGCGCTGCTGCACGAGGCGCTGGCTCTGCTGCTCCTGCACCGGGAGGGTGTGCACCCGCGGGTGCTGTCCTCCGCGCTGTGGCCGCGCGGTGTCACCGACGACGTGCGGGAGGCGCTCCTGGAACGGCTGCGCGCCTGGCTCGGCCACGACCCCGACGGCAGCCCCCGGCTGCGGACCGACGGCGCCGGGCGGCTCACGCTCGCCAAGTCCATCGTCTCGGACCTGGACGTGCTGCGGTCGCTGTACCACGAGGCCACGCAGGGCAAGGGCGTCGACAGCCGGGTCGTCCGCGGGCGGCTCCTGACGGACGCGCTGGTCCTGGTCCGCGGTCCGCTGCTCGCCGACCGGCCCGAGGGCCGCTACCGCTGGCTCACCCACGAGATCGTCGACGCCCAACTCCCGCTGCTCGTGGCGGACATCGGGCTCGCCCTGTCCGCCTTCCACCTGGAGAAGGAGCGCGCGGAGAAGGCCATCGAGGCGCTGAACGCCGCACTGCGCACCGCCCCCGCCGACGAGCGCCTGTGGCACGAGCTGCTGCGCGCCACCCACGCCACCGGCGACACCGACCGCCTCCGGGCCGTCGCCGCCGACCTCGCCGGACGCAGCGGCGCCCGCGGCCTGCCGCCACGCACCGAGGCGCTGCTGGACGAACTCCTGCCGACCTGGCGCGACGACGCCGCCGCAGTGGGATGAACGACCTGCTGCCGCTGGCCGGCGCCGCCGCGCTGTGGGGTGCGGCGGCGGGTGCACTGCTGCCCCGGGCCGCCTACCGCTTCTCCGTGCCGGCGGGGGAGCCCTGGCGCGCGCACTGCCCCGCCGGGCACCCGCTGCGCGGCTGGCTGGGCCCGGCCCGGTGCGCCCGCTGCGCCGGCGACCCCGCCTCCGCGCCCGTGGAGGGGCCTGCGGGTACGGCGGGAGCGGCGGACACCGCTGCCCCCGCCTCCCGTGACGCCGGTACGGCGATACGCGCGGACGTGGACTCGTCCGCGCCCCGCGACGCCGATGCGCCCGAGCCGCGCGACGCCGATGCGCCTGTGGGTGGGGACGTCGAGAGGGCCGAGCCCGACACCGGTCCGGCCACCCCCGAGGACGCCGACAGAGCCGTACCGGCGGACCCGGCGCAGGCTCCGGGCCCGCCCAAGGGCGCGGGCATGGCCATGGATCCGGGCCCGATCCCGGACGTGCGCCCCGCCCCCGCCCCCGCCCCCGGCGCCCCCCGCACGTTGCCGACGGCCGTCGTCACCGCGTTGGTGTGTGCCGTGCTCGCCGCCGCCACCGGCGCCCGGCCCGAGATCGCCGTATGGCTGCTGCTCGCGCCCGTCGGGGTGCTGCTCGCGCTCGTCGACCTCCGGGTGCGACGGCTGCCCGACGTGCTGACGCTGCCGCTCGCGGGCGCCGCGCTCGCGCTGCTGGGCCTGGCGGCCCTGGTGCCCGAGCACGCGGGCCACTGGCCGACCGCCCTGTACGGCGCTCTCGCCCTCGGCGGCGGCTACTTCGTGCTGTTCCTCATCAACCCCTCGGGCATGGGCTTCGGCGACGTGAAGCTGGCGCTCGGCGCGGGCGCCGTGCTCGGCTGGTACGGCTGGCCCACGGTGCTGCTGGGCACCTTCGCCGGGTTCCTGCTCGGGGCGCTGTACGGCGGTGCGCTCGTCGTCACCCGGCGGGCGGGACGCAAGTCGGCCATCGCGTTCGGGCCGTTCCTGATCGCGGGCGCGTTCCTCGGGCTGCTGCTCGGCGCGTACGCGGCCTGACCGGCAGCGCGTACGCGGCGGACGTACGGCGCACCCGGCCTTCCCGGTGGCGCCTGCGCAGCCCGGGCGGGTGGCGCGGGCGCATCCTGGGGCCCGGGGCGGGAAACGGCTGTCGTAGGCTGGTTCGGTCCGTCCGACCCCTTACGAAAGGGACGCTCCGGTGACCGAGAAGGCCGACCTCACGTCTGTTGATGTCACAGCCGTCCTCGACCGTGCCGCCGCGGGCGGGCGGATCACTGCCGAGGAGGCGCTCGACCTCTACCGCCACGCTCCGCTGCACGCGCTCGGCGCAGCCGCCGACGCCGTACGCCGCCGTCTGTACGCGGGCACCGAGCACATCGCGACGTACATCATCGAGCGCAACATCAACTACACCAACGTGTGCGTCACGGCGTGCAGGTTCTGCGCCTTCTACGCGGCCCCGAAGGACACCGCGAAGGGCTGGACGCGCGACCTCGACGACATCCTGCGCCGCTGCGCGGAGACCGTGGAGCTCGGCGGCACGCAGATCATGTTCCAGGGCGGCCACCACCCCGACTACGGCGTGGAGTACTACGAGCGGCACTTCCGCGCCATCAAGGAGGCCTTCCCCCAGCTGGTGATCCACTCGCTGGGCGCGTCCGAGGTCGAGCACATGGCGCGGATCTCCGGCGTGAGCGTCGAGGAGGCGATCACCCGGATCCACGAGGCAGGTCTCGACTCCTTCGCCGGCGCCGGCGCCGAGCTGCTCCCGGAGCGGCCGCGCAAGGCCATCGCCCCGCTGAAGGAGTCCGGCGAGCGCTGGCTGGAGATCATGGAGGCGGCGCACCGGCTCGGTGTCGAGTCCACCTCCACCATGCTGATGGGCACCGGCGAGACCAACGCCGAGCGCATCGAGCACCTGCGGATGATCCGTGACGTGCAGGACCGCACGGGCGGCTTCCGCGCCTTCATCCCGTACACCTACCAGCCCGAGAACAACCACCTGAAGGGCCGCACCCAGGCGACCCTCTTCGAGTACCTGCGGATGATCGCGATCGCCCGCCTGTTCCTCGACAACGTGCGGCACATCCAGGGCTCCTGGCTCACCACCGGCAAGGACGTCGGCCAGCTGACCCTGCACTACGGCGCCGACGACCTCGGCTCGATCATGCTCGAGGAGAACGTGGTCTCCTCCGCCGGCGCCAAGCACCGCTCCAACCGGCTGGAGATCATCGAGCTGATCCGCAGGGCGGGCCGCGTCCCGGCGCAGCGCTCGACGACGTACGAGCACCTCGTCGTCCACGACGACCCGGCGAACGACCCGGTCGACGACCGCGTGATGTCCCACATCTCGTCCACGGCGATCGCGGGCGGGACGGCACATCCCGAGCTGAAGCTGCTCACGTCCAACTAGGCGCGCCGTGCTGACGATCCACGCGGACTCCAGGGGCCGTGCGCTCGCGGTCGAGGGCGAGTGGATCGTCGCCGCGGGCTCCCTGGAGGAACTCGGCGCCACCCACGCGCACGCGCGGGTGCGCCGCTGGCCCGGCATCCTCACGCCCGGCCTCCTGAACCCCCACGGGACGGAGCTGCTGGAGGAGGCCTACCACCCGGATCCGCGCGAGGCCGACGAACTCGGCACCGAGCCGCTGACCGGGGACGCGCTGGCCGCGCTCGCCCCGGACGACGCCCGCTGGAGCGCGAGCGCCCGGCGCGGGGTCCAGCGGATGCTGGCGCACGGCACGGTCGCGGCCGCCTGCGCGCCCCTGGCCAACCGCGCGGTCCGGGACGCCGTACGGCGCACCGGGCTGGGGGTCGTGGGCCGCCTCGGGCGCCCCGCCGGGACCCCGTCCCTCGACCCGTACGCCTCCGGCCTCCCGGTGGAGTTCCAGCCCGAGCGCGAACGTGGATCCACCGCCCGGTTCGCCGTGTTCGACGTGCGGGACGAGGCGGAGCTGGCCGCACGCGGAGCCGGTACGTGCGTGGCGACCGTCGTGGCCGGACGCCTGGTGTACCGCCGCCGCTGAGCCCGGTGGGCCTCACCCGGCGAGCGCCTCCGCGAACGCCCCCGGAGCCTGCCGCACCCCGCTGCAGTCGGTCGCCGCGTCGTCCCGCGACGCGTCCCCCCGCTCGCACTGCCGGTCCCGGAAGGCCGACCACATCGAGACCCAGGCGATCTCCTTCTCCCGCGCGAAGGAACGCACCTGGGCCGCGTCGGAGAGCGTGAAGGTCTCGCCCGCGACGTCGTTGAGGCCGATCATCGAGGTGAGGGCCATGCCCCTCCAGGCCTCCGCGTCGGACAGGCCGAAGACCTTCTTCAGCTGGGTGTGGGCGGCCTTCGCCGCGGTGACGGCGTAGTCGCCCATGTCGCCGTCGTACGACTCGCCGTAGTTCATCGTCATGATGTCGACGGTGGAGACCTGGACGTCGTGGGTGTTCGCGGACTCCAGCAGGGCCAGGCCGCCGGCGTCGAGGCCGGACGGCATCACGGGGAGCGTGAAGGAGACCCGGAGGCCGGGACGCTCCCGCTGGAGCCGGGCGATCGCCCGCGAGCGCAGGGCGACGGAGGCGGAGTCGGTCAGTTCGTCGCCCTCGATGTCGAAGTCGGCCTGGGAGGAGCCGGCCGCGTCCAGCGCCTCGCCGTACGCCGCGGCCAGTTCGGGCACGCTGCCGCAGGTGGCCGCCAACTCCTTCCCGGAGGCCCCGCCGAAGGAGACGCGCACCGTGGCGCCCGACGCCCTCAGCCGAGCGATCCGGGACCTCACCGCGGCGTCGCCGAGCGCGTGGGCGCCGTCCCACTTCGGAGCGCAGGCGCCGCCGGAGACGACGAAGGCGAGGTTGTACGTCGTCGGGGAGCCCGCGGAGTCGTTGCCGGACGCCGTGGTGGCGCTGACGTAGGGGGCGTAGGAGGTGGGGGAGGTCGCCGCCGCCGGGGACGGGGAGGCGCTGCCCTGCCGGGGTGCCGCCGGTGCCGCGTCCGCCGTGGCGCCGGAACCCGAGGAGCACCCCGTGACGGCCAGGGCGCTCAGGCAGGTGAGCCCGGCCGCCGGCTTCAGGAGACTCCTCATCGCACGTGCACCAGCCCTCGTGATGTCCGTCCCGGGAGCGGGACGGAGCGGGATTCCGGACTGGGAATCTCTCACAGGCGGCCGGGGGCGCGAGCGGCTTTCGGGAGGGTCGGCCGAGGGGACCGTGTCCCTCCATGACGCTGGAGGCCGGTCGAGGGTGCCCCGGCCGGCGGGCGCCCGGTGTGCCCGGCCCTCGGTGCCGTGGGTCCTGCTGTCACAATGGGCCCGTGACCCGCGCATCCCTGGAGAAGCAGCCGCACGAAGTCGCCTCGATGTTCGACGACGTGGCGGAACGGTACGACCTGACCAACGACGTGCTGTCCCTGGGACAGGACCGGCGCTGGCGCAAGGAGGTCGCCAGAGCGGTCGACGCCCGCCCGGCGCAGAAGGTCCTCGACCTCGCCGCCGGCACGGCCACCTCCTCGCTGCCCTTCACCCGCGCCGGCGCCTACGTCGTCCCCTGCGACTTCTCCCTCGGGATGCTCCAGGTCGGAAAGCGGCGCAACGCGTGGCTGCCGTTCACGGCGGGCGACGCGACGAGGCTGCCGTTCAAGGACGACACCTTCGACGCCGTCACCATCTCCTTCGGGCTGCGCAACGTGCAGGAGACGGACACGGCCCTGCGGGAGATGTACCGGGTGACCAAGCCGGGCGGCCGCGTGGTGATCTGCGAGTTCTCGCACCCGACCTGGGCGCCGTTCCGCACCGTCTACACCGAGTACCTGATGCGCGCCCTGCCCCCGGTGGCGCGGGCGGTGTCGTCGAACCCCGACGCGTACGTCTACCTCGCCGAGTCCATCCGCACCTGGCCGAACCAGCCGGCGCTCGCCGAACGGCTGCGCGCGGCGGGCTGGTCGAAGGTCGCCTGGCGCAACCTCAGCGGCGGCATCGTGGCCCTGCACCGCGGCTTCAAGGAGAGCTGAGCGCTCCCGGGCCCACGGGCACCGACCGCCGGCCGGGTGGTGTCAGAGCCCGACGACCGCGAACGGATCGTCGGGTTCGCCGGCCTCGCGCCGGATCCCTCCACTCGGCGGACGCGGCACGCGCGGCTCGCGCACGCCCGCGCCCCCGCCGCCCTCGCCCTCGGCGAGGTCGAACCAGACGGTCACGACAGCACCGCGCGGCACCTCGACGCCCGGCTGCGGGTACTGCCGCACGACGTAGTCGACCACGGTGCGGTGGAAGTCGGGCCGGTCCGGCGCGGTGAGCAGGACGCCCCGCGCGTGAGCCGTCTCGCGCGCGTCCACGGCCATGAGTCCGACCAGGCGCGGTACGCGCACTTCGGGTGTATTGGGCGTTATGTACACAAACGTCACCCCCAGCGGTACTGGAAGGGTAACTCCCGCGGTGCACCGGCCGGAAGCGCTCGGTACCTTTCCGTGACAATCGACTACGGAGAGTCACTCCGTCACAGGTCGAGGCGGTAACAGTGCCCCTTCCGCCGCGACACGGGCGTCAGGAACGTCTCGCCCAGGCTCATGCCCAGCCGCTGCGTCACCGCGATCGAGCGTGCGTTGCGGGCGTCGACCATCGCGACCACGTCCGGCACGCCCGCCGTCCTCAGCCGCTCCAGCGTCATGTGCGCGGCCGTCGTGACGTACCCCTTGCCCCAGTGCTCCCGTCCCAGCCGCCAGCCGATCTCTATCTCGCCCTTCGGCCCCCACTCGTGCGGCCACGGCTGGGCTCCCGTGAATCCGATCACCCGGCCCGACTCGTCGAGCATGGTCCACAGGCAGAAGCCGCGCTCGGCGTCGTGCCGCCGCTGCCGGGCGGTGAGTTCCTCGTAGACCGACAGCGCCGCGGACTTGCCGCCGTGGAACTCCATGACGTCCGGGTCGTCGAAGATCCGGTGCCAGGCGACGGCGTCCTCGTCGGTGGGGACGCGGAGCCGTACGACGGGGAGAGGTCGGTTCACGGGGGCAGCCCTTCAGCCGGGTGATCAATTGTCCTGCATAGACTGCCCATGTCCAGTGCCGGTCGGCACGCAGATTTCGAACCTTGGGGAGATCCCGCCGTGACCGAGCCCCTCTCCGACAACACCGCCGATGTGATCGTCGTGGGCGCGGGGCCAGCCGGCTCCACCACCGCGTACCACCTGGCCCGGTCCGGACTCGACGTACTCCTGCTGGAGAAGACCGAGTTCCCCCGGGAGAAGGTCTGCGGCGACGGACTCACCCCGCGCGCCGTCAAGCAGCTCGTCGCCATGGGCATCGACATCTCCGAGGAGGCCGGCTGGCTGCGCAACAAGGGTCTGCGCATCATCGGCGGCGGCAGCCGTCTCCAGTTGGACTGGCCGGATCTCGCCTCCTTCCCGGACTACGGACTCGTCCGCAAGCGCGACGACTTCGACGAGCAGCTCGCCCGCCAGGCCCAGAAGGCGGGGGCGCGCCTGTACGAGCGCTGCAACGTCTCGGGCCCGATCGTCGACGACCGCACCGGCCGCATCACCGGTGTCACCGCCAAGCTGGGCGAGGAGAAGCGCGAGGTCACCTTCCACGCCCCGCTCGTCGTCGCCGCCGACGGCAACTCCACCCGCCTGTCCCTGGCGATGGGCCTGCACCGCCGCGAGGACCGCCCCATGGGCGTCGCGGTCCGCACGTACTTCACCTCGCCGCGGCACGACGACGACTACCTGGAGTCCTGGCTGGAACTGTGGGACCGCCGTGGTCCCCAGGACCGCCTCCTGCCCGGCTACGGCTGGATCTTCGGTATGGGCGACGGCACCTCGAACGTCGGCCTGGGCGTCCTCAACACCTCCGACTCCTTCAAGGAGCTGGACTGGCGCGAGGTCCTGAAGGCCTGGTGCGCGTCGATGCCGGAGGACTGGGGCTACACCCCGGAGAACATGACCGGCCCGATCCGCGGCGCCGCGCTCCCCATGGCCTTCAACCGCCAGCCGCACTACACCAAGGGCCTGCTGCTCGTCGGCGACGCCGGCGGCCTGGTGAACCCCTTCAACGGCGAGGGCATCGCCTACGCCATGGAGTCCGGGCAGATCGCCGCCGACGTCATCGTCCAGGCACACGCCCGCACGACGCCGGGCCAGCGCGAACTCGCCCTCCAGCGCTACCCGCGCGTCCTGAAGGACACCTACGGCGGCTACTACACGCTGGGCCGCGCCTTCGTGAAGCTCATCGGCAACCCGAAGGTCATGCAGATCGCCACCCAGCGCGGCCTGACCCACCCGGTGCTGATGAAGTTCACCCTCAAGCTGCTCGCCAACCTCACCGACCCTACGGGCGGCGACGCCATGGACCGCATCATCAACGGGCTGAGCAAGGTGGCGCCGAAGGCCTGAGCGACGGCCCCGGCGAAGGCTCGGCGGCGGATGGCCCCGGCGAGGGCCTCAGCGGGGGCCTGAGCGACGACTGGAGGATGCTCCGGGGTGGTCCGGGGCGGAACCTTCCCGGAACTCTCCCGGCCCCTCCCGTGGCCCGGAAGGGGCGCACGCCGGCGAGCGTGCGCCCCTTCGTCGTGCCTCTCCGCTGTGCGCGCCCGCGCTCTGCGTGGCCGCCCTGTGGGTGCCCGCGCCGTGGGTGTCCGCGCTGCGGGCGTCCGCGTCGCGGCGGGCCCCCTGCGCCCCGCCGCGGCTCATGCCGGAAGGGCCGCAGCCCTCGAGCGGCTGCGGCCCTTCACTTCCTACGGCTGTGGGCTGCTCTCAGAGCACCCGGACCGCGCCGGTCGGCGGGTCGTACGACAGCGGCTTCTCGACGACGCCGGAGGACGGGTTCTGCGCGCCGACGAACATGCCGTCGCCGACGTACAGCGCCACGTGGTAGGCGCTGCCCGCGCTGCCCCAGTAGAGGATGTCGCCCGGCTGCAGGTTGGACAGCGAGACGTTGGTGCCCGCGGTGGACTGGTCCTGCGAGACACGCGGCAGGCTGATGCCGGCCTGCTTGAAGGCGGCCTGCATCAGGCCGGAGCAGTCCCAGGAGTTGGGGCCGGTACCGCCGGAGACGTAGGCGTCGCCGATCTGCGCCTTGGCGAAGGCGATGACCGCGGCGGCCGAACCGGTCGCCGTGGAGGAGCTGGGGGTGCTGGAGGTGCTCACCGAGGCGGCGAGCGTCGTCCGCGGGGCGCTGCGCGTCGCGCGCTCGGCGGCGGCCTTGCGGGCGGCCGCCTCGGCCGCCTTCTTCTTGGCCTCCGCCACCTGCTTCGCCTCGGCGAGGTCCGCCTTGGCCTGCTTTGCGGCCTTCGCGGCGGCCGCGTCACGCTCGGCACGAAGCTGGTAGTTCGCGGCAGCCTGCTGGGTGGCGTCCGCGGACTGGGCGACCTGGGCGGCCAGGTCGGCGGTGAGGGTGGGCAGTTCGACGGTCTGCGTCACGGGCTCGGCGGCGTTCGCCGACGAGGCCGACGCGCCGGTCACTGCCAGCGTGCCGAGGACACCGCCGGCAACTCCCGCCCGCATCGCGATTTTCGACGCGCTACGGCGGGGCTTCCGGTGGCTGCGTATGTGAGCGGTGTGGGACATGGGAATAACCGGTACCAGGGGCTCCTTCATATCTTCAAGAAACGTGTGGTGCGCCACATTTGCTCAACGGGCCCCCCAAATCCCCCTCGCCTACGTCCTTATTGACGCCGTAACGGACAATACGGACGCGAGTGATCATGGCTTTGATCATGGTGTTTCGCTGTTACGCCCGAATTGCCCCGCGCCTACCATCGGTTGGGACCGTTGGCCAAGCCCGGTTCTCATGGTCCTCTCATGAGTGTGGCCGAGGTCACGGAACGGTCACCGCGACGAGGGCGTCCCGCGCGGGGTTCCGTCTCGCCGTCGGGGCACCCGGACCGGCCCCCGGCGAGCCGAGGGTCCATGCCGCGCCGGAACGGGATGACATTCCGTCCGCTTTCATGACCTCTGGCGCCGATTCGTCTTGCGTGGCGCCCTGTGTCGAGCGGTTGTCGCGGGAAGCGGCAGCTCCGTCGGGCGTCCACTCAACGTGATGAAGCGAACGCGGAAAGTGCGCGCGCCGATCGTCGCGGCGATGCCTGGTGGCGGTGGTGACGCGCCACCACGCCGGCGCCGTGTGGGTCACGTCGTCGCCGCCATGCCGTCGCCGTCTCGGCGCCGCCCCGAGGTGGGCGCTTGTTCGTGAAGGCACGAACGCGTCCACACCACGGATCGCTTGTCCCTCTGATGTGTGAAAGGCGGCCTCATACCAAGGGCTTGACGTCCCGCGCCACTTTGCGTCGGACGCCGGGCATCTGATAGTGCAGGGCCCCTCTCACCAGCGGAAACGAACAGAAATGTCACTGCTGGTGATCAAGGATGAGCTTCGCGTGTGAAGATCACTGCTCATCCGACTTCATGATCGTTCGTCAGGTGGTGGAGATCACAAAGCTTGTGTAATACCCCGTGTCGCAGATCACAGACCGCCGGGCATAGGATGCGAGGCAGTTGGGCTTGTGACCTGCTTCACATGTTCCCGATCTTTGCCGGAACGGGCGGGATTCGGGGGACGGGTGAGGCCGATGTGAGTCCAGCGCAACCGCCAGCAGTCAGTGCCGACTGAGAGGAGCGAGGAGCGGTGAACGCGTATGCGCCCATCCTCGTACTGGGAGCCCTCGGGGCAGGCTTTGCGATCTTCTCCGTGGTCATGGCCACGCTGATCGGTCCGAAGCGGTACAACCGGGCCAAGCTCGAGGCCTACGAGTGCGGTATCGAGCCGACCCCCACGCCGGCCGGCGGCGGGCGCTTCCCCATCAAGTACTACCTGACGGCGATGCTCTTCATCGTCTTCGACATCGAGATCGTCTTCCTCTACCCGTGGGCCGTCACCTTCGACGCCCTCGGTGTTTTCGGGCTCGTGGAGATGCTGCTCTTCGTGCTCACCGTCTTCGTCGCGTACGCGTACGTATGGCGGCGCGGCGGCCTGGAATGGGACTGAGGGGCCTTTAAAGACATGGGACTCGAAGAAAAGCTGCCGAGCGGTTTCCTGCTGACCACCGTCGAGCAGGCCGCGGGCTGGGTGCGCAAGGCGTCGGTCTTCCCGGCCACCTTCGGCCTCGCCTGCTGCGCGATCGAGATGATGACCACCGGCGCCGGCCGCTACGACCTGGCGCGCTTCGGCATGGAGGTCTTCCGCGGTTCGCCCCGCCAGGCGGACCTGATGATCGTGGCCGGCCGGGTCAGCCAGAAGATGGCGCCGGTGCTGCGGCAGGTCTACGACCAGATGCCCAACCCGAAGTGGGTCATCTCCATGGGTGTCTGCGCCTCCTCGGGCGGCATGTTCAACAACTACGCGATCGTGCAGGGCGTCGACCACATCGTGCCCGTCGACATCTACCTGCCGGGCTGTCCGCCCCGGCCCGAGATGCTGATGGACGCGATCCTCAAGCTCCACCAGAAGATCCAGACCTCCAAGCTCGGCGTGAACGCCGAGGAGGCCGCCCGGGAGGCGGAGGAGGCGGCGCTCAAGGCCCTGCCCACGATCGAGATGAAGGGGCTGCTGCGGTGAGCGACGCACACGGCAACGGCGTGAACGGGTCGAACGGGGTCAACCCCGAGAAGGACCTGGCCGCCGACAACCTCCCCGGCCAGCGCGGCCAGGGCGGCGAGGAGATCCGCGTCCAGCGCGGCATGTTCGGCGCCAACAACGGCGGCGACACCTCCGGCTACGGCGGCCTCGTCCGCTCGGTCCGGCTGCCGGGACCGGCGACCCGGCCCTACGGCGGCTGGTTCGACGAGGTCGCCGACGAACTCGAGGGCGCGCTGGAGGAACAGGGACTCCTGCCCGGCAACGCGATCGAGAAGACGGTCGTCGACCGGGACGAGCTCACCTTCCACATCGAGCGCGAGCACCTCGTCCGCGTGGCCCGCACCCTGCGCGACGACCCGGCCCTGCGCTTCGAGCTGTGCACCGGCGTCAGCGGGGTCCACTACCCGCACGACAAGGGCCGCGAGCTGCACGCCGTCTACCACCTGCGCTCGATCACCCACAACCGGCTGATCCGGCTGGAGGTCAGCGCCCCCGGCGACGACCCGCGCATCCCGTCGCTGGTCCCGGTCTATCCGACGAACGACTGGCACGAGCGCGAGACCTACGACTTCTTCGGGATCGTCTTCGACGGTCACCCGGCCCTGACCCGGATCATGATGCCGGACGACTGGCAGGGCCATCCGCAGCGCAAGGACTACCCGCTCGGCGGCATCCCCGTCGAGTACAAGGGCGCCCAGATCCCGGCTCCGGACCAGCGGAGGTCGTACTCGTGAGCACTCCCAACCCGTCGCCCGGCCACCACCCCTCATCGAGTCCCTCCGGGGCCACCTCCTCGATGGCATCAGCACGTGAGACCACCGAGGGCACCGTCTACACGGTCACCGGTGGCGACTGGGACGAGGTCGTGCAGTCCGCGGCCCGCGCCGACGACGAGCGCATCGTCGTCAACATGGGTCCCCAGCACCCGTCCACCCACGGGGTGCTGCGCCTGATCCTGGAGATCGAGGGCGAGACGGTCACCGAGGCCCGCTGCGGCATCGGCTACCTGCACACCGGCATCGAGAAGAACCTCGAGTACCGCACGTGGACGCAGGGCACCACCTTCGTCACGCGCATGGACTACCTGACGTCCTTCTTCAACGAGACCGCCTACTGCCTCGGCGTCGAGAAGCTCCTCGGCATCGAGGGCCAGATCACCGAGCGGGCCAAGATCATCCGGGTGCTCCTGATGGAGCTGAACCGGCTCTCCTCCCACCTGGTGTGCATCGCCACCGGCGGCATGGAGCTCGGCGCCACCACGATCATGATCTACGGCTTCCGTGATCGTGAAATGATTCTCGACATCTACGAGCTCATCACGGGCCTGCGGATGAACCACGCGTACATCCGGCCCGGCGGACTCGCCCAGGACCTGCCGCCCGGCGCGGTGGACCAGATCCGCGAGTTCGTGAAGAAGATGAAGAAGAACCTCCCGGAGTACGACAAGCTCGCCACCGGGAACCCCATCTTCAAGGCCCGTATGCAGGACATCGGCTACCTCGACCTGGCCGGCTGCATGGCCCTCGGCGCCACCGGCCCGATCCTGCGCTCCACCGGCCTGCCGCACGACCTGCGCAAGGCCCAGCCGTACTGCGACTACGAGACGTACGACTTCGAGATCCCGACCGCCGACACCTGTGACGCCTACGGCCGCTTCCTGGTCCGCCTGGAGGAGATGCGCCAGTCGCTCGGCATCGTCGAACAGTGCCTGGACCGGCTCCAGCCCGGCCCGGTCATGGTCGCCGACAAGAAGATCGCCTGGCCCGCCCAGCTCGCCCTGGGACCGGACGGACTGGGCAACTCCCTCGACCACATCAAGAAGATCATGGGCACCTCCATGGAGGCCCTGATCCACCACTTCAAGCTGGTCACCGAGGGATTCCGCGTACCGGCGGGACAGGCGTACGCGGCGGTCGAGTCACCCAAGGGCGAGCTCGGCGTGCACGTCGTGTCCGACGGCGGCACCCGCCCCTACCGGGTCCACTTCCGCGACCCGTCCTTCACCAACCTGCAGGCCATGGCCGCGATGTGCGAAGGCGGCCAGGTCGCCGACGTCATCGTCGCCGTGGCGTCCATCGACCCCGTGATGGGAGGCGTCGACCGGTGACCACCTCTTCTTCCGAGCGGGGCGTCAGCCTGGGCATGCCCGAACTGCCCGCGCCCGGCTACCCGGACGACGTTCGAGCACGACTCGAGGCCGACGCGCGCGAGATCATCGCCCGCTACCCCGACTCCCGGTCCGCGCTCCTTCCGCTGCTGCACCTGGTGCAGTCGGAGGAGGGGCACGTCACGCGCACCGGGATGCAGTTCTGCGCGGACGTCCTGGACCTCACCACGGCCGAGGTCACCGCCGTCGCGACCTTCTACACCATGTACCGGCGCGGGCCGAGCGGCGACTACCAGGTGGGCGTCTGCACCAACACCCTCTGCGCGGTGATGGGCGGCGACGCGATCTTCGAGTCGCTCCAGGAGCACCTCGGCGTCGGCAACGGCGGGACGACCGAGGACGGCAAGGTCACCCTGGAGCACATCGAGTGCAACGCGGCCTGCGACTTCGCGCCGGTCGTGATGGTCAACTGGGAGTTCTTCGACAACCAGACCCCGGCGACCGCCCGGCGTCTGGTCGACGACCTCCGCGCGGGACGGCCGGTGACGCCGACGCGCGGGGCGCCCCTGTGCACCTTCAAGGAGACCGCCCGGATCCTGGCGGGCTTCCCCGACGAGCGGGAGGGGGCGACCGAGGGCGGCGGCAGCGCCGGACCCGCCTCGCTGGTGGGCCTCCGCCTGGCCAAGGGAGAGACCGCACCCGCGCGCGTGGTCCACCCGCGCGACGGCGGACCGCACGACGAGCCCCAGGACCGGGCCGTGCACGAGCCGTCGCCGAAGGAGCACCTCAGCTCCCACGACGCGCCGCAGGCCACCTCGGCCTCCGACCCGTCCCACCCCGCAGGGCCTACCGCAGAGGAGGGGGAGTGATGACCGTGGCCACCGAAGGTGGGGGCAGCTCCCGCCCGGGCAAGTTCGAGGGCGGGGGAGAGGTCAGCCCCGAGAAGCTGCTCGCACCCGTGCTGTCGGCCTTCTGGGACGAGGACAGGTCCTGGTCGCTGGACGTGTACCGAAGGCACGAGGGGTACGAGGGACTCCGCAAGGCACTCGCCATGTCACCGGACGACGTCATCGCGTACGTCAAGGAATCCGGTCTGCGCGGACGCGGCGGGGCCGGCTTCCCGACCGGAATGAAGTGGCAGTTCATTCCGCAGGGCGATGGAAAACCGCACTATCTGGTTGTCAACGCCGACGAGTCGGAGCCCGGGACCTGCAAGGACATCCCGCTCCTCTTCGCGAACCCGCACAGCCTCATCGAGGGCATCGTCATCGCGTGTTACGCCATCAGGTCGTCGCACGCCTTCATCTATCTGCGGGGTGAAGTCGTCCCCGTACTGCGGCGGTTGCACGCGGCCGTGCGCGAGGCCTACGCGGCGGGCTACCTCGGCGAGAACATCCTGGGCAGCGGACTCGACCTCGAACTCACCGTGCACGCGGGCGCGGGCGCGTACATCTGCGGTGAGGAGACCGCGCTGCTGGACTCGCTCGAAGGCCGCCGTGGTCAACCGCGGCTTCGTCCCCCCTTCCCTGCCGTCGCGGGCCTCTATGCCTGCCCGACTGTGGTGAACAACGTCGAGTCGATCGCGTCGGTTCCCGCGATCCTGAAAAACGGCAAGGACTGGTTCAGGTCGATGGGCAGCGAGAAGTCCCCGGGCTTCACGCTCTACTCGCTCAGCGGCCACGTGGTGAGCCCCGGCCAGTACGAGGCCCCGCTCGGCATCACGCTGCGCCAGCTGCTCGACATGAGCGGGGGCATGCGCCCCGGGCACCGCCTGAAGTTCTGGACGCCCGGCGGCTCCTCGACGCCGATGTTCACCGACGAGCACCTCGACGTCCCCCTCGACTACGAAGGAGTGGGCGCCGCCGGTTCCATGCTCGGCACCAAGGCCCTGCAGTGCTTCGACGAGACCACCTGCGTCGTGCGTGCCGTGACCCGCTGGACCGAGTTCTACGCCCACGAGTCCTGCGGCAAGTGCACACCCTGCCGCGAAGGCACCTACTGGCTCGTCCAGTTGCTGCGCGACATCGAGGCGGGCAAGGGCGCCATGTCCGACCTCGACAAGCTCGCCGACATCGCGGACAACATCAACGGCAAGGCCTTCTGCGCCCTCGGCGACGGTGCCGCCTCGCCGATCTTCTCCTCGCTCAAGTACTTCCGCGAGGAGTACGAGCAGCACATCACGGGCCGGGGCTGCCCCTTCGACCCGGCAAAGTCGACGGCCTGGGCCGACCGCCCGGAGGTGAACGCATGACCGTGACCACCAGCGCCTCCACCGGAGGGGGAGAGGCGGCGGTCCCGCCGGAGGACCTCGTCACGCTGACGATCGACGGCATCGAGATCAGCGTGCCCAAGGGCACCCTGGTCATCCGCGCCGCCGAGCAGCTCGGCATCGAGATCCCCCGCTTCTGCGACCATCCCCTCCTCGACCCGGCCGGCGCCTGCCGCCAGTGCATCGTCGAGGTCGAGGGCCAGCGCAAGCCCATGGCGTCCTGCACGATCACGTGCACGGACGGGATGGTGGTGAAGACCCAGCTCACCTCGCCGGTCGCCGAGAAGGCCCAGCACGGCGTGATGGAGTTCCTCCTCATCAACCACCCGCTGGACTGCCCGGTCTGCGACAAGGGCGGCGAGTGCCCGCTGCAGAACCAGGCGATGTCGCACGGCAACGCAGAATCCCGGTTCGACGGCCGCAAGCGGACGTACGAGAAGCCCGTGCCGATCTCCACGCAGGTGCTGCTCGACCGGGAGCGGTGCGTGCTGTGCGCCCGGTGCACCCGCTTCTCCAACCAGATCGCGGGCGACCCGATGATCGAGCTGCTGGAGCGGGGCGCGCTGCAGCAGGTCGGCACCGGCGAGGGCGACCCGTTCGAGTCGTACTTCTCCGGCAACACCATCCAGATCTGCCCGGTCGGCGCGCTCACCTCGGCGGCGTACCGCTTCCGCTCCCGCCCCTTCGACCTCGTCTCCTCGCCCTCGGTCTGCGAGCACTGCTCGGGCGGCTGCGCCACCCGCACCGACCACCGGCGCGGCAAGGTCATGCGGCGGCTCGCCGAGAACGACCCCGAGGTCAACGAGGAGTGGATCTGCGACAAGGGACGCTTCGCGTTCCGGTACGCGCAGATGAAGGACCGGCTCCAGACGCCGTTGGTGCGCAACGCCGAGGGCGTCCTGGAACCCGCGTCCTGGCCGGAGGCCCTGCAGATCGCCGCGCAGGGGCTGCTCGCCTCGCGCGGCCGCACCGGTGTCCTCACCGGCGGCCGGCTCACCGTCGAGGACGCCTACGCCTACAGCAAGTTCGCGCGCGTGGCGCTCGACACCAACGACATCGACTTCCGCGCGCGTGTGCACAGCGGTGAGGAGGCCGACTTCCTGGCCGCCCGGGTCGCCGGACGCGGGAGGGACGTCGACGGTACGGGCGTCACGTACACCTCGCTGGAGAAGGCGCCCGCCGTCCTGCTGGTCGGCTTCGAGTCGGAGGAGGAGGCGCCCGGCGTCTTCCTGCGGCTGCGCAAGGCATGGCGGGGCCACGGCCAGCAGGTGTTCGCGCTCGCCACGCACGCGACCCGGGGCCTGGAGAAGGCGGGCGGCACCCTGCTGCCGGCCGCGCCCGGCACCGAGACCGAGTGGCTGGACGCGCTCGCGAGCGGCGTCGGCCTGGAGGACGGCGGCGCGCAGGCCGCTCAGGCGCTGCGCGGCGAGGGCGCGGTCATCGTCGTCGGTGAGCGGCTGACCGGTGTGGCGGGCGGTCTGACCGCCGCGGTACGGGCCGCGTCCGCGACCGGCGCCCACCTGGTGTGGATCCCGCGCCGGGCGGGCGAGCGCGGCGCCGTCGAGGCGGGCGCGCTGCCCTCGCTGCTGCCGGGCGGACGGCCCGCGACCGACCCGCGCGCGCGGGAGGAGGTCGCCGCCGTGTGGGGCGTCGCCGATCTGCCGCACCGCTACGGCCGCGACACCGGCCAGATCGTCGAGGCCGCCGCGCAGGGCGACCTGCAGGCGCTGCTCGTGGCCGGCGTGGAAATCGCCGACCTGCCCGATCCGGCACGCGCGCGTGAGGCACTGGCCGAGGCCGGCTTCCTGGTGTCGCTGGAGCTGCGGCCCAGCGAGGTCACCGAACACGCCGACGTCGTCCTGCCGGTCGCGGCCGTCGCCGAGAAGGCCGGCACGTTCCTCGACTGGGAGGGCCGGGTGCGCCCCTTCGAGGCCGCGCTCAAGCCCGACCAGATGACCCGCCGGGTGTCGCCCTCCGACGCGCGCGTGCTGCAGATGCTGGCCGACGCCATGGACGTCCACCTGGGTCTGCCGGACCTGCGGACCGTGCACAGGGAACTGGACCGGCTCGGCGCCTGGGACGGCCCGCGCGCCACGGACCCGCTGGAGACGTCGGGCGTGCTCCCGCGGCCCGCCGCGGGGGAGGCCGTGCTCGCCGGGCACCGGCTGCTCCTCGACCGGGGAGTCCTCCAGGAGGGCGACGAGGCGCTCGCCGGGACGCGGCACGCCGCCCACGCGCGCCTGTCGGCCGCCACGGCCGCCGAGGCGGGCGTCGAGGACGGCGACCTCATCGCCGTGACCGGCCCCGCCGGGACGGTCGAACTCCCGCTGCACATCACCGAGATGCCCGACCGGGTGGTCTGGCTCCCGCTGAACTCCGTCGGCGGGGGCGTCGCCTCCGACACCGGCGCACTGCCCGGCTCCCTCGTCCGCATCGGACCGGCGACCGTCGCCGGCGAGGCCCCCAAGGAGGTGGAGGCATGAGCCCGTACCTCGCCGCTGAAAACCTCTCGATGTTCGGCACCGATCCGTGGTGGCTGGTCGTCATCAAGGCGGTGTTCTGCTTCGCCTTCCTGATGATCACGGTGCTGTTCTCCATCGTCTGGGAGCGCAAGGTCGTCGCCTGGATGCAGCTGCGCATCGGCCCCAACCGGCACGGCCCCTGGGGCATGCTCCAGTCCCTCGCCGACGGCGTGAAGCTGATGCTCAAGGAGGACCTCGTCGTCAAGCGCGCGGACAAGGCGGTGTACGTCCTCGCGCCGATCGTCGCGGCCATCCCGGCCTTCATGGCGATCGCGGTGATCCCCTTCGGGCCCGCGGACAACGAGATCTCGATCTTCGGGCACCGCACCGCGATGCAGCTGACCGACCTGCCGATCGCGATGCTCTACATCCTCGCGGTCGCCTCCGTCGGCATCTACGGCATCGTGCTGGCGGGCTGGAGTTCCGGATCCACCTACCCGCTGCTGGGCGGCCTGCGCTCCTGCGCGCAGATGATCTCGTACGAGATCGCCATGGGCGCCGCGTTCGCCTCGGTGTTCCTGTACTCGGGGTCGATGTCGACCTCGACGATCGTCCAACAGCAGCACGACCGCTGGTACATCCTGCTGCTGCCGGTCTCCTTCATCCTCTACATCGTCACCATGGTCGGCGAGACCAACCGCGCCCCCTTCGACATGCCGGAGTCCGAGGGCGACCTGGTCGGCGGCTTCAACACCGAGTACTCGTCGATCAAGTTCGCGATGTTCATGCTCGCCGAGTACGTCAACATGGTGACCGTCTCGGCCGTGTCGACCACGCTCTTCCTGGGCGGCTGGCGGGCACCCTGGCCGATCAGCGGCTTCTGGGCGGGCGCCAACCACGGCTGGTGGCCGCTGCTCTGGTTCGTGATCAAGGTCCAGCTGCTGCTGTTCTTCTTCATCTGGCTGCGCGGCACGCTCCCGCGGGTCCGCTACGACCAGCTGATGAAGCTCGGCTGGAAGGTCCTCATCCCGGTCTCCGTGACCTGGCTGATGCTCGTCGCGACCGTGCGGACCCTGCGCAACGAGCACTACGACTTCGCCGACGTCGCGCTCTACGTCGGCGGCGGCGTCCTGGCCCTGCTGCTCCTGTCCTTCGTCGCCGACATGTTCCGCGAGAAGGCGAAGAAGGCCGAGCCGCCCGCCGAGGAACCGGCCGCCTTCGACCCGATGGCCGGAGGGTTCCCCGTACCGCCGCTGCCGGGGCAGGACCTGCCCTCGGTGCCGCGCCGGCGTCCGCGCCGGGAGCGGGAGCTGATTGTCAGTGGTGGGTCTGATACTGAGAGTGACGGATCTCTGGATGGAAAGGAGGCGTCCGATGGCTGAGGAGCCCAAGGAGACCAAGCCCGGTTTCCTGAACCCCGTGGCCGGCTTCGGCGTGACCTTCAAGGCCATGTTCAAGAAGCGGCTGACCGAGCAGTACCCGGAGCAGAAGAAGACCACGGCTCCGCGCTTCCACGGACGGCACCAGCTCAACCGCCATCCGGACGGCCTGGAGAAGTGCGTCGGCTGCGAACTGTGCGCCTGGGCCTGCCCCGCCGACGCCATCTACGTCGAGGGCGCCGACAACACCGACGAGGAGCGCTACTCGCCGGGCGAACGGTACGGCCGCGTCTACCAGATCAACTACGCCCGCTGCATCCTGTGCGGCCTGTGCATCGAGGCGTGCCCCACGCGCGCGCTGACGATGACGAACGAGTTCGAGTTGGCCGACTCCAGCCGGGCCAACCTCATCTACACCAAGGAACAGCTGCTCGCCGGTCTCGACGAGGGCATGGTCGACACGCCGCACGCGATCTTCCCGGGGATGGACGAGCAGGACTACTACCGCGGCCTGGTCACGGAGTCCGCGCCCGGCACGGTGCGCCAGGTCGCCGTCTCCAAGGGGGAGCAGCCTCACATGGCGGGCCCCTCGGGCGCCGCGCGGGAACAGGGGGCCGACGCATGAGCCCACAGCTCGCCGCCTACACCACCTCCACCGGCGAGGCCTTCCAGTTCTGGGTCCTCGGCACCGTGGCGGTGATCGGCGCCCTGTGCACCGTCTTCATGAAGAAGGCCGTCCACAGCGCGCTCTGCCTGGCCGGCACCATGATCGTCCTGGCGGTGTTCTACCTCGCCAACGGCGCCTACTTCCTCGGCATCGTGCAGATCGTCGTCTACACCGGCGCGATCATGATGCTCTTCCTGTTCGTGGTGATGCTCGTCGGCGTCACGGCCGCGGACTCCCTCAAGGAGACCATCAAGGGCCAGCGCTGGCTGGCCCTTCTCTGCGGGCTCGGCTTCGGGGTCCTGCTGCTCGGCGGGATCGCCAACGCCTCCCTCAAGGAGTTCGACGGCATCGGCAGGGCGAACGCCGGCGGCAACGTGGAGGGTCTGGCGGCCCTCATCTTCACCAAGTACGTCTTCGCCTTCGAGATCACCGGCGCCCTGCTGATCACGGCCGCGGTCGGCGCCATGGTGCTCACCCACCGCGAGCGCACCGAGCGGGCCCGGACCCAGCGCGAGCTGTCCGAGCAGCGCGTCCGCGACGGCAAGCACGTACCGCCGCTGCCGGCGCCCGGTGTGTACGCCCGGCACAACGCGGTGGACATCGCGGGCCTGCTGCCCGACGGCACCCCGTCCGAGCTCACGGTCAGCAAGACGCTGCGCGAGCGCGGCCAGATCCGCGACGTGTCGGCCGCGGCGCTCAACGACCTGCGGGCCCTGGAGCAGCGCGCCGAGGAGCGCCTGGAGCGGGCCGAGATCGAGCCGGCGACGTTCAAGCGGCCCGAGGAGGCGTCGAAGTGAACCCGGTCAACTACCTCTATCTCGCCGCCCTGCTGTTCACGATCGGCGCCACCGGTGTGCTGATCCGGCGCAACGCCATCGTGGTCTTCATGTGCATCGAGCTGATGCTGAACGCGTGCAACCTCGCGTTCGTCGTCTTCTCCCGGATGCACGGCAACCTCGACGGCCAGATCATCGCCTTCTTCACGATGGTCGTCGCCGCAGCGGAGGTCGTGGTCGGGCTCGCGATCATCGTGTCGCTGTTCCGTTCCCGCCACTCGGCCTCGGTCGACGACGCCAGCCTGATGAAGCTGTAAGGGGTCGGAAGAATCGTGGACAACCTGATTGCGCTGCTCATCGCGGCGCCCCTGCTCGGAGCGGCCGTCCTCCTGGTCGGCGGCCGGCGTCTCGACGCCGTGGGCCACTGGCTCGGCACGCTCCTGTCGGCCGCCTCCTTCGTGATCGGCCTGGTCCTCTTCGCCGACCTGCTCGGCAAGGACCCCGAACAGCGCACCCTGATCCAGCACCTCTTCACCTGGATCCCCGTCGAGAGCTTCCAGGCGGACGTCACCTTCCGCCTCGACCAGCTGTCGATGACGTTCGTGCTGCTGATCACCGGCGTCGGCTCGCTGATCCACCTGTACTCGGTCGGGTACATGGAGCACGACGAGCGCCGGCGCCGCTTCTTCGGCTATCTGAACCTGTTCCTCGCGGCGATGCTGCTGCTCGTCCTCGCCGACAACTACCTGCTGCTGTACGTCGGCTGGGAGGGCGTCGGTCTCGCCTCCTACCTGCTGATCGGCTTCTGGCAGCACAAGCCCAGCGCGGCCACCGCGGCGAAGAAGGCCTTCCTGGTCAACCGCGTCGGCGACATGGGCCTGTCGATCGCGATCATGCTGATGTTCACGACGTTCGGGTCTTTCGCCTTCGGGCCGGTGTTCGGCCACGTCGGCGACACCTCCGAGGGCAGGCTCACCGCCATCGGCCTGATGCTGCTGCTCGCCGCCTGCGGCAAGTCCGCCCAGGTGCCGCTGCAGTCCTGGCTCGGGGACGCGATGGAGGGCCCGACCCCGGTCTCCGCCCTCATCCACGCGGCCACCATGGTGACCGCGGGCGTCTACCTGATCGTCCGCTCCGCCGCGATCTTCAACCTCGCCCCCGACGCACAGCTCGTCGTCACCGTCGTCGGCGCCGTCACGCTCCTGTTCGGTGCGATCGTCGGTTGCGCGAAGGACGACATCAAGAAGGCGCTGGCCGGCTCGACCATGTCGCAGATCGGCTACATGGTGCTCGCCGCGGGACTCGGCCCCATCGGCTACGTCTTCGCGATCATGCACCTGGTGACGCACGGCTTCTTCAAGGCCGGGCTGTTCCTCGGCGCCGGTTCGGTCATGCACGGCATGAACGACGAGGTGGACATGCGCCGTTACGGCGGCCTGCGCAAGTACATGCCGATCACGTTCATCACCTTCGGCCTCGGCTACCTCGCCATCATCGGCTTCCCGTTCCTGTCCGGCTTCTACTCCAAGGACGCGATCATCGAGGCGGCCTTCGCCAAGGGCGGCACCCAGGGCTGGATCCTCGGCGGCACGGCCCTCCTCGGCGCGGCCATCACCGCGTACTACATGACGCGCGTGATGCTGATGACCTTCTTCGGGGAGGAGCGCTGGAGGAACCGGCCGACCCCCTCCCCGGCCGAGCCCGGGGTGGAACCGGCGGCCGAGGAGCACGGCGAGCACGCCGTACCCCACCCGCACGAGTCGCCCAAGGTCATGACGATCCCCATGATCGTGCTGGCCGTCGGATCGGTCTTCGCCGGCTTCTTCTTCCACCTCGGCGACCGCTTCCTGCACTGGCTGGAGCCGGTCACCGGGCACAGTGAGGGGAACTCGCCGGTCAGTGCGCTGACGGTCACCGGCGCCACCGTGGTCTGCCTGGTCGTCGGCGTCGCCATCGCCTACGCCCAGTACGGCCGCAAGGCGGTCCCGGCCGTCGCCCCGCGCGGGTCGCTGCTCACCCGGGCCGCCCGGCGCGACCTGCTCCAGGACGACTTCAACCACGTCGTCCTCGTCCGCGGCGGCGAGCACCTGACGCGGTCCCTGGTGTACGTCGACCACACCCTGGTCGACGGCGTCGTCAACGGCACGGCGGCCTCGGTGGGCGGCCTGTCCGGACGGATGCGCCGGCTGCAGAACGGCTTCGCGCGCTCCTACGCGGTCTCGATGTTCGGCGGTGCGGCACTCCTCGTCGCCGCGACCCTGCTGATGAGGGCGGTCTGATACCGATGTCCTTTCCTCTGCTGACAGCGACGGCGGTGCTCCCGGCCATCGGGGCGGTCGCCACGGCCGCCGTCCCGGCCGCGCGGCGCACCGCCGCCAAGTGGCTGGCGCTGGTCGTCTCCCTCGCCACGCTCGCGCTGGCCGCCCTGGTCCTGGTCCGCTTCGACCCGGGCGGCGCCCGCTACCAGCTCACCGAGTCCCACGCGTGGATCGCGGCCTTCGGGGTGAGGTACGAGCTGGGCGTGGACGGCATCGCGGTGGCGCTCATCGCGCTGACCGCCCTGCTGATGCCGTTCGTGATCCTCGCGGGCTGGCACGACGCGGACCCGGAAGAGACGGGCAACAGGCGTTGGCGGCCGACTCAGGGCTACTTCGCTTTGATCCTCGCCGTCGAGGCGATGGTGATCCTCTCCTTCGAGGCCACCGACGTCTTCCTCTTCTACATCTTCTTCGAAGCCATGCTCATCCCGATGTACTTCCTCATCGGCGGCTTCGGAGACCGTGCCCACGGCTCGTATCGATCTGCCGCCAACGCGGCGCGGGGCGAGGAGGCGGCGTCGACGCAGCGGTCGTACGCGGCGGTCAAGTTCCTCCTCTACAACCTGGTCGGCGGTCTGATCATGCTGGCCGCGGTGATCGGCCTGTACGTGGTCGCCGGGAACTTCTCGCTCACCGAGATCGTGCAGGCCCGCGCCAACGGCTCGCTGCACATGGCGACCAGCACCGAGCGCTGGCTGTTCCTCGGCTTCTTCTTCGCCTTCGCGGTGAAGGCGCCGCTGTGGCCGCTGCACACCTGGCTGCCCAACGCCATGCAGGAGTCCACGGCGCCGGTCGCCGTGCTCATCACGGCCGTCGTCGACAAGGTCGGCACGTTCGCGATGCTGCGGTTCTGCCTCCAGCTCTTCCCGGAGGCCAGCAAGTGGGCTACGCCCGTCATCCTCGTCCTGGCGCTCGTCAGCATCGTCTACGGGGCGCTGCTCGCGGTGGGCCAGCGCGACATCAAGCGCCTGGTGGCGTACGCGTCGATCTCGCACTTCGGCTTCATCATCATGGGCATCTTCGCGATGACCAGCCAGGGCCAGTCCGGGGCGACGCTCTACATGGTCAACCACGGCATCTCGACGGCAGTGCTGATGCTGGTCGCCGGATTCCTGATCTCCCGGCGCGGCTCCCGGCTCATCGCCGACTACGGCGGCGTGCAGAAGGTCGCCCCGGTGCTCGCCGGGACCTTCCTGATCGGCGGTCTGGCGACCCTGTCGCTGCCGGGTCTGGCGCCGTTCGTCAGTGAGTTCCTGGTGCTGGTCGGCACGTTCACCCGCTACCCGGTGATCGGGATCATCGCCACCTTCGGCATCGTGCTCGCCGCGCTGTACACCCTCGTCCTCTACCAGCGGACGATGACCGGCCCGGTGAAGCCGGAGGTCTCCGCGATGCCGGACCTGCGCGTGCGGGAGCTGGTGGTGGTCGCCCCGCTGATCGTGCTGTTGATCTTCCTGGGCGTCTACCCGAAGCCCGTCACGAACATCGTCAACCCGGCGGTCAAGCAGACCATGTCGGACGTACACCAGACCGACCCCAAGCCCGAGGTGGAGGCGGCCAAGTGAGCGCAGCAGCCGTCCACAGCCTGTGGACAACCGCGGCCGACCCGATCTCGAAGATCGACGCGCCGAAGATCGAATACGGGCAGCTCTCGCCCACCCTGATCGTCGTGGGCGCGGCGATCATCGGGGTGCTGGTCGAGGCGTTCGTCCCGCGCAAATCGCGTTACTACGCCCAGCTGTTCGTCTCCGCAGTCGCGCTCGCCGCCGCCTTCGCCGCGGTGATCGCGCTGGCGGCCGGCGGATACGGCACCACCAAGGCGCACATCGCGGCGATGGGTGCCATCGCGGTCGACGGCCCGTCGCTCTTCCTGCAGGGCACCATCCTGCTGGCGGGCCTGGTGAGCCTGTTCACCTTCGCCGAGCGGCGGCTGGACCCGGTCGCGCACGGCAACCGGGTCGACTCCTTCGCCGCGCAGGCCGCTTCCGTGCCGGGCAGCGACAGCGAGAAGGCCGCGGTGAAGGCCGGATTCACCACCACCGAGGCGTTCCCGCTCCTGCTCTTCGCCGTCGCCGGAATGCTGGTCTTCCCCTCGGCCAACGACCTGCTGACGCTGTTCGTGGCCCTGGAGGTCTTCTCGCTGCCGCTGTACCTGCTGTGCGCGCTGGCCCGCCGCAAGCGGCTGCTCTCGCAGGAGGCCGCGGTCAAGTACTTCCTGCTCGGCGCCTTCGCCTCGGCGTTCACGCTGTTCGGCATCGCGCTGCTGTACGGGTACGCGGGCTCGGTGTCGTACGCGACGATCGCGCAGGTCGTCGACGGGAACGTGGCGAGCGTCGACCCGGCGCTGGCGAACACCATGGGCAACGACGCGCTGCTGCTCGTCGGCGCGGCCATGATCGTGATGGGCCTGCTGTTCAAGGTGGGCGCGGTGCCGTTCCACATGTGGACGCCCGACGTCTACCAGGGCGCTCCGACCCCGGTGACCGGGTTCATGGCGGCGGCGACCAAGGTGGCGGCCTTCGGCGCGCTGCTGCGGCTGCTGTACGTGGTGCTGCCGGGCATGCGCTGGGACTGGCGGCCGGTCATGTGGGGCGTCGCGATCGTCACCATGCTGGTGGGCGCGATCGTCGCGATCACGCAGACCGACATCAAGCGGCTGCTGGCGTACTCGTCGATCGCGCACGCGGGCTTCATCCTCGCCGGTGTCATCGCGACCTCGAAGGACGGTGTCTCCTCCGTCCTGTTCTACCTGGCCGCGTACTCCTTCGTGACGATCGGCGCCTTCGCCGTGGTGACCCTGGTGCGCGACGCGGGCGGCGAGGCGACGCACCTGTCCAAGTGGGCCGGTCTCGGCCGCCGCTCGCCGCTGGTGGCGGCCGTGTTCGCGGTGTTCCTGCTGGCCTTCGCCGGCATCCCGCTGACCTCCGGCTTCGCCGGGAAGTTCGCCGTGTTCAAGGCGGCGGCCGAGGGCGGCGCGGCCCCGCTGGTCGTGATCGGTGTGATCTCGTCGGCGATCGCGGCGTTCTTCTACATCCGGGTGATCGTGCTGATGTTCTTCAGCGAGCCGCGGCCCGAAGGTCCGACGGTCGCCGTCCCGTCGCCCCTGACGATGACCGCGATCGGCCTCGGCGTGGTGGTCACCCTCGTCCTCGGTGTGGCCCCGCAGTACTTCCTGGACCTGGCGAGCCAGGCAGGAGTCTTCGTCCGCTGACCCACCCCTCACCCAGCACTCTGCCCGGCACCCCCATCAGGGGGTGCCGGGCAGTCTGTGGACAACTCCGATGCTGTCGGTGTCGGCCCCTATGGTGGAGGCAGTGGTCGAGGGACGACGTGCGGGGGACGAGACGATGGGTGGGACGGGCGGTGTCACCGAAATGCCAGTGACGCGGAGTGAAGCGCTGGCCGCGCTCCATCGTGTTTTCGGATACGAGGCCTTCCGGGGCGAGCAGGAAGCGGTCATCGAACACGTGGTGGCGGGCGGCGACGCCGTCGTGCTCATGCCCACCGGCGGCGGCAAGTCGCTCTGCTACCAGATCCCGGCCCTGGTCAGACCCGGCACGGGCATCGTGGTCTCGCCGCTGATCGCGCTGATGCAGGACCAGGTGGACGCGCTGCGGGCGCTGGGCGTGCGCGCCGGGTTCATCAACTCCACCCAGGACTTCGACGAGCGGCGCGTGGTGGAGGCGGAGTTCCTGGCCGGCGAGCTCGACCTGCTCTATCTCGCCCCGGAGCGCCTGCGCGTGGCCGCCACGCTGGACCTTCTGTCCCGGGGCAAGATCGCGCTCTTCGCGATCGACGAGGCCCACTGCGTCTCCCAGTGGGGCCACGACTTCCGCCCCGACTACCTCGCCCTGTCGCTGCTCGGCGAGCGCTGGCCGGACGTCCCGCGGATCGCGCTCACGGCGACCGCCACCCGAGCGACGCACCAGGAGATCACCGAGCGGCTGAACATGCCGCGGGCCCGCCACTTCGTGGCGAGCTTCGACCGGCCCAACATCCAGTACCGCATCGTCGGCAAGACGGACCCCAGGAAGCAGCTGCTGAGCTTCCTGCGCGAGGAGCACCCGGGCGACGCGGGCATCGTGTACTGCCTGTCGCGCAACTCGGTGGACAAGACGGCCGAGTTCCTCACCGCCAACGGCATCGAGGCGGTCCCCTACCACGCGGGCCTCGACGCGGGCACCCGCGCGGCGCACCAGTCCCGCTTCCTGCGCGAGGACGGCCTGGTCGTGGTCGCCACGATCGCCTTCGGCATGGGCATCGACAAGCCGGACGTCCGCTTCGTCGCCCACCTGGACCTGCCGAAGTCGGTCGAGGGCTACTACCAGGAGACCGGCCGCGCCGGCCGTGACGGACTGCCGTCCACCGCCTGGATGGCGTACGGGCTGAACGACGTCATCCAGCAGCGCAAACTGATCCAGTCAGGCGAGGGCGACGAGGCGTTCCGCCGCCGGGCCGCGGCCCACCTCGACTCGATGCTCGCGCTGTGCGAGACGGTGCGGTGCCGTCGCGGCCAGCTGCTCGCCTACTTCGGCCAGGACCCGGACCCGGCGGGCTGCGGCAACTGCGACAGCTGCCTGACACCGCCGGAGACCTGGGACGGCACGGTCGCGGCCCAGAAGGTGCTGTCGACGGTGGTACGGCTGCAAAGGGAGCGGGGGCAGAAGTTCGGCGCGGGCCAGATCATCGACATCCTGCTCGGCAAGCGCACCGGCCGGGTGATCCAGTTCGACCACGACCAGCTGTCCGTGTTCGGCATCGGTGAGGAACTGGCCGAGGGCGAGTGGCGGGGTGTGGTGCGTCAGCTGCTGGCGCAGGGGCTGCTGGCGGTCGAGGGGGAGTACGGCACGCTGGTGCTGACCGACGCGAGCGCCTCGGTGCTCCGGCGGGAGCGGGACGTGCCGCTGCGCAAGGAGCCGAAGAAGCCGACCGCGTCGCGGGGATCGGCCCTCCGCTCGGACCGCAAGCCGAAGGCGGCTGCGGCCGAGCTGCCCGAGGCGCTCCTGCCCGCCTTCGAGGCCCTGCGCGCCTGGCGCGCCGAACAGGCCCGCGAACAGGGCGTCCCGGCGTACGTCATCTTCCACGACGCCACGCTCCGGGAGATCGTCTCGGTCTGGCCCACGTCGGTGGCACAACTGGGCACGGTCGGCGGCGTCGGCGAGAAGAAGCTCGCGACGTACGGGGAAGGGGTGCTGGAAGTCCTGGAGTCGCTCAACGGCCCGTCCGGGGGCGGCCCGTCCGGGGGCGGCCCGTCCGGGGACGGCCCGTCCGGGGACGGCCCGTCCGATTCCGGCGTGTCCGATCCCGGCGCGTCCGGTGACGGCCCGGACCGGGCGTCCGCCCGCAGGTCCCCCGCGACGGCGGACGAGGACTGGCCGGAGTCCGAGCCGGAGCCGGGCGAGCCGGGCGGGCCGGACGACTGGATATGACCACCGCCGGGACGGCCTGAGGCGTCCACGGCGTCTTCTCCGTCCCACCGGCAGGCGGAAGCCCGAGGGCGCCGGCCGAGCCCCCTCGTCCCAGCGCTGTCAGCCAAGCCCTGTCAGCCAAGAGCTGTCGGTCCAGGGCTGTCGGTCCAGGACCGTCACCCCAGTGCCGTCAGCCCCGGAGCGAAAGTGATCAGCAGGGGCAGCAGGGGCACCAGCGCCGCCGCCGTCGTCGTCAGGGCGCGGTGCCGGCGGCCCAGGCGGGGCGGGGGTTCCAGGAGGCGGTCCACGCGCTCGCCGAGCAGGCGGTGGCTGGAGGCGCAGGAGAGGACCCCGCGGTGCTGGTTGAGCTCGATCAGGGCCAGGGCCGTGGTCAGATGGCCGTGGCGGCGGGACGCCGTGTCGTCCGCGGCCAGTTCGACCAGCCGGTGGGTCTGGTCGCAGAAGTGGGCGAACAGCGGCACACGCGGGAAGCCGGTCGCCAGGGCCGTCGACAGATGCAGCAGCCAGTCGTGGTGGGCGCGGGCGTGACCGCGTTCGTGGGCGAGCACCGCGTCGAGCTGATGGCCGGTGAGACGGTGCAGGGCGCCGGTGGTGACCACGAGCTGCGGGGGATGGCCGGGCATCCACCAGGCGTCGGGGTACTCGTCCTCCAGCACCAGCAGGGGGCCGCGGGCGGGCGGCAGGCCTGCGGGCAGGTCGGGGGCGCGTTCACGCAGATGCGCGCGGGCCCGGCCGCGGCGCCGGCGCGCCTCGGCGGCCTCCCGTGCGAGCATCGCCGCGGTCCAGGCGGCGCCGCAGGCCAGCAGCAGGGTGAGGGCGGCCGACCAGAGCGGGGTGGCCGACAGGTCGTAGGCGGCGGTCACCGCGGGCGGTGCGGGGGCGAAGACCCGGTCGCGGACGGTGTGGAAGACGGCCGCGGCCCCCAGCACGAGGGCGGTCAGGCAGCACAGCAGAACGGTCGCGACCAGGCACTGCCACACCCACAGCGCGACGACCGGTTCCCGCTCGGGCCAGGCGGCCCGGGTCAGCGCGCGGGGCGCCGGCACGGCGGCCGTCAGGGCGACGACGCTCAGCAGGAGCAGGCAGACGGTCATGCCACGGACTCCGCATCCTGATCGGAGGTGGGCGGGTGTGGGGTCGTGCGGTGGGGGCGGCCGGCGCGGTGCGCGCACGGCCTGCCGTCAGTATGACGGCGTCGGGCGGCGGGGGTGAGGGTTCGGCGGCAACCGATTCCCAGACCCCACCGCCCCCACGTCTCCGCCTTCCGTACGCCTGGGCCCTTGCGTAGCTCGCGTACGTCTCCGCTTTCGCGTACGTCCCGGCCTCGCCCACGAGTCCGCCCTCCGTGCGCGGGTCCGGACGGGTCACCCGGACACGATGCGCCCGGTCACCTCCCCCAGGCCCACCCGGACCCCGCCCGGCCCCGGTGCCCAGGCGGTCAGGGTCACCACGTCGCCGTCCTCCAGGAACGTGCGCTTGCCGTCGGGCAGTTCGAGGGGGTCGCGGCCGTTCCAGGTCAGCTCCAGCAGGGAGCCGCGCTGGTCGGGCTCGGAGCCGCTGACGGTGCCGGAGCCGTACAGGTCGCCGGTGCGGAGCGAGGCGCCGTTGACCGTCATGTGCGCGAGTTGCTGCGCCGCCGTCCAGTACATGGTGGAGAAGGGGGGCTCGGACACCACGTGCCCGTTGATCGCGACGGAGATCCGCAGGTCGTAGCCGCCGGGCTCCTCCTCGGCGTCGTCGAGGTACGGCAGGAGCGGATGCGTGCGCCGCGGCGGTGCGACCCGGGCGTCCTCCAGCGCGTCCAGCGGGGTGATCCACGCCGACACCGACGTGGCGAAGGACTTGCCGAGGAACGGGCCGAGGGGGACGTACTCCCAGGCCTGGACGTCACGCGCGGACCAGTCGTTCAGCAGGCACAGCCCGAAGACGTGCTCGCGGAAGTCGCCGAGCTGCACCGGCGTGCCGAGCCGCGAGGGCACGCCCACCACGAAGCCGACCTCCGCCTCGATGTCGAGCCGGACGGACGGACCGAAGACCGGCGCGGGGTCGGACGGGGCCTTGCGCTGGCCCGACGGCCGGACGACGTCGGTGCCCGACACCACCACCGTGCCCGCGCGGCCGTGGTAGCCGATCGGCAGGTGCTTCCAGTTGGGCGTGAGGGAGTCCTCGGCGTCGGGGCGGAAGATCCGGCCGACGTTCCGGGCGTGGTTCTCGGAGGCGTAGAAGTCGACGTAGTCCGCGACGTCGAAGGGGAGGTGCAGGGTCACCGAGTCCAGCGGGTACAGGAACGGCGCGACGGCCTCCTGGTGGGACGGCACCGTCACCCACGCCGTCAGCGCCCGCCGGACGTCGGACCAGGCGGTGCGGCCCGCCGCCAGCAGCGGGCCGAGCGTGGGCTGGGCGAGCAGGGAGGCGTACGGCGAGCCGAGCGCCCGCGCCGCCGCGCCCGCGTCGAGGACGTGGTCGCCGAGCCGGACGCCGACGGTCCTCTCCTGCGGGCTCTGCGGAGCCTGCGAACTCTGCGACCCGGCGCGGGAGAAGACACCGTAGGGGAGGTTGTGCGGACCGAAGGGGTCGCCCTCGGGGACCTCGAAGGGGGGCATGGAGTGCTTGCCTTCCTCTCGTGCTCTCTCGTGTCGTGCTCTCTCGTGCGCAGGGCACGGGACGTCTTCCATGTGGTCGCGCCACACGTTACGGCCGAGTCGGCCGTCTTGGGCAGTGCCTAAAGAGTCTGCAATGTCCGATTCGAGGTTGTCGGAGGAGTCACTTCCGGCTCAGCGCCCTTTGGGGGCGCGGACGGGGTGGCTCCGTTCCGTAGGGGGACACAGTGGGGGGACCCGTGGCCAGGAATGCCGCCGACGTGCTGGGGAAGGATGCCGTGATCTCGCTCACGCTCACCGTCTGGCGCTGTCGCGTCCCCCTCGCGCCCAGCGCGGCCGCGCGGACAGGCACGGGGTGAAGAACCCCCGCGTACAGGGGACTTCAGGAGGTGCGGGTAGGGCTGAGGCGGCCGCCGTGGTCGTCCGGTTCCCGTCGAGTCGGGGTCGCGGTGGATCCGTATTCTCTGATCATGGCCGCCTCCCCCGTATACGCCCTCATCGCCACTGACCTGGACGGAACGTTGCTGCGCGGCGACGACACCCCGTCCGAGCGGTCCCTCGCCGCGCTCGCGCGGGTGGCGGCCGCCGGTGCCCGGCACCTCGTGGTGACCGGGCGGCCGGCGCCGAGGGTGCGGTCGCTGCTCGACGCCCTGGGAGCCACGGGCCTCGCGGTGTGCGGCCAGGGCGCGCAGCTCTACGACGCCGGGGCGGACCGCCTGCTGTGGTCGGTCACCCTGGACCGGGAGCAGGCCGAGACCGCGCTCGGCAAGATCGAGGCCGAGGTGGGGCAGGTGTACGCGGCGGTCGATCAGGACGGGGTGGACGGGCTGACGCTGATCGAGCCCGGGTATCTCATGCCGCACCCGACGCTGCCCGCCGTGCGGGTGGACCGGCGCGACGACCTGTGGAGCGCCCCCATCAGCAAGGTGCTGCTGCGCCATCCCGTGCTGTCCGACGACGAGTTGGCGGCCGTCGCGCGCGGGGTGGTCGGCTCCCTGGCGACGGTCACCATGTCGGGCCCGGGAACCGTCGAGCTCCAGCCCTGCGGCATCACCAAGGCGACCGGGCTGGCCATGGCCGCCGAACACCTGGGGCTGGGCCGCGAACACGCCCTCGCCTTCGGCGACATGCCGAACGACATCCCCATGTTCCAGTGGGCCGCCCACGGTGTCGCCATGGCCAACGCCCACCCCGAACTCAAGGCGGTCGCCGACGAGATCACCTTGTCGAACGAGGACGACGGCATCGCCGTCGTCCTCGACCGGTTGTTCCCGGAGCGGTAGCCGCTTCCGGAGGGCCGCCCGCCCGCCGGCACCCTGGGTGCCGCAGGGTGCCGCTGGGTGCGTGCCCCGTCGGCCGGTGGGCGCCGCCGGGCGCCCACCGGCGTCCGTCAGTAGGCGCCGAAGACGTTGTCGATGGAGCCGTAGCGGGTGGCCGCGTACTTACAGGCGGCCGTGATGTTGGCGACCGGGTCGTAGATGTTCCACGCCGTGCCCGGCACGTGGTAGGCGGCGAACGTCGGGTCGATGACTTGGAGCAGGCCCTTGGACGGGATGCCGGCGGCCGCGTTGGCGTCCCAGAGGTTGATGGCCAGCGGGTTGCCGGAGGACTCGCGCATGACGTTGCGGTAGATGCCGTTGTACGTGCCCGGGATGCCCTTCTGGGCCATGATCGCGAGCGACGCGCGGATCCAGCCGTCGAGGTTGTTCGGGTGTGCGAGCGTGCTCGCGGCGGCGGGGGCGGAGGTGGTGGCCGCGGACGCGTTGGTCGCGCCGATGAGCGGGAGGGCGAGAACGGCGGCACCGGTGCCGACGGCGGCGAGGGCGCGGGCGATGCGGGCGGCGCGGGGACGGCGGAGCAGACCCTGGGCAGGCATGGTGAATTCCTCTCCGTCGCCTGCGAGGTGAGCTGTCGGGTTCGGGCGGGGAGGCGCCCGGCCGTGCCCCCGAGGGCACGGCTTCACCCCTAGCCGTTCCGGCGCGGCGTACGGCACACGGTGTGCGACGTACGCGTCCGGCCCGGCGACTTACCTGGGTCCCCCGCTCCTGCCATGCGTGGTTCGTTCGATGGGTTCGCGGGCGGTGGCAGGATTCGGCGTCCGCCCGGTGGCCGGGAACGTATGCGAGAGCACATGTCCTGAACAAGTAGGCGATTCACAGCTCGTCCCTATTGACCTTGATGTGCGGCTAATGGGGTGCTTGATCCTTTGCGTACGCACAGGGTCAACTCGCCTGTGAGGAAAGGCGAAGTGCGGGTATGCGGCCAGAGTGAGGGCGGGGGAGGGGTGTGACCCAACTCACGGTTTAAGTTGGCGAAGAGCAATTAAGGCCAAGGGGACTTGGGGCATCAAGATGGACTAATCGGACTCCGTCCGGGCGTGTCCGTCCGGGTGTCACCGGAAGCCGTCGGCGGGTGGGTCGCGTGTCACCCGGGTGCCGCGAGGGTGCCGCGCTGTGAGTCGTTCGGCGGGAGGGTGGCGTACGGGTGTGCATGAACGTGGTGTGCGGGGATCGAAAGGGGCGAATCTATATTTATGCGTCCATATGAATGGATTACTTGCATACCGGGCGTGCTCCGATACCGCCTGGCCTGTATCGGTGGGCGCTAGCGGTGATCGAAACGTGACCGGATACGCTGACTTGAGTGAGGGCAGCGACCTATCGACAAACCGTGTAATCGCCAGCAGACACCAGCAGACAGGAGACCCCTCGTGACCGTCGTCGGGCCGTTCGGGCTGAGCGTGCGGGACCAGGCTCTGGAAGCCGATGTCCAGGCCGGATTGGCGGCTGTCGAGGAAGGGCTGCTCGAGGCCACCAAGAGCGAGGTCCCCTTCATCACGGAGGCCGCCCAGCACCTCGTACGGGCGGGCGGGAAGCGGTTCCGGCCGCTGCTCGTGATGCTCGCGGCGCAGTTCGGTGACCCGGAGGCGCCGGGGATCGTGCCGTCCGCCGTGGTCGTGGAGCTCACCCACCTGGCGACGCTGTACCACGACGACGTGATGGACGAGGCCGCGGTGCGCCGTGGAGTGGCCAGCGCGAACACCCGCTGGGGCAACTCGGTCGCCGTCCTGACCGGCGACTTCCTGTTCGCCCGGGCCTCGCAGATCCTCGCCGATCTCGGTCCGGAGGCGGTGCGCGTGCAGGCCGTGGCGTTCGAGCGGCTGGTCACCGGGCAGATCCTGGAGACGGCGGGACCGCAGGACGGCCGCGACCCGGTCGACCACTACCTGGACGTGCTGAGCGGCAAGACCGGATCGCTGGTCGCGGTGTCCTGCCGGTTCGGGGCGATGATGTCCGGGGCCGACGAGAACGTCGTGGACGTGCTGACGCAGTACGGGGAGCGGCTCGGCGTCGCCTTCCAGCTGGCGGACGACGTGCTGGACATCGCCTCGGACTCGCACGAGTCGGGCAAGACGCCGGGGACGGACCTCCGGGAGGGGGTCGCGACGCTTCCGGTGCTGCGGTTGCGGGAGCGGGCGGCGCGGCTCGGTCTGGCGGAGGACGTCGCGCTGTGCGAGCTGCTGGACTCCGACCTGACCGACGACGACCGGCTCGCGGAGGCGCTGGCGGCCCTGCGCGCCCACCCGGCGCTGGAGCAGGCCCGCAAGGACACCGTGCGGTACGCGGAGGACGCGCGGGCCGCGCTGGCCCCGCTGCGGGAGTGTGACGCCAAGGCGGCGCTGATGGAGCTGTGCGACGCGGTGGTGCACCGGGCCGGCTAGCGTCGCTCCCCGCGCGCAGCGGACCCCGCGACCTCACGGTCCCGCGACCCCGTGCCCCCGCAGCCCTGCCGGGCTCTGCGACCTCGAGACTCTGCGACCCCGTGGGCCCCGCGGCCCCAGCAGGTCCCCGCGGTGCGGCGCCCCTCACGGTACTCACCCTGAGTGACGGGCGACAGCACGGTCGTGACGAGGCCTGGGAAGCCGGCGCGGGGATCGCCGGCACGGTCGGCGGTCCCCGCCGCCCCGGGGGCGCCTCGCTCCCACCCCGCCCTGCCGCTCCGTGCCACCCCCTACGGGGCGGCGGAGACGGAGCCCTCCGGCGTCATACCCCAGTCGTAGGCGGAGTTGAGTCCGCGGTCTGACGCATCCTCACGGCCGATTTGGTCAGATGGAACACACGGACAACACCACTCCTCACCGATTCGGGTGAGAATGGCGGCTCGGGGTGGTGGGCGCACCGCTCCGCTCGCGCGAAGCCGGGAGCACCGGGGAGAGTGCGGACGAACAGCCGCCGCCGACGACGGAGGTAAGGCACAGATGGCACCGTACGAATCCGACGACAGCACCGGCATCGAGGACGCCGACGAACTGCGCTCGGGACGGCGCAGGGCCGCGCGCTACGTCGTACCGGCCGCGGTGGTGGGGGTCGCGGCGGCGACCATCGGGCTGGTCCCGGCGCTCGCCGACTCGGGTGACCCCGACCTGCCGAAGATCACCGCGCAGCAACTCATCGAGAAAATCGCCAAGTCGGACGTCCAGCGGCTCTCCGGGACGGTGAAGGTCAGCACGGACCTCGGTCTGCCGGACCTGGGCGGCCTGGAGAGCGGCCTCGCCTCCCGCGCGGCCGGGGGCGGTGACGGGTCGTCGGCCGATCCGGCGTCCAGGCTGACCGAACTGGCCTCCGGCACGCACACCCTGCGTGTCGCGTCCGACGGCGAGGACCGGCAGAAGGTGTCGCTGATCGAGCGCGCCGCCGAGTACAGCCTCATCCACAACGGCAAGGACGTCTGGGGCTACGACAGCAAGTCGAACGAGGTCTACCACGGCACGGCCTCCCAGGACGGCGGCAAGCGGCACGACCAGGTCCCCGCCACGCCGAAGGACTTCGCCGACCAGGCCCTGAAGTCGGTCGACGACACCACGTCGGTGACGGTCGACGGCACCGCGCGGGTGGCCGGCCGGGACGCCTACAAGCTGGTCGTGAAGCCGAAGCAGTCCGGGACCACGGTCGGTGCGATCAGCATCGCGGTGGACGCGAAGACCGGGCTGCCGCTGAAGTTCACGCTGACGCCGGCGAGCGGCGGGGCCGCCGTCGTGGACGCGGGCTTCACCCAGGTGAGCTTCGCCAGGCCGGCCGCCTCGACCTTCGCCTTCACCCCGCCCAAGGGCGCGAAGGTCACCGACGAGAAGGACGCGCCGCACGACGGCGCCAAGGCGCCCGGGCACGGCCTCCTGCCCGGAATGCCCTCGCAGAAGGACCTCGCCAAGGGCGGCCGGGAGGACTTCGCCAAGGAGGGCCCGAAGGTGCTCGGCAAGGGCTGGAACTCCATCGCCACCTTCGACACCGGCGGCAAGGGCGGCAAGGGCGGTGCCCCCTCGGGCTCCGGCAGCGGAGACCTCGGCGGCATGCTCGGCTCGCTGGGCGACCAGGTGACCGGCAAGTTCGGCAAGGGCACGGTCTTCTCCACGCGCCTGATCAACGCGCTGATCACGGACGACGGCAAGGTCTACGTCGGTGCCGTCACCAAGGGCGCACTGGTGAAGGCGGCGAACGCCGGGTAGTGACCGTCCGGCACACGGGCACGACGAATCGAGGGAGCCGATGGACGAGGCGTCCGCCAAGCCGCTCGCCGGCCCGCCGACCGGCCCCTCGGCCCGTCCGCCCGTCCCGGGTCCGGACGCGGAGCCGGGGGCCGCGGGGCCGGAGGCGGAGGAGGGGGCCGCGGGGCCGAGCGTCATCCACACCCGCGGCCTCACCAAGCGCTACCGCGGTGGACAACTCGCCGTCGACGGTCTCGACCTGACCGTCCCGGCGGGCAGCGTCTTCGGCTTCCTCGGCCCGAACGGCTCGGGCAAGACCACCACCATCCGCATGCTGATGGGGCTGATCGAGCCCACCTCCGGCACGGCACGCGTCCTGGGCCGCCCGATGCCCCGGTCCACGCGGGCCGTGCTGCCGCACGTCGGAGCCCTGATCGAAGGGCCCGCGCTGTACGGCTTCCTCTCCGGCCGGGACAACCTGCTGCGCTACGACGCCGCCGACCCGTCCGCCGACCCGCGCACCCGGCCTGCGCGGGTCGCCGCCGCCCTGGACCGGGTGGGGCTGACGGCGGCGGCCGGCAGGAAGGCCAGGGCGTACTCCCTCGGCATGAAGCAGCGCCTCGGGCTGGCGGCCGCGCTGCTCCGGCCCCGGAAACTGCTCGTCCTGGACGAGCCGACCAACGGCCTGGACCCGCAGGGGATGCGCGAGATCCGCTCCCTGGTCCGGGAACTGGCCTGCGACGGCACGACCGTCTTCCTCTCCTCCCACCTGCTGGACGAGATCGAGCAGGTGTGCACCCATGCGGCCGTCATGGCCCGGGGCAGACTGGTGACGCAGGGCCGGGTGGCCGAGCTGGCCGCCGGGCTGCGGGGCCGGCTCGTGGTGACCACGCCCGACACCGGGGACGCGACCCGGGTGCTGAAGGAGCAGGGGGTCGGCGACGTGGTCGCCGACGGCGACCGGGTCACCGGTGAACCGCCGGACCGCGACCTCGCCGAGCTGAACGCGGCGCTGGTCGCGGCGGGCGTGCGCGTCCGCGGCTTCGGCCTCGAACGCGCCTCCCTGGAGGACGCGTTCGTGGCCCTCACGGGGGAGGGGTTCGATGTCGCGGGCTGACACACCGCCGGAGACGGCCGAAACACCCGGAGGACCTGCCGAGACCGCCGAAGGGCCTCCCGCGACACCGGGAGGACCGGTCGAGCGCCCCGGTGGCGCTGCCGGGACACCCGGAGGGCCGGCCGGGACAGAGGACCGCGCTCCGCACCCGCTGTGGACGCTCGGGCTGCTGCGCAGCGAGCTGGTCACCACCTTCCGGCGCTGGCGCACCCTCGCCCTGCTGGGCGTGCTCGCGGCCGTACCGGTCCTGGTCGGGATCGCCGTCCGGATCGAGACGAGGGACGGTGCCCCGGCCGGGCGCGGGGGCGGTCAGGGCCCGGCGTTCATCGCGCAGGTCACCAACAACGGCCTGTTCCTGGTCTTCACCGCGCTGGCGGCGACCCTGCCGTTCTTCCTGCCGATGGCCGTCGGCGTGGTCGCGGGCGACGCGATCGCCGGCGAGGCGAACGCGGGGACGCTGCGCTACCTCCTGGTCGCCCCGGCCGGCCGCACCCGCCTGCTGCTCACCAAGTACGCCACGACGATGGCCTTCTGCCTGGTCGCCACGCTCGTCGTCGCCGTCTCGGCGCTCACCGTCGGCGCGCTGCTCTTCCCGCTCGGCGAGCTCACCACCATCTCGGGCACCCAGATCGACTTCGCCGAGGGCCTGGGCCGGGCCCTGCTGATCGCCCTGGCCGTCGCGGCTTCCCTGACCGGTGTCGCGGCCCTCGGGCTGTTCGTCTCGTCCCTGACCGACAGCGGCATCGCGGCGATGGCGACGACCGTGGGGCTGCTGATCACCGTGCAGATCGTCGACCAGATCCCGCAGCTCCACGCGATCCAGCCGTACCTCTTCCCGCACTACTGGCTGTCCTTCGCCGACCTGATGCGCGATCCGGTCTACTGGGACGACCTGGTGAAGAACCTTCAGTTGCAGGCCGTGTACGCGGCCGTGTTCGGCTCGGCGGCCTGGGCGCGCTTCACGGCGAAGGACATCCCCGCGTAGGCGCCACCACGCCGGACGTCATCGCGGAGGGCGTCACCGCGTCACCGTTCCCGTGAGGCGGGTCAGCGCCTCCGTCTCGCGCGGCGGCTGCCCGCCGAGCTCGCCCACGCGCCAGGCCGGCACCCACGGGACGCGGTACACGTCGATGACGGCCTCGATCGGTTTCACGCGCTGCGCGAGCTGCCGCGGCAGCCGCCCCGGCGCGTCCGCGACCAGGACGACGGCGTCCAGATCCAGCCCGGCCGGTGCCTCGCCCCGGCGGAACACCTCCAGGGTCCGGATCACGGCGTCCAGCCCGGCCGCGTGCGTCCGGGCGACGAGCAGCACCGAGCGGGGGGCGTCGGGGCCGGGCCAGCCGCGCCCGCAGTCGTGACCGCCGTACACCGCCGCCAGCGTGGTCGTGCCCGCGCCGCCGTGGGTGGCCACCCACGAGAAGCGCCGGGGCGTGACCGGGCCGCCGGCAGGCCGTTCGGGCGCACCCTCCCGGGCGCCGGCTCCGGCCACCGGCCCGCGAATCCAGACCTCCGGTCCCTGCTGCACGCCTGTCCCCATGCCCGTTCCCCTCCTCCGTCATCCCGACGATCTTCACGCTCGGCGCGTTACCGACGACACGGCGGCGGAGTTCCTGGTGCGAGTCTGTGACGTCGTGGTGACGTGAGAACCGCAGGCGAGCGGAGAGACTCGACAGTACGCGTACGACCGGATCGCGCGCATCCGAGTGAGGGAGCCGATGTCTCGACTGAGCCGCGAGAAGAAGCGGGAACTGAAGCGTGCCGCCCGTGCGGCGGCACCCGCGGCCACGCCGATCTCCGTGCACGTGCCCGCGGACGGCGCGGGAGCCTCGGTCGGAGGCGTACCGGTCCGTCCCGCCGCCGGCGAGGAGGTCCAGCACGCCGTCCTGAACCACCTGCACCGCCTCGCCCTCGCCACCGGCCACCCCGTCCTCGCCACGGTCACCGACGAACGCATCGGCTACGTCGTCCCCCTGCGCGTCCAGAGCGACGGCTCCAGCGCCTTCACCGCCGAGCCCCTGCGCACCACCCCGCCCCAACCGCCGCGTCCCCCGAGGCCGGTCTCCCCTACGGCCGCCCCGGCGCCCGCCGCGCCATACGAGGGGACCGCGCCGCCCGTGCCGTCGTCCGGTTCTGCCACGCCCTCCGGCGCTCCCGGCCCCTCGCTCGAGGAGCCCGAGCCCGAGCCCGAGTCCGAGCCCGTCCCGGACGCGACGCGGTCGTCGACCGATCGGCGTACACACCTCTTGCGGAAGGTGCCGGAGCCGGTGCGGGAGTCCGCCCCCACGTTCCCGCTGCGGGCGGTGCCGGAGCCGCGGGGTGAGACGCCCCGTACCTTCCCGCTGCGGGCGGTGCCCGAGCCGCAGCCGTCCGCCGAACCCGCGCCGACCTTCCCGCTGCGGGCCATACCGGAGCCGACCGGCCGGCCGGACTCCGGCACGGGTGGCACGCCGACCGACCGGCCGGACTCCGGCACCGTGAGCGCCCCGACCGGGCAGTTCGGGCCGCCCCCGGTGATGGACGCGCGGCCCACCCCCACAACCGGCCCCGCGCCCGCACCGACGCCGCCCGCCAAGCCGTCCGCCCGGGAACCTGGCCCCATCCCCGCCGCTCAGCCCGAGCGCGTACCCGCACCCGCACCCGAACTCGGAGCCGTACCCGAAGCCGCCTCCAAGCCCGAGCCCGAAGCCGCTTCCGACCCCGACTTCGACCCCAAGCCCACCCCCGCCCGCGGTTTCGACGCCGTGGCCGAAGCGGTGCTCGGGGACGATCCCAGGACCGCGGCCGGGGAGGGCGGTACCGTCCTGCTCGCCGAGCCCATGGCGCAGATCAACGAGGCCGTGAAGTCGGGCCGGATCGAGGAAGCGGCGACGCTGGCCGAGCGCGCCGTCTCGGAGTCGTCGGCCACGCTCGGCCCGGAGCACGCCGAGGTGCTGCGCCTGCGCGAGCTCACCGCGTACATCGCCTATCTGGCGACCGACCCGGTCCGCTCGTTCGGCCTGTCCCTCGACCTGGCCCGCATCCGGCGCCGCGCCGGCGACGCGGAGGCCGCCTACGGCAACGTGCAGAGCGCGGCCGCCGCCTGGCGCGCGGTCCGTGACCCCGAGCAGGGCCTGCGGCTCGGCCGCGACCTGATCGGGCTGTGGACCGAACTCACCGTCGAGGACGGTCCGGCCGCCGACGACATCGAGCAACTGGAGTCGGCCCGCGCCCGCATGGGACGCCTCGCCGAACGGGCCCGCAGGGGGGCGTCCCCGGCGCCCTGACCCGGCCCCGCGCCCTCGGCGCGGAAGGATCTCGTCGGCTCGCGCGGAACCCGACGGCTCACACCGACCTCGTCAGCACACGCAGAACTCGTTGCCCTCCGGGTCCGCCATGACCACCCACTCCCCGGCGGGCTCCCGCACGTGCCGCAGCACGCTCGCCCCGAGCTTCTCCAGCCGCTCCACCTCCTCCGCGCGCCGGCCCTCGCCGGGGTGCAGGTCGAGGTGGAGCCGGTTCTTGCCGCTCTTGGGCTCCGGCACGCGCTGGAACAGCAGCCGCCGCCCCAGTCCGGTGCCCCGCTCCTGGTCGTAGGGGTCGTCGGGATGGCGTACACCGACCAGGTCCCGGAAGGCGGCGCGGCCGTGGAACTCCACGGTGGCCGCGCCCGGCAGCGCGCCGAGTTCCAGCAGCCGTTCGACGAGCGCGCTGTTGTCCTCGACCTCGTAGTGCAGCGCGCCGGCCCAGAAGTCGGCCTGCGCGTGCGGGTCGGCGGCGTCGATGACGGGTTTCCAGTGCAGCGGGGTCGCCGCGGGCGTCTGAGTCATGTCACCAGTCATATGGGTTGCGTGAGCCGCGGACCAGGGAAACGCCGGAATCCCACCCGCCCTGACACCGCACTCCTGCGAGGGCAGCCCTACCGGGCGGCCCGCCCCCGGGCAGACGCGGGCAGACGCTCTCTACGCTTCCGCCGGGTCGGCCCCCGACCCGGCGGCCACCGGCCCCGTACCCGGCTCACCGGCAACCGCCCCCGGGCCCGCCTGGGCGGGGACCGCCCCCAGGCCCGGCTCCGGGGCCACCGCTCCCGGGACCACCTGCGCGGCCACCACGGCGGATGCCGGCAGGGTGTCCGCCGCCCCGGAGGCCACCGGGGACCCCGCCACCGCGGACCCCGCCACCGTCCGCGGCGGGATGCCGAGCGTCGCCCGGAGCCGGGCCGCCCGGCGTGCGGCGCGCAGCCCGTCCCAGGTCAGCAGGGACAGCGCCAGCCACACCAGGGCGAACCCGGCCCAGCGCTCGACGGGCATGGACTCGTGGAAGTAGAGGATGCCCAGCAGGAACTGGAAGACCGGCGCGAGGTACTGGAGCAGACCCAGCGTCGACAGCGGCACGCGGATCGCGGCGGCGCCGAAGAGGACCAGGGGCAGCGCGGTGACGAAGCCGGTCGAGGCGAGCAGGGCGGCGTGCCCGGCGCCCTCGGCGGCGAAGGTCGAGCGGCCCTGGGCGCTCAGCCACAGCAGATAGCCGAGCGCGGGCAGGAACTGGATCGCGGTCTCGGCGGCCAGCGACTCGACGCCGCCGAGGTTGACCTTCTTCTTCACCAGGCCGTAGGTGGCGAAGGAGAAGGCGAGGCACAGGGAGATCCACGGCGGACGGCCGTACCCGACGGTGAGCGTGAGCACGGCCGCGAGGCCGACGCCGACCGCCGCCCACTGCACGGGCCGCAGCCGCTCCTTGAGGATCAGGACGCCCATGGCGATGGTGACCAGGGGGTTGATGAAGTAGCCGAGGGAGGCCTCGACGACATGGCCGCTGTTGACGGCCCAGATGTAGACGCCCCAGTTGACGGTGATCACCCCGGCCGCCAGGACGACGAGTGCCAGCCGGCGCGGCTGCCGCAGCAGCTCGCCGGCCCAGGCCCAGCGCCGTACGGCCAGCAGCGCGACGGCGACGAACGCGAGGGACCACACCATCCGGTGGGCGAGGATCTCCGCCGCCCCGGCCGGCTTCAGCAGGGGCCAGAACAGGGGGACGAGCCCCCACATCCCGTAGGCCGCGAAGCCGTTCAGCAGTCCTGTGCGCCGCTCCCCGCTCGACCTCTCGGACACGGGCCCCTCCTTCGTGCGTGACTGCGTCCCGTGCAGCAAGGACGAAGGTAACGCCGAACACCCCCGCCTGTCATGCCCGTATCGCCATACGGTCATGACAGGCAGGGGAAGGGAGGCCCGAGGGTGCCGCCGGGGGAGGTCAGCCCTTGAGCGCGGCGGTGATCGCCTCGGCGACCGGAGTGGCCGGCCGGCCGATCAGACGGGACAGGTCCCCGGAGCCGACGACCAGCTCGCCCTTCTCGATGTGGGCGTCCACGCCCGCCAGGATCGCGGCGAGCGGCGCGGGCAGCCCGGCGCCGGTCAGGACCGCCTCGTACTCCGCGACGGAGACCGGGGTGTACACGATCTCCCGGCCGGCCTGCCGGCTCAGCTCGGCGGCGAACTCGCCGAAGCTCCACGCCTCGTCCCCGCCCAGCTCGTACGTCGTGTTCTCGTGGCCCTCGCCGGTCAGCACCGCCACCGCGGCGGCCGCGTAGTCGGCGCGGGCGGCGGAGGAGACCCGGCCCTCTCCGGCGGCGTGCACGAGGGCGCCGTGCGCGAGCGCCGGGGCGAGCTGCTCGGTGTAGTTCTCGTGGTACCAGCCGTTGCGCAGCAGCGAGTACGGCAGGCCGGAGGCCTTCAGCGCCTGCTCGGTGCCGCGGTGGTCGTCGGCGAGGGCGGCCCGCAGGGTGCCGGGCGCGCTGGTGTACGCGAGCAGCGCTACGCCGGCCGCCTTGGCGGCGTCGATGACGACACGGTGCTGCCGGACCCGGTCCTCGGTGATCTCGTTGCCGGAGACGAGCAGGACCTTGTCGCCGGCCGCGAACAGGCCGTCGAAGGTCTCCGGCGCGTTGTAGTCGGCGACCGCGATCCGCACGCCCCGCTCCGCGAGGCCGGCGGCCTTCTCGGGGGAGCGGACGACCGCGGTGACGTGTCCGGCCGGGACCTTCTCCAGCAGCTGCTCGACGACGAGGCGGCCGAGGTGTCCGGTGGCTCCGGTGACGACGATGCTCATGACGGAAATCTCCTTGAAGGGGGTGTCTGACACTCACCCTAGGAGATGCGCTAACTCTGAGAAAGTACCCACTTTGAAGTAAGGTACTGGCATGACAGTAAGTACCCTGACAAGGGATGCGGGGCGCGACGGCGACGCGGCGATGTGCCCCCACCGCCTGGTCCTGGACCACGTCACCAGCCGCTGGGGCGTGCTCGTCCTGATCGAGCTGCTGGAGCGGCCCCGCCGCTTCGGTGAGCTGCGCCGGGCGGTCGGCCGGGGACGCGGGCGGACCGTCAGCGAGAAGATGCTGACCCAGACGCTCCAGACCCTGGAGCGCGACGGCCTGGTCCACCGGGACGCCAAGCCCGTCATCCCGCCGCGCGTCGACTACTCCCTCACCCGTCTCGGCCGCGAGGCGGCCGAGCACGTGCTGGCACTGGCGCGCTGGACCGAGGACCGTCTGACAGACGTGGAGCAGGCGCGCCGGGCATACGACGAGGCCCGGGCGGCTGGGGCCCGGGCCTCGTGACGAGGAGCCGACGCGCTCAGCCGACGACCGTCCAGGTGTCGCCGCCGGCCAGCAGCGCGGCCAGGTCGCCCTTGCCGCGCTGTTCGATCGCCGTGTCCAGCTGGTCGGCCATCGCCGTGTCGTAGACCGGGCGGTCGACGGACCGGAAGACGCCGATCGGGGTGTGGTGCAGCGTGTCCGGGTCGGCGAGCCGCGACAGCGCGAACGCCGTGGTCGGCGAGTCCGCGTGGGCGTCGTGGACCAGGACGTCGGCCTCGTTGTCCGCGGTGACGGTGACGACCCTGAGATCGCCGGTCTGCCGGTCCCGTACGACACCGCGCGCGCCGTCGGCGCCGAATCGGATCGGCTGCCCGTGCTCCAGCCGGATCAGGGCCTCCTCGGCCCGCTGCCGGTCCTTCAGGGCGTCGAAGGCGCCGTCGTTGAAGATGTTGCAGTTCTGGTAGATCTCGATCAGCGCGGTGCCCGGATGCGCGGCCGCGGCGCGCAGCACCTCCGTCAGGTGCTTGCGGTCGGAGTCGATGGTGCGGGCCACGAAGGACGCCTCCGCGCCGATCGCCAGCGAGACCGGGTTGAAGGGCGCGTCCAGCGAGCCCATCGGCGTCGACTTGGTGATCTTGCCGACCTCGGAGGTCGGGGAGTACTGGCCCTTGGTCAGGCCGTAGATCCGGTTGTTGAACAGCAGGATCTTCAGGTTGACGTTGCGGCGCAGGGCGTGGATGAGGTGGTTGCCGCCGATGGACAGCGCGTCGCCGTCACCGGTGACCACCCAGACGCTCAGGTCGCGCCGCGAGGTCGCGAGGCCCGTGGCGATGGCGGGCGCGCGGCCGTGGATGGAGTGCATCCCGTAGGTGTTCATGTAGTACGGGAACCGGGAGGAGCAGCCGATGCCGGAGACGAAGACGACGTTCTCCCTGGCCAGGCCCAGCTCCGGCATGAAGCCCTGGACCGCCGCCAGGATCGCGTAGTCGCCGCAGCCGGGGCACCAGCGCACTTCCTGGTCCGACTTGAAGTCCTTCATGGACTGCCTGGCCTCGGCCTTGGGCACCAGGGTGAGCGCCTCGACCGTGCCCGTGCCTTCCATGGACGTCTCAGCCATCGATGGCCTCCTTGAGAGCCTTGGCGAGCTGCTCCGCCTTGAACGGCATGCCGTTCACCTGGTTGTACGAGTGCGCGTCCACCAGGTACTTCGCCCGCACGAGTGTGGCGAGCTGCCCGAGGTTCATCTCGGGGATCACCACCTTGTCGTAGCGCCTCAGGACCGCGCCGAGGTTCTTCGGGAAGGGGTTGAGGTGGCGCAGGTGCGCCTGGGCGACGGACTCCCCGGCCGCCCGCAGCCGGCGCACTGCGGCCGTGATCGGGCCGTACGTCGAGCCCCAGCCGAGCACCAGGGTGCGCGCCTCGTGGGGGTCGTCGACCTCCACGTCGGGCACCTCGATGCCGTCGACCTTGGCCTGACGGGTGCGCACCATGAAGTCGTGGTTGGCCGGGTCGTAGGAGATGTTGCCCGTGCCGTCCTGCTTCTCGATGCCGCCGATGCGGTGCTCCAGGCCCGGGGTGCCCGGGATCGCCCACGGGCGGGCCAGCGTCCTGGCGTCCCGCTTGTACGGCCAGAACACCTCGGTGCCGTCGGCGAGGGTGTGGTTCGGGCCCTGCGCGAACTGCACCCGCAGGTCGGGCAGCTCGTCCAGCTCGGGGATGCGCCACGGCTCGGAGCCGTTGGCCAGGTAGCCGTCGGACAGCAGCATCACCGGGGTGCGGTAGGTCAGCGCGATCCGGGCCGCCTCCAGCGCCGCGTCGAAGCAGTCGGCCGGGGTGCGGGGGGCGACCACCGGGACCGGGGCCTCGCCGTTGCGGCCGTACATCGCCTGCAGCAGGTCCGCCTGCTCGGTCTTGGTGGGCAGGCCCGTCGACGGTCCGCCCCGCTGGATGTCGATCACCAGCAGCGGCAGCTCCAGCGACACCGCGAGGCCGATCGTCTCGCTCTTCAGCGCGACTCCCGGCCCGGACGTGGTCGTCACCGCGAGCGAACCGCCGAAGGCCGCGCCCAGCGCCGCGCCGATGCCGGCGATCTCGTCCTCGGCCTGGAAGGTCCGCACACCGAAGTTCTTGTGCTTGGACAGCTCGTGCAGGATGTCCGAGGCCGGGGTGATCGGGTACGAGCCCAGGAACAGCGGCAGGTCCGCCTGGCGGGAGGCGGCGACCAGACCGTAGGCCAGGGCCAGGTTGCCGGAGATGTTGCGGTAGGTGCCCACCGGGAAGGCCTGGGCGGCGGGGGCGACCTCGTAGGAGACCGCGAAGTCCTCCGTCGTCTCGCCGAAGTTCCAGCCCGCGCGGAAGGCGGCGATGTTGGCGGCCGCGATGTCCGGCTTCTTGGCGAACTTCGACTTCAGGAACTTCTCGGTGCCCTCGGTGGGCCGGTGGTACATCCAGCTCAGCAGGCCCAGCGCGAACATGTTCTTGCTGCGCTCGGCCTCCTTGCGGCTGAGCTCGAACTCCTTCAGCGCCTCGACCGTCAGCGTGGTCAGCGGCACCGGGTGGAGGTGGTAGCCGTCGAGCGAGCCGTCCTCCAGCGGGGAGGCGGCGTAGCCGACCTTCTGCATCGCGCGCTTGGTGAACTCGTCGGTGTTGACGATGATCTCCGCGCCGCGCGGCAGGTCCCCGATGTTGGCCTTCAGGGCGGCCGGGTTCATCGCGACCAGTACGTTCGGCGCGTCGCCCGGGGTGAGGATGTCGTGGTCGGCGAAGTGCAACTGGAAGGACGACACGCCCGGCAGGGTGCCGGCGGGCGCCCGGATCTCGGCCGGGAAGTTCGGCAGCGTCGACAGGTCGTTCCCGAAGGACGCGGTCTCGGAGGTGAAACGGTCACCCGTGAGCTGCATACCGTCACCCGAGTCGCCCGCGAACCGGATGATCACCCGGTCCAGACGCCGGACGTCCTTCGTCCCGGCCGCCCCGCGCTGCTCTCCCACGACGGCTCCGTCGGCCTGCTCCGCTGGACTGCTGACCTGGCTGGTCACTGAACTGGACCTCCTTCGAGGCGGCTGTGCGGGAGCGGCCTTCCCGAAGACCTTCCCAGGATCAACCCTACGACCGTGAGGGTCGCCTTCCTTGTGCCGTTCGCATCGTGGACGCGCTCATGAGACGCCCCGGTGCCCTGACATGTCCCTCTTCCGTGCCCTTCTTCGCACCGGGGGAGACGCCTCCCGCCGGCTGTACGGTTCTAGGCTCGTCCCTCCGCCTCTCGCCGCGTTCGTATCTCGCTCGATCCCGGTCCGACCAGTGTCGGCCCCTCACGAGTTCAGATAGGTGAGCACGGCCAGAACACGCCGGTGGTCCCCGTCGCTCGGAGACAGACCGAGCTTCATGAAGATGTTGCTGACGTGCTTCTCGACCGCGCCGTCGCTCACCACCAGCTGCCGGGCGATCGCCGAGTTCGTCCGCCCCTCGGCCATGAGCCCCAGCACCTCGCGCTCCCGCGGGGTCAGCCCCGCGAGCACGTCCTGCTTGCGGCTGCGCCCGAGCAGCTGCGCGACCACCTCGGGGTCCAGCGCCGTACCCCCCTGGGCCACCCGCACCACCGCGTCCACGAACTCCCGCACCTCGGCCACGCGGTCCTTGAGTAGATAGCCGACCCCGCGACTGGAACCGGCCAGCAGTTCGGTGGCGTACCGCTCCTCCACGTACTGCGACAGCACGAGCACGCCCAGATCCGGGTGCGTCCTCCGCAGCCGCACCGCGGCCCGCACCCCCTCGTCGGTGTGCGTCGGCGGCATCCGCACGTCCGCCACGACGACGTCCGGCAGCGCGCCCTCCTCGTGCAGCGCGGTGACGGTCTTGATCAGCCCGTCCGCGTCGCCGACACCGGCCACCACCTCGTGCCCGCGGTCGGTCAGCAACCGGGTCAGGCCCTCCCTGAGCAGCACCGAGTCCTCGGCGATGACCACTCGCACCCTGTTCTCCACCTTCGCCGGCCCCCCGCCCCGTGCCACGTCCGCCCCTGCGGCCGCGGCTTCGACTACGACATGGTCCAGCATTCCAGTACTCGGGCCTGGGCGCGCCCGAGCCAGGGGATCAGGGGGACGGTAGCGCGGATTCCTGCGGTTCGGTGGCCTGTTCCCGATGGGTGAGCTGATCTGGGGAGCGAGAGGCACGCAGGGAGGGCAAGGAGCAGGTGGGGCGGAGGGGAAGGTGGGAGGCGGGGCGGAGGGAAGTTGCCGTTCAGCCCCGCCAGGGCAGCTCCGCGGTCACCCGGGTGGGCCCGCCCACCGGGGAGTCGACGACCAGGATCCCGTCCACCGCGTCCAGCCGCTCCGTCAGCCCGGCCAGCCCCGAGCCCCCGGACGTGTCGGCGCCCCCGACCCCGTCGTCCGTCACCTGCAGCATCAGCCGGTCCTCCGCGCGCCACACGTCCACGGAGGCGGAGCGCGCCCCGCTGTGCTTGCTGATGTTCTGCAGCAGTTCGGAGACGGTGAAGTACGCGATCCCCTCGATCGCCGGGGCCGGCCGCTCGGCCAGGTCCACCTCCACCCGCACCGGAACCGTGCACCGGGAGGCGACCGAGGAGAGCGCGGCGTCCAGCCCGCGGTCCGTCAGCACCGCAGGATGGATCCCGCGCGCCAGGTCCCGCAGCTCCTGCAGTGCCGTCTTCACCTCGCCGTGCGCCGCGCCCACCATCCGCGCGGCCGCCCGCGGGTCCTCCGCAAGCTTCTCCTTCGCCAGCCCCAGATCCATCGCCAGCGCCACCAGCCGGGCCTGCGCCCCGTCGTGCAGGTCCCGCTCGATGCGCCGCAGGTCCGCGGCGGCCGTGTCGACGACGACCCCGCGGTCCGACTCCAGCTCCACCACCCGCGCCGACAGCCGCGACGGTCCGAGCAGCCCGAGCACCAGCAGCCGGTCCACCGTCGTCAGCGCCCGCACGATCCACGGCGCGGCCAGGGTGAACAGCACCCCGACGAGCGCGGTCACCGTGATCTCGAACGCGTTGTCGAGGAAGACGCGGTGGTGCTCGTCGCCGTAGAGCTGAAGGCCGCCCTGTCCGGCCCACATCGGGAACACCCAGAACCACAGCGGGTACGTCAGCAGCGACCAGCCCAGCGTCCAGACGGTCACCGCGACCGTGAAGGAGAGGACCGCCCAGGGGAAGTGCAGCACCGCGTACAGCATCGCCCGCCACGAGGTGCCGCTCTTCAGGACGGCCCCCATCCAGGCCGCCAAGCCCCGGTCCCGTGGACGCAGCGGCTGCGGCTCGCCCACGTCCAGGCCGAGCAGCCCGCGGGCCCGCGCCCGCTCCATCGCGCCGAAGCCGCGGCAGCCCATCAGACCCGCCGCCAGCACGGGTACGCCGAGGAAGGTGACCAACAGGCCGGCGCCCAGCGACACCATCGTGACGGTGTAGGTGAACAGCAGGATGCCGATGGGCAGGCTCAGCAGGACGTACCCGAACTCGCGCAGGCCGCGGCCCTCGAAGGGCGCCCGCAGGGCGGCGGGCAGGCGGTGCCGCCCGGGGCCGGCCCCCGTGCCGGTCCATGGGTCCGTGCGCGGGTCCGTCCCTGCGCTCGCACCCGTTCCCGCGGTCCGTCCGTACCCCTGTCCGTATCCGGTGGCCATCGGTCTCGTCCCCGTTCCCCTCGTCCGTCCTGAGGTCCGCGCCGGGCGGGCTGTGGTGTGCGCCGGGCGGTCCGTGGTGCGCGGTCCGCGCTGTCCGCCGTCTGCGTGCCGCGGTCCGCGCCGTCCGCCGTCTGCGTGCCGCGGTCCGCGGTGCGCGCCGGCGGTCTGTGGTGTGCGGTCTCCAGCGTGCTCGGGTCCGGGGCACGGGACCATGGAGCGCGTCGGCGTCCCGGCCGGGGGGTTTTCCCCACCTACCGCCCCGGGAGCTCGGTCCGGTCCCGCCAGGGCAGCTCGGCCGCCACGGTCGTGGGGCCGCCCGGCGGAGACTCGACGACGAACAGGCCGTCGACGGCGTCCAGCCGCTCCGCCAGCCCCCGCATCCCCGTGCCGCCGTCCAGGCGCGCCCCGCCCCGGCCGTCGTCCCGCACCTGGATGAGCAGCCGGTCCTCCGCGCGCCACACGTCGACGGAGGCGGAGCGCGCCCCGCTGTGCTTGCTGACGTTCTGCAGCAGCTCGGAGACGGTGAAGTAGGCGATGCCCTCGATGGCCGCGGCCGGACGTTCGTCCAGGTCGGCGGTGACCGTCACCGGAACCGTGCAGCGCGAGGCGACAAAGGAGAGGGCCGCGTCCAGGCCCCGGTCCGTCAGCACCGCGGGATGGATGCCGCGGGCCAGGTCGCGCAGCTCCTGCAGCGCGAGCTTCACCTCGCCGTGCGCCTCCTCGACCATCGCGGCGGCGGAGTCGGGGTCCTCCAGCAGCTTCTCCTTGGCCAGCCCCAGCCCCATGGCCAGATTGACCAGCCGGGCCTGTGCCCCGTCGTGCAGGTCCCGCTCGATGCGCCGCAGGTCGGCGGCCGCGGTGTCGACCACCACACCCCGGTCGGACACCAGTTCGGCGATCCGCCGTTCCAGTTCGTCCGACGGCGACAGCAGCGCGCGTGCCATGGCCCGGTCCGCGTTCGTCAGCGCCCGCGCGATGAACGGCAGCACCGGCCACAGCACGAACAGCGAGGTCAGGGTCACGACGAAGGTGAGGACGCCCCACGGCAGCCGTATGACCCCGTACAGGGCTGTGCGCCAGGCCACCGGGTCTCCCAGCGTCAACCACAGGCGGTCGAACCACCCCTTCGTCCGGTGCAGCGGCAGCGGACTCGGCTCGTCGATCCGCAGGGCGAGCAGGGACCGGAGCCGGGCGCGCTCCAGCCGGCCCAACTGCCGCGCCCCCATCAGCCCGGCCGCGAGCAGCGGCAGCCCGACGACGGTGAGCGTCAGCCCGGCGCCGGTGGTGAGCACGACCACGACGTAGACGAAGCCGAGCAGCGACACGGGCAGGTTCGCCAGGAGATGCGTGATCTCCTTCCAGGTGGGCAGGTCGTAGGCGAGACGGGCCGGTGGCGGGCGATCCTCGGCGCCGGGCGCCGCCGGACCGGCGGCGGGGATGCGTGTGGTCATGGGGGTCAGCGTGCCGTGCGGCGCGGCCCCGCGCCATGAGGTCGGCCGCCCCGGTCGACGGGGGAAAACCCCACCCCGCGTCCCAAGGCGTGTACGGGCTTCTTACCGCGCGTTTATCAGGGCCTAGACTCCCGTGCGTACAGATCGTCGAACACAGGGTTCACGACCGTACGCGGCGGTCACGAAGACCACGAAAGCCACGGACAGGACCACGAAGGCCACGGAGACCACGCGGGTCGCCCGGGTCTCGAGGACAGGGAGCGAGGGAACGGACGGTGCGGGAGACGTTGCGGGGGTCGACCGTCGTCATCGCGGCCGACTACTTCCAGTCCTACGCGGTCGTCGGACTGCTCGCCGTCGTCGGCGTGCTCTTCGTCGCGGTCGCCTTCGGCGCGGGCCGCCTGCTGCGCCCGGTCGTGCCCACCCCGGAGAAACTCCTGACGTACGAGTGCGGCGTCGACCCGGTCGGCGAGGGCTGGGCCCACACCCAGGTCCGCTACTACGTCTACGCGTTCCTGTACGTCGTCTTCGCCGTCGACTCGATCTTCCTGTTCCCCTGGGCGACGGTCTTCGCCGCCCCCGGCTACGGCGCGACGACGCTCGTGGAGATGTTCATCTTCCTCGGCTTCCTGGCCGTGGGCCTGCTGTACGCATACAAGAAGGGCGTCCTGGCATGGACGTGAACCCCTCGGCCGCCTCCGAGACCCCCTCGGCCTCCGAGTCCGTCCCTCCTTCCGCCTCCGAGGCCGCCGCTTCCGTGCTCCTTCCGGAGCCGAAGCGGCTGGGCGCCCTCGCGCGCCTCGCCCCCGAGCCGATGAAGGTCGTCCTCAACTGGGGCCGCCGCTACTCGCTCTGGGTCTTCAACTTCGGCCTCGCCTGCTGCGCGATCGAGTTCATCGCCGCGTCGATGGCCCGGCACGACTTCATCCGCCTCGGCGTGATCCCCTTCGCGCCGGGTCCGCGCCAGGCCGACCTGATGGTCGTCTCCGGCACGGTGACCGACAAGATGGCCCCGGCGGTCAAGCGCCTGTACGAGCAGATGCCCGAGCCGAAGTACGTCATCTCCTTCGGCGCCTGCTCCAACTGCGGTGGCCCGTACTGGGACTCCTACTCCGTCACCAAGGGCGTCGACCAGATCATCCCGGTGGACGTCTACGTCCCCGGCTGCCCGCCGCGTCCCGAGGCGCTGCTCCAGGGCATCCTCAAGCTCCAGGAGAAGATCGCGCGCGAGTCGCTGGGGGAGCGGTACGCGACCGGGACCGCGCGCCCCTCGACGGCCGCGCTGCAGAGCGGACTCGTGCGACCGCCGGCCCCCGCCGCCGAGGAGGGACGATGACCGCCGTGGGATGGCTCCCCGCCACCGCCGAGGAACTGTTCGGCCCGGACGCCACGGCCGAGGAGTCCTACGAGGTCCTCACCGTCGACGTACCGCCGGCTTCCTGGGTCTCCGCGCTGCGGACCGCCCGTGACGAACTGGGCTGCACCTACTTCGACTGGCTGAGCGCGGTCGACGAACCGGGCACCGGTTTCCGCGTCTCGGCCCACGTCGTCGCCCTCGCCCCGGTACGCCGGCTGCTCCTGCGCACCACGGTCCCCCACGAGGCGCCGGCCCTCGCCACGGCCGTCGACGTCTACGCGGGCGCGACCTGGCACGAGCGCGAGACGCACGAGATGTTCGGCGTCGTCTTCGAGGGCCACCCGGCCCTGGACCACCTCCTCCTCCCGGAGAGCTTCGAGGGCAACCCGCTCCGCAAGGACTTCGTCCTCGCGGCCCGCGTCGCCAAGGCGTGGCCCGGCGCGAAGGAGCCGGGGGAGTCGGACCACGGCGGCCCCAAGCGCCGCCAGATGCTGCCCCCGGGCGTGCCCGACCCCAACGAGTGGGGTCCCCAGAAGGGCCAGCTCCCGCCCGCCCCGGCCCGCCCGGCCCGCGGCGCCCGCGCGGCGGGGGAACGCCCGGCCCGCGCCGCGGGCGAACGTCCGGCCCGTGCGGCACGCGGGGCAGGGGAAGGCGGCGCGACCGCGGCGGGCGAGCGCCCCGTGCGCGCGGCCGGGGAGCGCCCGGCGCGGCGCATGCGCACGGCGGCGGGGGGCTCGGCCAGCCAGACCGCAGCGCAGCAGACGGCAGAGCAGCAGGCACCAGAGGGGCAGACGGCAGAACAGCAGGCCGGTGAGCAGGCGGCCGTTGAACAGCGGTCGGCTGGGCAGCGGTCGGCTGGGCGGTCGGCGGCCGAGGGCGCGCCGACGCGGGCCCCGGCCGCGGAGGGACCCGCCGTGGCGGAAGGCCCGGCGGCGGAGGACGCGACGGCCCGCGAGCCGGTCAGCCCGCCCGCGAGGACGACCGGCGACACCGGCACCGGCGCCGGTGCGGAGACCGGCAGAGGCGCCGGCGCCGGTGGGGAGGCCGGCAGAGGCACCGGCACCACCGCGCAGCCGTCTGCGTCCGCGGACGCGGCCTCTCCGTCCGAGGGGTCGGCCGCCGGTGCCCCGGCCGGCCCGCGCCGCGCCCGCGGCGCGTCCGAGGGCTCGGCCTCGCAACGCGCGGGCACCCCCGCCACCTCCGGACCCCGGCGCGCCCGCAGCGCGAGCGAGGGCTCGGCCTCCCAGCGGTCGCGGCCGGAGGCTCCCACCCCGCCCCGGGCCCCCGCGGCCCCCCGCAGCTCGGACGCCCCCTGGCACCACGCCCGTCCGGCGTTCGACGAGCCGGAGCCGGAGGCGGGCGCCGAGCAGCGGCCGGAGCCCGCCCCGGAACCGAAGCAGCAGGCCAAGGAGCCCGGCCGGCCGGCCGGTGACGAGCCCGAGCAGCCCCGGGGCGACCGGACGGAGGACCGGGTGGATGACCGGACCGGCGATCGAGCGAACGACCGGACCGGCGACCGGACCGACGACCGGCCGAACGACCCCACGGACCCCCCGACCCCCGACGCCCCCGAAGGAGGCCCGCAGTGAACGACGCGGTCGACGTCGCCCTGCGACTCCTGATCGTCTTCGTCGTCTTCCTCACCTTCCCGCTGATCGTCGGCCAGACCGAGCACAAGGTGATGGCGCACATGCAGGGCCGCCTCGGCCCGATGTACGCCGGCGGCTTCCACGGCTGGGCCCAGCTCGTCGCGGACGGCGTGAAGTTCGCGCAGAAGGAGGACGTGGTCCCGGCGGGCGCGGACCGCCGCATCTTCCAGCTCGCCCCCGCCGTCGCCCTGCTGCCGTACCTCCTGGTGCTGCTCGCCATCCCGATCGGCCCCGGCGAGGGCGCGGTCGGTCAGGTCCTGGACGCCGGTGTGTTCTTCGTGCTGGCCGTCATGGGCGTCGGCGTGCTCGGCTCCCTCATGGCCGGCTGGGCCTCCGCGAACAAGTTCTCCCTCCTCGGCGGCCTGCGCACCGCCGCCCAGCTCCTCGCCTACGAGCTCCCGATGCTGCTCACCGCCGCCTCCGTGGCGATGGCGGCGGGCACGGTGTCCCTCCCCGGCATCGTCCACGCCTTCCACTGGTGGTGGCTGCCCTGGCAGATCGTCGGCGCGATCGTGTTCTTCGTCGCCGGCCTCGCCGAACTGCAGCGCCCGCCGTTCGACATGCCCGTCGCCGACTCGGAGATCATCTTCGGCGCGTACACCGAGTACACCGGCCTGCGCTTCGCCCTGTTCCTCCTCGCCGAGTACGCCGGGATCGTCGTCCTGTGCGGCCTGACCACGGTCCTCTTCCTGGGCGGCTGGCACGGGCCGTGGGGCGCCGAGGGCCTCGGCTGGGTGTGGACCCTGCTGAAGACGGCCGTCCTCGCCTTCGTCGTCATCTGGCTCCGCGTGACCTACCCCCGTCTGCGCGAGGACCAGCTCCAGAAGCTCTCCTGGACCCTCCTGGTCCCCCTCTCCCTCGCCCAGATCGCCCTCACCGGCATCGTCAAGGTGGTGATCTCCTGATGTCGCCCTTCCCCGGCTCCGGACTCGCCAAGGGCCTGGCCGTCACCCTGCGCACGATGACGAAGAAGACCGTCACCGAGCAGTACCCGGACGTCCAGCCGGACCTCCCGCCCCGCACCCGCGGGGTGATCGGCCTGTTCGAGGAGAACTGCACGGTCTGCATGCTGTGCGCCCGCGAGTGCCCGGACTGGTGCATCTACATCGACTCGCACAAGGAGACCGTCCCGGCGGCGACCCCCGGCGGCCGCGAACGCAGCCGCAATGTCCTCGACCGCTTCGCCATCGACTTCTCCCTGTGCATGTACTGCGGCATCTGCATCGAGGTCTGTCCTTTCGACGCCCTGTTCTGGTCCCCGGAGTTCGAGTACGCCGAGACCGACATCCGCGACCTCACCCACGAGCGCGACAAGCTGCGCGAGTGGATGTGGACCGTCCCGGCCCCGCCCGCCCTGGACCCCGGCGCGGAGGAGCCCAAGGAGATCGCCGCCGCCCGCAAGACCGCCGAGAAGCTCGCCGCGGCACAGGCCGAGCCCCGGGAGGGAGACGCGTGATCCTCTCCGCAGCCGCCGCGACGGCGCAGGCCACGACGACCGCCGCCGCCCCGGGCCACGGCTTCCTCTCCCCGACCGGTGTCGAGATCGCCTTCCTCCTGGTCGGCCTGGTCACCTTCGGCGCCGCGCTCGTCACCGTCACCACCCGCCAGCTGGTGCACGCCGCCCTGTGGCTGGTGGTGACCCTCGGCGGGCTGGCCGTCGAGTACCTCCTGCTCAGCGCCGAGTTCATCGCCTGGGTGCAGGTCCTCATCTACGTCGGTTCCGTGGTCGTCCTCCTCCTGTTCGGCCTGATGCTCACCAGGGCCCCCATCGGCCGCTCCCCGGACGCCGACTCCGGCAACCGCTGGGTGGCCCTCGCCGTGGCCGTCGCCGCCGCGGCCGCCCTGGTCTGGGTCGTCGTCGACGCCTTCCGCACCACCTGGATCGACCTGGACGGCGCCCCCGCCGGATCGACCCGCGTCACCGGCGAGAGCCTCTTCCAGAACTGGGTCCTGCCCTTCGAGGCCCTCTCCGTCCTCCTCCTCGCGGCGCTGGTCGGCGCGATCGTCCTCTCCCGCAGGGCGAAGGCGGACGCCACGGCCCCGGAACCCTCGGACGCCTCGGCCCCCGGGCCCGTGGATGCCCCGGAGTCCCCGGGCGCCCCCGCTGACCGGGCCGCCCAGGAAGGTGTCCGCTGATGCACCTCGCCTATCCCGCCGTGCTCTCCGCCCTCCTCTTCTGCACGGGCCTGTACGGCGTCCTCGCCCGCCGCAACGCGATCCTGGTCCTGATGTCGGTCGAGCTGATGCTCAACGCCGTCAACCTCAACCTCGTCGCCTTCGACGTCTGGCTCAGCAGGACCGCCGCGGAGACCCTGCACTCCGGCCAGGCCCTGACCCTGTTCACCATCGCCATCGCCGCCGCCGAGATCGGCATCGGCCTGGCGATCGTCCTCGCCGTCTACCGCAACCGCGGCTCCTCGGACATCGACCGGCTCCGCGACGCCGCCGAAGGCCGCGACGACGGCCCCGACAGTGACGCCCCCGCGACCACCGCACGGGCCGCGAAGAAGGCTGAGGCCACCGCGTGACCACGACCACCCTCGCCGTCCTCGTCCCCCTCCTTCCGTTCCTGGGCGCCGTCGCCGGCCTGCTGCTCGGCCGTACCGCCCCCGGATTCGTCCGCCCACTGGCCGTCCTGCCGGCCCTCGCCTCCTTCGCGCTCGCCGTGCTGGTCGCCGCGCGGCAGGGCGGCGGCCCGGCCATCGACGCCGCCACCGAACTCACCCCCACCGGCTCGGTCCCGATCTACCTCGCCCTGCACATCGACGGCTTCGCCGCGCTCGTCGCCGTCCTGGTCGGCCTGGTCGCCGGCTGCGTGCAGATCTACTCGACGGGCTACCTGCGAGACGACCCGCGCTACTCCTCGTACGCCGCTCTCGTCTCCCTCTTCACCTCCGCGATGCTGCTCGTCGTCTACTCGGGCGACCTGATCGTGCTGCTGGTCGGCTGGGAAGTCATGGGTATCTGCTCCTACTTCCTCGTCGGCCACTACTGGGAGACCCCGGAGGCCCGCGCCGCCTCCCTCAAGGCCTTTCTGGTCACCAAGCTCGGCGACGTGCCCTTCCTGATCGGGCTGTTCGCGCTCGGCACCGACGCCGGCTCCTTCCGGATCACCCGGATCCTCGGCACCGTCGCCGGCGGCGGGCTGCACCACCCGACCCTCGTCGCCCTGCTGCTCCTCGCCGGCGTGGCGGGCAAGTCGGCCCAGTTCCCGCTGCACACCTGGCTCCCCGACGCCATGGCGGGCCCGACCCCCGTCTCCGCGCTGATCCACGCCGCGACGATGGTCGCCGCCGGTGTCTACTTCGTCGCACGTCTCCTCCCCGTCTTCCAGGCCTCCTCGGCCGCGATGGTCGTCCTCGCGGTCATGGCCGCCGTCACGATGGCCGGCTCCGCCGTCGCCGCGCTCGCCCAGGACGACATCAAGCGGGTCCTCGCCTACTCGACGATCGGCCAGCTCGGCTACATGACCGGCGCGCTCGCCGTCGGCGATCGCGGCGCCGCCGTCTTCCACCTCCTGTCCCACGGCGCCTTCAAGGCGCTGCTGTTCCTCGCCGCCGGCGTGATCATCCACGCCGCCGGCACCAACTCGCTGGCCGCCATGTCCCGCATGAGCCACCTGCGCGACCGCGTCCCGGACGCCTACTGGACGATGACCGTGGCGCTGCTCGCGCTCGCCGCGGTCCCGCCCTTCAGCGGCTTCTTCTCCAAGGAGTCCGTCCTCGGCGCCGCCGAACGGGCCGCCACCGGCCATTCCGGCCACGCCCCCGGCGCGGCGGGCTGGGTCGTCCTCGTCTCCGCGCTGCTCACGGCCCTGCTGACCGCCGCCTACGCGATGCGCCTGTGGCTGCTGGCCTTCCGCGGCCGGGGCGCCGAGGCCCCCGACCACGGCAGGCAGCCCCTGGTCATGAACGCCGTGCTGTGGGTACTCGCCGTGCCCTCCCTCGCCTTCGGCGGGCTCGCCTTCCGGCTGCTGCCCGACTGGTTCGGCGGCGGCGACCTCACCCCGACCCTCACCACCTCCGTGCTCGGCACCGGCCTGGCCCTGACCGGCGGGATCGTCACCTACGGCGCCTGGCGGCACACCACCGCCCGCGCCGCTCGCGCCCCCCTCGGTGCCGTCGCCGCCCACCCCGAGGCCGACGCCGGAGTCGTCGAGGCCGAGGCCATCGCCAGCCACGCGCCCGCCTACGGCGACATCGCCTACGCGCCCGACCCCGCCGACCCCGGACGGCTGCTGCTCGGCCCGCTGCACCGTCATGCCGCCGTCGGCTTCCACCTCGACGCCGTGTACTCGGCCCTCTTCGTCCGGCCGGTCCTGGCCGGAGCGAGTCTCGTCCGGTTCCTGGACCGCGAGGTCGTCGAGACCTACGTACGCGGTGCCGGGGCCCTACCCCGCCTGCTCGGGGCCGCCGTACGGCGCGCCCAGACCGGCAATGTGCAGACCTATGTGAGCGCGCTGCTCGCCGGCACCGTCGTCCTCGCGGTCGCCGCCGTCCTCGTCGCCACGGGAGCGTGAGCAGGCGTGATCGATATCAGCGAGTCCGTGATGCAGTTCCTCCTGGCATTCGTCGTCGTCGCCCCGCTCCTCGGCGCGCTCGCCGCTCTCCTTCCGGCCCCGCCCGGGCTGAAGGGGAAGTCGCCCGAGCAGGCCGTGCTGCGGCACGGCGTCACCGTGACCGGCGCGGTCCTTCTCGCCGCGATCGCCCTGGCGCTCGGCTTCGACCACGACCACCCGTCGAAGATGCAGGCCACGACCGACATCAGCTGGATCCCCGCACTCCACGTGCGCATCCACCTCGGCATCGACGGCATCTCCCTCCCCCTCGTCGTCCTGACCGCGCTGCTGACCTTCCTCTGCGCGCTGTACAGCTACTTCAAGCTGCCTTCGGGACCCACTCCGAAGGCCTTCGTCGCGCTGCTGCTCGTCCTCGAGTCGGGCACCCTCGCGACCTTCGCCGTTCTCGACCTGCTGTTGTTCTTCCTCGCGTTCGAGACGGTGCTCGTCCCGATGTACTTCCTCATCGCCCGCTGGGGCGGAGAGGCCCGGCAGGCCGCCGCCTGGCGGTTCATCCTCTACACCCTGCTCGGTTCGGTCGTCATGCTGCTCGGCCTGCTCCTGATCGGAATCAAGGCGGGCACGTTCGACATGGTGGCACTCGCCACTGACAACGGCCGGTCGCTGACCACATCCGTGCAGGTCATCGCCGTTCTGGCGATCGGGATCGGGCTCGCGGTCAAGACCCCGATGTGGCCCCTGCACAGCTGGCTGCCGGACGCCCACACCGCCGCTCCGACCGTCGGCTCGGTCCTGCTGGCCGGCGTACTGCTGAAAATGGGTACGTACGGGTTCGTCCGGATTCTGCTGCCGGTCGCGCCCGACGGCTTCCGCACCTTCGCGCCCTACCTTGCCGCCCTCGCCGTGGTCGGCATCATCTACGGATCCCTGGCCTGTCTCGCCCTGGCCAAACGGGGCGCCAAGGGCGATCTGAAGCGGCTCATCGCCTACTCCTCCGTCGGCCACATGGGCTTCGTGCTGCTCGGCATCGCCACCATGACCCCGACCGGCGTGAACGGCGCGCTGTTCGCCAACATCGCCCACGGCCTCATCACCGGCCTGCTCTTCTTCCTGGTCGGCGCGCTGAAGGACCGCACCGGCAGCACCGACCTCGACACCCTCGCCCTCCTGTCGCCCGGCCACCCCTCAACGAGCGGCTCCGCCGCGCCGAACGCCCTCCAGACCGGCGCCGCGCTGTACGGCAGGGCCCCGCGCCTCGGCGGTCTGCTCGCCTTCGGCGCCGTCGCGTCGCTCGGACTGCCGGGCCTGGCCGGCTTCTGGGGCGAGATGCTGGCCCTGTTCGGCGCGTTCGAGCCCGCCGCCGGTCTCAGCCGGCCCGCGTTCCTCACCTTCATGGCGATCGGCGCGTTCGGCACCCTGCTGACAGCCGCGTACATGCTGGTGGTGGTCCGCCGCGTCTGCATGGGCGCCGTACCCGAACAGGCACCGCGACTCGCCGACGTCCACACCTACGAGTTCGCGGCCTGGACCCCGCTCGTCGCCCTCACCGTCGTCGCCGGCCTCTGGCCGAAGGCCCTGCTCGGCCTGACCGACCCGGCCGTGCAGCAACTCCTCGCAGGAGGCACCCGATGAGCGCCCTGGCCCAGCCCCTGGCCGCATCGGCGGTCCAGTCCGTCGACTGGCTCGCCATCGCGCCACCCACCCTCGCCGCGGTGGCCGCCCTCGTCGTCCTCGTCGCCGACCTCTTCGTCCCCGACGCGCGCAAGCCGCTGCTCGGCTGGACCTCGGTCGCCGGCCTCGCCGCCTCCACGCTGCTCCTGCTGCCCCTCCTCGACGGCGACCGCACCACCTTCTGCCTGACCGGCCACGCCGACGTCTGCAGCTACAGCGCCGACCACTTCACCCTCGTCATCCAGTTCCTCGTCCTCGGCGGCGCCCTCCTCGTGGCCCTGCTGTCGGTCACCACCCTCAAGGACGCCCGCACGGAGCTTCCCGAAGGCGAGTACTGGTTCCTGCTGCTGTCCTCGGCCGCGGGCGCCGCGCTGCTGCCCGCGTCCCGCGACCTCGCCACCCTGATCGTCGCCCTGGAGGTGGCCTCCCTGCCGGCCTTCGCGCTCGTCGGCATCCGGCAGGGCGACCGCAGGTCCTCCGACGCGGCCCTGAAGTTCTTCCTGTCATCGGTCACCGCCACCGCCGTCAGCCTCATGGGCATCAGCTTCGTCTACGCCTCGACCGGCACCCTCTACCTCACACAGGTGGCCGACCGCATCCAGCACGTCGACGGGCAGCTCCACACCCTCGCCCAGACCGGCGTCGTCCTCACCCTCGTCGGCTTCGCCTTCAAGACGGCCGCCGTCCCCTTCCACTTCTGGGTCCCCGACACCTACGTCGGCGCGCCCCTGCCGATCGCCGCCTACCTGTCGGTCGTCGGCAAGGCGGTCGGCTTCACCGGCCTCATCCTCGTCACCGTCGTCGCCTTCCCGTCGTACGCGGATGTCTGGGGTCCGGCCCTCGCCGTCCTCGCCGCACTCACCATGACCGTCGGCAACGTCGGTGCCCTACGACAGCAGGCCACGCGCGCGTACAGCGCGGTACGGCTGCTCGCCTGGTCCTCCGTCGGCCAGGCCGGCTACCTCCTGGTGCCGATCGCCGCCGCCGGCTACGCGAAGGACCCGCAGAAGGCGATCGGCTCCACCGTCGCGTACGCCCTCATGTACGCCGCCGTGAACCTCGGCGCCTTCGCGGTCGCCGCGCTCGTCGGCCGCACCAGGACCCGCAACCGCCTCACCGACTACCGCGGCCTGTACGCCACCAACCCGCTGACCGCGCTCCTCCTGGCCTTCTTCCTGCTCTGCCTCGCCGGGCTCCCGCCGGGCGTCATCGGCCTCTTCGCCAAGGTCACGGTCTTCTCCGCGGCCGTCGACGCCGGGCTCGGCTGGCTCGCCGTCGTCATGGCCGTCAACGTCGTCGTCGCGCTGTTCTACTACCTCCAGTGGACGGCCCTGCTGTTCCGCGCCCCCGAGGGCGAGCCCGCAGCGCACCGTCTCCCGGCACCCCTCACGGCCGCGATCACCCTCACGGCCGTCCTCGGCGTCGCCCTCTCCGGCGCTCCCCAGCTCGTGCTCCGCTTCGCCGGTACGACCCTGTTCTGAGCGACCGGTCCGTGCCGGACCCCTCCCCTCCGGCACCGCGGGCCCGGAACCCCGCTCGACACCCGGGCGTCGGCACGCGCCCACGGGGCACTCGCCCTCCACGCGCGCGTGCCGACCGGTGTTCCGCTCACCCGGACGGCCCGCGCGCCGACACACGCACCAGGGAACCAGCGGCCGTCGCCTGGCGTTGACCAGTACGGAAGGGTCCACTGGACGTGACACCACGGCACCAGGGGCACCGCAGCACAGCAAGCGAAGGGTCTCCTGCCGCACCACTTGGAGGGCGTACCGTGCACCGCCGGCACAACGGGCTCAGGACCGCAGTACTCCTCGGGGGACTGTCCGCACTCATCATCGTCATCGGCAGCTTCTTCGGCCGTACGGGCCTGATCGTCGCGGTCCTCGTCGCCATCGGCACCAACGCGTACGCGTACTGGAACAGCGACAAGCTCGCACTCCGAGCCATGCGTGCCCGCCCGGTCAGCGAGTTCGAGGCCCCGGGCCTCTACCGGATGGTCCGCGAACTCTCCACCCAGGCCCGCCAGCCCATGCCCCGCCTGTACATCTCCCCGACGGAGGCGCCGAACGCCTTCGCCACCGGCCGCAACCCGCGCAACGCCGCGGTGTGCTGCACGGAGGGCATCCTGCGCCTGCTCGACGAGCGCGAACTGCGCGGGGTCATCGGCCACGAGCTCAGCCACGTCTACAACCGCGACATCCTGATCTCGTCCGTCGCGGGCGCCCTGGCCTCCGTGATCATGTTCCTGGTCAACTTCGCCTGGCTCATCCCCGTGGGCCGCTCGGACGACGACGAAGGCCCCGGCCTTCTCGGCATGCTGCTGATCATGATTCTCGGCCCCCTCGCGGCCTCGCTCATCCAACTGGCCATCAGCCGCTCCCGGGAGTACGAGGCGGACGCCTCCGGCGCCCGGATCACCGGCGACCCCCTCGCCCTCGCGGGCGCCCTGCGCAAGCTGGAGATCGGCACCCAGCAGCTCCCGCTGCCCCCGGAGCCGCGCATCGAGACCGCGAGCCACATGATGATCGCGAATCCGTTCCGCCCGGGGCAGGGGCTTTCCAGGATGTTCTCCACCCACCCGCCGATGGCGGAGCGCATCGCCCGACTCGAGCAGATGGCAGGTCGACAACAGTGAAGACACTCCTCAACGTCATCTGGCTGGTCCTCAGCGGTTTCTGGCTGTTCCTCGGCTACCTCCTGGCGGGCGTGCTGCTGTGCCTCACGATCATCGGCATCCCGTTCGGCGTCGCGGCCTTCCGGATCGGCGTCTACGCCCTCTGGCCCTTCGGGTACACCACGGTCGAACGCCGGGACGCGGGCGCGCCCTCGTGCGTCGGCAACGTCCTGTGGCTGGTCCTCGCGGGCTGGTGGCTGGCGCTCACGCACATCACCACGGGCATCGCCCTGTGTCTCACGATCATCGGCATCCCGTTCGGCATCGCCAACTTCAAGCTGATCCCGGTCTCCCTGTTTCCGCTGGGCCGCGAGATCGTCCGCACCGACGAGCCGTTCGCGACGCGCTGACGGACCGGCCCGCTGAGGACCGGCCCCCTGGCGGACCGGCCCGTCGACGGGCTGACCCGGTTGTCCACATCGCGCCGGTTGTCCACAGGCAGGCCCGACTGTCGGTGGCGGGCTGCATGATGAACCCATGACCGCGCACGAGCAGTTGCTGACACGGGTGGAGGCCAAGGCCCGCGACACCCGTCCGTACGGCTGGACTTCGCTTCCCGCCCCCGTGGACACCGCCACGCTGACCCGGGCCGAGGCCGCGCTGGGGTTCCGCCTGCCCCCGCTGCTCGCCCAGCTCTACCTACGCATAGGAGACGGCGGATTCGGCCCGGAGTACGGGCTGTTGCCCCTGCTCGACAGCCCGCCGGCCGGTGAACCCGCCGCCGTCCCGCACTACCTGTCCCAGCGTGAGAGCGGACGCAGGGACCCGGAGTGGCCCTGGCCCGAGGGCGTGCTGCCGATATCCCACTGGGGCTGCGCCATGTACGCGTGCGTGGACTGCCGAGCGCCGGAAGCCACCGTGCTGCTCTTCGAGCCGAACCCGGGCGACCCCGACCACGCCTGGTTCGTCGACGCCCCCAGCCTCGCCGACTGGCTGCACTCCTGGGTCGACGGCACGGGCTGGTACGAGGAGATGAACGAGGATCTGGAGATGGCCCCCTGGCCCGACTTCCGCATACGCACGGGGCCGGCCCAGACGTCCTGAGCACGTCCCGCAGGACGTCCTGAGCACACCCCGCAGAGCGCACGGCCACCGCACCGCACGCGAGCCACGGCGCGGCACCGACACCCGAGCGCACGGCCAGCGCGCCCGGACCGGCGCGCCAGGGCACGGGACCACCGCGCCAGGACTCGCGCGCCCGAGGTGGGGGTCACTGCACCCGCACCCGCACCCACCTCCGTCTACGGCGCCGCCGTCACCAACCGCCGTACGCCGTACGCGGCCACGCCCACCGCCAGCACCGCCGCGCCCACGACCACCGAGACCCACGGCAACGCGAACGCCAGCACCACGCACCCGGCCAGACCCAGCGTCGGCACGACCCGCCGGACCGGAGCGGCGTCCAGGGTCCAGGCGGAGGCGTTGGCCACCGCGTAGTAGGCCAGCACACCGAAGGAGGAGAAACCGATCGCGCCCCGGACGTCCACCGTGGCGGCCACGACCGCGACCACCGCACCCACCGCCAACTCCGCCCGGTGCGGCACCTGGAAACGCGGATGCACGCCGGCCAGGGGCCGGGGCAGGTGCCCGTCCCGGGCCATGGCCAGCGTGGTGCGCGAGACGCCCAGGATCAGCGCAAGCAGCGACCCCAGCGCCGCCACGGCGGCCCCCACCCGCACCACCGGGACCATCCCCAGCGCTCCGGCCGCGCGCACCGCGTCGGCCAGCGGCGCGCTCGCGCTCCCGAGCCCACCTGGCCCGAGCACGGAAAGGGTGGCGACCGCCACGCACGTGTACACGGCGAGCGCGACACCGAGAGCGAGCGGGATCGCGCGGGGGATGGTGCGCGCCGGATCCCGTACCTCTTCGCCGAGGGTCGCGATCCGGGCGTACCCGGCGAAGGCGAAGAACAGCAGCCCGGCTGCCTGCAGTACGCCGCCCGCGCCACCGGAGTCGCCGATGGCGAGCCGTTCGGCGTCGGCGGCGCCGGAGCCCAGACACACGACCACCACGGAAGCGAGGACCGCCAGGACCACCGCCACGATCGCCCGCGTCAGCCACGCGGACTTCTGGATGCCGCCGTAGTTCACCGCCGTGAGCGCGATCACCGCCGCGACCGCCACGGCGTGCGCCTGCTCCGGCCAGACGTACGCCCCCACGGTGAGCGCCATCGCCGCACAGGAGGCCGTCTTCCCCACCACGAACGCCCAGCCCGCGAGGTATCCCCAGAACACGCCGAGGCGTTCACGGCCGTACACATATGTGCCGCCCGACGCCGGGTACCGGGCGGCGAGCCGTGCCGACGACATGGCGTTGCAGTAGGCGACCACGGCGGCGACCCCGAGGCCGACCAGCAGACCGGATCCGGCCGCGCGCGCCGCCGGGCCCAGAGCGGCGAAGATCCCCGCCCCGATCATCGAGCCGAGGCCGATGACCACGGCGTCCTCGAGCCCCAGGGTGCGTCGCAGTCCGGTGGTGGAAGCGGGCGGTGTCATGGGCCGCACCTTACTGATCGACGCAACCGGAGAGTGTCGCCCTGACGTCCCCTCCATCAACGCGGCACGAACACACGTGTGGCCGACCGCGTGTGGCAGACGCCACGACCAGCACCGGTCGGGCACGACGAGGACGAGAACGACGCACGGCCCGTGGGCACAGTCCGTCCTAACCGATTCCACAACGCCGGGACGGTGCGGACACAGCGTGGAAGGGCAGGTTCAGGGCATGGGCATCATCAGTTGGATCATCCTCGGGCTGTTGGCCGGAGCCATCGCGAAGTTTCTGCTGCCGGGCCGCGACCCGGGCGGCTTCATCGGCACGACCCTCATCGGCATCGCGGGCGCGTTCATCGGCGGCTGGATCTCGGCCCGCTGGCTGGACCACCCCGTCAGCAAGCACTTCTACGACGGCGCCACCTGGGCCGCGGCCATCGGCGGCTCCCTCGTGCTGCTGATCGCCTACCGCATCCTTTTCGGCAACTCGCGCGACTGAGGCCGTACCCGAGACGCAGCGAAGACGGAAGGGTGGGCACCCTCGGGTGCCCACCCTTCCCGCACTACAGGGAACCGCCGGACCACCGTTTCGGACCGTCGACGGCTCGTGCCACCGGCTACCGGTAGTTCACGAACTGCAGCGCGAAGTCGAAGTCCTTGCCCTTCAGCAGGGCGATCACGGCCTGGAGGTCGTCACGGCTCTTGGAGCTGACGCGCAGCTCCTCGCCCTGGACCTGGGCCTTCACGCCCTTGGGGCCCTCGTCGCGGATGATCTTCGCCACCTTCTTGGCGTTGTCCTGGGAGATGCCTTCCTCGATCGACGCGAAGAGCTTGTACTCCTTGCCGGAGAGCTGGGGCTCACCGGCGTCCAGGGCCTTCAGCGAGATGCCGCGCTTGATCAGCTTGGACTGGAAGACGTCGAGGACAGCCTTCACCCGGTCCTCGGAGTTCGCCTCCATGAGGATCTTGTCACCGGACCACGAGATCGAGGCGCCCACACCCTTGAAGTCGTAGCGCTGCGAGATCTCCTTGGCGGTCTGGTTGAGGGCGTTGTCGACCTCCTGCCGCTCGACCTTCGAGACGATGTCGAAACTGGAGTCGGCCATGTCCTGTGGCTCCTTCTGGGGTGCGTGTCGGGTGCGTGCCGGCGGGCGTGGGGGTGGCCGCCGAGCCCGGCATGAGAGCCGGGCCGCATCCGGACAAGCCTAGTCACCCGCTGCCCCCGCGGCGCCGATCAATCGGGTGGCGGAGCACCCCTGCGTATCGGGTATTGTTTACGTCGTTGCCAGGGAGCACCGCCGAAAAGTGGTGCGAACGGCAGCAACCCCGGCGGTGTGCCCGAGCGGCCAAAGGGAGCAGACTGTAAATCTGCCGGCTCAGCCTTCCCAGGTTCGAATCCTGGCGCCGCCACGCTGAGAAAGACCCCCTCCGAACTGCGGAAACGCAGAGCGGAGGGGGTCTCTTCGTTTTCCGGCGTCGATGCTCGACAGGCTCTCGCTACGCAGCCTCGATCCGCTGGTTCGCGCGGCAGTGGGGGATGCGCCATCACTTGGCGTACCCGTGAAAGAGCACCGCGATGCTGCTGTGGCCGGCCCTCCGTGCGCACTCCAGCGGGTCCACTCCCGAGCTGAGCCCCAGGGACACTTCCCGTGGCGAAGATCATATGGGCGGTGGGACCTCATGGGACCCGCTGTCATCGGGTCAGCCGTTGCCGGCGCGTACGACTCCCTGGAGCGGCGTCAGCGCTCCGGGTCCTGCCCGAGATTCAGTGGTCGGCGGAGAAGATCTCCCGCACCTCACGGACGGCGTAGTAGACCAGGACGTAGCCTGCGGCGGGGTCCGCCCACCACCAGCCGAGGGTGGTGTTGAGGAGCAGCCCGAGCAGGACGGCGGTGGCCAGGAGGCCGTCGATGAGGGTGACGCGGCCCTCGGTCTTCAGAACAGGGTTGCCGAGGGCGGCTCCGGTGCGGGCCTTGCCTGCGGCGAGGGCGAACATGACGGCCGCGGTGAGTGCGGTCCAGCCGATGCCGAGCGGGGAGTGGTGCGGCTCGAAGCCGCCGGCGAGGGTCCAGGTCGACTGGACCAGAAGATACAGGGCGAGGGCGGCGAACCCGACGCCGATCAGCTTCAGGCCGCGGCGCCGGCGTTCCTCACCGGTGCCGGAGAGCTCCCAGATCACCACGGTCGAGGCGCCGATCTCGATCAGGGAGTCCAGGCCGAATCCGGCCAGGGCCACCGACCGGGCGGAGATCGCGGCGGTCGCCAGTACGACGATGCCGGCAACGTTCCATCCCAGGGTGGTGTACTCCAGGGCGAAGCCGCGGCGGATCAGAGTGGCGCGGCTGGTCTCCTCAAGAGTGTTGGTCACCGGGCCAGTCTCCTACGTCCACCCCGTACATGACGTCCGGGGCGTGACAGCGCGATCGGGGGGAGCCGCCGCGGCAGGTCTTGGGCATCTCGTTCCGTGCCGGGGGCACGGCGCACGGGGGCAGCGGGACATCGCGGCTCCGTGGGGTGCGGCGAAGGGACCGGGGAAACTCGCGGCTCGTGGGCAACCACAGCCCCGTCCCGGTGGTCTGGGATACGCCATCGCTGTTCCGGGTCGCGAGCGAGCACCGACGAGGAATCAGTAGACCTCGGGCGGGCGGGGACCGCGTGGCACTCCCAATGGCTCGGGGCGCCGTCCGGTGCCCCCGCATGCACTGGAGAACGCCCGCATGCACACACGTATACGTCTCGCCCTGGCGACGGCCGCGGCCGCGGCCCTCACCGGCAGCCTGCTGACGGCGGCCGCCGGCACCGCATCCGCGGCAGGCTCCGGCCTGCAGGGCGACTTCAACGGGGACGGCTACCGCGACGTCGCCGTGTCCGCCCCCTACGCCACCGTCAGCGGCAAGTCCAACGCGGGCCAGATCGCCGTGATGTACGGATCGGCGAGCGGCCTGAAGGCCACCAGCCGCACGCTCATCAGCCAGGACTCCACCGGCGTACCCGGTGCCGCGGAGACGAACGACTTCTTCGGCCGGGCCACCGCGGCAGGTGACTTCAACGGCGACGGCTACGCCGACCTCGCCGTGGGCACCCCCGGAGAGGACGTCGGAAGCGACACCGACGGCGGCACCGTCGCCATCGTCTGGGGCTCCGCGTCCGGCCTCTCCGGCGCCACCACGGTCACCGACCCGAACCCCACGGGCCAGGACAAGTTCGGGCAGTCCCTGGCGGCCGGTGACTTCGACCCCGACGGCAAGACGGACCTGGCGGCCGGCGGCACCTCCGCCAAGGTGTGGATCTTCAGGGGCGGCTTCACCAAGTCCGGCGGCACGGGCGGCAGCTACTACTACCCGTTCAACATCATCAGCGGAAGCGGCGCCGGAGCCCTGCACCTGGTCACCGCCGACTTCAACGGCGGCGGCGGGGACGACCTGATCGTCAACGGCTACGACTCCTCCACCCAGTACGACACCAACATCCTCATCTACGCCTCGCCCACCGGCACCAAGCTGGAGGGCGGCTCCGAGGAGAACCTGGCGCCCGGCTTCATCACCGCCACCGGGGACCTCAACGGCGACGGCAAGGACGACATCGTCATCGGCGAGACCTGGGACGACGGCATCTCCGGCGCCACCAAGGGCGGCAAGATCAACGTCATCTACGGCAACAACTACAGCGGCTACTCGACCGTCTCCATCAGCCAGGGCACCTCCGGCGTCCCCAGCGACCCGGAGACCGGCGACGCCTTCGGCTGGGAGGTCTCCACCGGCGACATCAACGGCGACGGCTACGACGACATCGCCGTCGGCGCGCCCGCCGAGAACATCACCACCGGCACCACCTCGGTGACCGACGCCGGCGCGGTCACCGTCCTCTACGGGTCCGCCTCCGGCGTCACCACCACCGGCAGCCAGTACTTCCACCAGAACACCACCGGCGTACCCGGCGGCAACGAGGCGTCCGACAACTTCGGCGGCGAGGTCTTCCTGTCCGACGTCAACGGCGACCACAAGGCCGACCTGACCGTGGGCGCCAACGGCGAGAACGACTGGAACGGCAGCGTCGTCGGCCTGCTCTCCGACGGCGGGAAGATCGGCACCGGCGGCGCGGTCTCCTTCGGCCCGTCCAACGTCGGCGTCTCCACCAGCGGCCGCCCCGAGTTCGGCAGCATCATGGCCGGCTGATCGGCTCCGCTCCGGCGCTGCTCCGTACCGGCGACCGTTCCGCCCCGGCGCTGCTCTGCACCGACTCCGCTCCGGCGACCGCTGCGTACCGACTCCGCCCCGGCGACCGCTCCGTACGGAATCGGCCCGTCCCGGTACGGCTTCGTCCCGGCGCCGCCTCGTCCCCGGTGGCGATGTCGGTGCCGGGCGGCACACTGGAGCCATGTCGCCCCGTCGCAGGTCCTGTCCCGAGTGCCGTCGTGAGATCGCCGTCGTCGCAGGACGGTTCGCGCGGCACGACCCGCCCGGGGCGCGGGGGAACGGGGAGCTGACGTCCTGCCCCGGGTCGCGCCGCACGGCGCAACCCGGGGCGGAGCAGCCTTCGTTGGACGGGTACGTCGTTCCCGACTTCCCCGGGCAGTTGCCGTTGTTCTAGCGAGCGCGCGAACGGGTGCCGGTGCGCGCGGGCGGGCGGCCCCGCCGTCCCGCGCCGTGCCCTCGCGCCCCCTCCGCCGCCGACCTCGGTCGACCGCCCCGGACTTCACCGACGGGCGCCCACGTCAGTCGCGCGCCACGCACTTCACCGACGCCGTCAACGTCAGTTGCCCGCCACGGACTTCACCGCCACCGACACCGGCGTCGACCCGCCGACCAGTTCCAGGGTCAGGCCGGTCGTCGCCGGGGTGTCCACCAGCTCGGCCAGCACGGCGGCCACGTCGTCGCGCGGGATCGGGCCGCGGCCGGTGTGGGCCTCCAGGCGCACGAGACCGGTGCCGGCGTCGTTCGTCAGCGCGCCGGGCCGCAGGATCGTCCAGTCCAGGTCCCGCAGGCCGCGGACGTGGTCGTCCGCCTCCCCCTTGGCACGCAGGTAGGCGTCGAAGACCTCGTCGCCCTGGTGCCCCGCGTCCGCGCCCATCGACGACACGACCACGTGCCGCCGTACGCCGGCCCGGACCGCCGCGTCCGCGAACAGGATGGCCGCGCCCTTGTCCACGGTGGCCTTGCGGTCCGCGCCGCTGCCCGGGCCCGCGCCCGCCGCGAACACCGCCGCGTCCGCGCCCCGCAGCCGCTCCGCGACCTCCTCGACCGACGCCGACTCCAGGTCGAGCACGATCGGTTCGGCACCGGCCGCCCGCAGGTCGTCGCCCTGCTCGGCACGGCGGATGATGCCCGCGGCCTCGTCCCCGCGCGCGGCGAGCAACCGCTCCAGCCGCAGCGCGATCTGTCCATGACCCCCAGCGATGACTATGCGCATGTTTCCGACCGTACGCCCGGACGGCCGCATTCGCCGCACGACTTCGGCCCCACCCCGGTACCGCCGTCGCACCCCACGGGCACCCGACGCCCCGCCGGGGACGCTCCCGGGACGCTCGCCACGACGCCGACCCCTCTACGACAACTCCCCCCGCCCCTGCCGCGGCAGCCCCAGCTCCACCGTCGTCGCCGAGTCGCAGAACTCGCGTACCGCGCTGGTCCGGGCCACCACGCGCCCCCGGTGCACCACGATGCGGCTGTACGCGAGGGAGAGCGCGCCCGCCAGCCGGTCGCCGCGCACCGCGAGCAGTTCGGCGGGGAAGCCGGCCTCCACCCGTACCTCGGGCAGGCCGAGCACCGCGCGGGCCGCCGCGCTCACCGTGTCGTAGGCGTCCTCGGGGCGCAGCCCGTAGCGGGAGGCCAGCAGGTAGGCCGCCTCCAGGGGGTCCCCGCGTCCCACCGGGTTGGCCACGTCCCGCAGGGCGCCGCTGCCGGCGGCCACCCGGACCCCGGCCGCCCGCAGCAGCCGTACCGGAGCCGTCCCGCGGCCCTCGGCGGCCCCGCAGCCGCCCTGCGGCAGGCACACCACCGACACGCCGGCCGCGGCGAGCTGGTCGGCGGTGCGCGAGGCCACCTCGGCGGGCAGGCGCGCGAGGCCGCCGCACGGACCGAGCGTCACCCCGGGGCGCAACCCGCCCGCCATCGCCGCGATGCGGGCCAGGCGGGCCGGGTCGGTGCCGTCGGTGTGCAGGTCCACGGGGCAGCCGTGCTCGGAGGCGACCTCGAGGACCGCCTCGACGTAGCCGGTGGGATCGGGGTCCACGTCGGGGCAGCCGCCGACCACGCACGCGCCCATCTTCAGCGCGTCCCGCAGCACCGCCAGCCCGTCCGCGCCGGCCGTCCCGGTCAGTACGCGGGGGACCGCCACCGTCGTCAGCTCGGTGAGCCCGCGCAGGGCCCGCCGCGCGCGCAGGACGGCGGTCAGGGCGCCCAGTCCCTGGACGTCGCCCACCCGCACGTGCGAGCGCAGCGCGGTCGCACCGTGGCCCAGTTGCAGCAGCGCCGCCTCGGTGGCGCGGCGCTGGACGTCCTCCGGGTCGTCCGAGACCGGGCCGCCGCTGTCGGCGGTCAGCGCCGTGTCGCCGTGCGCGTGGGGCTCGGCCGGGGCCGGCAGGAGCAGGTAGCCGTCGAGGTCCACACGGGGCACGCCGCCGCGCGCCGCGTCCGCGGCACGGCCGCCGCCCGTGCCGAGGCTGCCGGCCGTGCCGACCGCCTCGATGCGCCCGCCGGCCAGCCGTACGTCCACGGTCCGCCCGTCGGTCAGCCGCGCCCCGCACAGCAGCAGGCCGCCCGGGTCGGGCCGCCCGCAGGAACCGGACGAGGAGGACGAGTCGGGCGGCTGCGGCTCTCTGTCGGGCATCGCGCTCCAGGTACGAGGTGGCAGGTGAGGTGTCAGGTGTCGTGCGGCGGCTCTCCGGGTGGTCTGGTGCTCGGACGCGTGGCCGTGCCGGCGGACGCAAGATCACGCAGAGTGAGTCGAGCCTAGGGTGGCTCCCCTCCGGGAAGCGGGAGGAGCGCAATAGTCGTACCGGTGTGGCCCGGGGGTCGACGGAGCCCGGACGGCGGGCGGGAGGGGCGGGTGACGGCGTCGGACAGGTACCCCGAAACGGATTTGGGCGAACGGCCACCGACCGTGTAATGTCTTCCTCGCTCGCCCCAATAGCTCAGTCGGCAGAGCGTCTCCATGGTAAGGAGAAGGTCAACGGTTCGATTCCGTTTTGGGGCTCTGATGTGAGAGGTACCCGCCGCGAGGCGGGGCCCGATCGCATCGCAGCGGTGTAGCTCAGTCGGTAGAGCAAGCGGCTCATAATCGCTGTGTCACCGGTTCAAGTCCGGTCACCGCTACTGACAGTAGCCGATTGCGGGGTCGGTCCTTCGATCGGCTACTCTTTCTTGCGTTGAAATAATCCATCCGTTCGTCAAGGAGCACTCACGTGGCTGCCACCGACGTCCGCCCGAAGATCACGCTGGCCTGCGTGGAGTGCAAGGAGCGGAACTACATCACCAAGAAGAACCGGCGTAACAACCCGGACCGTCTTGAGATGAAGAAGCACTGCCCGCGTTGCAACGCGCACACCGCGCACCGCGAGACGCGATAAATCAGGCTCATCCATGAGGCCGCCCCCGCATGCGGGGGCGGCCTCATGGTGTTTTCTCATCCTGTTCCACTCTGATCCATCCCGATCCATCCCGTTCAACCGCACGTGACATCAGGAGGTGCCGAGCCCATGGCGCTCGACCAGTCCTTCGTGGGGCGGTCCTACCCGCCCACCGCCCCCTACGAGGTGGGCCGGGAGAAGATCCGGGAGTTCGCGGAGGCCGTGGGGGACGCCAACCCGGCCTACACGGACCCGCAGGCCGCCCGGGCGCTCGGCCACCCCGACGTGATCGCCCCGCCCACCTTCGTGTTCGCCATCACGTTCAAGGCCGCGGGACAGGTCGTCGAGGACCCGCAGCTCGGCCTCGACTACAGCCGCGTGGTGCACGGCGACCAGAAGTTCGCCTACACCCGCCCCGTGCGCGCCGGTGACCGCCTCGCGGTCACCTCCACCATCGAGGCGATCAAGTCGCTGGCCGGCAACGACATCCTGGACATCCGGGGCGAGGTGCACGACGAGGCGGGCGAGCACGTCGTGACCGCCTGGACCAAGCTCGTGGCCCGCGCGGCCGAGGAGGCGTGAGCAACCCATGACGGCGAAGATTTCGTACGCCGACGTCGAGGTCGGCACCGAGCTGCCGGCGCGGACCTTCCCCGTGACCCGCGCCACCCTCGTCCAGTACGCGGGCGCCTCCGGGGACTTCAACCCGATCCACTGGAACGAGCGGTTCGCCAAGGAGGTCGGGCTGCCGGACGTCATCGCGCACGGCATGTTCACCATGGCCGAGGCGATCCGCGTGGTCACCGACTGGACGGGCGACCCGGGCGCGGTCGTCGAGTACGGCGTCCGCTTCACCAAGCCCGTCGTCGTCCCGGACGACGACAAGGGCGCCACGATCGAGGTCAGCGGCAAGGTGGCGGCCAAGCTCGACGACAACACCGTGCGCGTGGACCTGACGGCCACCAGCGGCGGCCAGAAGGTGCTGGGCATGTCGCGGGCCGTGGTGCGGCTCGCCTGAGACGGTCGTACGGCTCGGGCCGTCGTACGGACTCGCCCGAGGCGGTCGTACGGCCGGCCCGGGGGCCGTACGGCTCGCCCGGGGCGGCAGGTCCCCCGGCGGGCGCCGGGGAGCGACGCCGTCGACGCCGTCTCGTAGTCTTGGGCGCGTGCAGGAACTCCACGACGCGCCCCTGGCCCCGCTGACCACCTTCCGGCTGGGCGGCCCCGCGACCCGGCTGATCACCGCGACGACCGACGCCGAGGTGATCGACGCCGTCCGCGAGGCCGACGCCGCCGGTGTCCCGCTGCTGGTCATCGGCGGCGGTTCCAACCTGGTCATCGGCGACAAGGGCTTCGACGGCACCGCCCTGCGCATCGCCACCACCGGCTTCAAGCTGACCGGCACGACGCTGGAGCTCGCCGCCGGCGAGGTGTGGGCCGACGCCGTCGCCCGCACCGTCGAGGCCGGACTCGCGGGCGTCGAGTGCCTGTCCGGCATCCCGGGCTCGGCCGGCGCGACCCCGATCCAGAACGTCGGGGCGTACGGCCAGGAGGTCTCCGCCACCATCACCGAGGTCGTCGCCTACGACCGCCGGGCCGGCGAGACGGTGACCCTCACCAACGAGGAGTGCGCGTTCTCCTACCGCCACAGCCGCTTCAAGGCCGACCCCGAGCGGTACGTGGTGCTGCGCGTCCGCTTCCTGCTGGAGGACGCGGACGGGCTGTCCGCGCCTCTCAGGTACGCCGAGACGGCCCGCGCGCTCGGCGTGGAGCCGGGCGACCGGGTGCCGCTCGCCACCGCGCGCGAGACCGTGCTGAAGCTGCGCGCCGGGAAGGGCATGGTGCTGGACCCCGAGGACCACGACACCTGGTCGGCCGGGTCCTTCTTCACCAACCCGATCCTCACGGACGCCGAGTTCGACGCCTTCCGCGCCCGTGTGGGGGAGCGGCTGGGCGACGGCGTCGAGCCGCCCGCGTACCCGGCGGGCCAGGGCCGCACCAAGACCTCGGCGGCCTGGCTGATCGACAAGGCGGGCTTCACCAAGGGGTACGGCGCCGGACCCGCCCGCATCTCCACCAAGCACACCCTCGCCCTCACCAACCGCGGCGCGGCCACCACCGAGGACCTCCTCGCGCTGGCCCGTGAGGTGGTCACCGGGGTCCGTGAGGCGTTCGGCATCACCCTGGTCAACGAGCCGGTGACGGTGGGCGTGAGCCTCTAGGACCCGCCTGCCGGCCCGCCCTCGGTCTGCCGGCCTCTGTGCGGCAGCCCCCGCCCGGGGCGGCCGCCCGAGCTCTCCGCCCGCCTCAGCCGGCCGCCTCAGCCGGCAGGTGTGCCGAGCCAGTCGTCGACGCCCGACAGCAGCTTGGCCCGGATGTCCTCCGGCGCCGCCGAGGCGCGGATCGACTGCCGGGCCAGCTCGGCCAGCTGCTCGTCCGTGAAGCCGTGGTGCCGGCGGGCGATGTCGTACTGGGCCGCCAGCCGGGAGCCGAAGAGCAGCGGGTCGTCCGCGCCCAGGGCCATCGGCACGCCCGCCTCGAACAGGGTGCGCAGCGGGACGTCCTCGGGCTTCTCGTAGACGCCGAGCGCCACGTTCGACGCGGGGCAGACCTCGCAGGTCACGCCCCGTTCGGCGAGGCGCCGCAGCAGCCGCGGGTCCTCGGCCGCGCGCACCCCATGGCCCACCCGGTGGGCGCTCAGGTCGTCCAGGCAGTCGCGGACCGAGGCCGGGCCGGTCAGCTCGCCGCCGTGCGGGGCCGACAGCAGCCCGCCGTCCCGGGCGATCGAGAAGGCGCGGTCGAAGTCCCGCGCCATGCCCCGCCGTTCGTCGTTGGAGAGGCCGAAGCCCACCACGCCCCGGTCCCGGTAGCGCACGGCGAGCCGGGCCAGCGTGCGGGCGTCCAGCGGGTGCTTCATGCGGTTGGCGGCCACCAGGACCCGCATGCCCAGGCCCGTGTCGCGCGACGCCGCCTCCACCGCGTCCAGGATGATCTCCAGCGCCGGGATCAGCCCGCCCAGGCGCGGCGCGTACGAGGTCGGGTCCACCTGGATCTCCAGCCACCCCGAGCCGTCGCTGAGGTCCTCCTCGGCCGCCTCCCGGACCAGCCGCCGGATGTCCTCCGGCTCCCGCAGGCACGAGCGCGCCGCGTCGTACAGCCGCTGGAAGCGGAACCAGCCCCGCTCGTCCGTCGCCCGCAGTCTCGGCGGCTCCCCGCTGAACAGCGCCTCGGTCAGCGCCTCGGGCAGCCGTACCCCGTACTTGTCGGCCAGTTCCAGCAGGGTGGTGGGCCGCATCGACCCGGTGAAGTGCAGGTGCAGATGGGCTTTCGGCAGCTGAGAGACATCACGTACACGCTCCATCCGAGGATCCTGCCGTACGTTCCCGGGCTCCCGGTAGCCGTTTCCCCGTTCGTGGTCTTGCTCGCACGCAGGAACGGCACGAACGAAGGGAGGGGCAGCGGGTGGATTCCCGCTGCCCCTCCCTTCCAGGAGACGGACGTCAGTCCCGCGCCTCCGCCAGCAGCTTCTGGAGCCGGCTCACGCCCTCCACCAGGTCCTCGTCACCGAGGGCGTACGACAGCCGGAGGTAGCCCGGCGTGCCGAAGGCCTCGCCCGGGACCACCGCGACCTCGGCCTCCTCCAGGATGAGCGCGGCGAGCTCGACCGAGTTCTGCGGGCGCTTGCCGCGGATCTCCTTGCCGATCAGGGCCTTCACCGACGGGTACGCGTAGAAGGCGCCCTCCGGCTCGGGGCAGACCACGCCGTCGATCTCGTTGAGCATCCGCACGATGGTCCTGCGGCGCCGGTCGAAGGCCTCGCGCATCTTCGCGACCGCTTCCAGGTCGCCGGAGACCGCGGCCAGGGCCGCCGCCTGGGCGACGTTCGACACGTTCGAGGTGGCGTGCGACTGGAGGTTCGTCGCGGCCTTCACGACGTCCTTCGGGCCGATGACCCAGCCGACGCGCCAGCCGGTCATCGCGTACGTCTTGGCGACGCCGTTGACCACGACGCACTTGTCGCGCAGCTCGGGCAGGATCGCCGGCAGGGACACGGAGACGGCGTCGCCGTAGACCAGGTGCTCGTAGATCTCGTCGGTGAGCACCCACAGGCCGTGCTCCAGGGCCCAGCGGCCCACGGCCTCCGTCTCGGCCTCGGAGTACACCGCGCCGGTCGGGTTGGACGGGGACACGAAGAGGACGACCTTGGTCTTCTCCGTGCGCGCGGCCTCCAGCTGCTCCACGCTGACGCGGTAGCCGGTGGTCTCGTCGGCGACGACCTCCACCGGGACGCCGCCGGCCAGGCGGATCGACTCCGGGTACGTCGTCCAGTACGGCGCCGGCACGATGACCTCGTCGCCCGGGTCGAGGATCGCGGCGAAGGCCTCGTAGATGGCCTGCTTGCCGCCGTTGGTCACCAGGATCTGGGAGACGTCGGGCTCCCAGCCGGAGTCGCGCAGCGTCTTCGCGGCGATCGCGGACTTCAGCTCGGGCAGACCGCCGGCCGGGGTGTACCGGTGGTACTTCGGGTTCTTGCAGGCCTCGATCGCGGCCTCGACGATGTAGTCGGGCGTCGGGAAGTCGGGCTCACCGGCGCCGAAGCCGATCACCGGACGCCCGGCGGCCTTCAGGGCCTTCGCCTTGGCGTCCACGGCGAGGGTGGCGGACTCGGAGATCGCGCCGACTCGGGCGGAGACCCGGCGCTCGGTGGGAGGGGTTGCAGCGCTCATGCCGTCCATGGTTTCAGACCCGAAACGCACCCGGCACGCGGGTTTCACAGACTGAACAGGACGGGTCGAACCCCAGAACAACCGTCCGGATCCGGGCACCGGACTGGGCGATCTTCCGCCGGGCGGCCCGCGACGGGCGCTTTCTGTTCGACGACCGGCCCCGAACCACGTACACTCTCACCTCGTTGGCCTTCAGCAGCCGCAACCGCACCCGGTGCACACCGAGCATCCGGTCGGATGCGGTACGTTGGGGGACACACAGAGGGTCGTAGCTCAATTGGTAGAGCACCGGTCTCCAAAACCGGCGGTTGGGGGTTCAAGTCCCTCCGGCCCTGCTACACACACCTTCGCCAGGGATGTGTGCGCATGTACGTACAGCAATGCACCGCCGTGCGGCTCCGACCGGGCGCGGCACGGCCACGACCCGGAATCAGGTGAGGACGTAATGACGGACGCCGTGGGCTCCATCGACACGCCTGATGCCCAGGACGAGCTGCAGGAGAAGAAGGCGCGCAAGGGCGGCAAGCGGGGCAAGAAGGGCCCGCTGAAGCGCCTCGGCCTCTTCTACCGCCAGATCATCGCGGAACTGCGCAAGGTCGTCTGGCCCACGCGTGGCCAGCTCACGTCGTACACGACCGTGGTGATCTTCTTCGTCGCCATCATGATCGCCCTGGTGACCGTGATTGACTATGGGCTCAACCACGCGGCCAAGTACGTTTTCGGCTGAGCCAAGAGCGAAGGGCGCCGTGGATCCCGGCGCCCGTTTTCGCATGTTCCACCCCTATGTATCCAGGAAGAAGCAGCCACCGTGTCTGACCCGAACCTGAACGACGCCACCGAGCCTCGCGGGGAAGCCGTCGAGCCTGTGGATGTCGAGTCCGTGGACGACGAGCTCGACATCATCGAGGGCGCGGACGAGGTCGACGAGGCCGAGGCTGCCGAGGCCGCTGCGGGCGAGCCCGCCGAGGAGGCCGCCGTCAACGTCGTGGACGAGGACGAGGCCGCCGAGGAGGCAGTCGCCGAGCAGGAGCCGGAGGAGGAGCTCGACCCGGTCGAGAAGCTCCGCCAGGAACTGCGCGTGCTGCCCGGCGAGTGGTACGTCATCCACACCTACGCCGGCTACGAGAAGCGCGTGAAGGCCAACCTGGAGCAGCGCGCCGTCTCGCTCAACGTCGAGGACTTCATCTACCAGGCCGAGGTGCCCGAGGAAGAGATCGTCCAGATCAAGAACGGCGAGCGCAAGACCGTCCGGCAGAACAAGCTGCCCGGTTACGTCCTCGTCCGCATGGACCTGACGAACGAGTCCTGGGGCGTCGTCCGCAACACCCCGGGCGTCACCGGCTTCGTCGGCAACGCCTACGACCCGTACCCGCTGTCCCTGGACGAGATCGTCAAGATGCTCGCCCCGGAGGCCGAGGAGAAGGCCGCCCGCGAGGCCGCCGAGGCCGAGGGCAAGCCGGCCCCGCAGCGCAAGGTCGAGGTCCAGGTGCTGGACTTCGAGGTCGGCGACTCGGTCACCGTCACCGACGGCCCGTTCGCCACGCTCCAGGCGACCATCAACGAGATCAACCCCGACTCGAAGAAGGTCAAGGGCCTGGTGGAGATCTTCGGCCGCGAGACGCCGGTCGAGCTCTCCTTCGACCAGATCCAGAAGAACTGAGGTTCTTCCGGACCGAGCACTTCCGACCAGGTCAGACGGGCTGCGAATGCCGGTCTGACCTGCTCGGTTTTTGGCCGCGCATCCATACCCGTTATCGTTGTGCGGTATGCCTCCATCCGGATGATCCGGGCGATCACGCCCTGATCATGTCCCGGACGGCGGCGGACCACTCTCACTAAGGACCCGGAGAGAGCTATGCCTCCCAAGAAGAAGAAGGTCACGGGGCTCATCAAGCTCCAGATCCAGGCCGGCGCGGCCAACCCGGCCCCGCCGGTCGGCCCGGCGCTGGGTCAGCACGGCGTCAACATCATGGAGTTCTGCAAGGCCTACAACGCCGCGACCGAGTCGCAGCGTGGCTGGGTCATCCCGGTGGAGATCACGGTCTACGAGGACCGTTCCTTCACCTTCGTGACCAAGACTCCGCCGGCCGCCAAGATGATCCTCAAGGCCGCGGGCATCGAGAAGGGCTCCGGCGAGCCGCACAAGACCAAGGTCGCCAAGATCACCGAGGCGCAGGTCCGCGAGATCGCCACGACGAAGATGCCCGACCTCAACGCCAACGACCTGGACGCCGCCGCGAAGATCATCGCCGGCACCGCCCGTTCCATGGGCGTCACGGTCGAGGGCTGAGCCCCACCTTCGCAGAACATCCGGCGGCAGCGACGCTGTCGCACGTGGAAGGGCCTGCTCGGCCCGTACCACGACTCCTTTCAGAACACACAGGAGCAGTAGTGAGCAAGCGCAGCAAGGCTCTCAAGGCTGCGGACAGCAAGATCGACCGGGAGAAGCTGTACGCCCCGCTCGAGGCTGTCCGTCTCGCCAAGGAGACCTCCACGACCAAGTTCGACGGCACCGTCGAGGTCGCCTTCCGTCTGGGTGTCGACCCGCGCAAGGCCGACCAGATGGTCCGTGGCACCGTGAACCTGCCGCACGGCACCGGCAAGACCGCCCGGGTCCTGGTCTTCGCGACCGGTGACCGTGCTGCGGCCGCGGAGGCCGCGGGCGCCGACATCGTCGGCTCCGACGAACTGATCGACGAGGTGGCGAAGGGCCGTCTGGACTTCGACGCCGTCGTCGCCACCCCGGACCTCATGGGCAAGGTCGGCCGCCTCGGCCGCGTGCTCGGTCCCCGTGGTCTCATGCCGAACCCCAAGACCGGCACCGTGACCCCGGACGTGGCCAAGGCCGTCACCGACATCAAGGGCGGCAAGATCGAGTTCCGCGTCGACAAGCACGCGAACCTCCACTTCATCATCGGCAAGACGTCGTTCGACGACAGCAAGCTGGTGGAGAACTACGGCGCCGCGCTGGAGGAGATCCTCCGTCTGAAGCCGTCCGCCGCCAAGGGTCGCTACATCAAGAAGGCCGCCATCAGCACCACGATGGGCCCCGGCATCCCGGTCGACTCGAACCGCACCCGCAACCTCCTCGTCGAGGAGGACCCGGCCGCGGTCTGAGCCTGAGGCTCGCCCAGTCGGACGACGGGCCCCGCACCTTCCGAGGTGCGGGGCCCGTCCCCTTTCTGTGCGATTTCCTGTGCGATTTCGCCTACGGGTGTCAGCGGCCTGCGCTAGCGTGCGGTGCACAGCAATCGCATAGGGGTGGGACGTATGACCAGCACGACCGCGCGCCGGGTGACGCTCTCGATCGCGGTGGTGACCGCGCTGACGGGCGTGGCCGCCTGCTCCTCGGGATCCTCCGGAGGCTCCGGCAGAGGCACGGCCGGTCAGAGCGTCACGCACGTCAGCCCCGTCGCCGCCCTGCGCTCCGCCGAGCGGTCGACCGACCGGGCCGACTCCGCCCGGGTCGAGATGACGACCAGCATCGGCAGCATGATGTCGATGAAGGCGCACGGCACCGTGGGCTGGGGCCAGGGCCTCACCGGCGACCTCACCATCGCGTACACCGGCGGCACCATGGCCGAGACCATGCGCCGCGTGGGCAGCACCTCGATGGAGGCCCGGTACCTGCCCGACGCCTTCTACGCGCGCATGGGCGAGCAGTTCGCCCGGCAGGCGGGCGGCAGGCACTGGCTCCGGTACGGGTACGCGGACCTGGCCGGGGTCCCCGGCGGCTCCGGGGCCTTCCTCAAGGACCAGATGCGCAACAACACCCCGAACCAGTCGGTGAAGTTGCTGCTGGCCTCCGGGGACGTCAAGAAGGCCGGCGAGGCCACCGTGCGCGGCCGGCACACCACGCACTACGCGGGCACGGTCGACGTCGCCGACCTCGTCGACAAGAGCTCCCACCTCCCCGCGGGCCAGCTCGCGGACCTGAAGAAGCAGCTCACCACGGCCGGGGTGAGCACGGAGCGCGTCGACATCTGGGTCGACGACCAGAACCTGCTCGTGAAGCAGTCCTGCAAGGCGCGGATGGCCATGGGGGAGATGTCCCAGACCGCCTACTACACCGACTACGGCGTGCCGGTCTCCGTCCAGCGGCCCCCGGCGGGCGACACCGAGGACTTCAAGGACCTGCTGAAGAAGCAGGGTTCCACGCTCGGCGGCACGGGGACCGGGAGCGGCACCGGCGCGTCCTCCTGAGCGCGGCGCCGGGCAGTGGCCCGGGCGCGTCCTCGTGAGGCACGTCCTCCGGGGCGGGGCGCCCGCGGCCGGGCCCCGTACGGGCCGATTTGCCTGACGGGGAGCCGTTCCCGTACTCTCCTACCGAAGCCAAAGACCGCTGGTCGTTGCCGCGCACTCGTTCGAGGGCGTGGTGGCCGAAGGATCCGCTGAAAATGCGGGCGACCCGCGCAGGTGACTGTGGAAGAACTCCCGGAGTGTGCGCGACCAACGCGCGTGTGTTCCGGTCGAGTCCGCCCCGTGCGCCTGCGCCCGGGGCGTTTCGTTTTCCCCAGTCCTCCTTCGGGTCCGCGCGGTCCGAATCACCCGGAAGGAGGCCGAGGCTCTATGGCGAGGCCCGACAAGGCTGCCGCGGTTGCCGAGCTGACGGACAAGTTCCGCAGCTCCAGCGCCGCTGTGCTGACCGAGTACCGCGGTCTCACCGTGGCGCAGCTCAAGACGCTGCGTCGTTCGCTCGGTGAGAACGCCCAGTACGCCGTGGTGAAGAACACGCTGACCAAGATTGCGGCCAACGAGGCCGGGATCACGCTGGACGACCAGCTCTTCGCTGGTCCGACGGCCGTCGCCTTCGTCACCGGTGACCCGGTGGAGTCGGCGAAGGGTCTCCGCGACTTCGCCAAGGACAACCCGAATCTCGTCATCAAGGGCGGTGTCCTTGACGGCAAGGCGCTCAGCGCCGACGAGATCAAGAAGCTTGCGGACCTCGAGTCCCGCGAGGTTCTGCTCTCCAAGCTGGCCGGTGCCTTCAAGGGGAAGCAGTCCCAGGCTGCCTCCGTCTTCCAGGCGCTGCCGTCGAAGCTCGTCCGCACCGTGGACGCGCTTCGTGCCAAGCAGGACGAGCAGGGCGGTGCCGAGTAATTCGGCTCGCTTTCCGATCCTCGCCGCGTGAGGTGAGGGTCGATGCGGGCCCGACGTACGCCCGCCTCACCCCGTACATCCGGCACCTGCCGATTTAGTGGAAGGACCGCCATCATGGCGAAGCTCACCCAGGACGAGCTGCTTGCCCAGTTCGAGGAGATGACCCTCATCGAGCTCTCCGAGTTCGTGAAGGCCTTCGAGGAGAAGTTCGACGTCACCGCCGCCGCGGCCGCCCCGGTCATGATGGCCGGCGGTGCCGCCGGTGGCGCTGCCGCCGAGGCCGAGGAGGAGAAGGACGAGTTCGACGTCATCCTCACCGGCGCCGGCGACAAGAAGATCCAGGTCATCAAGGTCGTGCGCGAGCTGACCTCCCTGGGTCTGAAGGAGGCCAAGGACCTCGTGGACGGCGCCCCGAAGCCCGTCCTCGAGAAGGTCGCCAAGGACGCCGCCGAGAAGGCCGCCGAGTCCCTCAAGGGCGCCGGCGCCTCCGTCGAGGTCAAGTAAGACCTCTCGGGTCCGCCGAGGACTCACGCGCGCTGAACGCGGCCCCCTGGGGCTGTAACGCGAACGCACCGAAGGGCGATCATCCATCCGGGTGGTCGCTCTTCGGCGTTTCCGAGGGTCGGCGGCGGCTGCCTTGCACGCGCCACCGTGACGGGTATGGTGATCATCGTTGTGCCTCAGCGCCCCTGGTGACAGGCTGCGAGTGACGAGGGCGGCACCCGGTTCGGGCAAGGGGGGCCTTGACGAACCGCACGCAGCGCGCAATTCTCAGGACGCGTCGTCACAAGGATCCAATCCGAGGCATGGATCGACGGCGAAGAGGGCAGTATCAACGTGCGTTGAGAGCAAGCATGCCGCAGGCGGTGACGAAAACGAGGGTCTCGCAAAACCCGCACTGGACATCAGTGTGCCAACTGGCTACACTGACCCTTTGCGCTGCCTGTTAGCTGTCCCCTGCCCGTCACCAGGGGCATGCCCTCGCCTGAGCATCGTCGATCGGATGAGCCCTGACCTGGCCTTTTAGCCAGATCTGGCCCAGCCTGCCGTCGGTCGTCGGCGGGGGACCGGCACGCGCGTAGTGAGTCCGAGCCCTCGGAAGGACCCCCTCTTGGCCGCCTCGCGCAACGCCTCGACCGCGAATACGAACAACGGCGCCAGCACCGCCCCGCTGCGCATCTCCTTTGCAAAGATCAAGGAGCCCCTCGAGGTTCCGAACCTTCTCGCGCTGCAAACCGAGAGCTTCGACTGGCTGCTCGGCAACGACGCGTGGAAGGCTCGCGTCGAGGCGGCTCTGGAGTCCGGTCAGGACGTCCCCACCAAGTCCGGCCTCGAGGAGATCTTCGAGGAGATCTCCCCGATCGAGGACTTCTCCGGGTCGATGTCGCTGACGTTCCGCGACCACCGCTTCGAACCGCCGAAGAACTCGATCGACGAGTGCAAGGAGCGCGACTTCACGTACGCCGCCCCGCTCTTCGTCACGGCGGAGTTCACCAACAACGAGACCGGCGAGATCAAGTCCCAGACCGTCTTCATGGGCGACTTCCCGCTCATGACGAACAAGGGCACCTTCGTCATCAACGGCACCGAGCGTGTCGTGGTGTCGCAGCTGGTCCGTTCTCCCGGTGTCTACTTCGACTCCAGCATCGACAAGACGTCCGACAAGGACATCTTCTCGGCCAAGATCATCCCGTCCCGGGGTGCCTGGCTGGAGATGGAGATCGACAAGCGCGACATGGTCGGTGTCCGCATCGACCGCAAGCGCAAGCAGTCCGTCACCGTCCTCCTGAAGGCGCTCGGCTGGACCAACGAGCAGATCCTCGAGGAGTTCGGCGAGTACGAGTCGATGCGCGCCACCCTGGAGAAGGACCACACCCAGGGCCAGGACGACGCGCTGCTCGACATCTACCGCAAGCTGCGTCCGGGCGAGCCCCCCACGCGTGAGGCCGCGCAGACGCTCCTGGAGAACCTCTACTTCAACCCCAAGCGCTACGACCTCGCCAAGGTCGGCCGCTACAAGGTCAACAAGAAGCTGGGTGCGGACGCTCCGCTCGACGCGGGCATCCTGACCGTCGAGGACGTCATCTCGACGATCAAGTACCTGGTGAAGCTGCACGCCGGCGAGGCCGAGACGACGGGCGACAGCGGCGAGACGATCGTCGTCGAGACCGACGACATCGACCACTTCGGCAACCGTCGTCTGCGCAGCGTCGGCGAGCTCATCCAGAACCAGGTCCGTACGGGTCTGGCGCGTATGGAGCGCGTGGTCCGCGAGCGCATGACGACTCAGGACGTCGAGGCGATCACGCCGCAGACCCTGATCAACATCCGGCCGGTCGTCGCCTCCATCAAGGAGTTCTTCGGCACCAGCCAGCTGTCCCAGTTCATGGACCAGAACAACCCGCTCTCCGGGCTGACGCACAAGCGTCGTCTGTCCGCGCTGGGCCCGGGTGGTCTCTCCCGTGAGCGGGCCGGCTTCGAGGTCCGTGACGTGCACCCCTCGCACTACGGCCGCATGTGCCCGATCGAGACGCCGGAAGGCCCGAACATCGGTCTGATCGGCTCGCTCGCCTCGTACGGCCGGGTCAACGCGTTCGGTTTCGTCGAGACCCCGTACCGCAAGGTCGTCAACGGCCAGGTCACCGACGAGGTGGACTACCTGACCGCCGACGAGGAGGACCGCTTCGTCATCGCGCAGGCCAACGCCACCCTGACGGACGACCTGCGCTTCGCCGAGAACCGCGTCCTCGTCCGCCGCCGCGGCGGCGAGGTCGACTACGTCGCCGGTGACGACGTGGACTACATGGACGTCTCGCCGCGCCAGATGGTGTCGGTCGCGACCGCCATGATCCCGTTCCTCGAGCACGACGACGCCAACCGTGCCCTCATGGGCGCGAACATGATGCGTCAGGCCGTGCCCCTGATCAAGTCCGAGGCGCCGCTCGTCGGCACCGGCATGGAGTACCGCTCCGCGGTCGACGCCGGCGACGTGGTCAAGGCCGAGAAGGACGGTGTGGTCCAGGAGGTCTCCGCGGACTACATCACCACCGCCAACGACGACGGCACGTACATCACGTACCGCCTGGCCAAGTTCTCCCGGTCCAACCAGGGCACCTCGGTCAACCAGAAGGTCATCGTCAACGAGGGCGACCGGATCATCGTGGGCCAGGTGCTCGCCGACGGTCCCGCCACCCAGAACGGCGAGATGGCGCTGGGCAAGAACCTGCTCGTGGCGTTCATGCCGTGGGAGGGTCACAACTACGAGGACGCGATCATCCTGTCGCAGCGCCTCGTGCAGGACGACGTCCTCTCCTCGATCCACATCGAGGAGCACGAGGTCGACGCCCGTGACACCAAGCTCGGCCCCGAGGAGATCACCCGGGACATCCCGAACGTCTCCGAGGAGGTCCTCGCCGACCTCGACGAGCGCGGCATCATCCGCATCGGCGCCGAGGTCATCGCCGGCGACATCCTCGTCGGCAAGGTGACCCCGAAGGGCGAGACCGAGCTGACCCCCGAGGAGCGCCTGCTGCGCGCGATCTTCGGTGAGAAGGCCCGTGAGGTCCGTGACACCTCGCTGAAGGTGCCGCACGGCGAGACCGGCAAGGTCATCGGCGTCCGCGTCTTCGACCGCGAGGAGGGCGACGAGCTTCCCCCCGGTGTGAACCAGCTGGTGCGCGTCTACGTCGCGCAGAAGCGCAAGATCACCGACGGTGACAAGCTCGCCGGCCGCCACGGCAACAAGGGTGTCATCTCCAAGATCCTGCCGATCGAGGACATGCCGTTCCTGGAGGACGGCACCCCGGTCGACATCATCCTGAACCCGCTGGGTGTGCCGTCCCGAATGAACCCGGGACAGGTCCTGGAGATCCACCTCGGCTGGCTCGCCAGCCGCGGCTGGGACGTCTCCGGCCTCGCGGACGAGTGGGCGCAGCGCCTCCAGGCGATCGGCGCCGACCAGGTCGACCCGGGCACCAACGTCGCGACCCCCGTCTTCGACGGTGCGCGCGAGGACGAGCTCGCGGGTCTGCTGCAGCACACCATCCCGAACCGCGACGGCGAGCGCATGGTGCTCCCGTCCGGCAAGGCGCGGCTGTTCGACGGCCGTAGCGGTGAGCCGTTCCCGGACCCGATCTCGGTCGGCTACATGTACATCCTGAAGCTGCACCACCTGGTCGACGACAAGCTGCACGCCCGCTCGACCGGTCCGTACTCGATGATCACCCAGCAGCCGCTGGGCGGTAAGGCGCAGTTCGGCGGCCAGCGCTTCGGCGAGATGGAGGTGTGGGCCCTCGAGGCCTACGGCGCCGCCTACGCCCTCCAGGAGCTGCTGACCATCAAGTCCGACGACGTCACCGGCCGCGTGAAGGTCTACGAGGCCATCGTCAAGGGCGAGAACATCCCGGAGCCCGGCATCCCCGAGTCCTTCAAGGTGCTCATCAAGGAGATGCAGTCGCTCTGCCTGAACGTGGAGGTGCTGTCCAGCGACGGTATGTCCATCGAGATGCGTGACACCGACGAGGATGTCTTCCGCGCTGCGGAGGAGCTCGGCATCGACCTGTCCCGGCGCGAGCCGAGCAGCGTCGAAGAGGTCTGACGGGAGTCCGGCGGGCCCTGTACCCACCAGGGCCCGCCGACCCCCAGGCCCCCGTTTCAGACCACAGACTTACAACCCTGAGAGGGATTGACGCATAGTGCTCGACGTCAACTTCTTCGACGAGCTCCGGATCGGCCTGGCCACCGCTGACGACATCCGTCAGTGGAGCCACGGCGAGGTCAAGAAGCCCGAGACCATCAACTACCGCACCCTCAAGCCGGAAAAGGACGGGCTCTTCTGCGAGAAGATCTTCGGCCCCACCCGGGACTGGGAGTGCTACTGCGGCAAGTACAAGCGCGTCCGCTTCAAGGGCATCATCTGCGAGCGCTGTGGCGTAGAGGTCACGCGCGCCAAGGTGCGCCGTGAGCGGATGGGCCACATCGAGCTGGCCGCCCCCGTCACCCACATCTGGTACTTCAAGGGCGTCCCGTCGCGTCTGGGCTACCTGCTCGACCTCGCCCCGAAGGACCTGGAGAAGGTCATCTACTTCGCGGCGTACATGATCACGTACGTCGACGAGGAGCGCCGTACGCGCGACCTGCCCTCGCTGGAGGCCCACGTCTCCGTCGAGCGCCAGCAGATCGAGCAGCGCCGTGACGCCGACCTGGAGGCCCGGGCCAAGAAGCTCGAGACCGACCTGGCCGAGCTGGAGGCCGAGGGCGCCAAGGCCGACGTGCGCCGCAAGGTGCGCGAGGGCGCCGAGCGTGAGATGAAGCAGCTGCGCGACCGCGCGCAGCGCGAGATCGACCGTCTCGACGAGGTGTGGACCCGGTTCAAGAACCTCAAGGTCCAGGACCTCGAGGGCGACGAGCTGCTCTACCGCGAGCTGCGCGACCGCTTCGGCACGTACTTCGACGGCTCGATGGGTGCCGCGGCGCTGCAGAAGCGCCTGGAGTCCTTCGACCTCGACGAGGAGGCCGAGCGCCTCCGCGAGATCATCCGCACCGGCAAGGGCCAGAAGAAGACCCGTGCGCTCAAGCGCCTGAAGGTCGTCTCCGCGTTCCTGCAGACGTCCAACAGCCCCAAGGGCATGGTGCTCGACTGCGTGCCGGTCATCCCGCCGGACCTGCGTCCGATGGTGCAGCTGGACGGTGGCCGCTTCGCGACCTCCGACCTGAACGACCTGTACCGCCGTGTGATCAACCGCAACAACCGTCTGAAGCGGCTCCTGGACCTCGGTGCCCCGGAGATCATCGTCAACAACGAGAAGCGCATGCTTCAGGAGGCTGTTGACGCCCTCTTCGACAACGGTCGTCGCGGCCGCCCGGTGACGGGTCCCGGCAACCGCCCGCTGAAGTCCCTCAGCGACATGCTGAAGGGCAAGCAGGGCCGCTTCCGTCAGAACCTGCTCGGTAAGCGTGTGGACTACTCCGCGCGTTCCGTGATCGTCGTCGGCCCGCAGCTGAAGCTGCACCAGTGCGGTCTGCCGAAGGCGATGGCGCTGGAGCTCTTCAAGCCGTTCGTGATGAAGCGCCTGGTCGACCTGAACCACGCGCAGAACATCAAGTCGGCCAAGCGCATGGTCGAGCGCGGTCGCACCGTGGTGTACGACGTCCTCGAAGAGGTCATCGCCGAGCACCCGGTGCTGCTGAACCGTGCGCCCACCCTGCACCGCCTCGGCATCCAGGCCTTCGAGCCGCAGCTGGTCGAGGGCAAGGCCATCCAGATCCACCCGCTCGTCTGCACCGCGTTCAACGCGGACTTCGACGGTGACCAGATGGCCGTGCACCTGCCGCTGTCCGCGGAGGCGCAGGCCGAGGCCCGCATCCTGATGCTGTCCTCGAACAACATCCTCAAGCCCGCCGACGGCCGTCCGGTGACGATGCCGACCCAGGACATGGTCCTCGGTCTGTTCTTCCTCACCACCGACGGCGAGCTGCGTGACACCAAGGGCGAGGGCCGTTCCTTCGGCTCCACGGCCGAGGCGATCATGGCGTTCGACGCCGGCGAGCTGGCGCTGCAGTCGGCCGTGGACATCCGCTTCCCGGTGGGCACCATCCCGCCGCGCGGCTGGACCCCGCCGGCGCAGGAGGAGGGCGAGCCGGAGTGGCAGCAGGGTGACTCGTTCCGTCTGCGGACGACCCTGGGCCGCGCGCTCTTCAACGAGCTGCTGCCCGAGGACTACCCGTTCGTCGACTACTCGGTGGGCAAGAAGCAGCTCTCCGAGATCGTCAACGACCTCGCCGAGCGCTACCCCAAGGTCATCGTGGCGGCGACGCTCGACAACCTGAAGGCGGCCGGCTTCTACTGGGCGACCCGTTCCGGTGTCACCGTCGCCATCTCCGACGTCGTCGTTCCCGAGGCGAAGAAGGAGATCGTCCGCGGCTACGAGGCGCAGGACGAGAAGGTCCAGAAGCAGTACGAGCGCGGTCTGATCACCAAGGAAGAGCGCACTCAGGAGCTCATCGCGATCTGGACCAAGGCGACCAACGAGGTCGCCGAGGCGATGAACGAGAACTTCCCCAAGACGAACCCCATCTTCATGATGGTTGACTCGGGTGCCCGAGGAAACATGATGCAGATGCGGCAGATCGCCGGTATGCGCGGTCTGGTGTCGAACGCGAAGAACGAGACCATCCCGCGTCCGATCAAGGCGTCCTTCCGTGAGGGCCTCTCCGTGCTGGAGTACTTCATCTCCACGCACGGTGCCCGTAAGGGTCTGGCGGACACCGCCCTGCGTACCGCCGACTCGGGTTACCTCACCCGTCGTCTGGTGGACGTCTCGCAGGACGTCATCATCCGCGAGGAGGACTGCGGCACCGAGCGCGGTCTGAAGCTGCGGATCGCCTCGCGCGACGCCGACGGCGTGCTGCGCAAGGCCGACGACGTCGAGACCAGCGTCTACGCCCGTATGCTCGCCGAGGACGTCGTCATCGACGGCAAGGTGATCGCGCCGGCCAACGTGGACCTGGGCGACGTGCTGATCGACCAGCTCGTGCACCACGGTGTCGAGGAGGTCAAGACCCGCTCGATCCTGACCTGCGAGTCCCACGTCGGCACCTGCGCCATGTGCTACGGCCGCTCGCTGGCCACCGGCAAGCTGGTCGACATCGGTGAGGCGGTCGGCATCATCGCCGCCCAGTCCATCGGTGAGCCCGGTACCCAGCTGACGATGCGTACCTTCCACACCGGTGGTGTGGCCGGTGACGACATCACCCAGGGTCTGCCGCGTGTCGTCGAGCTCTTCGAGGCCCGTACCCCGAAGGGTGTCGCCCCGATCTCCGAGGCCTCCGGCCGCGTGCGGATCGAGGAGACCGAGAAGACCAAGAAGCTCGTCGTCACCCCGGACGACGGCAGCGACGAGACGGCGTACCCGATCTCGAAGCGTGCCCGGCTCCTGGTCAGCGAGGGCGAGCACGTCGAGGTGGGCCAGAAGCTCACCGTGGGTGCCACCAACCCGCACGACGTGCTGCGCATCCTGGGTCAGCGTGCCGTCCAGGTCCACCTGGTCGGCGAGGTCCAGAAGGTCTACAACTCGCAGGGTGTGTCGATCCACGACAAGCACATCGAGATCATCATCCGGCAGATGCTCCGCCGCGTGACGATCATCGAGTCCGGCGACGCCGAGCTGCTGCCCGGCGAGCTGGTCGAGCGCTCGAAGTTCGAGACCGAGAACCGTCGTGTGGTCCAGGAGGGCGGTCACCCGGCCTCCGGCCGTCCGCAGCTCATGGGTATCACCAAGGCCTCGCTGGCGACGGAGTCCTGGCTGTCGGCCGCCTCCTTCCAGGAGACGACCCGAGTCCTGACGGACGCGGCGATCAACGCCAAGTCCGACTCGCTCATCGGCCTCAAGGAGAACGTCATCATCGGTAAGCTCATCCCGGCCGGTACGGGTCTGTCCCGCTACCGCAACATCCGGGTGGAGCCGACCGAGGAGGCCAAGGCCGCCATGTACTCGGCCGTCGGCTACGACGACATCGACTACTCGCCGTTCGGCACCGGCTCCGGCCAGGCCGTTCCGCTGGAGGACTACGACTACGGTCCGTACAACCAGTAAGCGAGCAGCATGACCGAAGGGCGGTCACCCCGCGAGGGGTGGCCGCCCTTCGGCGTGCGTACCGGACGGCTGGGGCGGGGCAGCCGGCCGCGCGCGGAGCGGTCTCACCAGGAGCCGCCGCCACCGCCCCCCGCGCCTCCGCCGACCCCGTCGGAGGTGGAGCCGCCTCCGCCGGAGCCGGAGCCGGAGCCGGAGCCGGAGCCGCCGGAGGACGGAGCCGTCGTGGACCGCTTGGCGGCCGAGACCAGGGCCAGGGCGACCAGGGGACCGTAGAGCGGAGCCCGGGTCCGGGACCGGCCGGCGCCGCGGGGAGGGGGCGCCGTAGCCGTCGTGTCGACGACCCGGGACCAGTGGTCCAGCTCCCCGAGGGCGACCGCCCACGCGGTGTACCGCTCCAGCTGCCGATGGTCGGCCGTCCCGGCGGGACCATCCGCACCCGGAGCGGCGAGGAAGCGCCGGAACGACTCCACCCGCATCCACAGGGCGGTGCCGCGGGCGGTGCGGATCCGCAGTTCCCAGCCGCGGACCACCATGGCCAGACCACAGCCCGCGACCACGGCGCCGGCGGTCAGTGTGTACCGCCATGCCGCACCGCCGTCGTCGCTCAGCACACCGCCGGTGACGGCCAGGGCCAGTCCCAGCAGCGCCACGACGGCTCCGGCCCGCCGTGCCACGTGGCAGCGGCGGTCGGCGGACGCGTCCCACAGGCCGCTGTCCTCCCGCCAGGCCAGCAGCCGTTCGTCCAGCCGCTGCCAGGCCCGCGCGAAGTGGGAGTTGTAGCCGCCCAGGGTGACCGGCCCGCCGCCGAACATCTGGTTCAGCACCCGCTTGTCGTCCTGGTCGAGCCGGGCGTCCGCGCTCCTGCGGCGGACCAGGAGCGGACGGCTCCCGCCGCCGATGGAGAGGTGACCGCCGGCGGCGAGGTCCATCAGCCACGCCACCTTGTGCTCGTTCCTGACCTGTTCGGTGAGCAGGATGCCGCCCTGCGCCGGGGTCAGGTCCTCCGGAGGGCTGGACGCCGGCGTCAGCGAGGACGCGAGCCTGCCGCTGTCGACGCGCCGTTCACCGCGGGCCTTGCCGTCTCCCTTGCCGCCGTCGGCCGGGGTGTCCGTCGCGAGCCGCTCGCGGCCCGCGAAGCGCAGCAGCAGCGCGGCGGCCGCCGCGGCGAGCGAGGTGATGGCCGCGGCCAGCAGGCCGGGCAGCCCGGGACCGGCGTCCTCGACGGCGGTCGCCGCGCCGGAGGGCGGTGCCGGGGCCGGCGCCTCGGCGGCGAGCGCCTTGCCGCTGCGGGACGCGTACAGCGTGGCGCCCCGGCCCGGTCCCAGGGTGTCGAGCCCGGCGACGAGGTGACCGGGCTCCGGTCGGCCGACCGCGCAGCTCTCCCGCGAACCCGCCGCGCCGCGCACGCAGCGCGTGCCGCCGAGGTCGTACGGGGCGACCACGTGGATCTCCACGTGGTGCAACTCCACCTTCCAGCCGGTGCCGACCGCGTTCCAGGCGAGCTTTCCGTGCCGGACCACCCGCGGCAGCGTGTACTGGATGCGGTACCGGTGCACGCCGGTGACCGTCCGGTGCGGGTCGCCGATCCGGATGCGGTGGGTGTCGTCGGCCCAGTCGTCGGTGATGGTCAGCTGGTTGGCCACCGGGGCCGAGTCCATGGTGGTGCGGACCCGCGCCTCCGACCGCAGGATCGACAGGCCCGGCACGTCCCGGTAGATGCCGTGCCGGGAGTCCATGCCGGTCCCGAAGTCGTAGTCGATCACTTCGGTGATCCGGGCGCTGCCGTCCTCGGCGATCTCGGCGCGGACCCACATCCGTGTGACCCGCTCGGTGTTCCCGCCGAGCGCGCCGAGACTGGTGGCACCGCCCACCAGCAGCGCGGCGAAGGCCAGCCACACCATCCCGACGAGTCTGCGCCGCCTGACCGAGAACCGGCCCCTTCTCCGCACGATGCCCCCCTGTGGCCGATGAAGATCGGCCAAGTATTGAGGCGCTCGCGCGGCCCGCACAAGCCGTCCGCCTCCGGTCAGCGGTGCAGACGCAGATACGGCTCCAGGGCGGTGAGGCGGGTCTCGTGGTCGGGGTGGCTGGACAGCAGGCGGGACAGGGTGCCGGGGTCCTGGAGTTTCTGCCCCTGGGCCTCGGCGGCCGCCTTCGCCGCTGCCTCCTCCGTCTGGAAGTGGTGCAGCACTTCGGCCAGGTGGCGGGCGAAGCCGAGTTCGGCGGCCTGCTGGTCGGCGCGGAGTTCGCCGCGGCGGCCCATGTGGGCGAGGAGGTAGGGGGCGGCGACCAGGGGGACGGTGACGTACCACATGGTGAGGAAGCCGGCGACGACCGTGATGCCGAGGAACAGGTAGAGGAAGCCGGTCGCGGCGAGGGAGAAGACGCGGGAGACGGCGAGCGCGATCCGGGCCATGCCCCGCATGAACGCCCAGGCGACGCGTCCGGGCAGCGAGTACCAGTGGCCGAGGAGGCCCGCCCAGGCGTGGCCGCCGGTGTGGTGGCCGAGTTCGTGGGCGAGTACGGCGGCGAGTTTGCTGCTGGGGATGCGGTTCAGGGAGTAGGTGGTGACGCCGACGACGTGTCCGGCGGCGGCCACGGCGTTCAGCTCGTCGCTGTTCTCCACCATGAGTTCGTAGGTGTGCGCCTCGACGCCGGCACGGGCGGTCACCTCGCGCCACACCGGTTCCAGGCGGGCGCGCTCGTCCGGGGTGGGCGGTCGGAGCTTGAGGACGTGCCGGGCGAAGGCGAGTTCGGTCGGGCGGTGGAAGACGAGGGCGCCGCTGGCGAGCCAGGCCAGCAGGACGACCGTCCCGGCGATGTCGCCGAACACCCCGAGCGCGATCGAACTGACCACGGCCAGGCTGACCAGGAACCCCGGCACCTGCACGGCCAGCCGCCCGATCGCGGTCGCGTCGGCGCCGCGCTGGTGCTCGGCGACGAGGACGCGTGAGCCGCGGTGCCGGTAGTCGAGATCGTCGGGTGCGACGGAGGGCTCCGGCACGGGCGGCGCCGCGGGGGCGGCCGTCGCGGCGTTCGTGGCGCCGAACGGTGCCTGGGACGGCATGCCCGGCGGCGGGGGAGTGGCGGCCTGGGGGTGAGCGGGGGCGGTTGTCGGGTACGCGGGGCCGCCTGCGGGACGTCCGGGTCCGGGTCCGGCACCGGGGTACGGCTGGGCGCCGCCCGGGTACGGCGGCGTGCCGCCAACGTGAGTGGGCGCGGTGCCGGGGTAAGTGGGCGGGCCGGCGGGGGCGTTGGGGTACGGCGGGGCTGTGGTGGCGGAAGCCTCGGGATACGGCGGCGGGGCCGTCGCGACCGAGGTCCCGGGGTACGGCGGGGCGGCGGAGGAGGCCGCCTGGTGGGCGGGGCCCGTGGAAGCGTCGGGGTACGGGGGTGCGCCTGCGGGGGCGCCGGGGTGCGGGGGCGCGCCCACGGAGTTGCCCGGGTAGGCGGGTGCGCCCGCGGACGGGGCGGAACCCGGGTACGGGGGTGCGCCTGCGGGGGCGCCGGGGTACGTGGGCGCCTCCAAGGAGTCGCCCGGGTACGCGGGTGCGCCCGTGGCGGCGCTGGGGTATGCGGGTCCGCCCATGGCGGCGTCCGGGTACGGCGGGGCCGTTGTGGCGGAGGTGTCCGGGTGGGGCGCGGCCCAGGTGAGGGCGTCGGGGTACGCGGGCGCCGTCGGGGGCGCGGCCGGGTAGGGGGGCTCCGGGACGGGTGCGGCCGGGTACTGGGGCGGGACGGTGCCCGGGTACGGGAGGACCGGGCCGGTGGTGTCGTACCGGGGTGGTTCGGCGACGGGGTGGGAGGGGCCGGGCGGCGGCACGGCCGGGTCCGGGGACTGGGACATGGAACGGGGCTCCTTCGGAGTGCGGTGGCGTCAGCCGATGAGTGGGGCGGCGGGCAGCAGGAGGGCGCCCGCGCAGAAGGCGAGCAGTCCGGTGCGGATCCACCGGTGCTTGCACGCGGCGATGCGGCTGGTCTCGGTGAGTGCCGCCAGCAGCCCGGCGGCGGGGTCGCGGTCGGTGTCGGCGAGCGCCTCGGCCAAGCGGCCCTGGCGGGCCGCCTGCTGGATGTCGCCGAAGTAGCAGAGCGGCCGGCCCGCCGCCCAGGTGCCCTGGTAGCGGGGGAGGACGGCGAGCAGCAGCGCGCCCAGGGACAACGCCAGCGAGCCGGTTCCGGCCCACCACACGGCGGCTCCGGGGGCGGACAGCTCACCCGGCGACCAGTTGTGCCCGGACAGCAGCCCGGTGAACACCCCGGCCGTCAGCCCCAGCGCCGCCACCAGTACGGAGGCCTTGGAGTCGGCCCGCGCGATCTCCCCGCGCAACTCGCCCAGCAACCGTTCGGCCGTACGCATCCCGGGCACGGCCCCGGCGTCCGGGGTGTGCGCGGGCGCGGCCGAGCCCGGGGAGCCCGGGGACGCCGCGGCCGGAGGGGCCGGGGCGTTCGTCGCCGTGGGCGCCGGGGCCCGGGACGGCGCGGGCGGGCCGGCCGTAGGCGTCGTGGGCGTGTTCCGGGGCGTCACGCGGAGTCCGTCTCGGGGGATTCCGCGGGGCTGTCCTGCGAGCCGGGCGGACGGCCGGGCGGTGCGGGTACGACGGGGACCGGGCCCGCGCTGACGGGCGGCGGGGGAGCGCCGAACGCGGCCCGGCCGTACGCTCCGGCGTCGCCGGCGTTCCCCCGTGCCGCCGGATCGTAGGGAGCGGGCGGGGCGCCTCCGGGCGCGTACCCTCCGGGCGGCGGACCGGGCTGCGAGCCGGGGGCCTGTGGCGGGTGCGGGGGCGCGTACGGCTGCTGCCGGGGCACACCGGCGTACGGCGGCGCGCCCGCTCCCGCGGGCGGCGACTGCGGTCCCGCCCCGGCATACGGCTGCCCGGCCCCGGGGCCCTGCTGCCCCGGCCCCGTGTAAGGCGGCTGGGCGCCCGCGTCCGGCCCGGGCGGGACCCCGTAGGGCGGTGCGGAGGTCCCGTAGGGCTGCGCCGGCGGGGGCGGGGAGCCCGGGGATGCCTGGCCGTCGTACGGCGGTACGGGGGGCGCTCCCGGCGGCAGCGCACCCACCGGCGGTGTGAGCGAGGACTGCTCCTGCTGCTGGATCAGGCTGTCGACGTCGCGCAGCACCGACCGCGCCGACTCGGCCTTCTGGAAGTCCTCCATCGTGTCGCCCGCGATCAGTTCCAACTGGCGCCGGATGGTGCCGAGCTGGTCCTTGTGCAGGGTGCCGATCACCATCTTCGTGTCGCCGGGATGCTGGGCGAGGTGCAGCGCCCAGGCGGAGACGCCCCCGTGCTGCAGGTGGTACTGGTAGAACGCGATCTTCTGGGCCACCAGTTGCTGCGCCTGCTGGTGCCGCAGCGCCTCCAGCTCGTACTCCTGCCGTGCCTGCTTGAGCCGGAACTCGTGCTCGGGGTCGAGCATTTCGGCCTCGTACCGCAGGCTGCGCTTGCGCCGCCGGTGCGCGATCGCCTCGTCGTCCAGCCGCAGCCGCACCACGCAGGTCACCGCGAGCCCGGTGCCCGCGGCGAAGCGGCTCTCGTCCATGACCGCCTCCAGCAGCGCCTCTTCGGCGTCGGGGCTGTCCTCGATCGAGAAGCGCCGGGTGATGGGCCGCGCCAGTTGCTGCAACTCCCGGTCGAGCCGCGTCGGCACGTCCCGCTCGCCGCTCGCCACGTAGGCGACCGGGTCCGCCACGCGCCAGGTCAGGTCGGCGACGGCACCGAAGGAGAACGCGTCGTCGTCGCTGGGCAGCCGCATCTTCAGCTGCACCGGATGACTGCCCATGTCCACCTCGTACACCGAGGTGTAGCGCCGGGTCGCCGCCTCGGCGCGGCTCGGCCGCTGCGGTGGCATGAAGACGTCGTAGGACCCGCCGGCGGTGACGAAGACCAGCGCGTGGTCGATCGCGCCGACCTGTCTGCGGGCGACGTAGTCGAACCGGGAGATCGGACGCACGGTCAGGACCGGGTCGATCAGGGTGCTGTGCCGGTCGGCGTCCTGCTGCCACTCCGGCGGTCGGCGGAAGTCCGCCATGGGTCAACTCCTCTGCGAGTTACGAGAACAGGGGTCCTTCATCGGGCGGAAGCCGGGTGCAGCACCGTGAGCAGCCGGTCGGCCACCGGTGGGCGCGCGCCGCCGTCCTCCGCGCGAAGGGTGCGCAGTGCGTGGTCGAGGCGCTTGCGGTCGTCCGCCGTGACGACCAGGGCGGGCAGCAGCAGCTCCAGCGCCTGGGCGGCGTCCGCGCGGCGCCCGGCGACGTGCACCCAGGTGTGCAGGGCGTCGAGGGCCGCACGGGTTTGGGCGCGGTCGTTGAGCGCGGTGCGCCACAGAGTGGCCAGGTCGCGGGCCGAGTCCGTCTCGTACATGCCGGTCTCGGCGTACCAGCCGATGAGCGCGCCGTCCTCGGCGTTGTCGCAGGCGCGGACGAACGCGGCGAGGGCGAGCTCGCGGACCGCCGGGGTGTCGAGATAGAGCAGCCGTACGAACTCGGACAGCACCTCGCCGCGTCGCCGGCCCTCGGAGAGCAGCAGGGCCGCTGACTCGGTGAGGTTGTCGCGCTCCGGCTTGTTGCTGGCGTCGGCGCGGGCCCGGGCGGCGAGCGCGCCGAGGGCGGCACCGGCCAGGTCGGGGCGGAGCGGGGCGAGCAGTCCGAAGGCGCGGATGGCGGTCCAGCGGCGGCCCCAGTGGGGGTCCGAGCACCACTGGGTGAGCAGCCGGAGCACCACGGGCGCCCCGAGGAGCTGTGCCAGGGTCAGGGTGTTGGCGGCGGTGACACGCGGGCCGAAGGTGCGGGCGGTGGCCCAGCCGTCGACGAGCAGCGCGATCGCGGAGGGCAGGTCGGCGGCGGCGAGCAGGGCGGTGGCCGCGGCCGCGCGGGTGCGGACCAACGGGCGTCCGTCACGTGCCAGTTGTCTGAGCCAGGCCACCAGCGCGGGCCGGGCGGAGGGGTGGTGGTTCCACACCTCGGTGAGCAGCACGCGCGGGGTGCGTTCCTCGCGGAAGGCGGCCGTGAACTGGGGCACCGGCCCCCACTCGGTCTCCTCGCCGCGCAGCTCCCCGTCGGCCCGCGCGAGGGCGAGCCGGTCCTCGGCCGTCGGCCCGAACACCGGGATCTCCGGTGGCTGTTCGGGATTCTGCAACCGCTGCAGGTGCACGAAGAGCTGGTCGGCGAGCTCGGCGGCCAGGACGTACGGGGCCTGGTCGAAGACGGCCAGCGAGATGAGGAAGGCCTTGTCGCGCAGGCCGGTGTCCGGGTCGGCGAGCCAGTCGCGGCACTGCTTCTCGACCGCGGCCTGCCCGAAGTCCGCGAGCCGGGCCAGCGCCCGCTCACTCCCGTCGTACCCGGCCAGCGCGTCGGCGAAGGCGGCGGCCTCGGCGGGACGGCGGTCGCCGGCGGCCAGGAACGCGGCCACCGGGTCGAGGGCGAGCAGGTGGTCGGCGTCCGGTCTGCGGGGTAAGAGGTGGGCCCGTACGACCTCCGCCGCGCTCGGCGGGACCCACGGGCAGGGCGTGACGCCCGGCAGGTGGGGGGAGTTCTCGACGGTGACGACGAGGTGGCCGTCCACCTTCTCCAGCTGGTCGCGGGCCGCGTACAGATGGGTGTCGCGCAGCGGGCGGTTGCGGCTGACCGGCAGGTCGCGCAGGACGTACCCGCCGGGCCGGGTGAGCTGGGTGCTGAGCGCCGCGGGGGTGGTCTCGGGGTGCACGGCGTGCACGGCGGGCTCGTTCAGGCGGTGCAGCAGCATCAGCGCGGCGGCGTAGCGGCCGGTGGCGTGCGCGCCGGTCAGGACCAGGACCCGTTCCTCGCGCAGCCGCCGCAGGGCGCCGGCGAAGGCGGGGCCGTCGGCGAAGACGGCGGCCAGGGCGTCCAGCCGGGCCCGCGGGATCTCTCCGGAGGCGTCCGGGGCCGTGGCGGCGGGGCCGTGGTGGTGGATCTCGGTCCGGCCGCCGAGGTAGACGTCTCCGTCGACCCGGCCGCCGGAGACGCCGTGCTGGGCGCCGCCGACCAGGCTGCCGCCGAAGGCCGCGGTCTCCCCGAGGATGAACCCCGGGGTGTGCGCGAACAGCTCGCGCTGCGCGGCCCGCGCCTCCTGCGTGCGCTCCTCGGGCTCCGCGCCCTCCTCGGCGGGCGGTCTCCCCGGCTCCGGCGGGACGTCGGAGCCCGGGGGGACGCCGTCGGACGGACGCGCCGCCTCGGACACGGTCACGGGCCCTCTCCCGTCGTGCCGCCGAGGTGCACGTCGCCGGTGACCTGGCCGCCGGACACCCCGTGCTGGTCCCCGCCGACGAGGCTGCCGCCGAAGCGGGGCGACCCACTCCCGAAGTTGAACACCACGCCACCGGAGACGGACTGAGCGGGAGCCGCTTCCGACGCGGCGGGCGCTGCGGTCCCGGCGGCCTCGGCGGCCCCGGCCTGTGCGGGTGCCGCGGACGACGCGGTCCCCGCCGCGCCCCCGCCTGCCGTGACCGCCCCGCCGCCACGGGGAGGCGCCTCGGCACCCGCGGCGCCCGCACCCCCGCCCGCGCCGACCGGACGGGCGGCATCGGCGCTCGCGCCGACCGTGCGGGCGCCGGCAGTGGCCGTACTCCCGTCGGCGCCCGCACCACCCCCGGCTCCGGCACCGCCCGCGCCGCCGCCTCCGCCCGCCGGGACCGCGCCTCCGCCCGCCGGGACCGCGCCCACGGTGCCGGTGCCGTCCTCCGGGCGAGGGGCCGCCGCGGCCGGCACCCCCCGCTGCCCCGGTGCCGGGCCGTCCCCCGAGGGACCCGGCACCGGGGCCTCCCCCGCCCCCGTCCCACCGTGGCCGTCGCCGTCGCGCGGTACCGGGCCGTGCAGCCAGGCACGCATCGGGCCGTTCTTGCCGGTCAGGGTCACCGGATGGAATGCGGCGGCCCGCACGCCGGCGTGGTCGTGGCGCACGATCCCCAGGTGCACGCCCTCCGACACGCACAGCGCGAAGCCGTCCGCCCGCTCCCGCAGCGCCGCCCGCAGCAACGGGGCGTCGAGCAGCCGGCAGGCGTGGTTCAGGTCGGAGCCGACCCAGCCGCCGTGCGCGTCGACGGCGACGTACCCGGTGGCCACCACGCCCCGCAGCCGGATCTGCGCCGTGCTCGACGCCAGCCGGTTGTACCCGTGGAGCTGGGCCGGCACCTCGGTGAGCAGGGCCCGCAGCAGCGCCGGGACCGAGGCGTTGGCGTCGATCAGCTCCATCACGGAGTCGCCCCGGTCGGCCCGCGACCGCAGGGTCTCGTCGATGCCCGCGTGTTCCAGGGCGCGGTCGGCGATGTCGTAGAGCACACGGCGCAGATACGCCTGTTCGACGTCGTCCCGGTCGCTGTACTTCTCGATGTCGAGCAGGAGGATGGTCCGGCTCACGGGGTCGGTCATGGTCGCCTTTCGGTGGCTCGTGTGCGTGGCGGCTCCCGCCGCGCGGTCAGAAGAGTGGCGTCCGGGGCGCGCGTGACGTGAGGGCGGATGACCCAGTCGGACTGTGACCGTGTGCACAGAAGGCAGCAAGCCCTCTGCTTCCGCGCACCCGCCCCGGTCGCCTCAGCGGCCCGGCTCCGCGCGGGCGATCCGGCGCAGCACGTCCGGCCGCACGATCACCAGCGCCCGGCGCCCGGTGGTCACCGCGCCGCGCTCCCGCAGCTCCTTCAGCAGCCGCTGCACCATCTCCCGGGAGGCCCCCACCGACCCGGCGAGCTCCTGCTTGCTGAGCGGTACGGAGAGTTCGACGCCCTCGGCGGTGCGCCGGCCGTGGGTGCGGGCCAGGTCCAGCAGCAGCGTCGCGAAACGCTCCCGGACGCTCATCGAGGCGAACTCCAGCCGGCGCCGGTCGGCGGCGCGGGTGCGGTCGGAGGCCAGGCCGAGCAGGGCGAAGGAGGCGGCGGGGGAGCGGGCGAGGAAATCGGTGAAGCGCTCGCGCGGGACGGCGACCGTCCGCACCTCCTCCAGCGCGGTCACGGTCGCCGAGCGGGTGCGCCCGGTCAGCGCGGCCGACTCGCCGACGACGTCGCCGGGTCCGCGCAGGGCGAGCAGCGCCTCGTACCCGTTGGCGGCCGACGCGGTCACCTTGGTCCAGCCGCGCACGAGGAACAGCACGTGCGAGGAGGGCTCGCTCTGGTGGATCAGCACCACCCGGGGCGCGAAGGACAGCTCGTGGCCGAGCCCGAGCAGCGCGGCCCGGTCCGCCTTCTCCAGCCGGGCCAGGAACGGCACCCGGTCGTCCAGTCCCTCGTCCCCCGGTATGCCCCCCGGCACGTCTCCCGGTGTGTCGGGTAAGCGACCAGCAGTCATCGAACCCTCGTCCCCCCATCGGCACAGCGACCGCTCAACGTACTGAAGCGAGAAGCCGGACGAGACGAGAACGAGTGGGATTCACGCGTACGCGGCACACTGAGCGGGAAAGAAGGCGGACAAGTCCGGCGTGTCGGGGTGGGCTCCATTTGTTTTGACCGAAGTCCGTGAGGTAGGTACGCTCAGACCTTGTGCCTGGGGTGTGCCCTGGCCCTCGTGCGTGCCTTCGACCGCACGGGGAGCCGCCATCGGCCACCGCAATCCGCGCCTCTTTCTGCCGTGCGGCGGGAGTTCGCGAGATTCGACACACCCGACCGCGTGGGTCGGTGACGTTCCAGGTTAGCTGTACCCATCGGCACACAGAAACCGGAGAAGTAGTGCCTACGATCCAGCAGCTGGTCCGCAAGGGCCGGCAGGACAAGGTCGAGAAGAACAAGACGCCCGCACTCGAGGGTTCCCCTCAGCGTCGTGGCGTCTGCACGCGTGTGTTCACGACCACCCCGAAGAAGCCGAACTCGGCCCTCCGCAAGGTCGCGCGTGTGCGTCTGACCAGCGGCATCGAGGTCACCGCTTACATTCCGGGTGAGGGACACAACCTGCAGGAGCACTCCATCGTGCTCGTGCGCGGCGGCCGTGTGAAGGACCTGCCGGGTGTTCGCTACAAGATCATCCGCGGCTCGCTCGACACCCAGGGTGTCAAGAACCGCAAGCAGGCTCGCAGCCGTTACGGCGCCAAGAAGGAGAAGTAAGAATGCCTCGTAAGGGCCCCGCCCCGAAGCGCCCGGTCATCATCGACCCGGTCTACGGTTCTCCTCTGGTGACCTCCCTGATCAACAAGGTGCTGCTGAACGGCAAGCGCTCCACCGCCGAGCGCATCGTCTACGGCGCCATGGAGGGCCTGCGCGAGAAGACCGGCAACGACCCGGTCATCACGCTGAAGCGCGCTCTCGAGAACATCAAGCCGACCCTCGAGGTCAAGTCCCGCCGTGTCGGTGGAGCCACCTACCAGGTCCCGGTCGAGGTCAAGCCCGGCCGTGCCAACACCCTGGCGCTGCGCTGGCTCGTGGGCTACTCCCGCGCCCGCCGCGAGAAGACCATGACCGAGCGTCTGCTCAACGAGCTCCTCGACGCGTCCAACGGCCTCGGCGCCGCTGTGAAGAAGCGCGAGGACACCCACAAGATGGCCGAGTCCAACAAGGCCTTCGCGCACTACCGCTGGTAGTCGCTACCCACATCGAGACCGAGAGAAGACTGAAGCCTTATGGCTACCACTTCACTTGACCTGGCCAGGGTCCGCAACATCGGGATCATGGCCCACATCGACGCGGGCAAGACGACCACCACCGAGCGGATCCTGTTCTACACCGGCGTTTCGTACAAGATCGGTGAGGTCCACGACGGCGCCGCCACCATGGACTGGATGGAGCAGGAGCAGGAGCGTGGCATCACGATCACCTCTGCTGCCACCACCTGCCACTGGCCGCTCGAGGACAACGACTACACGATCAACATCATCGACACGCCGGGTCACGTCGACTTCACCGTCGAGGTGGAGCGTTCCCTGCGCGTGCTCGACGGTGCCGTGACCGTGTTCGACGGTGTCGCCGGTGTCGAGCCCCAGTCCGAGACGGTGTGGCGTCAGGCCGACCGCTACGGCGTGCCGCGCATCTGCTTCGTCAACAAGCTGGACCGTACCGGCGCCGAGTTCCACCGCTGCGTGGACATGATCTCGGACCGTCTCGGTGCCCAGCCGCTCGTCATGCAGCTGCCGATCGGTGCCGAGGCCGACTTCAAGGGCGTTGTGGACCTGGTCCGCATGAAGGCGCTCGTGTGGTCCGCCGAGGCGGCGAAGGGCGAGATGTACGACGTCGTCGACATCCCGGCCACGCACACCGAGGCCGCCGAGGAGTGGCGCGGCAAGCTGGTCGAGGCCGTCGCGGAGAACGACGAGGAGATGATGGAGCTGTTCCTGGAGGGCCAGGAGCCCACCGAGGAGCAGCTGTACGCGGCGATCCGTCGCATCACCATCGCCTCCGGCAAGTCCAGCGACACCACGGTCACCCCGGTGTTCTGTGGCACCGCGTTCAAGAACAAGGGCGTTCAGCCCCTGCTCGACGCGGTCGTGCGCTACCTCCCGACCCCCCTCGACGTCGAGGCCATCGAGGGCCACGACGTGAAGGACCCGGAGGTCGTGGTCCGGCGCAAGCCGTCGGACGACGAGCCGCTGTCCGCCCTCGCGTTCAAGATCATGAGCGACCCGCACCTGGGCAAGCTCACCTTCGTCCGGGTCTACTCGGGCCGCCTGGAGTCCGGCACCGCGGTGCTGAACTCCGTCAAGGGCAAGAAGGAGCGCATCGGCAAGATCTACCGCATGCACGCCAACAAGCGTGAGGAGATCGAGTCGGTGGGCGCCGGCGACATCGTCGCCGTCATGGGCCTGAAGCAGACCACCACCGGTGAGACGCTCTCGGACGACAAGGCCCCGGTGATCCTGGAGTCCATGGACTTCCCGGCGCCGGTCATCCAGGTCGCCATCGAGCCCAAGTCCAAGGGTGACCAGGAGAAGCTGGGTGTCGCCATCCAGCGTCTCGCGGAGGAGGACCCCTCCTTCCAGGTCCACTCGGACGAGGAGACCGGCCAGACCATCATCGGTGGTATGGGCGAGCTGCACCTCGAGGTGCTGGTCGACCGTATGCGCCGTGAGTTCAAGGTCGAGGCCAACGTCGGCAAGCCGCAGGTCGCGTACCGCGAGACGATCCGCAAGGCCGTCGAGCGCGTGGACTACACCCACAAGAAGCAGACCGGTGGTACCGGTCAGTTCGCCAAGGTGCAGATCGCGATCGAGCCCATCGAGGGCGGCGACGCCTCGTACGAGTTCGTGAACAAGGTGACCGGTGGCCGCATCCCGAAGGAGTACATCCCTTCGGTCGACGCCGGTGCGCAGGAGGCCATGCAGTTCGGCATCCTCGCCGGCTACGAGATGACGGGCGTCCGCGTCACGCTCATCGACGGTGGCTACCACGAGGTCGACTCCTCCGAGCTCGCGTTCAAGATCGCCGGTTCGCAGGCCTTCAAGGAGGCCGCGCGCAAGGCCAGCCCCGTGCTGCTCGAGCCGATGATGGCCGTCGAGGTCACCACGCCCGAGGACTACATGGGTGAGGTCATCGGCGACATCAACTCCCGCCGTGGCCAGATCCAGGCCATGGAGGAGCGGGCGGGTGCCCGCGTCGTGAAGGGCCTCGTGCCCCTCTCGGAGATGTTCGGTTACGTCGGCGACCTGCGCAGCAAGACGTCCGGCCGTGCGAGCTACTCCATGCAGTTCGACTCCTACGCCGAGGTTCCGCGGAACGTCGCCGAGGAGATCATCGCGAAGGCCAAGGGCGAGTAACTCAACCGAGTTCCAGCCTTTAGGCTTGACTCCGGAGCCTCGCGGGGCATTCCACCCCTTCCGCGACGAAGCGGGTGGGATGCCCCGGAGATCCGGGCCATCCAGCAAAGATCACCTGGCGCCGATGAAGTAAGGCGTACAGAACCACTCCACAGGAGGACCCCAGTGGCGAAGGCGAAGTTCGAGCGGACTAAGCCGCACGTCAACATCGGCACCATCGGTCACATCGACCACGGTAAGACGACCCTCACGGCCGCCATTACCAAGGTGCTGCACGACGCGTACCCGGAGCTGAACGAGGCCACCCCGTTCGACAACATCGACAAGGCGCCCGAGGAGCGTCAGCGCGGTATCACCATCTCCATCGCGCACGTCGAGTACCAGACCGAGGCGCGTCACTACGCCCACGTCGACTGCCCGGGTCACGCGGACTACATCAAGAACATGATCACCGGTGCGGCGCAGATGGACGGCGCCATCCTGGTGGTCGCCGCCACCGACGGCCCGATGCCGCAGACCAAGGAGCACGTGCTCCTGGCCCGCCAGGTCGGCGTTCCGTACATCGTGGTCGCCCTGAACAAGGCCGACATGGTGGACGACGAGGAGATCCTGGAGCTCGTCGAGCTCGAGGTCCGTGAGCTCCTCTCCGAGTACGAGTTCCCGGGCGACGACGTTCCGGTCGTCAAGGTCTCCGCGCTGAAGGCGCTCGAGGGCGACCCGAAGTGGACCCAGTCGGTCCTGGACCTCATGAACGCCGTCGACACCGCGATCCCGGAGCCGGAGCGCGACGTCGACAAGCCGTTCCTGATGCCGATCGAGGACGTCTTCACCATCACCGGTCGCGGTACGGTCGTCACCGGCCGCATCGAGCGTGGTGTCCTCAAGGTCAACGAGACCGTCGACATCATCGGCATCAAGACCGAGAAGACCACCACCACGGTCACCGGCATCGAGATGTTCCGCAAGCTGCTCGACGAGGGTCAGGCCGGTGAGAACGTCGGTCTGCTGCTCCGCGGCATCAAGCGCGAGGACGTCGAGCGCGGCCAGGTCATCATCAAGCCGGGCTCGGTCACCCCGCACACCGAGTTCGAGGCGCAGGCCTACATCCTGTCCAAGGACGAGGGTGGCCGCCACACGCCGTTCTTCAACAACTACCGTCCGCAGTTCTACTTCCGTACCACGGACGTGACGGGCGTTGTGACCCTCCCCGAGGGCACCGAGATGGTGATGCCGGGTGACAACACCGAGATGAAGGTGGAGCTCATCCAGCCCATCGCCATGGAAGAGGGCCTGAAGTTCGCCATCCGCGAGGGTGGCCGCACGGTGGGCGCCGGCCAGGTCACCAAGATCACCAAGTGAGCCTCGCTCTCTTGACGGTCTGACCCTCCGGGGTCGCCTGACCTGAAGAGGCCCGTACGACTCCGGTCGTACGGGCCTCTTCGCGTTCCGCGCCATACGCGCTCGGGTGGTTGTACGGCGGGGCGTTGTGGACCCGCCCCGGTTCGATCACCGCCCCGCCCCCGAACAGCGCGACGAGGAGTCGGGCGACCAGACCTCAAGGGAGATCGCCGCATTCACCGTGCTGCACGTGAGCGACCTGCGGCAGGCACGGCCGGTCGACGGACGTGACCAGCCTTTCCGGCCACAGCACTAGCTCTCGCGCTTGTCCTCGTACCGTGGCAGGTTCTTCGTCGAGATCGTCCACTCCGCGATGGTGACGTCTTCTCCGTACACGAAGTCCTTACGGGTCGCGTACCGCAGTCCCTCCGGGGTCCGGTGGATCTCGGAGAGGACCGCCCCAGTCCCTGTGCGGGGGTCGAAGATCACGTAGGTGGGGATGCCGATCAGTGGGTAGTCGCGCATCTTGGTGACCCAGTCGTTGTCAGGATTGGACTTGGAGACCACTTCAATGGCAGCGACGAGGGCACGAGGGTCGATAGACCCCTCGACATCCAGGTCGGTCCACGCGATGACCATCACGTCAGGGTGGCGCATGATGCCCTCGGGCTCGTCTTCCACATCGGGTGTGCCGGTATGAGCCAGCAGCTCGTCCGGCATGACCCTCTCCAGACGGCGGCTGATGTGAGCGGCCGTGACCTCGTGGGGTCCTCCGGGCGACATCATGTCGTGAACGATCCCTTCCTTGGTGATCTCGAATTTGCCCGGGAGGGTGTCGTCCATCGACTGAACGAAGTCCCGCATGGTCCGGTACAGGTGGGAGGCGCTCCGTCGCGCGTTGTCCGAGGCGATGGTCATGGCGCTCGCTCCTCGTCGTCTGTGCCCAGGGGCAAGGATCGTTCACGTTCATGCTAGGCGGCTTCCGGGAGAGCGGATCGGCAGTCGCGGCAGCGTCCCGGTTCGGGGGCGCGGAAGCCGCGGTCGCAGTTGGCGCAGTTCTGCATGGGGTGCCGTACGGGTGGTGGGGCGGCCGGGGCGCGGAACGGGGGTGGGGGCGGCAGCTGGGCCGTGAGGCGGTGGGCCAGGAAGGCGGCCGGGCGGCGTACGCCCTCGGGTGGCAGGGCGTCGGCCAGGGCGCGGCGTACGACGGTCGCGGGCACCTCGCGTTGCAGCCAGGCGGCGACGCCCGGGGCCAGGTGGGCCGTGTCGCAGGCGCTGAGCAGGAGGCTCGGGTCTTCACGGTGCAGGGTGGCGAGGAGGTCCGTGGCCGTCTGGAGGACGGTGGGGGAGGGGTACGCCGGCTGCGGAACCGGGGGGAGGGGGTGCTTCTTACGGGGGTCGCGGGGCTTCCTGCTCCTGGGCGGGTGTTCCTCGTGCGCCCGGTCGCCCGTGTCGGCGGCGGGGGCGGGCTTGTGGTGGCGGGCGATCTCGCGGGTCTTCGGTTGGTTGCAGGAGATCGTGCGGGTGACGATCCTGCCGCCGGGGGTGTGTTCGCGGACGCGGCGCAGGTAGCCGTGGGCCTCCAGTTCGCGCAGTCCGGCGGCGATGCGGGTGCGGCCCTCCGGGAAGCGTTCGGCGAGGGTCTTGATGTCCACGGGAGCGTTCGTGGGCAGCGACTGGATGTGCACGGCCAGCGCGATGGCGACGAGTGACAGTTCGGGGTGCTGGGCGAGGTGGTTGCCGATCACCGTGAAGCGGGTGGTGTGGCGGGTGTTGTCGTGCGTGACGCCGTAGGCGCGGGGGCGGGGGCGAGTACGCGTGCGTGGATTCGCCCGGGAGGGGGGTTCGTCGGCGACAACGGCTGACTGGGCGTGCGGAGGCACGCTAGGGTCTTGGGTACCCATCGGGAAGACTCGACCTTCTCGGTGGCCAGGCCCTCGATCGGGATTGCGAGTCCCGGCCGGGGGCCGATGCATGTGTGCGGTTGTTTGCGCTGAGAGTAGGGCAGTTGGGGGCCCTGAAATCCAGCCGAGCCGGTCATGTTCACCCGCCCGAGTGAGCGCGCCTCACGGGCGGGAGGGGTGGGGCTTGGCGGGGTTCTTCCTCCCTCACGTTCCTTGGGAAAAGGAGTCGGCGGCGCCGGGGCCCGTGGGTGCGGGTTCCGGGGCTGAGCAGCGCACTTCTGCCCATACGGTCTTGCGCGGGAAGCGGTCCTCGCTCACGCCCCAGCGGTCCGCGAGCGCGTCCACGAGGAGCAGGCCGCGGCCCGACTCGGCGTCCCCTGCTGGGCGTTGAGGTGCGGGGCGGCGGTCACCCCGCGTGTCCGTGACCTCGATTCGGAGTGTGCCGCCGACCACGTAGAGCGTCAGCCGGAAGTCCCGCCCGGGGACGCGGCCGTGCGTGACGGCGTTGGCCGCCAGTTCGGCCACGAGGTGCTTCGCGGTCTCCGTGGGCAGCCCCCAGCGGCGCAGTTGTGTCTCCGCGAGCAGTCGGGCCAGGCGGGCTCCGCGCCTCGTGGACGACAGCAGCACGGTGAAGTTGGGGCAATGGGTGGCTGGTTGGGCCGAGGTCTCGGTTGCGGCGATTTCCTGGTTCACGTCACTCAGCGTGGCCGACGACGTCTGTCGTGAGGAGTGATCGAATGGTTGCGTACCGTGACTGTCGGCGGGTTGTCCGGTGCTGTCCGGGCTGTCGGCATCGTTGCCGCGGGTAGGGCGTCGCGGTACGGCGCGGGACTACGGAGGGGCGCGGTATGTCGGTGGACGGCGAGGCGGTAGGGCTCAGGGGCGAGGCGGACGAGCCGGGGTGGGAGGTGGACCCGGACGACGAGTGGGGCGTCGCCGTGATCACCACGGTGGGGCGGCAGTTGAAGCTGCGGAGGGAGGCAGCGGGGCTGCGGGCCGCCGAGTTCGGGGCTGCCGTGGGGTACGGCGAGGACCTGGTCTACAAGGTCGAGGGCGGGAAGCGGATTCCCCGCCAGGACTACTTGATTCGGGCCGACGAGGTGCTGAAGGCGGGTGGTCTCATCGCGGCGACGTGGGAGGACGTGAAGCGGGTCCGGTACCCGAAGAAGGTGCGGGAGCTGGGCAAGTTGGAGGCGCGGGCGGTCGAGATCGCCCTGTACGAGTGCCACATCATCCCTGGGCTGTTGCAGACGCCGGAGCACGCGCGGGCTGTGATCGGGGCAGCGCAGCCGCCGTACTCACCGGACGACGTGGAACGCATGGTGGCCGCTCGCCTGGCCCGGCAGACGGTCTTCGAGCGCGCGCCCGCTCCCGCCCTCAGCTTCGTCCTGGAAGAGGGGGTCCTGAGGCGTCCCGTCGGAGGCACAATGGCCGGGCGTCAGCAGCTCGAACGTCTGCTGGAGGTGGGCCGGTTGCACAACGTTGTGCTTCAGGTGATGCCGATGAACTCCGAAACCCACTCAGGCCTGGATGGCCGGATCGAACTGCTGAAGTTCCCGGACGGTACGGCGGTGGGCCGCTCCGAGGGCGCGTTCAACGGCCGGCCGACCTCCGAGCCCAAACACCTGCGCATCCTTGAGCTGCGTTATGGCACCATCCGGGCTCAGGCACTCTCGCCGGGGGAGTCGCTGGCCTTCATCGAGCAACTGCTGGGAGAGACATGATCCGCGAGATCAGTGCCGGGGACGCCTCCAAGTTGGCGTGGTTCAAGAGCAGCTACAGCGGAGGCAACGACGGCAACTCCTGCGTCGAGATCGCCACCAGCCCCGGCATGGTCCACGTCCGCGACTCCAAGCACACCGACGGCCCCCAGCTCACCTTCCCACCGACGACCTGGACCGCCTTCGTCCCGTACGCCTCCGCGGACTGAGGCCGGCCCCGCCATAGCGGCGTCGCCGAGGGATGCGGGGCTGTCCTCGCGGAGCGGGACACCTGGCTGGGCGTGCTGGCGAGCCCCGGCGATGGACAGAGCCTCACCCACTCCTCCAGTCGCCGCCGGGTGACGGGTGACGGACGGAGGGGAGACCGGTCATGGCGTCCGGGGTGGGACTGGGAGAGTGGCGAGGGTCTGCTGAGTCTCGATGATCCCGCGGAGTGGGATGCCGCGTTCGAGCGCGGCGAGCGGCGTCTCGGTACCGCGGTGATCGGGTTGGCGTTCCAGTGCCCGCTGGAGGAGGCGTCGCCGCGCATCGTCAGGGCGATGCGGTTGTCGGACCCTGCTCAGCGGGGGTTCGCGTTCACCGCGGCGGGCACCGCGGCGCGGCTCCGCGGTGAGCTGACGCCGGAGCTGTGCGCCGCCCTGCGCGCCGAGGGCCCCGGCGGCATCGCCGAGAACGCCATCAGGGACACCCTGACCTTCGTGCCGCTCCGGCGGCTGCCCTGGTGGTTCACGTGGCAGATGGTGCGGACAACCGTGCTGGACAAGTTGGATGCCTGGCGGCTGAGAGCCACGTTCGCGGCCGAGGACGCCTGGAAGGCCCTGCGCGGCCGTCGCGCCTGAGCGGCGTCGGGGCGGCGGCGATGGACTTCTCGTCTCCTCGTTGTCCGACCTGCCGTCTCTCGCGAAGAAAGTCCGTGCCACAGCTGCGTCGCGGAGGAGGGCGGCGTCCCCCGGGAAGTCCCACTTGTCCGGGCTCGGGGCCACCCGGGGGCGCGAAAACCGGGCTTGCGGTCGCCCCGGGTTTGACCCACGTCACCCTAGGGGTACTCTCTCCGCCCCGATTGGCCAGCCCCCCGCCCCATATGGCAGACTGTCCGAGTTGCTCGGTCGAGTGTTGATGCTGCGCGCCTCCCGCCGGGGGGACCGGAAGCGAGTCCCACAGTACTCGTCGCCCTAACTGCCTGATGGCAGCGCTGGGGCGGACGTACGGGAATCTTCCGGGAAGTGTCAGCGCGGCACCGGCCAGGCACCCGGTGGGCCTTCGCCCCCGGCTCGCGGTTCCGGCAGGGCCGTGTGCAATCCCGCAGGGATGTTCGGACAAGGGACATCCATGTCAGCGGGAGCGCGACACGCCCGACCGCGTGGGTCGGAGGAACGAAGACAGCAGCAAGGAAGCCACCGGGTTCCGGAGCGTAAGAGAGACAGGACTACTGAGTAGCCATGGCGGGACAGAAGATCCGCATCCGGCTCAAGGCCTACGACCACGAGGTCATCGACTCCTCGGCGAAGAAGATCGTCGAGACGGTGACCCGCACTGGTGCGTCGGTCGCGGGCCCGGTGCCGCTGCCCACTGAGAAGAACGTGTACTGCGTCATCAAGTCGCCGCACAAGTACAAGGACTCGCGCGAGCACTTCGAGATGCGCACGCACAAGCGCCTGATCGACATCCTCGACCCGACCCCCAAGACCGTTGACTCTCTGATGCGACTCGACCTCCCGGCCGGTGTCGACATCGAGATCAAGCTCTGAGGCCGGTGATCTGAGAGATGACCAAGCAGATCAAGGGCATCCTGGGCGAGAAGCTCGGCATGACGCAGGTGTGGGACGAGAACAACCGTGTTGTTCCGGTCACCGTCGTCAAGGCCGGCCCCAACGTCGTCACCCAGGTTCGTACGAACGACGTCGACGGCTACGAGTCGGTCCAGATCGCCTTCGGCGAGATCGACCCGCGCAAGGTGAACAAGCCCCTCAAGGGCCACTTCGCCAAGGCCGACGTCACCCCTCGCCGCCACCTCGTCGAGATCCGCACCGCGGACGCCTCCGAGTACACGCTGGGCCAGGAGATCTCCGCTGAGGTCTTCGAGGCCGGCGTGAAGGTCGACGTGACCGGCAAGAGCAAGGGCAAGGGCTTCGCCGGTGTCATGAAGCGTCACAACTTCAAGGGCCTCGGCGCCGGACACGGCACCCAGCGCAAGCACCGCTCGCCCGGTTCCATCGGTGGCTGCGCCACCCCGGGCCGCGTGTTCAAGGGCCTCCGCATGGCGGGTCGCATGGGCAACGAGCGGGTCACCACCCAGAACCTGACCGTCCACGCCGTTGACGCGGAGAAGGGTCTGCTGCTCATCAAGGGCGCGGTTCCCGGTCCGAACGGCGGCCTCGTCCTGGTCCGCACCGCGGCCAAGGGGGCCTGAGGTACCGATGAGCACTGTTGACATCCTTTCGCCTGCAGGCGAGAAGACCGGTAGCGTCGAGCTCCCCGCGGAGATCTTCGGCGTGGAGAAGATCAGCATCCCGCTGATCCACCAGGTCGTCGTCGCGCAGAACGCCGCTGCCCGCCAGGGCACGCACAAGACCAAGCGTCGCGGTGAAGTCCGTGGTGGCGGCAAGAAGCCGTACCGCCAGAAGGGCACCGGTCGCGCCCGTCAGGGTTCGACCCGCGCGCCGCAGTTCGCCGGCGGTGGCGTCGTCCACGGCCCGCAGCCGCGTGACTACTCGCAGCGGACCCCGAAGAAGATGAAGGCCGCGGCCCTGCGCCACGCCCTCACCGACCGGGCCCGCCACAACCGCATCCACGTCGTCTCCGGCGTGGTCGAGGGCGAGATCTCCACCAAGGCCGCCAAGACGCTGTTCGGCAAGATCAGCGAGCGCAAGAACCTGCTGCTCGTCGCCGACCGCTCCGACGAGGCCGCGTGGCTGTCCGCCCGCAACCTGCCCCAGGTCCACATCCTGGAGCCGGGCCAGCTGAACACGTACGACGTTCTCGTCTCGGACGACGTGGTCTTCACCAAGGCCGCTTTCGAGTCCTTCGTCGCCGGCCCGAACAAGGCCAACGACACCGAAGGGAGCGAGGCCTGATGGCTACGCGTCACCCCTCCATCGCCTCGAAGGCCGCCAAGGCCGCCAAGGCCGCGCGCGTCGCCAAGGCGCGCCGTCACGCCGCCGAGGGTAAGAACACCGTCGAGACCCCGCTGAGCAAGTCGTACACGGACCCCCGTGACGTCCTGCTGAAGCCGGTCGTCTCGGAGAAGAGCTACGCGCTCCTCGACGAGAACAAGTACACGTTCATCGTCGACCCGAACGCCAACAAGACCCAGATCAAGCAGGCCGTCCAGGCGGTCTTCGAGGTCAAGGTCACCGGGGTCAACACGATCAACCGCCAGGGCAAGCGCAAGCGCACCAAGACCGGCTTCGGTCAGCGTGCCGCCACCAAGCGCGCGATCGTGACCCTCGCCGAGGGCGACCGTATCGACATCTTCGGCGGTCCGACCGCCTGAGGGCGGTCCGGATCGTCCGATATCGGACGAGGACTGAGAAATGGGAATCCGCAAGTACAAGCCGACTACGCCGGGCCGTCGTGGTTCCAGCGTCGCCGACTTCGTCGAGGTCACGCGGTCCACGCCGGAGAAGTCGCTGGTCCGCCCGCTGCACAGCAAGGGCGGCCGTAACAACGCCGGTCGTGTGACCGTTCGCCACCAGGGTGGCGGACACAAGCGCGCCTACCGCGTGATCGACTTCCGTCGTCACGACAAGGACGGCGTGCCGGCGAAGGTCGCGCACATCGAGTACGACCCCAACCGCACCGCGCGCATCGCGCTGCTGCACTACGCCGACGGCGAGAAGCGCTACATCCTCGCCCCGCGCAACCTGCAGCAGGGCGACCGCGTGGAGAACGGTCCCGGGGCCGACATCAAGCCGGGCAACAACCTGGCCCTCCGCAACATCCCGGTCGGTACCACGATCCACGCGATCGAGCTCCGTCCCGGTGGCGGTGCCAAGTTCGCCCGCTCCGCCGGTGCCTCCGTGCAGCTGCTCGCGAAGGAGGGCTCGATGGCCCACCTCCGCATGCCTTCCGGTGAGATCCGCCTGGTCGACCAGCGCTGCCGCGCCACGGTCGGCGAGGTCGGCAACGCCGAGCAGAGCAACATCAACTGGGGCAAGGCCGGCCGCAAGCGCTGGCTGGGCGTCCGCCCGACCGTTCGCGGTGTGGCGATGAACCCGGTTGACCACCCGCACGGTGGTGGTGAGGGCAAGACCTCCGGTGGTCGCCACCCGGTCTCCCCGTGGGGTCAGAAGGAGGGTCGTACTCGTTCGCCGAAGAAGGCTTCGAACAAGTACATCGTCCGCCGCCGCAAGACGAACAAGAAGCGCTAGGAGCGGGTTTAGATGCCGCGTAGTCTCAAGAAGGGGCCCTTCGTCGACGACCACCTGATCAAGAAGGTGGACGCCCAGAACGAAGCCGGTTCCAAGAACGTCATCAAGACCTGGTCCCGTCGCTCGATGATCATCCCGGCCATGCTCGGCCACACGATCGCGGTGCACAACGGCAAGACCCACATCCCGGTGTTCGTCACCGAGTCGATGGTCGGCCACAAGCTCGGCGAGTTCTCGCCGACCCGCACCTTCCGGGGTCACGTCAAGGACGACCGGAAGTCGAAGCGCCGCTAGCAGCGGATCGCATTCAGACACGTAAGTAACTCTGAAGGGACAACCATGGAAGCCAGGGCCCAGGCGCGGTACATCCGCGTCACGCCCATGAAGGCCCGCCGTGTGGTGGACCTCATCCGTGGCATGGACGCCACGGAGGCCCAGGCTGTTCTGCGATTCGCTCCGCAGGCAGCCTCCGCGCCGGTCGGCAAGGTGCTCGACAGCGCCATCGCCAACGCCGCGCACAACTACGACCACACCGATGTCGACAGCCTCTTCATCTCCGAGGCGTTCGTCGACGAGGGCCCGACCCTGAAGCGGTTCCGTCCGCGTGCCCAGGGCCGTGCCTACCGGATCCGCAAGCGGACCAGCCACATCACCGTGGTCGTCAGCAGCAAGGAAGGAACCCGGTAATGGGCCAGAAGGTAAACCCGCACGGGTTCCGGCTCGGTGTCACCACCGACTTCAAGTCGCGTTGGTACGCCGACAAGCTGTACAAGGACTACGTCAAGGAAGACGTCGCCATCCGTCGGATGATGACGTCCGGCATGGAGCGCGCCGGCATCTCGAAGGTGGAGATCGAGCGCACCCGTGACCGCGTCCGCGTGGACATCCACACCGCGCGTCCGGGCATCGTCATCGGCCGCCGTGGCGCCGAGGCCGACCGCATCCGCGGCGACCTCGAGAAGCTCACGGGCAAGCAGGTCCAGCTGAACATCCTCGAGGTCAAGAGCCCCGAGACGGACGCTCAGCTGGTTGCTCAGGCCGTCGCCGAGCAGCTCTCCTCCCGCGTCTCCTTCCGTCGTGCCATGCGCAAGAGCATGCAGGGCACGATGAAGGCGGGCGCCAAGGGCATCAAGATCCAGTGCGGCGGCCGTCTCGGCGGCGCCGAGATGTCCCGCTCGGAGTTCTACCGCGAGGGCCGCGTGCCCCTGCACACGCTCCGCGCGAACGTGGACTACGGCTTCTTCGAGGCCAAGACGACCTTCGGCCGCATCGGTGTGAAGGTCTGGATCTACAAGGGCGACGTCAAGAACATCGCCGAGGTCCGCGCCGAGAACGCTGCGGCCCGTGCGGGTAACCGCCCGGCCCGCGGTGGCGCCGACCGCCCGGCCCGTGGTGGCCGCGGTGGCGAGCGTGGCGGTCGCGGTCGCAAGCCGCAGCAGGCTCCCGCTGCCGAGGCCCCCAAGGCCGAGGCTCCGGCTGCCGCTCCGGCTGAGAGCACCGGAACGGAGGCCTGACCGACATGCTGATCCCCCGTAGGGTCAAGCACCGCAAGCAGCACCACCCGAAGCGCCGTGGTCAGGCCAAGGGCGGTACGACGGTCGCGTTCGGCGAGTACGGCATTCAGGCCCTCACGCCGGCGTACGTGACCAACCGCCAGATCGAGGCGGCCCGTATCGCGATGACCCGCCACATCAAGCGTGGCGGCAAGGTCTGGATCAACATCTACCCGGACCGCCCGCTGACCAAGAAGCCCGCCGAGACCCGCATGGGTTCCGGTAAGGGTTCGCCGGAGTGGTGGATCGCGAACGTTCACCCGGGACGGGTGATGTTCGAGCTGTCCTACCCGAACGAGAAGATTGCGCGTGAAGCTCTGACTCGTGCGGCCCACAAGCTGCCGATGAAGTGCCGGATCGTCAAGCGCGAGGCAGGTGAAGCGTGATGTCGGTCGGTACCAAGGCGTCCGAGCTGCGCGAGCTGGGCAACGAGGAGCTTCTGGGCAAGCTCCGCGAGGCCAAGGAAGAGCTGTTCAACCTCCGCTTCCAGGCGGCGACCGGTCAGCTCGAGAACCACGGTCGGCTGAAGGCCGTCCGTAAGGACATCGCGCGGATCTACACCCTGATGCGTGAGCGCGAGCTGGGCATCGAGACGGTGGAGAGCGCCTGATGAGTGAGAGCAACGTGACTGAGCAGACTGCAGAGGCCCGCGGCTTCCGCAAGACCCGTGAGGGTCTCGTCGTCAGCGACAAGATGGACAAGACCGTCGTCGTCGCCGTCGAGGACCGCGTCAAGCACGCGCTGTACGGCAAGGTCATCCGCCGTACGAACAAGCTCAAGGCGCACGACGAGCAGAACGCCGCGGGTGTCGGCGACCGCGTCCTCCTGATGGAGACCCGGCCGCTGTCCGCCACGAAGCGGTGGCGCGTCGTCGAGATCCTCGAGAAGGCCAAGTAGGTAATTCCCGCAAGGGAATTCCAAAAGTACGTTCCTGCGGGGCATCCCTCGCAGGACAGTTCCGCCAGGCTCCGGGGGCCGCTCGCTGAGTGGCCCCCGGGGAACCGGCAGACAAACAGGAGATAGACGTGATCCAGCAGGAGTCGCGACTGCGTGTCGCCGACAACACTGGTGCGAAGGAGATCCTTTGCATCCGTGTGCTCGGCGGCTCCGGTCGCCGCTACGCGGGCATCGGTGACGTCATCGTCGCCACCGTCAAGGACGCGATCCCCGGTGGCAACGTGAAGAAGGGTGACGTCGTCAAGGCGGTCATCGTTCGCACCGTCAAGGAGCGCCGCCGTCCGGACGGCTCGTACATCCGCTTCGACGAGAACGCCGCCGTCATTCTGAAGAACGACGGCGACCCTCGCGGCACCCGTATCTTCGGCCCGGTGGGCCGTGAGCTGCGCGAGAAGAAGTTCATGAAGATCATCTCCCTCGCGCCGGAGGTGCTGTGAGCATGAAGATCAAGAAGGGTGACCTGGTCCAGGTCATCACCGGCAAGGACAAGGGCAAGCAGGGCAAGGTCATTGCCGCTTACCCGCGCGAGGAGCGTGTCCTGGTCGAGGGTGTCAACCGGGTCAAGAAGCACACCAAGGCCGGTCCGACCGCCAGCGGTTCCCAGGCCGGCGGCATCGTGACGACCGAAGCCCCCATCCACGTGAGCAACGTTCAGCTCGTCGTGGAGAAGGACGGCAACAAGGTCGTGACCCGCGTCGGTTACCGCTTCGACGACGAAGGCAACAAGATCCGCGTTGCCAAGCGGACGGGTGAGGACATCTGATGGCTACCACCACTTCCCCGCGTCTGAAGCAGAAGTACCGCGACGAGATCGCCCCGAAGCTGCGTGACGAGTTCAAGTACGAGAACGTCATGCAGATCCCGGGCCTCGTCAAGATCGTGGTCAACATGGGTGTGGGCGACGCCGCCCGCGACTCCAAGCTGATCGAGGGCGCCATCCGCGACCTCACCACGATCACCGGTCAGAAGCCGGCCGTCACCAAGGCCCGCAAGTCCATCGCGCAGTTCAAGCTGCGTGAGGGTCAGCCGATCGGTGCCCACGTCACGCTCCGTGGCGACCGCATGTGGGAGTTCCTGGACCGCACCCTGTCGCTCGCGCTGCCGCGCATCCGCGACTTCCGCGGCCTGTCCCCCAAGCAGTTCGACGGCCGTGGCAACTACACCTTCGGTCTCACGGAGCAGGTCATGTTCCACGAGATCGACCAGGACAAGATCGACCGCGTCCGGGGTATGGACATCACCGTGGTCACCACGGCGACCAACGACGCTGAGGGCCGCGCGCTCCTTCGTCACCTCGGCTTCCCGTTCAAGGAGGCGTGAGCGAGATGGCGAAGAAGGCTCTGATCGCTAAGGCTGCTCGCAAGCCCAAGTTCGGTGTGCGTGGCTACACCCGCTGCCAGCGCTGCGGCCGCCCGCACTCCGTGTACCGCAAGTTCGGCCTGTGCCGCGTGTGCCTTCGTGAGATGGCTCACCGTGGCGAGCTGCCGGGCGTGACCAAGAGCTCCTGGTAATTCCGGTAATTCGGGATTCCCAAGGCTCTCGGTAAGCATCTGGGTCGGCAGGAGCCCCATCCCCCATGCCTTAGGCTTGTGGGGTTGGGCGCCTGCCGCGCCCGTACGACTTACTACGCCGTAGGTCCACCGCGCCGCACCCGTCCCGTCTCGGATCGGGGAGAGGGATGGCGCACCAGGAAACCCCGGCGAGAGAGGCCGAAGGCCAATTCATGACCATGACTGATCCGATCGCAGACATGCTCACGCGTCTGCGGAACGCGAACTCGGCATACCACGACTCCGTGACGATGCCGGCATCGAAGATCAAGTCGCACATCGCGGAGATCCTCCAGCAGGAGGGCTTCATCACGGGCTGGAAGGTCGAGGACGCCCAGGTGGGCAAGAACCTCGTCCTGGAGCTGAAGTTCGGCCCCAACCGTGAGCGCTCCATCGCGGGCATCAAGCGGATCTCCAAGCCCGGTCTCCGGGTGTACGCGAAGTCCACCAACCTGCCGAAGGTGCTGGGCGGCCTCGGCGTGGCGATCATCTCCACGTCGCACGGGCTCCTCACCGACAAGCAGGCCGGCAAGAAGGGCGTGGGTGGGGAAGTCCTCGCCTACGTCTGGTAGCGGAAGGGAACGGAGGAAACAGCTATGTCGCGTATTGGCAAGCTCCCCATCACGGTTCCCGCCGGCGTGGACGTCACCATCGACGGCCGTACGGTCTCGGTCAAGGGCCCCAAGGGCGAACTGACCCACACCGTCGTGGCGCCGATCGAGATCGCCAAGGGCGAGGACGGCACCCTCTCGGTGACGCGCCCCAACGACGAGCGTCAGAGCAAGGCCCTGCACGGCCTGTCCCGCACGCTGGTGGCGAACATGATCACCGGCGTGACCCAGGGTTACGTGAAGAAGCTCGAGATCAGCGGTGTCGGTTACCGCGTCACGGCCAAGGGCGCGAACCTCGAGTTCGCGCTCGGCTACAGCCACCCGATCGTCGTCGAGGCGCCCGAGGGCATCACCTTCAAGGTGGAGGCCCCGACCCGCTTCCAGGTCGAGGGCATCGACAAGCAGAAGGTCGGCGAGGTTGCGGCCAACATCCGCAAGCTGCGCAAGCCCGACCCGTACAAGGCCAAGGGCGTCAAGTACGAGGGCGAAGTCATCCGCCGCAAGGTCGGAAAGGCGGGTAAGTAAGCCATGGCATACGGGCAGAAGATCCTCAAGGGCGACGCCTACAAGCGCGCCGCGATCAAGCGCCGTCACATCCGGATCCGCAAGCGGATCGCCGGTACGGCGGAGCGTCCCCGTCTGGTCGTGACCCGCTCCAACCGCCACATCGTGGCGCAGGTGATCGACGACCTGAAGGGCCACACCCTGGCGTCCGCGTCCACCCTGGACACGTCCGTCCGCGGTGGCGAGGGCGACAAGTCCGCGCAGGCCAAGCAGGTCGGCGCCCTGGTCGCCGAGCGTGCCAAGGCCGCCGGTGTCGAGGCCGTCGTGTTCGACCGTGGTGGCAACCAGTACGCCGGGCGCATCGCCGCCCTGGCGGACGCCGCCCGCGAGGCCGGACTCAAGTTCTGAGTCGGTTCCGTAGCTAGCGGAAACAGAGAGAGGTAATTCCAATGGCTGGACCCCAGCGCCGCGGTGGCGGTGCCGGTGGCGGCGAGCGGCGGGACCGGAAGGGCCGTGACGGCGGCGCAGCTGCCGCCGAGAAGACCGCGTACGTTGAGCGCGTCGTCGCGATCAACCGCGTCGCCAAGGTTGTGAAGGGTGGTCGTCGCTTCAGCTTCACCGCGCTGGTCGTGGTGGGCGACGGTGACGGCACCGTGGGTGTCGGATACGGCAAGGCCAAGGAGGTGCCGGCCGCCATCGCCAAGGGCGTTGAGGAGGCCAAGAAGCACTTCTTCAAGGTCCCCCGCATCCAGGGCACCATCCCGCACCCGATCCAGGGTGAGAAGGCTGCCGGCGTCGTGCTGCTCAAGCCCGCGTCGCCCGGTACCGGTGTTATCGCCGGTGGCCCGGTGCGTGCCGTGCTCGAGTGCGCCGGTATCCACGACATCCTGTCGAAGTCGCTCGGCTCCGACAACGCGATCAACATCGTGCACGCGACCGTGGAGGCCCTGAAGGGCCTGCAGCGTCCCGAGGAGGTCGCGGCCCGCCGTGGTCTGCCGCTCGAGGACGTCGCCCCCGCGGCCCTCCTTCGTGCGCGTGCCGGGGCGGGTGCGTAATCATGGCGCAGCTCAAGATCACGCAGACGAAGTCCTACATCGGCAGCAAGCAGAACCACCGCGACACCCTGCGTTCCCTGGGCCTCAAGCGCCTGGGTGACGTGGTCGTCAAGGAGGATCGTCCCGAGTTCCGCGGCATGGTGCACACCGTCCGCCACCTCGTGACGGTCGAGGAGGTCGACTGATCATGGCGGAGCAGAACCCGCTCAAGATCCACAACCTCCGTCCCGCCCCGGGCGCCAAGACCGCCAAGACCCGTGTCGGTCGTGGTGAGGCCTCGAAGGGTAAGACGGCCGGTCGTGGTACGAAGGGCACGAAGGCCCGCTACCAGGTTCCGGAGCGCTTCGAGGGTGGCCAGATGCCGCTCCACATGCGTCTCCCGAAGCTGAAGGGCTTCAAGAACCCGTTCAAGACCGAGTACCAGGTCGTGAACCTCGACAAGCTGGCCGCGCTCTACCCCGAGGGCGGCGAGGTCACGGTCGAGGGTCTGGTGGCCAAGGGTGCCGTTCGCAAGAACAGCCTCGTCAAGGTCCTCGGCCAGGGCGAGATCTCCGTGGCGCTGCAGGTGACGGTCGACGCCGTCTCCGGCTCCGCCAAGGAGAAGATCACCGCCGCCGGCGGTAGCGTCACCGAGCTCGTCTGACTCTTTCGGACGTCTCGATGACCTGAACGATCCCAACCGGGGATACCCACAAATGGGGTATCCCCGGTTGGTCGTTCCAAGGGGGGCAGTGTCGCCGGTAAGGTGGCCTGCACTGTCCACTTTCACCGGGCCGCCGCACCACGGGCACTCGGAGCGGCAGTCGTCCGTTGTTAAGTCGTTGTTCTCTGTTGGAACCTCAAGACCGTCACCCTTGACGCAGTTGCGCGGGGGTCGCAGGAGGCACCGTGCTCACCGCGTTCGCCCGGGCGTTCAAGACGCCCGACCTGCGCAAGAAGCTGCTCTTCACGCTGGGCATCATCGTGGTCTACCGGGTCGGTACCCACATCCCGATCCCCGGCGTCAACTACAAGGCCGTCCAGACGTGCGTGAAGGAGGCGTCTGGCAACCAGGGCCTCTTCGGTCTGGTCAACATGTTCAGCGGTGGCGCGCTGCTGCAGATCACCGTCTTCGCTCTGGGGATCATGCCGTACATCACGGCGAGCATCATCCTGCAGCTGCTGACCGTGGTGATCCCGCGTCTGGAGGCCCTCAAGAAGGAGGGCCAGTCCGGCACGGCCAAGATCACCCAGTACACCCGGTACCTCACCATCGCGCTGGCGATCCTGCAGGGCACCGGTCTCGTGGCCACCGCCCGCAGCGGCGCCCTGTTCGGAAGGTGCTCGGTTGCCGCGGACATCGTCCCCGACCGGGCGATCTTCAGCACGATCACGATGGTCATCTGCATGACCGCCGGCACCGCGGTCGTCATGTGGCTTGGTGAGCTCGTCACCGACCGCGGGATCGGCAACGGCATGTCGATCCTGATGTTCATCTCGATCGCCGCCACGTTCCCCTCCGCGCTGTGGGCGATCAAGAAGCAGGGCAAGCTCGCCGACGGCTGGATCGAGTTCGGCACCGTGATCCTGGTCGGTCTGGTCATGGTCGGCCTGGTGGTCTTCGTGGAGCAGGCTCAGCGCCGTGTCCCGGTGCAGTACGCCAAGCGCATGATCGGCCGCCGTTCCTACGGCGGTACCTCCACCTACATCCCGCTGAAGGTGAACCAGGCGGGTGTGATTCCGGTCATCTTCGCCTCGTCGCTGCTGTACATTCCGGCGCTGGTCGCCCAGTTCGCGGGAGGCAACTCCGCCTGGAAGACCTGGGTTCAGCAGAACCTGACCAAGGGTGACCACCCGATTTACATCACTACGTACTTCTTGCTCATCGTGTTCTTCGCGTTCTTCTACGTGGCGATCTCCTTCAACCCCGAAGAAGTCGCCGACAACATGAAGAAGTATGGTGGCTTCATCCCGGGCATCCGGGCTGGCCGACCGACCGCTGAGTACCTGAGCTACGTGCTCAACCGGATCACCTGGCCGGGTTCGCTGTATCTGGGCCTGATCGCTCTCGTACCGACAATGGCGTTGGTCGGCTTTGGGGCAAGCCAGAACTTCCCGTTCGGTGGCACCAGCATCCTGATCATCGTGGGTGTCGGTCTCGAGACGGTGAAGCAGATCGAGAGCCAGCTCCAGCAGCGCAATTACGAAGGGTTCCTCCGCTGATGCGAATCGTCCTCGTCGGGCCGCCGGGTGCAGGTAAGGGAACGCAGGCGACGCGCCTGGCCGAGAAGCTGCGCGTCCCGCACATCTCCACGGGCGACCTGTTCCGCGCCAACATCAGCCGGCAGACCGAGCTGGGCAAGCTCGCGAAGTCCTACATGGACGCCGGCAACCTGGTACCGGACGAGGTCACCATCGCGATGGCCAAGGACCGCATGGAGCAGCCCGACGCCGAGAACGGTTTCCTGCTCGACGGCTTCCCGCGCAACGTCAAGCAGGCGGAGGCGCTGGACGAGCTGCTGGAGTCCGAGAGCATCACGCTGGACGCGGTCCTGGACCTGGAGGTCCCCGAGGAGGAGGTCGTGAAGCGGATCGCCGGCCGGCGCATCTGCCGCAACGACTCCAGCCATGTCTTCCACGTGACGTACAGCCGGCCGAAGCAGGACGGCGTGTGCGACGTCTGCGGCGGCGAGCTGTACCAGCGCGACGACGACTCCGAGGAGACCGTCCGCAAGCGGCTGGAGGTCTACCACACGCAGACCGAGCCGATCATCGACTACTACAAGGCGCAGGGCCTGGTCGTGACGATCTCGTCGCTGGGCCCGGTGGACGAGATCACGCGCCGGGCGCTGGAAGCGCTGAAGCGCGAGGAAGCCACCCAGTAGTCCCACGCCGGTCGCAGCCGCGGTTCCCGTCAGGGGCCGCGGCTGCGCTGTGGGCCGGGGCGGGCGCCGGAGCCCCCCGTATCGTTGAAGGTGTTCGTACACTCCCCGGTCCGAGAAAGGCCGTAGCCCCCATGGTGCAGATCAAGACCCCCGAGCAGATCGCCACAATGCGTGCCGCGGGGCTGGTCGTCGCCGCGATCCACGCGGCCACCCGGGAGGCCGCCGTGCCCGGGGCGACCACGAGGGACCTCGACGAGGTGGCGCGGAAGGTGCTCGCCGAGCACAACGCCAAGCCGAACTTCCTCGGCTACGGCGGTTTCCCGGCCACCATCTGCACCTCCGTGAACGAGGTCGTGGTCCACGGCATCCCGTCCGACGAGGTCGTCCTCAAGGACGGCGACATCATCTCCATCGACTGCGGCGCGATCGTCGACGGCTGGCACGGCGACGCCGCCTACACGGCCTTCGTGGGCTCCGGTCACGCTCCGGAACTGGTCGAGCTCTCCCGGGTGACCGAGGAGTCGATGTGGGCCGGCATCGCGGCGATGAAGCAGGGCAACCGCCTGGTCGACATCTCCCGGGCCGTCGAGACCTACATCCGCCGCCAGCCCAAGCCGGGCGGCGGCAAGTACGGGATCATCGAGGACTACGGCGGCCACGGCATCGGCACCGAGATGCACATGGACCCGCACCTGCTGAACTACGTGGACCGCCGCCGGGGCAAGGGCCCGAAGCTCGTGCCCGGGTTCTGCCTGGCCATCGAGCCGATGGTGTCCCTGGGCACCCCGCGGACGCGGGTCCTCGAGGACGACTGGACCGTGATCACCACGGACGGCACCTGGTCCTCGCACTGGGAGCACTCCGTCGCCCTGACCGAGCAGGGCCCGCTGGTGCTGACCGCCCCCGACGGCGGCAAGGCCAAGCTCGCCGAGTACGGCATCACGGCCGCCCCGGACCCGCTCGCCTGACGGGGGCGCGTGCGCCCACCGTCCCGAGGCCCCGGCCCGCGGTGCCGCCGCCCACCCCGAAGGGCGGCTCCGCGGCCGCCCCGCGGCAGGCTCCCCGATTGCCCCGCATGATGATCTCCGGCGCGGGGCAGACTTCTCCGATTCGTCTTTCCGGGTGCGCTGACGTAGACTAACTCGTCGGCTCTCGTGCACCCGCATGTCCGCATGCGCTCGCGCGGAGTCGATCAAGGTAGTCGATTCGAAGGGCGAAGCGTGGCCAAGAAGCAAGGTGCCATCGAGATCGAGGGCACTGTCGTCGAGTCTCTGCCGAACGCCATGTTCAAGGTCGAGCTCCAGAACGGCCACCAGGTCCTGGCACATATCAGCGGCAAGATGCGTATGCACTACATCCGCATCCTCCCTGACGACCGGGTCGTGGTGGAGCTGTCTCCGTACGACCTGACGCGTGGCCGGATCGTCTACCGCTACAAGTAGATCTTGCCCGCACTCCGCGTTCGCGGGGTGCGCATCCCGTCGTAGGCGGGATGGTGGCACTGACCCGGAGAACCTCAATCCCATGAAGGTCAAGCCGAGCGTCAAGAAGATCTGCGACAAGTGCAGGGTGATCCGCCGTCACGGTCGGGTCATGGTCATCTGCGAGAACCCGCGCCACAAGCAGCGCCAGGGCTGACGCACGACCGCACCCTCTGCACTCCGCAGGGATTCGCGCGACGCAAGCTGAATATGTTCATACGCAGGGCCCAGGCCGACACGGCCTGACACCCCCGGTTCGGAGGCCGGGGACCCAGTTCGTACCTCGTACGGCGGCTGGGATCCGGCTCTGCGGAAGACCTCCGAGGATCAACTGGAGCCATTGAATGGCACGCGTTTCCGGTGTTGACATCCCGCGCGAAAAGCGCGTGGAGGTCGCCCTCACCTACGTGTTCGGCATCGGCCGGACCCTCTCGCAGCAGACGCTGGCCGAGACCGGCATCGACCCGAACACCCGCGTCCGCGACCTGAGCGAAGAGCAGCTCGTCGCGATCCGCGAGTACGTCGACAACAACATCAAGACCGAGGGTGACCTCCGTCGTGAGATCCAGGCCGACATCCGCCGCAAGGTGGAGATCGGCTGCTACCAGGGTCTGCGTCACCGCCGCGGTCTGCCCGTCCGCGGTCAGCGCACCAGCACCAACGCCCGCACCCGCAAGGGCCCGCGTCGCGCCATCGCCGGCAAGAAGAAGCCGGGCAAGAAGTAGTCCGCAGCGGACCTCTGTCCACGGTCTTCGCTGTAGGACCGACCACCTCCCGTAGGAGTTAAGAGATGCCCCCCAAGGGACGTCAGGGCGCTGCCAAGAAGGTGCGCCGCAAGGAAAAGAAGAACGTCGCTCACGGCCACGCGCACATCAAGAGCACGTTCAACAACACGATCGTCTCCATCACGGACCCGTCCGGCAACGTGATCTCCTGGGCCTCCGCCGGCCACGTCGGCTTCAAGGGCTCCCGGAAGTCCACGCCGTTCGCCGCGCAGATGGCCGCCGAGTCGGCTGCCCGCCGCGCCCAGGAGCACGGCATGCGCAAGGTCGACGTCTTCGTCAAGGGCCCGGGCTCCGGTCGTGAGACCGCGATCCGCTCCCTGCAGGCCACGGGCCTCGAGGTCGGCTCCATCCAGGACGTCACCCCGACCCCGCACAACGGCTGCCGTCCGCCGAAGCGCCGCCGCGTCTGACGCACGGGCCGCTTCACGGTCTTCACGGGGTGTGGGCGGTACGGCTCCTTCGGGCCGTGCCGCCCGTACCCTTGCAGTACCCGCACTTCTCACGGGTGCGGTTTCCGTCGGGCGTCAAATAGCGGGCGTCCACGAAAGAAGGATCTGATCCACACATGCTGATCGCTCAGCGTCCCTCGTTGACCGAAGAGGTCGTCGACGAGTTCCGCTCCCGGTTCGTGATCGAGCCGCTGGAGCCGGGCTTCGGCTACACCCTCGGCAACTCGCTCCGCCGCACCCTCCTGTCGTCGATCCCCGGTGCCGCTGTCACCAGCATCCGCATCGACGGCGTCCTGCACGAGTTCACCACCGTGCCGGGCGTCAAGGAGGACGTCACCGACCTGATCCTCAACATCAAGCAGCTGGTCGTCTCCTCGGAGCACGACGAGCCGGTCGTGATGTACCTGCGCAAGCAGGGCCCGGGTCTGGTCACGGCAGCCGACATCGCGCCCCCGGCCGGTGTCGAGGTGCACAACCCCGACCTCGTCCTCGCCACGCTCAACGGCAAGGGCAAGCTGGAGATGGAGCTGACGGTCGAGCGTGGCCGCGGTTACGTCTCCGCCGTGCAGAACAAGCAGGTGGGCCAGGAGATCGGCCGTATCCCGGTCGACTCGATCTACTCGCCGGTGCTCAAGGTCACGTACAAGGTCGAGGCCACGCGTGTCGAGCAGCGCACCGACTTCGACAAGCTGATCGTCGACGTCGAGACCAAGCAGGCGATGCGTCCGCGTGACGCCATGGCCTCCGCCGGCAAGACCCTGGTCGAGCTGTTCGGTCTCGCCCGCGAGCTGAACATCGACGCCGAGGGCATCGACATGGGCCCGTCCCCGACGGACGCCGCCCTGGCCGCCGACCTGGCGCTGCCGATCGAGGAGCTGGAGCTCACCGTCCGCTCCTACAACTGCCTCAAGCGCGAGGGCATCCACTCCGTGGGTGAGCTCGTCGCCCGCTCCGAGGCCGACCTGCTGGACATCCGCAACTTCGGTGCGAAGTCCATCGACGAGGTCAAGGCGAAGCTGGCCGGGATGGGTCTGGCCCTCAAGGACAGCCCGCCCGGATTCGACCCGACCGCCGCCGCCGACGCCTTCGGCGCCGACGACGACGCGGACGCGGGCTTCGTGGAGACCGAGCAGTACTGAGCGCTCCGCGAGGAGGCCGGTTCTGCGGCTGCGGGCCCGCTGTGGCTGGTCGCGCAGTTCCCCGCGCCCCTAGGGGCGCGGACCTCCGGGCGCCTGAAATGGCGCCCGGATCTCCGACAGGCGACCGCCTGCTCGGATACTGACCCCGGTACCTGATACGGCCGGGGCAGACACACAGGAGAAGAACCATGCCGAAGCCCACCAAGGGTGCCCGTCTGGGCGGCAGCGCCGCGCACGAGAAGCTGCTCCTCGCGAACCTCGCGAAGGCGCTGTTCGAGCACGGCCGTATCACCACCACCGAGGCGAAGGCCCGCCGCCTGCGCCCGTACGCCGAGCGTCTGGTCACCAAGGCGAAGAAGGGCGACCTTCACAACCGCCGTCAGGTGCTCCAGGTGATCACGGACAAGAGCATCGTCCACACGCTCTTCACCGAGATCGGCCCGCGTTACGAGAACCGTCCGGGTGGCTACACCCGCATCACCAAGATCGGTAACCGCCGTGGCGACAACGCGCCCATGGCCGTCATCGAGCTGGTCGAGGCGCTGACGGTGCAGCAGAAGGCCGTGGGCGAGGCCGAGGCCGCCACCAAGCGTGCGGTCAAGGAGACCGAGGAGACCAAGGCCGAGGAGACCAAGGCCGAGGCCACCGAGGCTCCGGCCGAGGAGTCCAAGGACGCCTGAGGCTCTGCCTGACGTCGAGAGCGGGTCCGTCCCTCGGGGCGGGCCCGCTTTCGCGTACCCGAGTACCTGAGAGGATTCCCGTGTGAGTGACGAAGTACAGCCCGGTCACGTCCGGATCCGTCTCGACCTCTCCTACGACGGCACCGACTTCCACGGCTGGGCCAAGCAGGCCGGCGGGAAGCGGACCGTGCAGGGCGAGATCGAGGACGCCCTCCGTACGGTGACGCGGTCGAAGGAGACGACCTACGAGCTGACCGTGGCCGGGCGGACCGACGCCGGGGTGCACGCGCGCGGGCAGGTGGCCCACGTCGACCTGCCGGTGGAGCTGTGGGCCGAGCACCGGGAGAAGCTGCTCAAGCGGCTCGCCGGGCGGCTGCCCAAGGACGTGCGCGTCTGGTCCCTCACCGAGGCCCCGGCCGGCTTCAACGCCCGTTTCTCCGCCGTCTGGCGCCGGTACGCCTACCGCGTCACCGACAACCCGGGCGGTGTCGACCCGCTGCTGCGGGGCCACGTGCTGTGGCACGACTGGCCGCTCGACGTGGACGCCATGAACGAGGCCGCCCGGCGGCTGCTGGGCGAGCACGACTTCGCCGCCTACTGCAAGCGCCGCGAGGGCGCGACCACCATCCGGACCCTGCAGGAGCTGAGCCTGGTGCGCGGGGCGGACGGGGTGGTCACCGCCACCGTCCGCGCCGACGCCTTCTGCCACAACATGGTGCGGTCGCTGATCGGGGCCCTGCTGTTCGTCGGGGACGGGCACCGTCCGCCGGACTGGCCGGGCAAGGTGCTGGCCGCGGGTGTGCGGGACTCCGCCGTGCACGTCGTACGGCCGCACGGGCTGACGCTGGAGGAGGTCGGCTACCCGGCGGACGAGCTGCTGGCCGCGCGGAACAGGGAGGCGCGCAACCGGCGGTCCCTGCCCACGGCGGGCTGCTGCTGAGAAGTGGGCCGCCCGCCGGGCGGTCCGGTTGCGGCGGGCGGGGTAGAACAGCGGCATGACGGACCACGAGGCGTACGACGGCATACCCGTCACAGTGGTGATGCCGACGTACAACGAGGCGGGAAACCTGCCGCGGATGGCCGAGGCGGTGCTGGGGCTGCCGCTGGACGGGCTGCATCTGAAGATCGTCGACGACTCCAGCCCGGACGGCACCGGGCGTATCGCCGAGGAGCTCGCCGAGAAGTACAACGCCGACCGGCCCGCCGGGCGGCCCCGGATGAGCGTGCTGCACCGCACCGCCAAGGACGGGCTCGGGCGGGCCTACGTCGCGGGCATGGGCGCCGCCCTGGCGGAGGGCGCCGCGTACGTGGTGCAGATGGACGCCGACGGAAGCCACCCGGTGGAGGCGGTGCCGCGGATGCTGCGGACCGCCGTCGACTCCGGCGCGGGCCTGGTCGTCGGCAGCCGGTACGTCGAGGGCGGCTCCCTGGACGAGGAGTGGGGCGTGCACCGGGTGCTGCTGTCACGCTTCGCCAACCACTACGTACGGACCGTGCTCGGCACCGAGATCAGGGACATCACGGCGGGCTTCAACCTCTGGTCGGCGCGGACCCTGCGCGACGTGGACCTCGCCACCGTGGACAGCGCCGGGTACGGCTTCCAGGTCGAGCTGAAGTACGAGGCCGTCCGGGCGGGGCACCGGGCCGTCGAGATCCCGATCCGCTTCGAGGAGCGGACCGAGGGGGTCTCGAAGATGTCGCTGCGCACCCAGCTGGAGTCTGCGGTGCTGCCGCTCCGGCTGCGTCTGAAGCACTGGTAGGGCGCCGGGCATCGGGTGCCGGACGGCGGACGCGCGGGGGGAGGGCGGGGGCTGACAGGCCGGACAGGGAGCCCGGCCGCCGCGGACGGACGGTGCCCCGGAGCCCGGTCCGGCGTCGCCTACCGGGCGGCCGCCGCAGACGCCTGTGCCTCACCGCGCCGGCGGATCTGCCGGAAGGCGAACTCGGCGAGGTCGTCGCCGGTGCGGAACACCTGGGTGTCCTTGGCCGTGACGTCCTTGCCGCTGGTGAAGCCGGTGAGGGTGAAGTAGGCGTAGCGGCCGTAGGAGTTGGTCGTGGAGCGGCAGACGGCGCCGGTGCAGAAGGCCTTGATCCCGCCGCCGGACAGCGGCTTCACGATGCTCTTCTTGTCGGCCTGGCCCTTGGCCTTGGTGGCCTGCGCCTCGGTGTCGAAGACGGCGACGCCGACGGTGACCGCGATGCCGTCCTTGACGTAGCTCACGCGCATCAGCCGGGTGCAGCCGTTCGCCGTCAGGACCTGCGGCAGCGTGCCCTGCGCCACCGCGCCGCAACTCTTCGTGTCCGCCGTGGGGCCCTTCTTGTACACGGTCTCGCCCATGGTGAGCTGCGTGCCCGGGAAGAGGCCGGCGGGGCTGAGCGGCGCCGTGTCCTTCCGGGCGCTGGATATGAAGTCCTTGGGGTCCAGCGGCGGCGGGGCGCTGGTGGGCGCGAAGGACGGCGCCGTGGCCGAGTCGCTCGGCAGGGCCGCGGTGGAGGGCAGGGAGCCGGGGCCCGACGCCTCGTCCTTGCCGTTCGCCGACACCACGGCCATGGCGACGGCCGCGCCGATCGCGACGGTCGCCAGCACGCCGCCGCCGATGAACAGCAGGCGGCGCCGCTTGTTCCGGGTCTCGGACGCCTCGGCGAGCGCGGCCCAGTCAGGCGTCTGGTCGCTCCCGCCGCTGCTCCACGGCTGCTGAGAATTCGGTTTCCAGGGATCCCACTGGGACTGCGAGCCCCCCTGCCCATAGCTCATGGGGCGCATCTTAGACGGGCGTTGGGGGGTGCCGGTGCGCCCGCGAAGGCGCTTCGGTGCAGGCCGGTACAAAGCGACCGGCGTCTTCCTCCTACACTGGTGGGGACAGGCGGGACCCGCAGCGGCGCCCCCGTTTTGACCGCGCTGTGGCGCCGCGGGTATCCTGCATCTTCGTTGTGTATTGGCTTGGCTCTTCTCACGGACCCGGCCCTTACACCGGTCCACCGGGCCGATGACCAGCGACCTGCACGCGGTTTGCGTCACCGCAGTGCGGTCAGGGCTGTCGTGATCGTCTTCGGTGACCTTGTCAGGACCATTCACTGAAGAAGCGAAGGCTACGAACCGTGCGTACGTACAGCCCCAAGCCCGGCGATGTGACGCGCCAGTGGCACGTCATCGACGCTCAGGACGTTGTCCTGGGCCGTCTCGCCACCACTGCCGCCACCCTTCTGCGGGGCAAGCACAAGCCGATCTACGCGCCGCACGTCGACGCTGGTGACTTCGTCATCATCATCAACGCCGACAAGGTGCACCTCTCCGGCAACAAGCGGACCCAGAAGATGGCGTACCGCCACTCCGGCTACCCGGGTGGTCTGCGCTCCGTCCGTTACGACGAGCTGCTCGCCAAGAACCCCGAGAAGGCCGTCGAGAAGGCCGTCAAGGGCATGCTCCCCAAGAACACCCTGGGCCGTCAGATGCTTTCGAAGCTGAAGGTCTACTCGGGCGACCAGCACCCGCACGCTGCCCAGCAGCCGGTGCCGTTCGAGATCACCCAGGTCGCGCAGTAAGTCCGGCCACCCCCTAAGACTGAAGAGAATCTGAGGAGCATCGTGGCCGAGACCACTGCCGAGCAGCCGCTCGAAGAGCTTGACATCGACAGCTACACCACCGAGTCCGAGGTCCCCGTCGAGGGCGAGTACACCTCGGAGTCCATGGCCTCCCGCTTCGGCGAGCCGCAGCCGGCCGCCGGCCTGGGCCGTCGCAAGAACGCCATCGCCCGCGTCCGGATCGTCCCGGGCACCGGCAAGTGGAAGATCAACGGTCGCACCCTCGAGGACTACTTCCCGAACAAGGTGCACCAGCAGGAAGTCAACGAGCCCTTCAAGGTGCTCGAGCTCGAGGGCCGTTACGACGTCGTCGCCCGCATCGCCGGTGGCGGTGTCTCCGGTCAGGCCGGTGCGCTCCGTCTCGGTGTCGCCCGCGCGCTGAACGAGGCCGACGTGGACAACAACCGCGGCCCGCTGAAGAAGGCCGGCTTCCTCAAGCGCGACGACCGTGCGGTCGAGCGCAAGAAGGCCGGTCTCAAGAAGGCCCGCAAGGCCCCGCAGTACAGCAAGCGCTAATCACAGCTGCCTGCTCGTACCTCGAACGCCCCGGCGGCACGCCTCTGTGCCGCCGGGGCGTTCGTTTATCACAGCCTCGGGCGTATAACGGCACAAGGCGCTCGAAGGCTAGTGTGATCGGATGTTCAGGCATCGGAATGCCCGCGATGCGGGAGCCGCAGACGCGTCGAGAACATCGGACCCGGTGAACACGCGCTGAACCCGTCGGCACGGCATTTCGAACGGACGCTTCCTCAGGAGGACAAGTGGGACGACTCTTCGGCACGGACGGCGTGCGCGGCGTCGCCAATGCGGACCTGACGGCCGAGATGGCGCTCGGCCTGTCCGTCGCGGCGGCGCACGTGCTGGCCGAGGCGGGCACCTTCGAGGGCCACAAGCCGAAGGCGGTGGTCGGTCGGGACCCGCGCGCGTCCGGGGAGTTCCTGGAGGCCGCCGTGGTCGCGGGCCTGGCCAGCGCGGGTGTGGACGTGCTGCGCGTCGGTGTGCTGCCGACGCCCGCGGTGGCGTTCCTCACCAGCGCGCTCGGCGCCGACCTCGGTGTGATGCTCTCGGCCAGCCACAACGCCATGCCCGACAACGGCATCAAGTTCTTCGCCCGCGGCGGCCACAAGCTCGCCGACGAGCTGGAGAACCGCATCGAGGGCGTCTACGAGGAGCACCGCACCGGCGCTCCCTGGGACCGTCCGACCGGTGCGGGCGTCGGCCGGGTGCGTGACTACGGCGAGGGCTTCGACCAGTACGTCGCCCACCTCCTCGGCGTGCTGCCGAACCGCCTGGATGGCCTGAAGATCGTTCTCGACGAGGCGCACGGCGCGGCCTCCCGGGTCTCGCCGGAGGCGTTCGCGCGTGCCGGCGCCGAGGTCGTCACCATCGGCGCCGAGCCGGACGGGCTCAACATCAACGACGGCTGCGGCTCCACCCACCTCGGCCAGATCAAGGCCGCCGTCATCGAGCACGGCGCCGACCTCGGTATCGCCCACGACGGCGACGCGGACCGCTGCCTGGCCGTGGACCACACCGGCGAGGAGGTCGACGGCGACCAGATCCTGGCGGTGCTCGCGCTGGCGATGCGGGAGCGTTCCGCGCTGCGCTCCGACACCGTCGTCGCGACCGTGATGTCGAACCTGGGCTTCAAGCTGGCCATGGAGCGCGAGGGCATCCACCTGGTGCAGACGGCGGTCGGCGACCGCTATGTGCTGGAGGAGATGAAGGAGAAGGACTTCGCCCTCGGCGGCGAGCAGTCCGGCCACGTCATCGTCCTCGACCACGCCACGACCGGCGACGGCACGCTGACCGGCCTGCTGCTGGCGGCCCGGGTCGCCGAGAGCGGCCGTACGCTGCGGGAGCTGGCGTCGGTGATGGAGCGGCTGCCGCAGGTGCTCATCAACGTGCCGGACGTGGACAAGTCGCGGGTGCAGACCTCCGCGGACCTCGCCGCCGCGGTCACCGAGGCGGAGCGGGAGCTGGGGGAGACCGGGCGGGTGCTGCTGCGGCCGTCCGGCACCGAGCCGCTGGTGCGGGTCATGGTGGAGGCGGCCGACATCGACCAGGCGCGGTCGGTGGCGGGGCGGCTGGCGGACGCGGTGAAGTCCGCGCTCGGCTGACCGAGTCTTTTCGCCGCCGGAGTTTTCGGGGGCTGCGGGTCGGCGGTGGCCGGCCGCGCAGTTCCCCGCGCCCCTGGGGGAGTTGCCCTACTCGGCGTGGAGGCGGGCGCGCTGTCTGGTCCAGAAGTACTTCTGTGCCAGCAGCGTGAGCGTGCCCGCCACCACGATGCCGAGCAGGTTCAGCAGAAGCTGCTGCGTCGAGCCCCAGGTCTGCACCGTGTCGCCGTAGCTCAGCGCGACGGCCGCGTTGGCGGCGGCCGGGACGGTGGTCACGGAGATGGCGACGCCGACCAGGGCGCCGGACTTGGCCGAGGTCAGGGAGAGCGTGCCGGCGGCTCCGGCGAGCACCGCCACGACGAAGGAGAAGGCGTCGGGTGCGTACACGAAGTTCGTGTTGGGCCGCGTGCCCTCCAGCTTCGCCTTGCTGAACAGCCCGACCGCGTCCATGACGAGGCTGAAGCCCACCGTCACCGCCATCGCCAGCGCGAAGCCCGCCAGCAGCGCGATCAGCGACCGCAGCGCCAGCCGCGGCGCCCGCTGCACCAGCGCGGTGCTGACACCGGCCAGGGGGCCGAACTCCGGGCCGACCGCCATCGCGCCCACGATCAGGATCGCGTTGTCGAGCAGCACACCGCAGGCGGCGATCATGGTGGCCAGGGTGATGAACGCGAGGTAGGTGACCGACAGCGTCGACTCCTCGTGCGTGGCGTCCGACAGGTGCTCCCACAGCACGGCGTCGGCCGCCTCGCCGGGCGCTTCCCGCTCGGCCCGCTCGGCCCGCTCGGACAGCGACAGGACGATGTCCTCGACGGCGATCGAGCCGGCCTTGTCCATCCCCAACTCCTGCAGCCGGTTGAGGAGTTCGTCGCCGGCCTCGCGTGCGACATCGCACAGCACCACGTCCCCGGCCGGGTTGCGGGCGGCTCCCGGCAGCACGACGAGGTGCGTGGTGCCGACGGTCGTCTCGATCAGACGCACCACGTCGTCGGTCCGCTCGGACGGGGTGATCAGGCGCAGATGCAGCATGACGCCTTTCTAACAGGCCGCCGGGTTCCTCCTGCAGTCTCCGCAGGCTCGGCTGCTGCACCTTCGGGTCTACAGTCGCCGGTCCCCTTGCCAGGTGACGGACGTCAGTGCAGCCGGACCTCCATTGGCCAGGCCCTTGTAGGTCACCGTCCGGGATGGACCCGACTCGTGCGCGACCCGTCGCGCCAGTTCCATGCCCTCGAGGAACAGCCGGTGCCACTCGGCGTCGTACGTGCCGTCCTCCCGGTCCCGAATCTCCAGGTTCAGTGTCGTGTCGATGCTGCCCGCCCACGTGTACAGGTCGGCGACGAGGCCGTCGGACAGGGCCAGAGCGGCGGCCGGATCGTCGGGGAAGAAGTCCCCGAACCCTTCGGAGCGCAGCGGCCCGTCATACGGGGTCGGCTCCGGCGGAGGTCAAAGTTTGCGCAGGCTGAGACGCTGCACCTTGTGGTCCGGGCCCTTGCGCAGCACGAGGGTGGCCCGGCCGCGGGTGGGGGCGATGTTCTCCACCAGGTTCGGCTTGTTGATCGTGCGCCACATGGTGCGGGCGTAGTCGAGGGCGTCCTCCTCGGACACCTGGGTGTACTTGCGGAAGTACGAGGAGGGGTCCTGGAAGGCGGTCCCGCGCAGCTTGCGGAACCGGTTGAGGTACCACCGCTCGATGTCCTCAATACGCGCGTCGACGTAGACGCTGAAGTCGAAGTAGTCGGCGAGGCCGACCCGGGTGCGGCCGTCCTTGCCGGGCAGTGCGGGCTGGAGGACGTTCAGGCCCTCGACGATGAGGATGTCCGGACGGCGCACGACGAGCCGCTCCCCGGGCACGATGTCGTAGATCAGGTGCGAGTAGACGGGGGCGGTGACCTCCCCCTTGCCCGCCTTGATGTCGGCGACGAACCGGGTCAGCGCTCGGCGGTCGTAGGACTCCGGGAAGCCCTTGCGCGACATCAGGCCCCGGCGCTCCAGCTCCTGCGTGGGCAGCAGGAAGCCGTCGGTCGTGACCAGCTCGACGCGCGGGTGCTCGGGCCAGCGGGACAGCAGTGCCTGGAGCAGGCGGGCCACGGTGGACTTGCCGACGGCGACCGACCCGGCGACCCCTATGACGAAGGGGGTGCCGGACTGGGAGCCCTGCTCGCCGAGGAAGGTGTTCAGCGCGCTGCGCAGGCCGTCCGTGGCCCCGACGTAGAGATTGAGCAGCCGGGACAGCGGGAGGTAGATGTCCCGCACCTCGTCGAGGTCGATGACGTCGCCGAGGCCGCGCAGCCGCTCCACCTCCTCGGCGGACAGCGGCAGCGGCGTCTTGTCGCGCAGCGCGCTCCACTCGGCACGAGTGAGGTCGACGTAGGGAGTCGCCTCCGGCCGCTGCCGGTGGGCGCTCCGGGGCATCGAGGGGACCGGAGAGATCACAGTCCATTGTTAACGGAGTTTGAAGGGGGGTGCGGGTGGGGTGCGTCACGCCGCCCCGTCGGCCACGCCACCCACACGCAGGGTGTCCACGCCAAGGGGTCAGCCTCAGGTGCCGGCTGGCCCGGTCGGTGAGGCCTTGTCCACCGGTGCGGGCCGCGACAGTTCGTGCTGGGCCTCGGTCACTGATGACCAGGGTGGCCCCTGTTCCGGACCCCTGACGTGTGTCTAAGGTGTCCCGCGCTCGACAGGATCCTGACCAGTCCGTCGTCGACGCACATCGACCAGCGACCGGGGGAACACCGTCGCGCACGGGGAGAAGTGGCTTCGTCATGCCGTCAACCGAACTGGGACGCGCTGAATGGATGAGGTGACGCCGGAGTTCCCCGGTTCCGAGGTGTTCCGATCGGACAGATATTTCAAGGTCTGGCAGTACACCGTCGGTCATCGGAGGCTGCTCCTCCGCAGTAGCCGGGACAGGCCGCCGGACACCCGGATCGAGATCTACTTCGCCAACGTCGACCTCATGCTTCTCCGTCCCGGCTACGACGGCTTGGTCATCCGCCGGGCCGACGCCGAGGAATGCGCGGAGGTCGGCCTCGACTACGGAGCGGAAGTCAAACCCGGGAATCTGTTCGTGCTGGGTGGTGGCCTGAGGAGCTTCGTCGTCTCGGCGCCTCCACAGTGGCATGAAGACGAAGGCGCGATGGACGATCCCTCATGGTTCGGCCCCCTGCCGGGAACACGCTGAGAGCCGGTCGGGAGGCCCCTTCGTGCAGGGGCCTCCCGATGCTGTCCGGCCGCTCCCGGTATCCGACGGGCCGGCTCCCGCATGCCGCGCCGTGGGACGGCGAGAAAGCGACTACCGAGATGGTGTCGCAAGGAAATGGCCGATCATCACCCACTGGTGAAGATCACGCCGGTGTCACGGTCGGGTACCGGGTGATCGTTTGATGATCAACTGTGCGACCGCTGTGGTTAAAGTGCGGGCAAAGCAATGGGAAAGCGCGGCTTTCGGGGTCGCGTCGACACGAAGAGAAAGAGCTGCTCCTTGAGATCCACCGCCGTTCGCCGCACCGCCCTCGCCGCCTCCGCCGCCGCCCTCGCCCTGTTCGCCACCGCCTGCGGCGGGTCCTCCGAGGGCGGGGAGGAGAAGGGCGGCGACTCCACGGCGCGGGCCGAGCGGACCGCCGCCGCGGCGAAGCCGCTGACCGCCGCCGAACTGGAGAAGGCCGCCCTCACCCAGGCCGACGTCAAGAGCGGCAAGGTCACCACCAAGGTGCCGGCGCGGGACGACATCGCGCGGGACAAGGTGAAGACGGGCGACGCGGACTGCGCGCCCCTCGCGTACCTCCAGGTCGGCTCCTACGTCGGCACGCCCGCGGCCACGGTGAAGCGCTCCTGGACGGGCGACGCGAAGAAGCCCGCGGCGGGCGCGAGCGCCGAGGACACGATGATGGCCGCGCTCGACCGCGCCAAGGTGGTGGACACCCTCGCCTCCTACGCGGACGGCGGCGCCGAGCAGGCCATGAAGGACCTGAAGGCGGCCGCCCGCAAGTGCGCCGGCGGCTTCACGTACACCGTCGGCGGCGCGACGAACAAGATCGTCGACGTCACCCCGACCCAGGCGCCCGGCGGCGCGGACGAGGCGTTCGCCGTGACGATGACCATCGCCGCCGAGGAGGGCGTGAAGGCGCCGGTCAAGGCCGTCGTCGTCCGCAAGGGCGCCACCCTCGCCCACCTCCCGGCCGTCAACCTCGCCTCCGCCGCCACGGGCAAGGACTTCGACTTCCCGGCCGAGCTCGTCCAGGCGCAGCTGGCCAAGCTGGGCTGACCTCACATTCCCGCCGGGGTGGTCGTGCCCCGGCGGGAATTTCCGATTTCGGGCACCGAGTGCGGTGATCGGAAGCGGCCTGGCCCGTAGGCTGCGGCCCATGTGCGGAATCGTGGGATACGTGGGGTCGCAGTCGGCGCTCGAGGTCGTGATGGCCGGGCTGAAGCGATTGGAGTACCGGGGCTATGACTCGGCGGGTGTCGCCGTGCTCGCGGACGGCGGGCTGGCGGCGGCCAAGAAGGCCGGGAAACTGGTCAACCTCGAGAAGGAACTCGTCGACCGGCCACTGCCGAGCGGGACGACGGGCATCGGGCACACCCGGTGGGCCACGCACGGCGGCCCCACGGACGCCAACGCGCATCCGCACCTGGACAACGCCGGGCGGGTCGCCGTCGTCCACAACGGCATCATCGAGAACTTCGCCGCGCTGCGCGCCGAGTTGGCGGAGCGCGGCCACGAACTGACCTCCGAGACGGACACGGAGGTCGTCGCGCACCTGCTCGCCGAGGAGTTCTCCTCCTGCGCGGACCTCGCGGAGTCGATGCGGCTGGTGTGCCGCCGCCTGGAGGGCGCGTTCACGCTCGTCGCCGTGCACGCGGACGAGCCGGACGTGGTCGTCGGCGCCCGCCGCAACTCGCCGCTGGTGGTGGGGGTCGGCGAGGGCGAGTCCTTCCTCGCCTCCGACGTCGCCGCGTTCATCGCCCACACCCGCTCGGCGATCGAGCTGGGGCAGGACCAGGTGGTCGAGCTGCGCCGCGACGGCGTGACGGTCACCGGTTTCGACGGCAGCCCCGCCGAGGTGCGCTCCTACAACGTCGACTGGGACGCGGCCGCCGCTGAGAAGGGCGGCTACGACTACTTCATGCTCAAGGAGATCGCCGAGCAGCCCAAGGCGGTCGCCGACACCCTGCTGGGCCGTATCGACGCCTCCGGCAGCCTGACGCTCGACGAGGTCCGCATCTCCGCCTCCGAACTGCGCGAGATGGACAAGGTCGTCATCATCGCCTGCGGTACGGCCTTCCACGCCGGGATGATCGCCAAGTACGCCATCGAGCACTGGACCCGCATCCCCTGCGAGGTCGAGCTGGCCAGCGAGTTCCGCTACCGGGACCCGATCCTCGACCAGCAGACCCTGGTCATCGCCATCTCCCAGTCCGGCGAGACCATGGACACCCTGATGGCGCTGCGGCACGCCCGCGAGCAGGGCGCCAAGGTGCTGGCCATCTGCAACACCAACGGCTCCACCATCCCGCGCGAGTCGGACGCGGTGCTCTACACCCACGCCGGGCCCGAGGTCGCGGTCGCTTCCACCAAGGCGTTCCTGACCCAGCTCGTGGCCTGCTACCTGGTCGCCCTGTACCTCGGCCAGGTCCGCGGCACCAAGTGGGGCGACGAGATCCAGGACGTGGTCCGGGACCTCGCCCAGATCTCCGGCGAGGTCGAGCAGGTCCTCGAGACCATGGAGCCGGTACGGGCCCTGGCCCGCTCCCTCGCCGACAAGAACACGGTGCTGTTCCTCGGCCGGCACGTGGGCTACCCGGTCGCCCTCGAAGGCGCGCTGAAGCTCAAGGAGTTGGCGTACATGCACGCCGAGGGCTTCGCCGCGGGCGAGCTGAAGCACGGGCCGATCGCCCTGATCGAGCAGGACCTCCCGGTCGTCGTGGTCGTCCCGTCCCCGCGCGGCCGCTCCCTGCTGCACGACAAGATCGTCTCCAACATCCAGGAGATCCGGGCGCGGGGTGCCCGCACCATCGTGATCGCGGAGGAGGGGGACGAGGCGGTCGTGCCGTACGCCGACCACCTCATCCGCATCCCGGTCACCCCGACCCTGCTCCAGCCCCTGGTCGCCACTGTGCCGCTCCAGGTCTTCGCCTGCGAACTGGCCACGGCCCGCGGCAACGAGGTGGACCAGCCGCGCAACCTGGCGAAGTCGGTGACGGTGGAGTAGGTCCCATCTCGTACGTCCGGTGCGCCGCCGGGAGTCCGTCCGTTTCGCTGACGGGACGTCCGAGGAGAAGCTCCCGGCGGCGGCCGGAGTCGGGGTCAGGGACAGGCCGGTCGGCTCACACCGTAGAGGAACCGGTTGTGGGTGCCCCGGTGCTCGGTGAGGGTCCACAACTGGTCGGCCGAGCGCAGCCAGTAGAGGTCCTGCAGACCTCGACCCCCGAGCTGTGACCTCGGCGTCCTGTTGCCCGTCGTGTTGGCCCACACGAGGTCGCGGTTGCCGCCCCCGCCGCCCGTGTTGAAGTAGTAGCAGCCGCGGGAGAAGGCGCCCTGGACGTAGCGGACGGGCTGGTGCCACGCGATGTACGGGTGGATGGTGCCACTGAAGCGCGTCATGTCGGTGTCCCTCCAGCGGGCCACCCGGCCGACGCTGTCGCGCCGGAACTCGCTGGTCAGGAAGGCCACGCTCCCGGAGGGGGCGCGCTCCAGCGACATGGAGTCGTAGCGGGTGCCGGCTGCCGCGTTGCTCCAGCGCCCGATCTCGGGCAGCAGGTAGTGGTATCCGCGCCCGCAGTACCTGCCGTTCTGAAGCCCGGTCGGGCAGCCGGGGCTGGTGTTCCCCTTCGGGTTGTCCACGAGCTGCAGCAGGTTGTTGGTGTCGAAGACACGCACCCCGCCCTCGTTGGCGGCGACGAAGAGGTAGTGCTGGTACCAGACGATGCCGCCCGCGTGGACGGTCACGTCGCTGTAGTCGGTCCCCGCACTGTTCGGCTCCACGAGCAGCACATGGATGTACCGGTTGCTGGTGCGGTCCAGGAAGCTCAGCCGGGTGCCCGTATCCGTGGGAGCCGGCCTCTCACCGCCCGCGTGCCAGGAGAAGACGATGGCCCTGTGCCCGTCCACCGTGCCGGCTCCCGGCTGGGCGTCCTCGGTGCCGCTGACGCCCTGTGGGGTCCATTGGGTGCTGTTGGCGTCGTCGCTCCGCAGACAGTAGTAGGCGACCGCGTGCGCTCCGTTCAGCGCGCTGTCCCTCGCACGGGCCTGAGCCCGGCAGCCCGAGTTGTTCTGCGTGTGCGCCTGGCGGTTGGCCGCGTCCAGCATCGACCCCACCGTGACCCGGTCGCCGTTGGGGTTCACCGCCGTCCTCAGCCGGAGAGCCTGGGTGATCCGGTCGTGGTCCCACCGGAGGGCGAAGGCGTTCGGGTCGGCGGCGGTCATCGGTACGGGGGGCGGGTTGGGTACGGCGGCCGGGGCCGCGGGTGTGGGTGCGGCCGCGGCGAGCAGGCCGAGCACAGCGAGGAAGAGCGCTGCGCCGGGCAGACGCCGACGCCTGGGAATTCTCATGACCTCTCCGAGGGCAGGGGGTGGGGAAGCACCAAGGCGTCCGCCGCCCATGACCGACGGCGGCGCAACGGCAGGAACGTGATTCCACCCCGCTGCGGGAGAGGTGCGTGGATGATCGGGAAATCACCCCGACTGCCCGGCGGCCGGCGCAATCGAGTGGCCTCGGAGTGCTGCGGCACCGCCCTTTCGGCATCCCGCGCCTGGTCCTGACGAGCTCATTCGGCCGCAGGCCCGGCGCGTCCGCTCGCGGCCGTCGAACCCTGTGGCTTTAGTGATCTCGTCGTTCCATCTTTCTGATCACTTCCGTGATTGTCGGGCATTTCGACCCGAACAAACGTTCAAGTGGGAGGTTCGTTGAGATCGTCAACTAGGTGTGCCGGCTTCGCGGCTGCGGTCGGCCTGGCCGGTTCTCTGGTCATGGGCGCGTCCGTCTCTTCGGCGGCGCCCGCGTCCGAGGACCTCAGTCGGACCGGGCCCCTCGGCCAGGTCCGCTCGGAGACGTCGACGCCGCGGGCGGGAGCAGCGTTCGGACTGCCGGGGAACGGGCATGGTGACCACGACAGTCCGCGTGTGTGCAGGGGCCTGGTCCCCTACCCCATTCTTCCGGCCTACCGCGAGTTCTACTTCTGCGGTGACTGGAGGCTCGGCCCCAGGCGGTTGCCGACCCGCGGCCTGCTGGGAGAGATCCTCGAGGGATACGACCGGCTCGGGGGCCTCACCGCCGTGCAGTTCCTGAACACCTGGTGGGACCCCACCAGGGACGCGGGTCAGGGCGATTGGAAATATCCGGAACCCGACGGCTTCGCGCTCGACGACCAGCAGCAGCCGATTGCCACGGAGCTGGAGCTCCACCAGGGGCAGCTGATCGACAGGTTCGGCGCGGAGACCGGCAAGTTCCTCTCTCCCGCGGGCGCGAAGTACGGGACGCGGGCGATCCCGCCCTCCAACCTCAACACCCACGATCCGCGGTACCCCCACGACTACCACCTGTACAGGGTCGCGAAGGACTTCAAGGTGTGCGCGGGTCCGGCGGCTCCGGCGTTCGAGCAGCCGGGTGGGGGCATCCAGTACGTCACGTCGAGCAGCGTCTGCCCGAACCTCCCCTTCGCCAACGTGGGGACACTCGTGAGCAGCGGCACTCTCGTGCGGGTTCAGGTCCCGTTCCCCGACGGCGAGTACCCGGACGCCAAGGTGATGAAGCAGAAGTCACCGGCCGGGGTGAAGGCCGCGGCCCGGTGACGGTGGGGGGCCGGGCCCGGCGTCGGGCGCGGCCCCGTTTCCGCTGAAAGACTGGCTTCATGGACCGCTTCCAGCTCTACCAGGTCCTCCGGGCGGCCGGGGTCCCGGAGGCGTACTACGAGATCCCCGACTGCACACCCGGCCCGCGCCCCGTCGCAGATCGCTACTTCCTCGAAGAGCGCGGCGGTGTGTGGGTCGTGGGCATCCACGAACGCGGCAGCCGCGAGGTGCTGGAGCGGTTCCCGGACGAGGACGGGGCGTGCCGGTGGCTCCGCGACCGCCTGACCGACGAGGGACCGCCGCCCGTCCCGGCCACGCCCGAGGAGATCGACGCGCTGCTGCACGACAGCGACGGCATCCAGCGGCGCGCCCGCGAGGCGTTCGAGCGTGCCCTCGCCGAGTCCCGCCGCCGCACTCACGAGGGGCCTGCCGCCGACGAGGGTCGTACGGAGCCGCCGCCGGGGACGTGAGCCCTCGTACGGGCGTGCGCCGATCTGTGGGGCCGGGGCAGCCGCCGGCCAGGGAGGGCGACCGGGCAGGATCGTGTGGTGCGAACTCGCGGCCGCTTGGCGGACGCGCGAGATCGAGGTCCGCCCTCGGGGCAAAACAAATGTGAGCACCCCTCAATTCGCCAGGGGGTGCCCACATCTGTCATTCGCCCGAGCGCGTCAGGCTTTCGATCTGCTCAGTGCCGGAAGGCGTCCTTCGTCTTCTCCTTGGCCTCGCGGGCGTCGCCGCGTGACTGCTCCATCCGGCCCTCGGCCTCCATGCGCTCGTTGCCGATCGTGCGGCCGACCGTCTCCTTGGTCTTGCCCTTGGCCTGCTCGGTCTTGGCCTGTGCCTTCTGGTTCTCAGCCACGGGTTTCACATCCCAACGTCGTCATAGCCTTTGGTGATCCTCGGATAGCCGCCGCGGTCGCCTATAAACCTCGACGCAATTCGCGGCCTTACGACTCCGCGGTCCCGGGCGAACCCCGCCGTATTCCCCCGGACTTCAGGAAAAAACAGCGACTTGGGGAGGCGTGCCGGCCTGGCCGGGGGGAACACGGTCGATCGGAGGTTGATAGACATGGTTCCCTTGCTTCTCGTTCTTCTGCTGGCTCTGATCCTCTTCGGTGCGGGCTTCGCACTGAAGGCACTGTGGTGGATCGCCGTGATCGTGCTCATCGTCTGGCTGCTGGGCTTCGTGGTGCGCCCGGCGGGCAGCGGTGGCCGGCGCGGCCGCTGGTATCGCTGGTAACGCGATTCACGCCGAGAGGGGCCCCGACCGTGGTCGGGGCCCCTTTTCGTGTGTCCTCTGCTCGGGGTGCCCCATGCCTCTCGTGGGGCACTCCCGCGCACTGCGCGCAGAAAGTGTGAAAACGGGCGTAACTCTCAGGTCGTGGGGCACGCGTAGCCCGTCGGGCGCCGGTGCGCCAAGGGAACCCGCGCCTCCATTCCGGCGCCCGGCGTCCAACCGGCCGCCGGGCGGTTCGCCCCCGGCCGGGACGGGCCCTAGATGTGCTGTTCGGACAGGTTGGTGACGCGGCTGGCTGGTGGTTGGCCGTCGATGCCGGTGTGGGGTCGGTGGTAGTTGTACCAGTCCAGCCAGTCGGGAAACGCTGTCTGGCGTTCGCGGTCTGAGGTGTAGGGCCGGTGGTAGGCCCGCTCGTCGAGCATGGTGCGGTGGAAGCGTTCGACCTTGCCGTTGGTCTGGGGCCGCCAGGGCCTTGTCCAGCGGGGGCTGATGCCCAGGTCGCGCCAGGTGTTCTTGGTGTAGGCCCAGGCGTTGTCGGTCAGGACCCGTTCAACGGCGACGCCCTGCTGGGCGAACCAGGCCGTTGCCCGTCGCAGGAAGGTTGCGCAGGTCGCGGCCTTCTCGTCGGGCAGGTCCTCGGTGTAGGCCAGGCGGGAGTGGTCGTCCAGGGCGGTGTGCAGGTAGGCGTATCCGGTGCCGTTGCGGCGGTCCTGGTTGGCCCGGCCGGCTGCGCGGCCGAGGATTTTGTGGCCGCCGCCGTCGGGGATGCGGCCGAGCTTCTTGACGTCGATGTGGACCAGTTCGCCGGGCCGGGAGCGTTCGTAGCGGCGCACGGGCTCGCCGGTGGCCCGGTCGCAGGCGGCCAGAGGGGGCAGGCTGTGCCGGGTGAGGATGCGGTGGGCGGTGGAAGCGGCGATGTCGCATCGGGCGGCCAGCCGCACCGGTCCGATCCGGTGCTCGCGCCGCAGCCGCAGGACCTGCTGTTCGACGGTGGCAGGTGTCTGGCGCGGGCTGGAGTGAGGGCGGCTGGAGCGATCGTGCATCCCGGCTGTGCCCAGCTGTCGGTAGCGGCTCGCCCACCGGGCGGAGGTGGTGTGGCTGACCTGGAAGCGTTCCGCGGCCCGCCGCAGCGGCCAGCCGTCGTCGACGACACACCGGGCCAGACGCAGCCTGCCGGTCGGGGTCAGCGGGGCATTACGGTGGGACACGCGGGCCTCCTGGGCGTCGGTGCAGACTTCGCAATCCACACCGAACCCAGAAGGCCCTCACCTGTTCAAGCACCCAGTCCGCGTGTCACCAACGTCCCGGGACAGCACACCTAGAAGGCTCATGAAGATCTTGGGGTTCTGGCCCCGCCGCGTGAGCGGCGGGGCCAGACTCGTTTCGTGGTGATGGGGGAATGGGCCGGACCGACGGTCGGGCCGGATGTGTGGGAGACCTGCCAGAAGTTGATCCCGGCCGGGAGCGTGTTCGCGTTCCTGGCCGAGCACCGTGATGCGCTGTTCCCGGCGGAGATGTTCGCGGACATGTACCCGTCGGCGAACGGACGACCGAGCATGCCGCCGCAGATCCTGGCCGCAGCGGTCACGC
>NZ_JBIVBI010000011.1:0-269179 GCF_044746005.1 Streptomyces sp. NPDC086766 | reverse complement strand
AAACCACGAACAGCCCCGCTGTAAGAGGCGGTGTGGCGTTCACAGTTTCATAGTGTTTCGGTGGTCATAGCGTGAGGGAAACGCCCGGTTACATTCCGAACCCGGAAGCTAAGCCTCACAGCGCCGATGGTACTGCAGGGGGGACCCTGTGGGAGAGTAGGACGCCGCCGAACAAATTTTGGGAAAAGGCCCACACCAGAAATGGTGTGGGCCTTTTTCTTTTGCCTGCACTACGGTTGCGCCCATGAGCAGCCTCGACAGCGACGAGAAGTACCTGGTCCGTGCCATACGGGCCGATGAGTGGCCCGCGGTGAAGGCGTTGCGGCTCCTCGCGCTCCAGGACCCGGTGGCGCACCTGGCGTTCCTGCAGACCTACGAGCAGGCCGCGGCCGAGCCGGACTCCTTCTGGCAGGACCGGGCGGCCGGCGCTGCGGAGGGCGCGACCGGTGCCCGGCAGTTCGTCGCCGAGGCGCCGGACGGCACATGGGTCGGGACGGTCACCGTGCTGGTGGAGGAGGCCGGTACGACGGACTGGGCCGGCTTCCCGGTCGAGCGGCGCCAGGGCCATGTCGTCGGCGTCTTCGTGCAGCCGGAGCACCGGGGGTGCGGCCTGACCGAGGTGCTGTTCGTGGAGGCCCTGGAGTGGGCCTGGGGGATCGGGGTGGAGCGCGTCCGGCTGATCGTGCACGAGGACAACGGGCGGGCGCAGCGCTTCTACCGCAGGGTGGGCTTCCTGCCGAGCGGTGTGACCGTGCCGCTGGCGGGCGGCTCGGCGGAGTCGGAGCTGGAGTACGTGCTCGAGCGTCCCTGAGGTGGTTCCCGAAGCTCTCCGCCGGCGCGGTGGGTCACCGTGTTCAGACGGGGAGTTCGTCCTGCGGCCAGCGGCTGCGGGCCTGTTCGCGGGAGCGGAGCAGAGCCAGGGTCGGCAGGCCCCGGTCCACTCCCGAGGCCAGCAGCTCGGGCAGCCGGGGGAGGGGAGCCACGGCCGCCACGTCGTCCAGGACCAGGGTGAATGGTGGGTCGAGCCGACCGGAGGATGACCGTTCGGCCATGCGCCGGCCGCGCTCGACCACGCTTGAGGCGAGTGCCGTCAGGAAGGGCATCGCACCCGGCTGGGTCCGGGGATCCTCGATGGATTCCCCCACCGCATAAAGCGTGCCCCCTTCGCTCACGAAGGAATCCAAGGCGAGCGCATCAGTTCGGTTTGGAGTGCAGGCTTCCCGGATGTTGACCGTGAGGAGCGCGGACAGCGCACGGCTCGTCAACTCCTGTGCGACGTCGCGGCGCTGAGGGTGCGAGGTGAGCGCGGACTCGAGTTCGCCCGCCGATCCGGGCGCCGCCTTGGGGTTCGTACGGAGGGCGCGGACGGCCTCCTGCACCTGGGTGCCCTGGGACCAGCGGTGGACGTGGCGGACGGTGCGGCCGTCGACCGCGGCGGCGTGCAGGTAGCTGCGCAGCAGGAGTTCCGCTGTTTCCGCCAGGGTCCGGTCGATCTTGGCCGTGGGGCGGACCGGCGCCAGGAGCGCGGCGGCCCGGGCGGCCGCCGTCGTCTGGTCCTCGCACCCCGAGGTGGGGGACCAGTGCAGGCGGGCCGGGGTGTCGCAGAGATGGGCGGGGTCGTAGAGGAGGACCGGGCCCAGTTTCGCCCGGGAGTCCTTGGTGTCCTGCCACAGGGCGGGGTTCGAGGTGACCACGAGGGCGGGTCCCTCGGCGTCGCGGATCGCCTGGGCCGCTGCGGTCTGACGGCGCTCTCTCGGGGCCACGACGACGCGCTCCCGGCCGCCCACCCGTTCGGCGGCGACCGGGGCGGCGGAGGGCTCGGGACCCGGTGCCGGCGCCGGGGTCGACGCGGGCACGGCGTCCACCGCCGCCGCTGTCGCCACCTGTGCCGGTGTCGCGGGCTGCGGCACGTCCGTGGGCTGCTGTGCCTCGATGCCCTCGATGTCCGGCTGGGGGAGCGTCAGATGGGGCTGGAGAGGCGGCTGGCCGGGCGCCGAGGTCGTTCTCTGGATCGGGACCTCGTGGTGGGCCGGAGTCGGCGCCGAGGCGGTCTCCGCGGGCCCCGGCTCGTTCCGTGCCGCCGCCCGGTCCGCGCGTCTTCGCGTCCGGCCCGCTCTCCACCGGGCCACCGTGCCCATCACGAACACGGTCAGCACCAGCAGCACCATCAACTGCCCGATGAACAGCCCCCAGAACAGGCCGTACCCCGACAGCCCTTCGGGTGGGGAGTCCGGCCAGGCGCCGGGCATGTCGTGCGGCGCGCCGATGAGGTGGCGCATGGCCAGGGGCGTACGGGCGAAGGTGACGCCGGGCGGCCAGGCGCCCTGGGCGAACAGGCCCGCGAGGCCGGTGGCCGTCCACACCAGCACGGTCATGCCGAGGAGGAAGGCGAGGAGGCCGAGCAGCAGTCCGTCGGGGATGCCTCCCTGGCCGTCCGGGCGGCCCTGTCCCCGCTCGCGGTCGTCCGGTCGCACGCGCCTCCTCCTAGGCGACCGTCGACTCGGAGGAGCCGTCCAGGTCGGTGATGTGCTGTTCCATGAAGGCGGCCGCCCGTTCCTCCGCCTCCCGTTCGGCGGCGCGCAGGGCGTCGTCCTCGGCCAGGTCGCTGGACGACTCGGTCATGGCGCGGTCGGTGAAGACCAGCGGGCGTTCGGTCTCTGTGACCAGGTGTTTGACCACCTGGACGTTGCCGTTGACGTCCCACACCGCGATGCCGGGGGTCAGCGTGGGGATGATCTCCACGGCCCAGCGGGGCAGGCCGAGGACCCGTCCGGTCGCTCTGGCCTCGTCGGCCTTCTGGGCGTAGATCGTCCGGGTCGAGGCCATCTTGAGGATCGCGGCCGCCTCCTTGGCCGCCGCTCCGTCCACCACGTCGGACAGGTGGTGGACGACCGCGACGAAGGACAGGCCGAGCCGGCGGCCGAACTTCAGCAGCCGCTGGAACAGCTGGGCCACGAACGGGCTGTTGATGATGTGCCAGGCCTCCTCGACCAGGAAGATGCGCTTCTTCCGGTCGGGGCGGATCCAGGTGTGCTCCAGCCACACGCCGACGATCGCCATCAGGATCGGCATGGCGATGGAGTTGCGGTCGATGTGGGAGAGGTCGAAGACGATCAGCGGGGCGTCCAGGTCGATGCCGACCGTCGTGGGGCCGTCGAACATGCCCCGGAGGTCACCGTCGACCAGGCGGTCCAGGACGAGCGCCACGTCCAGGCCCCACGCCCGTACGTCGTCCAGGGCGACGTTCATCGCCTCCGCCGACTCCGGTTCGGGGTGGCGCAGTTGTTCGACGATGTCGGTGAGCACCGGCTGGCGTTCGACGATCGTCTCGTTGACGTAGGCGTGCGCGACCTTGAGCGCGAAGCCGGAGCGCTCGTCGAGGCCGTGGCCCATCGCGACCTCGATGATGGTCCGCAGCAGGGCGAGCTGCCCGGTGGTCGTGATCGACGGGTCCAGCGGGTTGAGCCGGATGCCGTGGTTCAGGGCGGCCGTCGGGTCCAGCCGGATCGGCGTTATCCCCAGTTCCTCGGCGATGAGGTTCCACTCGCCGACGCCGTCCTCGCCCTGGGCGTCGAGGACGACGACCTGGCGGTCGCGGAAGCGCAGTTGGCGCAGGACGTACGTCTTCTCCAGCGCCGACTTGCCGTTGCCGGACTCGCCGAGGACCAGCCAGTGCGGTGCGGGGAGCTGCTGGCCGTAGAGCTGGAAGGGGTCGTAGATGTATCCCTTTCCGGAGTAGACCTCGCGGCCGATGATGACGCCGGAGTCGCCGAGGCCGGGCGCGGCGGTCGGCAGGTAGACCGCCTGGGCCTGTCCCGTCGACGTGCGCACCGGCAGCCGGGTCGTCTCGACCTTCCCGAACAGGAAGGACGTGAAGGCGTCCGTGAGGGCGGTCAGCGGGTCCCGCATCAGAGCATCAGCCCCTACCGTCGGATTCCGGTGGCGAACGGAAGCGTGTTCACGAAGGCGCGGTGGTGCTCGCGGTCGCACCACTCCAGCTTCAGGTACGACTTTCCGGCCGAGGCCCGGATGGTCCGCTTGTCGCGGGCGAGGGACTCGGGGGAGCGCGCGGAGACGGTGATGTAGCCGACGAGGTTGACGCCGGCCGCGCCGCTGGCGAGGTCGTCGCCGCGCTGGTCGAGGCGCTGGTGGGCGGCCACGTCGCGCGGGTCCACGGTGCGGTTCATCTTGGCGGCGCGGCTGGCGTCGGCGACGTCGTTGGTCTTCTCCGTCAGCATCCGCTCGATGGCGACCTCGGTGGGTTCGAGGTCCATCGTCACGGCGACGGTGCGGATGACGTCCGGGGTGTGCACGAGCAGCGGGGCGAGGAAGTTGACGCCCACCGGGGTCAGCGGCCACTCCTTGATCCAGGCGGTGGCGTGGCACCAGGGCTCGCGGGTGGACGACTCGCGGGTCTTGGCCTGGAGGTAGGTCGGCTCCATGGCGTCCAGTTCGGCCGGCCAGGCGTTGCGCTGGGTCATCGCCTGGATGTGGTCGATCGGGTGGTCCGGGTCGTACATGGAGTGGATCAGCGAGGCCAGCCGCCCCTGACCGAGCGGCTGCCGTACGCGGATGTCGGCCTCCTGGAGCCGCGAGCAGATGTCGGTGAGCTCGCGGGCCATGACGACCGCGAGGCCGGCGTCCCGGTCGAGTTTGCGGCCGCCCTGGGGCCGGACGGCGCGGGCCATGGCCTGGGCCTCGGCGGCGAGGTCGCGCGTGTAGTGCATGCAGGCGACGAGGTAGGCGCGGTGCTGCTCGCTGCTGGTGGAGACCATCGACTGCAACTGGTCGTAGGAGCGCGCGAGCCAGCGCGGTGCCCGCTCGTCGCCGCGGACCGAGACGTCCTTGGCGTGGGCGTCGGGGTCGGCGGGCAGGGTGCGGGCGAGCATCTGCAGGCGGGTGACGAAGCCGTCGCCGTTGGCCACGTGCTTGAGCAGGGTGCCGAAGCGGTCGACGAGGGCCTCCTGGTCCTCGGAGTCGCGCAGGCCGACGCCGGGTCCCTCGATCTCGATGCAGGCCGTGACCGTCTTGCGGTCGGCGTGCAGCAGGACGGCGATCTCGTCGGGGCCGAAGGGGGCGGCGAGCCAGCTGATGCGTCCGATGCCCGGCGGCGGGCCGACCTCGATCTCCCGCCCGTCCAGGCGCGTGCCGGCCTCGACGGCGCCGGAGCGGTAGGCGGCGCCCCGTTTGACGGTGCGCTTGTAGGTGCGGTTGATCTCGAACCACTTGTAGAACGTGCGGTGCCGGTAGGGCACGTAGACCGCGGCCAGTGCCAGCAGCGGGAAGCCGGTCAGCAGCACGATGCGCGCGGACAGCACGGGGACGAGGAGTCCGCACATCATGCCGAGGAACGCTCCGGCGATGATCAGGGCGATCTCGCCGGACTCGCGGTTGCGGCCGACGATGGCGTTCGGCCGGGCGCGGCCGATGAGATATGTACGGCGGGGCGTGACCGTATGGGACACGTGGGACTCGGCCGTCAACGCCCTTCACCTCCCGGGCTCTTGCTGGTGCTGTTGCGGGTGCTGCTGGCGTGCGGGGTGTTCACCGGGCTGGGGGCGCGGGGAGCGGGTGCGGCGGAGGGGACGGATCCGCCGCCGCCGTCCGGGACGCGCGAGCTGTGCGCGGCGACGCCTCCGGAGGCGGGGTTGGCCTGACGGGGGGTGGACGACTGGCCGCCGCCTGCGCCGCCGTGGCTGTCGGCCCGGGTGCTGTGGGTCTTGATGCCCTGGGCGACCAGGGAGGCCGGGGAGCTGATGACCGCGGCGGCCTTGCCCTCGGCGCCCTGCATGATGCGGTTGTTGCGGCCGGCCGCGATCTCGTCGCCGAAGCCGGGGACGAAGCGGTAGATCATCGCGCTGGCGAAGATGGCGAGCAGGATGATGGCGAGGCCGGAGACGACCGCGGAGAAGGCGCCGGGGCCGCCGTCGCCCGAGGACAGGGCGCCGGCCAGGCCGAGGACGATCACGATGACCGGCTTCACCAGGATGACGGCGATCATGATGCCGGCCCAGCGCCGGACGTGGCCCCAGAGGTTCTTGTCGACCAGGCCGGAGTAGACGACGGTGCCGAGGAGGGCGCCGACGTAGAGCAGGGCGGCGCGCAGGACGAGCTCCAGCCAGAGGACGCCGGCGGCGAGGATGGAGACGAGGGAGACGACGATCAGCATGATCGGGCCGCCGCCGATGCTGTCGCCCTTGTCCAGGGCGGCGGAGAAGGTGCCGAAGAAGGTGTCGGCCTGGTCGCCGGTGGCCCCGGCGAGGACGTCCGACACGCCGTCGGCGGCCGAGACGACGGTGTAGAGGATCAGCGGGGTGAAGGCGGAGGCGAGCACGGTCAGCCAGAGGAAGCCGACGGCCTCGGAGATCGCGGTGGAGAGGGGGACTCCGCGGACGGCCCGCTTGGCCACGGCCAGCAGCCACAGCACGAGGGTCAGGATCGTCGACGCGGCGAACACCACGGCGTACTGCTGAAGGAACTTGGGGTTGGTGAAGTCGACGTTCGCGGTCTCCTTCACGGCCTTGCTGAGCTTGCCGATGGTCCAGGAGGCGGCGTCGGCACAGCCCTTGGCGAGGGAGGAGAGGGGGTCGAGGGCGGAGGTGGGGGCGGAGGGGTCGGTGGTCAGGCCCTTGGAGCTCGAGGAGTTGCCCCGCTCGCAGTACTTCCTGGCGTCGCCGACGATCAGGTCGCAGGGGTTCTTGCTGGCCGACGGCGAAGGGGTGGGTGAGGGCGCGGCGAACACGTGGGTGGCCGCGAGCACGGCCCACGTCTGTACGGCCGCCACGACTCCGGCGAGCTCGAGCAGCCGCTGCTTGCTACCGGGCATACGTGAACCCTCCGTACTCTTCGGTGGCCTTGCGGATCTCGTCGGAGGTGGCGGCCTTGTCGTCACCGGGGACGGGGGCGGGGCCGTCCTTCTGCGCGTCGGAGACGATCTTCCAGTCGCCGCCCGACCACTGCAGGTCGAAGGTCCACGTCTTCCAGGTCGCGGTGACCGGGTCGGTCGAGCGCTCCCCGGCCATGCCGATGAGCCCCGTGTACCAGACCGCGACCTTGGCGTTGCCGGCGTCGTACTGCTGGACGGTGGTGCCGACCGGCACCACACGGGAGACGAACGTGTTCCCCGCGGGCGCCTCGCCGTTGGCGTTCAGGCCCATCTTGTTCAGGAAGTCGGTCGAGTAGGCCTGGTCCATCGGCTCCTGGAGCCTTGCTGCGGCCTGGGGGGTGTAGAGGAGGTCCAGGAGGGCGTGCCGGGTGTCCTTCTTGAACATGTCCGTCGAGCCCAGCGCCACGGCGTAGTTGGCCGCTGCCGACTGGGCTCCCCCGCCGTCGTGCGCGAACCCGGAGGGGACCCCGCCCGTCCTCGTCCGTACCGGTCGCTCCCCCGAGGCGGCCGTCGGGGCCGTACTCGGTTGGTCGCGGGGGGTGTCCCGGGCGGCGGAACCGTCGCCTCCACGGTTCGCGAAGGCGATCGCGGCGATGAGGAGCACGACCACGCCGACCACCGTGACCAGGCTGCGCGAGGACGAGCGGCCCCCGCGCCGCGCGCCTCCGTACGGGTCGCCGGCCCGCTCGGGGAGCCGTGTGCGGGTCTGCCCGCTGCCCCCGTACCCGTCGTCGGCGCGCGCGGAATCGCCGAATCCGTGCTCGTCTCCGAGACTCATGCCCCGTACGCCCCCTCGACCTCGTACCGGAACGCGTGGAAGTACGACGGTAGCCGTGCTGGTTCCCGCGCGGGCGCGGTGTAATGACTCGACATCAGGGAAACGCAACCTCGGCCGGTGGGCACGGTGGGTGGGAGGGGGCGGCGGGGGCACCGGGCGCGCCCGGGGGCACCGGCCGACGTCGCCGGTGGGGTGGCATGCGCACGCGCGCGCGGGTCATGCGCCGGTTACACGGCCATGCCGTACACGATGGTGAAGAGCGTGCCGAGCGAACCGATGATGAACACCCCTGTCAGCCCCGCGATGATGAGGCCCTTGCCCTGTTCGGCGCTGAAGGTGTCGCGCAGGGCCGTGGCGCCGATGCGCTGCTTGGCGGCGCCCCAGACGGCGATGCCGAGGCAGAGCAGGATGGCCACCGCCATCACCACCTCGATCATCACCTTCGCCTCGTTGCCCAGGCTGCCGAAGGGGCCCCAGTCCGGAGCGATCCCGCCGATGATGGTGTTGATGTCTCCCTTGTCGGCCGCAAAGAGCATGTAAGTCACCGCCCCTGTTGGGTAGTTCCGCGTCCCCCTGCGGGCGTGCAGAGGTCAGGCCTCATTCTCGCCGACAATCACGCCCAGGCATGTCGACTTGGCGTCATTGGTTGGCGGGTTTCGTACGAATACCTTGCCACCGCCGCGTGCCGAGCGGTCGGACGGCCGTGGGGAGGTGAACGAAGGCGGGTGTGGTCACTCTGTGTATCACGGCAGGTCACGCCGGGCAATGAAGAAGGACCGAAACCTGTCGTGTGGTTCCGTCGTTGACCCTTTTCCTGCTGGGCGCGGTTCCTGACGGCCGGTCGAGTGAGGGGTCGACTCGATGTTCTCACGCTTCGGAGTCGGGGAGCGTGAGCCGTCCCGGCGGCTGAGGGGGCGTCAGCGGGGCCGGAGGCCGTGCAGCAGGAGGTGGACGTGCTCGTCGAGGCCGGCGAGGGCCTCGTCGGGCGGCAGGCTCCCGTTGGCGACGAAGGCGGCGAGGCCGTGGATGCCGGCCGCCGCGGCGAGGGTGATGCGCTCGGGGTCGCCCGCCACGATCTCGCCCCGCCGCTGCGCGTCCGCGATGAGCCGGGTGAAGGACCCCACGGACCGGTCGACGGCGGCGGCGAGCTGCTCGGAGACGTCGGGATCGTGCTTGCGGGCGAACATCAGCTCCAGCAGTGCCGCGTTGTCGACGGCGAACCCGAGGTAGGCGCGCGCCAGCGCGGCGAGCCGCCGCTCCAGTGGCCGCGCGGGCTCGTCGGCGCCCTCCAGGGCCTGCGCCAGCCGTTCGAAACCGGTCAGCGCCAGGGCGTCGAGCAGGGCCTGCTTGTCCTTGAAGTGCCGACCCGGCGCGGCGTGGCTGACGCCGGTCTCGCGGGCCAGTTCGCGCAGTGAGAGGGCGGCGGCCCCCCGGTCACGCAGCGTGCGCTCGGCGCCCGTCAGCAGGGCGGCGCGCAGGTCTCCGTGGTGGTAGGGGCGCTGGGATGGCATGGGTGTCATGGTAACCCGATGTAGTCGATGCCAGCATGGTTGTCGCCGTCACCATTGTTGTCGTTGACAGCATTGTTGGCGACGCCTACATTGCGGGTATGGCTGACACCACCTCCGCCGCGGGCGGCGCGCGCCCTCCGCGCAGGCACACCTGGAACACGACCGACCTTCCCGGCCTCTCCGGCCGAACCGCCGTGATCACCGGCGCCAACAGCGGCATCGGCTTCGCGGCCGCCGACGCGCTGGCGCGGGCGGGCGCCCACGTGGTCCTCGCCGTACGGGACCAGGAGCGGGGCCGGGCGGCCGCGAGCCGGATCTCCGGCAGCACCGAGGTCCGGCGCCTGGACCTGGCCGACCTGGCCTCGGTGCGGGACTTCGCCGCCTCCTGGACGGCCACGCTGGACCTGCTGATCAACAACGCCGGCGTCATGATGCTCCCAAGCAGCGGACGAAGGACGGCTTCGAGACGCAGTTCGGCACCAACCACCTGGGCCACTTCGCGCTGACGAACCTGCTCCTGCCGCGCGTCACCGGCCGCGTGGTCACCGTGTCCTCGAGCGCCCACCGCTGGGGCCGGGTCCGGATCGACTTCGACGACCTGAACCAGGACGCCGGTTACACCCCGCAACGCGCCTACGCCCAGTCGAAACTGGCGAACCTGCTCTTCACCCTGGAACTCCAGCGCCGGCTGACCGACTCCGGCTCGCCCGTCCGCGCCGTGGCGGCCCACCCCGGCTGGGCGGCCACCAATCTGCAGAACCACGCCGCCAACCCGGTCGTGCGCGCGGTCATGCAGGTCGGCAACCGGTTCCTGGCCCAGGACGACCGCGCGGGCGCCCTGCCGACGCTCTACGCCGCGACCCAGGACCTGCCCGGGGCGAGCTACGTGGGCCCCGGCGGCCCGGCGGAGATGCGGGGCGCCCCCACGCTGGTGGGACGCACGCCCGCCGCGAGCGACCCCGAGACGGCCCGCCGGCTGTGGACGGTCTCGGAGGAGCTGACGGGAGTGCGCTTCCCCCTGACGGCCGGGGTGTGACGCAGGGGCGGACGGGGAATCCGGAGCTCAGCGGGTCGGTCGGGCCGCGACGGTCGCGGCCACGACGGATCCGGCTGCGACGGTTCCGGGTACGGCGGTTTCGATCGGGCGGACTCACACCGGCCGGGCGGGGTCCGGCGCGGGCGGGCTCCGGCGGGCCCGGCCGGGGCGGCCCCGACGAGACCGGTGGGCTCCGGTTCCGGCGGGGACCGGTGGGTTCGGCTCCGGCGGGACCGGCCGGTTCAAGCTGCTGTGATCGGGCGTTCTGAGGAAAATCTCGGTGAAGTCGAGACGGGTTTCTCATCTTCGTGGGACAGAGTGGGGCCTGATGAAGCGCACCTCAGGTACCAAGAGCCCCGCCCATCACGCCCGCTGCCGTACCGGCCCCCGGCAGTCCGCGCTGTTCGGCGCGCTGGTGCTGCTGGCCGCCACCTCGGCGTCCGTCGCCGCGGCCGACGACGGGCCCGGCCCGCTCGGGGTGACCGCCGTGGCCGAGACGACCACGCAGAGCGCGCGGGTCGGGGCGCTGTTCGCCGCCGGGGCCGGCGACCTCGCCGGACACCACTACTGCACCGCCTCCGTCGTGCACAGTCCGCACCGCAACCTGGTCGTCACCGCCGCCCACTGCCTGGGCGGCGACAAGGACCTGGTGTTCGTGCCCGGCTACCGGGACGGCAAGGCGCCCTTCGGCGTCTGGCGGGTCAAGAGGCGCTTCCTGCCGGGCGGATGGACCAGGGACGAGGACGAGGACAGCGACGTCGCGTTCGCCGTCCTCGACGAGCAGGGCGGCAGGGGCATCGAGGACACGGTCGGCGGCAACCGCTTCGTCACCGGCATGGCGACCGGCGCCACCGCGGTGACGCTCACCGGTTACCCCAACTCGCGCGAGGCGCCGATCAGCTGCACCAACAAGCCGCGCGCCCACAGCCGCACCCAGCAGCGCATCGACTGCCCCGGGTTCACCGGCGGCACCAGCGGCAGCCCGTGGATCAACGGCGACCGCGAGGTCGTCGGCGTGCTCGGCGGACACGACCACGGCGGCACGACCGCGGACACCTCCTACAGCGTCGCCTTCGGCGCGGAGGCCGCGCACCTCTACGCGGACGCGGCGGGCGACCCGTGAGGGCCGGACGCCGGCGGATCGTGACGTTCCCGGCCGGCGCGGCCCCGCGGATCCGGCACCCCCACCCGGCCGGGTTTGGCGTGTAAGCGTCTTGCACCGCGCCCCGGTTGCCCGAGGTCGGCCGAAGGGCGGGCTGTGGCGCCGCCACGTGCCGTTTTCTCCGTGTGTGTGATCATCCCCGAAGGGCAGGGGCCGCCTCTAGACTGACGGGGGCGGACTCCCGGGCCACGGAGGGCGGTTGACGGTGCGTAGGGCATGGATCGTGACGATCGCAGCCGTCGGCTCCGCGTTCGCCTTCGTGACGCTGCTCGTCGTCGGGGTGTACGTCGTCGCCGGGAACATCGTCAACGGCGTGGCCGGCGGCACCGTCGGACTCGCGAAGGGGTCCGTGCCCGCCGCCTACCAGCCCCTGGTGCAGAAATGGGGCAACCTCTGCCCCGCCATCAACCCGGCGTTGCTAGCCGCCCAGTTGTACCAGGAGAGCGGGTTCAACCCGAACGCCCGGAGCGCGGCCGCGGCACAGGGCATAGCGCAGTTCATCCCCGGCACCTGGGCCACCCACGGCATCGACGGCGACGGGGACGGCGAGCGCAACGTCTGGAACCCGGCCGACGCGATCCCGTCGGCCGCCTCCTACGACTGCGAACTCGCCAGGTACGTGCGGACCGTGCCGGGGAACGCGACGCACAACATGCTCGCCGCGTACAACGCGGGTGCGGACGCGGTCATCAGGTACGGGGGAGTACCGCCGTACTCGGAGACCCAGAACTACGTGAAGACCATCACGACGCTGGAGAAGAGCTTCGCCGCGCCCGTCGCCCGGGTGGATCCGTCCGAGCAGGCCGCCGGGGCCATCTCCTACGCGCAGGGGAAGCTCGGCACGCCCTATCTGTGGGGCGGCGACGGCACCGCCGACCAGGGCGGGCGGTTCGACTGCTCGGGACTGACCAAGGCCGCGTACGAGCACGTGGGGGTCACGCTGCCCCGGGTCGCCAACGACCAGTACAACGCCGGACCGCACCCCGGGCGGGACGAACTGCTCCCCGGCGACCTGGTGTTCTTCTCGGACGACCTGACCAATTCGCGGGCCATCCGGCACGTGGGCATCTACGTCGGCGGCGGCTACATGATCGACGCGCCGCGGCCGGGGGCCGTGATCCGGTTCGACCCCATCGACACGCCGGACTACTTCGGGGCCACCCGGGTAACCGAGGATGGCGCGAAAGCGCTCCCCACCAAGGTGTGAACCGAGCGTGAACCCACCCCCTGAGCTGCGATGACGAGTCTCTCTTCGATAACGTCTGCGTGATCATTCGGTGGAGTGCGGAACGTATCAATCGGGGTCGTGCGTTCCTGTTGACGTAGCCGAGCGGACGTCGTACGGAGCGCGTGTCCCACGCGCGGGCGGCGGAAGCGGATCTACGACCACGGGGGTGGGCAGGAGGGGCGCACACAGGGTGCGCCCGTCAGAACGCGACGAAGGGGCCGCAGCACCATGGCTGGACTCGCCGAATCCGGGTCGAACCCCGACGTCAACCTGCTCTACGACATCAATGGCCTGGCCAAGGAAGCGCCGCACTGGTTGGACCGGGTCATGGCGTACGTCGGCGAGTTCGGGCTGCTGTTCGCCATGATGCTGCTGGTGCTGGGGTGTTGGTGGTCCGTGCGCCGCCGGGGCGGCGAGGACGCGGCGACGCAGGTCGCCGCGCTGGTGTGGGCGCCGCTCGCGGCCGGACTCGCGGTCCTGGTGAACGTGCCGATCCGGGGCTTCGTGGAGCGCCCCCGGCCCTTCCTCGCCCATCGGGGCCTGGACGTGCTGGTCTCCGGCAAGACCGACTACTCGTTCGTGAGCGACCACGCCACGATCACCATGGCGATGGGCGTCGCGCTGTTCGTGGCCGACCGGCGCTTCGGGCTGGCCGGGATCGGGCTCGCGCTGCTCGAAGGGTTCTGCCGGGTCTACATGGGGGTGCACTACCCGACGGACGTCGTCGGCGGCTTCGCCCTCGGCACGGCGGTCGCGCTGCTGCTGTCGCCGCTCGCCATGGCCCTGCTGACGCCGGTGCTCAAGGCGGTCGAGGGGTCGGCGTGGGGCGGCCGGCTGGTGCGCGCGCGGCGGCGGTCCGACGGCGGCGGGGACGCCCTGATCCAGGAGACCCGGGCCGACGAGCGGACCGGCGCCACCGGGGAGCGGGACCTGGCCGCCTAGCCTCCGCGGCGGCCCGCTGCACAGAGGACCGCACCTCGGCGGCCGCTCCCACCGGCGGCCACTTCCGCGGAGCCCCGTTCGGGAGCCGGGAGCCCGTCCCCTACAGCGCCTGCGGGAACGAGAAGAAGCGTTCCGGGTCGTACTGCCGCTTCACCTTCCCCAGGCGGTCCGCCGCGTCCCCGTAGTACGCCCTGCGCCAGTCGCGGAGCGTGGGGTCGGTGTAGTTCTGGTAGGCCGCGCCGGACGCGTAGGGCCGCATGGCGTCGTGGGCCGAGGTCAGCCAGGACTGGGCCGGGCCGCCGCTCGTGCCCGCCCGCCAGGAGGCGATGTACTGGGCCAGCATCCGGGAGCGGCGGTGCACGAAGGCCGTCGCCGTGGGGGAGACGCGGTTGACCGCCCCGCCGAGCGCGGTGAGCGCGATGCTGCCCGCCCCGCCCCGCACCGACCGCAGCTGCGCCAGCAGCGTGCCGATGCCGGCCGACGACAGGGAGCGGTCGAAGAAGTCCGAGCGGGCCGCGTACGTCTCCCGGCCGAGCGCGCCCCGCGGGGAGCGGCCCGGGGTGGAGCCCGGCAGGTGGCACTGGGCCTCCGTCGGGAAGGACGAGCAGCCGGCGTAGGCCTCCATGGCCTCCTCGTACGAGTGGCGCCGGAGCGAGACGCGGCTCGCGCGGGCGCCGATCGCGGCGGCCAGCCGGTCCACCGCGTTCTGCAGTTCGCCGTAGGTGCCCAGCGAGAACGCCGCCACGGACACCGCCGGAGTGCCGCCCGGGGTGCTCGCCAGGTGCAGCGAGGACCAGATCTCGTCCGGCTGGCCGGGACCCCACTCCTGCCACGCCCGCACCACCGCGGCCGCCCGTGCCCACGGCCAGGTCAGGTACGCCGACACGGCCTGCGGCGCGGGGTGGGTGCGGAACTCGAGTTCGGTCACCACGCCGAAGTTGCCGTTGCCCGCGCCGCGCAGCGCCCAGAAGAGGTCCTTGTTCTCGGTCGCGCTCGCGGTCAGCTGCCTGCCGTCCGCCGTGACCAGGGTCGCCCGGGTGAGGCTGTCGCAGGTCAGGCCGTAGGCCCGGGACACCACACCGTGGCCGCCGCCGAGCACCAGGCCCGAGACGCCCACGGTGGGGCAGGAGCCGGCGGGTACGGTCACGCCCTTCGCGGCGAGCCCCCGGTAGACGTCGATCAGCTTGGCGCCGGCGCCGACCACCGCCGAGCCGCCGCTCGCGCGGATCCGGTTCAGCCGGGAGACGTCGAGGATCAGCCGGCCGTCGCCGGACGACCAGCCCGCGTAGGAGTGGCCGCCGTTGCGGATGGACACGGGGACGTGGTGGGCGCGGGCGTACGACAGGACCGTGCGGATGTCGCCGGCGTGCGCCACGTACGCGACCGCCGCGGGGCGGAGGGTGTCGAAGCGGGTGTTGTAGAGCGTGCGGGCCGTCGTCCAGGAGGCGTCGCCCGGCCGGAGCAGGGTGCCGTCCAGCTCGCGGCCGAGGGCGGCCCAGTCGGCGGCCGCGGCCGCGCCGGCGGTCCTCAGCGGTGTGCGTGAGGAGGCGGACCTCCCCGTGGTGGTGCTCCGGCCCGTCGTGGCCGGCGCGCCCTGCGCGCCGCCGCCGCACGCGGCCGTGGCGATCGCCGCGGCCGCCGCGGCCCCGCCCCCGATGAACGCACGCCGTTCCATGTCCCCGCCCCTCCCCCGTCGGCTTCCGTGGATCGAGACGGAAACGGGTACCCGGGGGTTCCACGGCCCGCCGGAGACGGAGGGGAACAGGAGGCGTCGGGACCGGGGCGTGCCCTCCCCGTAAGCATTCCGTGACCTCACCGCACCGACGGCAGGGGTTCACCCCGCGTTCACTTCCGGCCATCGGCGGCTTCACCTCTTCTGCCTAATTTCGGCCGTACGCGGTGCTGATGCGCATGTCTGCGCGTCGGCGTCACTCACACTTCGCACGCCGCCGAATCAGGACGGCGGCTTCAGGAAGGAAATCCCTCAAGTGATGCTTCAGCGCAAGAACCGGCGGGCCCTCGCTCTCGGCGTCCTCGCCGTCTCCGGCGCCCTGGCCCTCACGGCGTGCGGCTCCGACAACAACAGCGGCGGCGGCAGCGGCAAGAGCTCCTCGGCCGCGGCGGCCCCGGGCAACATCAAGTGCGGCGACGCCCAGGGTCAGCTCCAGGCCTCCGGTTCCTCCGCGCAGAAGAACGCCATCGACGCCTGGAACACGCAGTACGGCCAGGCCTGCAAGGGGGTGCAGCTCAACTACAACCCGACCGGTTCGGGTGCGGGTATCACCGCCTTCCTGCAGGGCCAGACCGCGTTCGCCGGTTCGGACTCCCCGCTGAAGCCGGAGGAGATCGCCCAGTCGAAGAAGGTGTGCTCCGGCGGCCAGGCCATCGACCTGCCCATGGTCGGCGGCCCGATCGCGATCGGCTTCAACGTGCCGGGCGTGGACAACCTGGTCCTGGACCCGTCCACCCTCGCCAAGATCTTCAACGGCAAGATCGTTAACTGGAACGACGCGGCGATCAAGAAGCTGAACCCGAGCGCCAAGCTGCCCAACCTGAAGATCCAGGCGTTCCACCGCTCGGACGAGTCCGGCACCACGGACAACTTCACCAAGTACCTGATCGCCACCGCCAAGAGCGACTGGCCGTACTCGGGCGGCAAGGCCTGGCAGGCCAAGGGCGGCCAGTCCGCTCAGGGCTCCTCCGGCCTGGCGCAGCAGGTGAAGCAGACCGCGGGCGCGATCTCCTACTTCGAGCTCTCCTACGCCGCCGACGGCGTCAAGACCGTCGACCTGAAGACCGCCGCCGCCACCCCGGCCAAGGCCACCGTGGAGAACGCCACCAAGGCGATCTCCTCCGCCCAGGTCACCGGCACCGGCAAGGACCTCGCCCTGAAGCTCAACTACGAGCCCAAGGAGGACGGCGCCTACCCGCTGACCCTGGTCACCTACGAGATCGCCTGCGACAAGGGCAACAAGGCCGCGACCCTGCCGGCCGTCAAGTCCTTCCTCGCCTACACCGCGTCCGAGGAGGGTCAGAAGCTGCTGACCAACGCCTCCTACGCCCCGATCCCCGCCGAGATCATCTCCAAGGTCCGCACCACCATCGAGGGCCTGAGCTGATCCAGGAGTGCGGCCCGGCCCCCCGACCCTGATCGGGGCCGGGCCGCACCGTCCGGTGCACCGCCGCCAGGAGCCGAACGCGAGAACGGCTCCGCAGACCGGAGAACCCGATGGACATATCCACACAGCAATCCGACGCAGCTCCCCCGACGCCCCGGCCGGCCCCGGGCGCCCAGAAGCGCGCCGCCCGCGGCGCCACCCGACCCGGCGACCGGATCTTCCTCGGTCTCTCCCGCGGCTCGGGCATCGTGCTGCTGGTGATCATGGCCGCGATCGCGGTCTTCCTCACCTACCGTGCCTCCCTCGCCATCGGCAAGGACCACGCGAACTTCCTCACCACCTTCGAGTGGAACACCAACGTGCTGCCGCCCGAGTTCGGCATCGCGGTGCTGGCCTTCGGCACGGTCGTCTCCTCGATCGTCGCCATGGCCCTCGCGGTCCCGGTCGCCGTCGGTATCGCGCTCTTCCTCACGCACTACGCCCCGCGCCGGCTCAGCGGCCCGATCGCGTATGTGATCGACCTGCTGGCCGCCGTGCCGTCCATCGTCTACGGCCTGTGGGGCGCCCTCGTCCTGGTGCCGCACCTGGGCGGCCTGTACGCGTGGCTCGACGAGTACTTCGGCTGGACCGGCGTCCTTTCCTGGCAGGGCGGTGCCGCCCGCTCGCTGCTCACCGTCGGCATCCTGCTGGCGATCATGATCCTGCCGATCATCACCAACGTGAGCCGTGAGGTCTTCCGCCAGGTCCCGCGGATGCACGAGGAGGCCGCCCTGGCTCTCGGCGCCACGCGCTGGGAGGTCATCCGCATGTCGGTGCTGCCCTTCGGCCGCTCCGGCGTGATCTCCGCCTCGATGCTCGGCCTCGGCCGCGCCCTCGGCGAGACGATGGCCGTCGCGACCGTCCTCTCCCCGACCTTCGACATCAAGGCCAGCCTGCTCGACCCGGGCGGCGGCACGTTCGCCCAGAACATCGCGAGCAAGTTCAACGAGGCCACCGAGTTCGGCCAGGACGCGCTGATCGCCTCCGGCCTCGTCCTGTTCGTCATCACCCTGCTCGTCAACGGCGCGGCCCGCATGATCATCAACCGCCGCAAGGAGTACTCGGGGGCCAACGCATGACCACGCCAGCCGTCACCGACAAGCGCACCGGTTCCCTGCGCGGGGCGAGCCTGCCCAAGTGGTTCCCGGTGGCCGTCCTCGCGGGCTCCGTCGCCGTCGCCGTGGGCATCGGCCTGGGCACCGGCCTGCAGAGCAAGGCGCAGTGGGGCCTGATCGCGGCCGTGCTCGCGGTCCTCTCCACCTACGTCGTCGCGGCCCGCGTCGAGGGCCGCAGGCAGGCCCGGGACCGCATCGCGACCAGCCTCGTCTGGGTCTGCTTCCTCGTCGCCGTCGTCCCGCTGGCCTCCCTGATCTGGGAGACCGCCAAGCGCGGGGTGAAGGTCCTCGACGGGTACTTCCTGAGCCACTCCATGGCCGGCGTCGCCGACACCCAGCCGGGCGGCGGCATCTACCACGCCCTGCTCGGCACCCTGGAGCAGGTCGCCCTGGCCACCCTGATCGCCGTGCCGATCGGTGTGCTCACCGCGATCTACCTGGTGGAGTACGGCCGCGGCAGGCTCTCGCGGGCCATCACCTTCTTCGTCGACGTCATGACCGGCATCCCGTCGATCGTCGCCGGCCTCTTCGTCCTCAGCTTCTGGATCCTGATCCTCAAGATGGGCTACTCCGGCTTCGCCGGTTCGCTCGCCCTGTCGATCCTGATGATGCCCGTGGTGGTCCGCTCCACCGAGGAGATGCTCAAGCTCGTACCGAACGAGCTGCGCGAGGCCTCCCTCGCGCTGGGCGTCCCCAAGTGGCGCACCATCTTCAAGGTGGTGCTGCCGACCTCCGTCGGCGGCATCGTCACGGGCGTGATGCTCGCGATCGCGCGCATCACCGGTGAGACCGCACCCGTTCTGCTGCTGGTCTGGGGAACGCAGTTCATCAACACCAACCCCTTCAAGGACCCGCAGGCCTCGCTGCCGCTGTACATCTACCAGCAGTACGCGAACAGCTCGGGCTCCGGCGCGGCCTACGACCGTGCCTGGGCGGCGGCCCTCACCCTCATCGCCTTCGTGATGATCCTCAACCTGGTGGCCCGCGGCATCGCCCGCTGGAAGGCCCCGAAGACCGGTCGCTGACGCGGCCACTCAGCGACCGACGACTGGAAGTGAAGAAGTAGTCATGGCCAAGCGAATCGACGTCAGCGGACTCACCGCCTACTACGGCTCCCACAAGGCGATCGAGGACATCTCGATGACCGTCGAGCCGCGCTCGGTGACGGCGTTCATCGGACCGTCCGGATGCGGCAAGTCGACATTCCTGCGCACGCTCAACCGGATGCACGAGGTCACCCCGGGCGGCCGGGTCGAGGGCAAGGTGCTCCTCGACGACGAGGACCTGTACGGGGCCGGGGTCGACCCGGTCTCCGTCCGCCGCGAGGTGGGCATGGTCTTCCAGCGCCCGAACCCCTTCCCCACCATGTCGATCTTCGACAACGTGGCGGCGGGCCTGCGGCTGAACGGCAACCACCGCAAGAGCGAGCTCGGCGACATCGTGGAGAAGTCGCTCAAGGGCGCGAACCTCTGGAACGAGGTGAAGGACCGCCTCAACAAGCCCGGCTCGGGCCTGTCCGGCGGTCAGCAGCAGCGGCTGTGCATCGCCCGCGCGATCGCGGTCGAGCCCAAGGTGCTGCTCATGGACGAGCCCTGCTCGGCCCTGGACCCGATCTCGACGCTCGCCATCGAGGACCTGATCGGTGAGCTGAAGGAACGGTTCACGATCGTCATCGTGACGCACAACATGCAGCAGGCGGCGCGCGTCTCGGACCGTACGGCCTTCTTCAACCTGGCCGCGGTCGGCCAGCCCGGCCGGCTGATCGAGATCGACGACACCGAGCGGATCTTCTCCAACCCGTCCGTGCAGGCCACGGAGGACTACATCTCGGGCCGCTTCGGCTGATCGGCGGCCCGCCCGAGACCCTCGCGGTGCTGCATGGCGGTGCCACCGCGGGGACGCAGAAGGGCCCGCCCCCGGCTCCCGGGGGCGGGCCCGCTGTCGTGCCCGGCGGTCCGGCCCGCCGATCCCGCGGGATCGTCCGGCCGGTGCCGTCCTACAGGATCGCCAGGTCGATCAGCCAGAAGGTGCAGGCGGCCACGATCGCCGCCGCCGGCATGGTGATGAACCAGCCCAGGACGATGTTCTTGGCGACGCCCCAGCGCACCGCGTTCACCCGCTTCGTCGCGCCGACGCCCATGATCGCCGAGGTGATCACGTGCGTGGTCGAGATCGGCGCCTTGAACAGGAACGCCGTGGTGAACATGATCGACGCGCCCGTCGTCTCCGCCGCGAAGCCCTGCGGCGGGTCCAGCTCGATGATCTTGCGGCCGAGCGTCCGCATGATGCGCCAGCCGCCCGCGTAGGTGCCGAGCGACAGCATCAGCGCGGAGACCAGCTTCACCCACACCGGGATCGGGTCGCCGTAGTCCTCGACGTCGGCGATGACCAGGGCCATCACCACGACACCCATGGTCTTCTGGGCGTCCTGCAGGCCGTGGCCGAGCGCCATGCCGGCCGCGGACACCGTCTGCGCTATGCGGAAGCCGCGCTTGGCCTTGTGCGGGTTGGCCCGGCGGAAGATCCACATGATCGCGGTCATCACCAGGTAGCCGACGATCAGGCCGACGACGGGCGACAGGAACATCGGAGTGACGATCTTGTCCAGCACCCCGGACCAGTAGACCTGCGTACCGCCCGCGAGCGCCGCGCCCACCATGCCGCCGAACAGCGCGTGCGAGGAGGACGAGGGCAGGCCGAAGTACCAGGTGACCAGGTTCCAGACGATGGCGCCGAGCAGGGCCGCGAAGAGGATGCCCATGCCCTTGCCGCCGGTGGGCGTCGCGATCAGGCCTTCGCTGACCGTCTTGGCGACGCCGCTGCCGAGGAAGGCGCCGGCGAGGTTCATCACCGCCGCCATCGCCAGCGCCGCGCGCGGCGTGAGCGCACGCGTCGAGACCGAGGTGGCGATGGCGTTCGCCGAGTCGTGGAAGCCGTTGGTGTAGGCGAAGAAGAGCGCGACCAGGATGGTCAGGATGAGAGCGAAGGTGTCCATGGACGCCTCAGGACTCCTTGACCGCGATGGTCTCCACCGTGTTGGCCACGTGCTCGAAGGCGTCCGCCGCCTCCTCCAGCACGTCCACGATCTGCTTGAGCTTCAGCACCTCGATCGCGTCGTACTTGCCGTTGAACAGGTGCGCCAGCAGCTTGCGGTGGATCTGGTCCGCCTGGTTCTCCAGGCGGTTCACCTCGATCCAGTACTCGGTGAGGTTGTCCATGGTCCGCAGGTGCGGCATCGCCTCGGCGGTCAGCTCCGCCGCCCGCGCCAGGACCTCGATCTGCTGCTCGACGCCCTTGGGCAGTTCCTCGACGTTGTAGAGGACGACCAGGTCGACGGCCTCCTCCATGAAGTCCATGATGTCGTCGAGGGACGACGCGAGGGAGTAGATGTCCTCGCGGTCGAAGGGCGTGATGAAGGAGGAGTTCAGCTGGTGGAAGATCGCGTGCGTGGCGTCGTCACCGGCGTGTTCCGCTGCCCGCATACGCTCTGCGATCTCGGCCCGGGCGGAAGAGTCCGCCCCGAGCAGTTCCATCAGGAGCTTCGAGCCGGTGACGATGTTGTCCGCGGACGCGGCGAACATGTCGTAGAAGCTCGTCTCCCTGGGGGTCAGACGAAAGCGCACGTGGGGTCCTCAGGATGCTTCGGTTTCGGTCAGGGTGATGCTAAGCGCATCATCCGGCCACGGCTAAGGGGCCGTCCCCCAGTGTCGCCCATCGGGCACGGTGCTCCGCACGGGGGCGGTACCGGGGGCCGGTCCGGCCTCCGCGCTCGGCTTCGGCCACAGGGCGTATACCCAGCGAAGCCCGCTAGGATATACCCTGTGGGGGTATATGTCGGGGATCGTGTCGGGATCGTTCTGAGAGGGAGGCCGCTATGACGACCACCGAGGCCGGGGCGGCGGTGCCCTCCGAAGGCGCGGGCGACGTGGTGACGGACCACGACCGCGGCGTGCACGGCTACCACCAGCAGAAGGACGAGCACCTCAAGCGGCTGCGCCGGATCGAGGGCCAGATCCGCGGCCTGCAGCGGATGGTCGACGAGGACGTCTACTGCATCGACATACTCACCCAGGTGTCCGCCTCCACCAAGGCCCTGCAGTCCTTCGCCCTGCAGCTGCTGGAGGAGCACCTGCGCCACTGCGTCGCGGACGCGGCCCTCAAGGGCGGTACCGAGATCGACGCGAAGGTCGAGGAGGCGACGAAGGCGATCGGGCGGCTGCTGCGCACCTGAGCGCCGCACGGGCGCGTCCGCCCGGCATGCGGGTGGCCGGTTCTCGTCGCTCGGGGCGGCGTGCGTGCCGGACCGAGCGCGGGGCGGGCGCGCCGGGTCAGCCGCGCGGGGCGCCCGCGCGCTCCTCGGCCACCCTCAGCACCTCGTCGATGCTCTCCAGGCTGAGCCGCTCCTCGGCCGCCGAGGCGGCGATGATCAGCTCCCCGCACAGTTCGATCTCGGCGAGGGCCACGTGGTCCTGAACTGCCGTACCGCCGACCGGAGCCACGTGCGTCACCTCTTCTCTGCCGTCACCGACTTCCTAGGGTAGGGAGCGGCCCGCAGGGCGCGCATGGCACGGACGGGCTAGTTCGCCGGTCATTTCTCGGCGATCCGCCCGGCGTAGATGTCCCCCGCCTTCGGCAGCCGTACGGTCACGGGGGTCCCGAAGGCGTACAGCAGGGTCGTGGAGAAGACGGCGACCGTGCCCTGGCGCCGGCCGTTGACGAAGCTGAACCGGTGCCGGACCTTGCGGATGCGCCCCTGGTCGTCGAGGTAGACGTCGAACGGGACCGAGGCCGTGGCGAACCCTTTCGCCGCCGCCCGCAGGGCCGCCCCGCCGGCCGCGCCGGCGTTCTTCGCGGCCAGGGCGAGATCGGCGGTGCCCCGGTAGTGCCGCACCTCGACGCCCGCCAGCTCGGTCCTCCCCACGTACGTCGCCGTCCGCGTCCCGCGCAGCACCTCGGCGGCGGCGAACGGGTCGGTGGCGCCGCCGGTGACGAGATTGCCGTCGGACAGCGTGGCGGTCTCCACCCGCACCCACTTGTCGGCCGGCACACCGGCGCCGCGGTTCTTCATGAACAGCGCGCCCGGCGCGAGGAGTTCGGTGATCGGCCGGTGCGGGACGGTGCCGGCCGGGTCCTGCGGCAGCATCACCGTCAGCCGCCCGAGCTGCCCGCGGAAGTCGTAGGAACCCTCGCCGCGGATGGTCACCCGGGTGCCGCCGGTGGCCATCTCCATCGACGTGCGGGCCTGGGAGCTGCCCGCCGCCAGCAGGGTGTCCGGTGCCTGTCGCAGGGTCCGCACCGGGTCGGCCGCGGCGCGCGCGTCCTGAGCGGCGGCGCCGCCGCCGGCGCAGCCCGTGGCGCACGCACAGACCATCAGTCCCGCCGCGAGCACCGCCCCGCTCGCCCGCCGTCGCTGTCGCTCCGCCATCGCCTGCCTACCCCCAGCCGGTACGTCCGTCACGGGACCCCCTGTCGTTCCGGTTAACGACGGGTAGGGAGCCCCGTCACGCGGCGGAGCCGTCCGTCGCACGGGGATGGGAGCCGTTCACCCGGTGTGGGTACCGTGGGAGCGTGGCGCAGCAGGAGGGGCTCGGCCCTGACCGTGAGGATCAGGTTCACCGCACGACGACCGTCGAACAGGGCCGCTTCTGCGTGGCCCACTGTGTCTGCGGCTGGCGCGGTCCGGCCCGCCGGGCCCGCAGCCTGGCCCGCACGGACGCCCGGGGCCACGCGACGGAGCCCTGATCCGTCCGCGACCCTTCAGCGGCGGACGGAGCCCTGATCCGGTCCGGCCCCCTGGAGGGCGGAGCCCTGATCCGGTCCGGCCCCCGGCGGTCGGCCCTGAGTGCAGCCCCCCGCAGGGCGATCGGTCAGGCGTGGCGGAAGGTGGCCAGCAGGTCGTCCACGAGGTCGCGGTCGCGGTACTGGGTCAGGCGGCCGCGGGCGGCGGCGGGGGAGAGCCACAGCACGCGGTCCACCTCGTCGCTGGGGGTGAAGCGGCCGCCGGTGGCCTCGGCCGCCCAGTAACGGACCCGTTTGGGACGCCCGCCCGCCATGTACCGCACGGCGCGCAGCTCGGCGCCGGGCGCGGCGGTGTGCCCGGTCTCCTCCTCGACCTCGCGCAGGGCACCGGCGAGCGGGTCCTCGCCCCGTTTGAGCTTGCCCTTGGGCCAGGACCAGTCGTCGTACTTGGGCCGGTGCACCAGGCACACCTCGAGCGTGCCGTCCACCGGGGAACGGCGCCACAGGACGCACCCGGACGCCCGGACGACGGTGTCCTTCGCGGGACTCACCGGTAGCTCACCGCCTCCTCAGGGAGCGCTGACCGTCTGCTTCTGCCAGGACTGCTGGAAGGCGAACCGCGCCGCCTCGACCTCGTGCCGCTGGTCGGCGTGGAGCACGCCGAGCGCGTACGCGGTGGCCGGGGCGATCCGCGGGGTGCGGGCCGCCGCGGCCGCGGCGGCCGCCGCCTCCGAGGCGTCACGGTGCCGGTCGAGCGCCTGGGCGGCCTCCGGCAGCCGTACGTCGGCGGGCGCGCTGTCGCCGTGCAGTACCTCGCGGGCGTACCGGTACAGGCGCAGCAGCAGGCGGACCTGGTGCCAGGGCGCGTCCTGCGGGTGCGGGGACGGGTCCGGGGACAGGCCGTGGATCAGCGCCTCCGCGTTGTACGGGCTGCCCGCGGTGAGCAGCGGCAGCGCCGCGACCGCGTCCGCCAGCCGCTCCCGCGCGGCGGCGGCGAGCGGGCGCAGGTCGGCGGTGGCCGCGCCGGGGACCAGGGGGACGTCGCTGGCGAGTACGGCGACCTTGTCGGCGACCGCGTGGAAGCGGGAGGAGCCGAGGGCCTGGAGGGCGGTGGAGTGCGCCCGGGTCCGGGCCAGGGTCAGCTGACGGTCGAGCAGGGCGCCCGCCTTCGCCGCGCCGACGGTCAGGCTGCCGCGGTCCGGCGCCGGGGCAGCGGCGCGGTGGCCGCCGGGCGCCTCCGCCGGGGTCGTCGAGCCGGGGACGGCCCCGGGGCCCGTCCGGGCCACGGCGGCGCCGAGCGCGCCCATCGGCTGGGCGGGCAGGGCCGCCGACCCCGACAGCCGGTGCAGGGCCAGCAACAGCCGCTCCAGGCGGGCCTGGTAGGCGTGCTCACGGGCCAAGGTGCCCGACAGCCAGGCCAGTTCGGGCCGCATCTCCTCCGCCCAGCCCTCCTCCAGCAGGGGGCGGAAGGTGTGCAGGCTGCCGCTGATGCGGCGGGCCGAGCGGCGCAGGGCGCACGCCGCGTCGACGGTCTCCGCGGAGCCGTTGCCCGCCGGGCCGTGGTCCGCCGTCCGCGCCTCGGCGCGGGACGGGGATCCGCCGCCGGGGCCCGCCTGGCGGTGCAGGCGCAGCGCGCGGAGGAACTCCGTGGCCTGCGCCCGCAGATAGGCCGCGAGAGCGTCGGTGGGGACCGGCCCGGCGGTGGGGTCCGTCGGGTCAGGGTGTTGCATTGCCACGCCGGCGCCTCCGGGCGTCTATGAGCATCTCCTGGATATTCCGCAGGGGTTGTCCCTCGGCGTCGGTCGCGTGCCGGGTCCAGTCGCCGTCCGGGCCGAGGTGCCAGGAGGCGGTGGTGTCGGACATGCCGGTCTCGAGGAGCCGGTTGAGCGACGCCCGGTGCGCCGGGTCGACGACGCGGACCAGGGCCTCTATGCGGCGGTCGAGGTTGCGGTGCATCATGTCGGCGCTGCCGATCCACACCTCGGGCTCGCCGCCGTTGCCGAAGGCGAACACCCGGGAGTGCTCCAGGAAGCGGCCGAGGATGGACCGGACGCGGATGTTCTCCGACAGCCCGGTGACTCCGGGGCGCACGGCGCAGATGCCGCGCACCCAGACGTCGACGGGCACCCCTGCCTGCGACGCGCCGTACAGCGCGTCGACGACGGCCTCGTCGACCATCGAGTTGACCTTGATGCGGATGAAGGCGGGACGCCCGGCACGGTGGTGCTGGACCTCCTTGTTGATCCGCGCGACCAGGCCGTCCCGCAGGGACTTGGGGGCGACCAGCAGCCGGCGGTAGGTCTCGCGGCGCGAGTAGCCCGAGAGCCGGTTGAACAGGTCGGACAGGTCGGCGCCCACCTGCGGGTCGGCGGTCAGCAGGCCGAGGTCCTCGTAGAGGCGGGCCGTCTTCGGGTGGTAGTTGCCGGTGCCGACATGGCTGTAGCGGCGGAGGGTCTCGCCCTCCTGGCGGACCACCAGGGACAGCTTGCAGTGCGTCTTCAGGCCGACCAGGCCGTACACGACGTGGCAGCCGGCCTCCTCCAGCTTGCGCGCCCACTTGATGTTGGCGTGCTCGTCGAAGCGGGCCTTGATCTCGACCAGGACGAGGACCTGCTTGCCGGACTCGGCCGCGTCGATGAGCGCGTCGACTATGGGGGAGTCGCCCGAGGTCCGGTACAGGGTCTGCTTGATCGCCAGCACGTCCGGGTCGCCGGCGGCCTGCTCCAGGAACGCCTGGACGGAGGTCGAGAAGGAGTCGTACGGGTGGTGCAGCAGCACGTCCCGGCTGCGCAGCGCGGCGAAGATGTCCGGCGCGGAGGCCGACTCGACCTCGGCGAGGTCGCGGTGGGTGCCGGCGACGAACTTCGGGTACTTCAGCTCGGGCCGGTCGAGGCTGTGGATGCGGAAGAGGCCGGTGAGGTCCAGGGGACCCGGCAGCGGGTACACCTCGGCCTCGCTGATCTTCAGCTCGCGCACCAGCAGGTCGAGGACCTCGCGGTCGATGGACTCCTCGACCTCCAGGCGGACCGGCGGCCCGAAGCGGCGCCGCATGAGCTCCTTCTCCAGCGCCTGGAGCAGGTTCTCCGCGTCGTCCTCCTCGACCTCCAGGTCCTCGTTGCGGGTGAGCCGGAAGGCGTGGTGCTCGAGCACCTCCATGCCCGGGAACAGCTCCTCCAGGTGGGCGGCGATGACGTCCTCGACGGGGACGTAGCGGCCCGGGGAGCTCTCCAGGAAGCGGGACAGCAGCGGCGGCACCTTGACGCGGGCGAAGTGGCGGTGGCCGGTGACCGGGTTCCGTACGACCACGGCCAGGTTCAGGGACAGGCCGGAGATGTACGGGAAGGGGTGCGCGGGGTCGACCGCCAGCGGGGTGAGCACCGGGAAGATCTGGTGCCGGAAGAGCGTGAAGAGGCGGGCCTGCTCCTTCTCGGTCAGCTCGCTCCAGCGGACCAGGTGGATGCCCTCCTCCGCGAGGGCGGGGGCGACGTCCTCGTGGTAGCAGGCGGCGTGCCGGGCCATGAGCTCGCGGGAGCGGGCCCAGATCATCTCCAGCACCTCGCGGGGCTGGAGGCCGGAGGCGGAGCGGGTGGCGACCCCGGTGGCGATCCGGCGCTTCAGGCCGGCCACCCGGACCATGAAGAACTCGTCCAGGTTGCTGGCGAAGATCGCGAGGAAGTTGGCCCGCTCCAGGAGGGGCGTGTTCGGGTCCTCGGCGAGTTCGAGGACGCGCTCGTTGAAGGCGAGCCAGCTGCGCTCCCGGTCGAGGAAACGACCCTGTGGCAGCTGTACCCCGTCTACCTGCGACTCCTCGTAACCGTCGAGGTCGGCATCGATGTCGGGTTCCAGGTCGGAGACCGCCGCCGCCACGGTGTGCGGGCGGTGGGCGGCTATGGAGCCCACGGAGGGCTGCGGGTGCTGGACCTGTGCCTGGGTGTCTGGCTGGCTCATGAACCCATTCTTCCGCGCCGGGCGGAAGACAGGCGCGTCGGAGGCCGCGGGCGGGAGCACGGCGGCGGGGGACCCCCCGGCCTGCCGGGGCCGCGAGTGGGCGGGAGCGGTCCCGTTCCCCGTGGCGCCCTCGGGGGGCGGCGAAGGCTCTGGCGCGGCGGGCTTCATTGCCCGAGCGTCGCAAGCTCGTCTGAATCGATGGTTACGGAGACATGACGTGCGGGATAGCGGGGGGCGGCCCCGGGGCGTCCCCGCCACCCCGCCCGGCGGCGTCCGGCCCCGGCCGCCCCCGTCGAAGGGCGGGGCGGGGAAAGGGCGTTCAGGTCGTACGGCGGTGGGGTGGGGCGGTGGGGCCGCCTGGGGGACCGGGCGGGGGCTGCCGGGCCGGTCGGGTCACCGGCCAGGTCTCCGGGCAGCGATCCGCGCGGAGAGCCCGGGCAGGGCTCCGGTCAGGTCTCCGTCCGGTACATCAGATCGGTCTCGTAGGTGCTGAACCCCAGCCGCTCGTAAACGGAGACCGCCGCCTTGTTGTCGGCGTCGACGTACAGCATCGCCGTCGGCAGGCCCTGCGCGGCCAGGTGCCGCAGCCCGATCACGGTCAGGGCCCGGCCGAGGCCGCCACCCTGGGCGCCGGGGCGCACGCCGAGCACGTACACCTCGCCGAGGCGCTCGTCCGCGTGCACCTTCGTCCAGTGGAAGCCGATCACCCGGCCCTCCCGCTCGGCCAGGAAGAACCCCTGCGGATCGAACCAGGCCTCCGCCTCGCGTGCGTCGAGGTCCCGCTGGGTGAGCGAGCCCTGCTCGGGGTGGTGGGCGAAGGCCTCGGCGTTGACGGCGAGCCACGCGGCGTCGTCCTCGCCGGGGACGAAGGTCCGTACGGTCACGCCCTCGGGGAGCGGCGGCTCGGGCAGGTCGAAGTCGGTGAGCGAACGCCGCATCTGGCGCAGCTCACGGAAGAGGGTGAGCCCGAGGACCTGCGCGAGGTGCCGGGCGGCGGAGTGCCCGCCGTGCGCCCACACCCGCAGCCGCTTGCCCGAGGCGGCGAGCAGGGCGGAGCCGAGCACCCGCCCGTGGCCGTGCCCGCGGTGCGCCGGGTGGACGACCAGCTCGGCGGCGGGCGCCTCCACGGGATCGGTGTCCTCCAGCTGCGCGTACCCCACGAGCTCGCCGTCGACGGTGAGCAGCATGTGGGACACGCCCTCGCGGGCGCCGCCGCGCAGCTGGAGCCGGCCCTGCTCGGACACCGCCTGCTGGCCGTCGTTGCGGGCGGCCGCCGCCAGCAGGCCGAGCACGGCGTCGGCCTGGTCCGGGGAGAGCACGGAGCAGGTGTCCAATGAGCGGGCGATCGGTGCGGTGTCGTCGCTGGTCATGCGTACGAGAGTAAGGGTGCGCCGCCCGCCCGGGGAGAAGCGGCTCGTCGGCCGCCGGAGGCCACCGGCCGCAGGACCCGTCCCACGTCGCACCGCGCTCCGCCCCGCCTCGCCGGCAACGTCGGGCCCACCCCCCAACCGGCCGGCACATTCCCGCACATCGAGCGCCGGCCCCAGGCGCCCGAGTACCCGCTGACCTCAGGCGGCCGTGCCGTACGGCCCCTCCGGGGGCGGGGTGGGGGCGCCCGGCAGGCGTACCGTCGCCACCGTGCCGCCGCCCGGCGCCGGTGCCAGGGAGACCTCGCCGCCGGCCTGCTGGACGGTGCGGGCGACGATGGACAGGCCCAGGCCCGAGCCCGGCAGGGCCCGCGCGCTCGGTGAGCGCCAGAAGCGGTCGAAGACATGGGGGAGTTCGTCGGCGGGGATGCCCGGCCCGTGGTCGCGGACGGTGAGCACGCCCTCGTCCAGGACCACCTCGACCACACCGCCCTCCGGGCTGAACTTCACCGCGTTGTCGAGGATGTTGACCACCGCCCGCTCCATCGCGGACGGCTCCGCCCGGACGAACCAGGGGCTCAGGTCCGCCGTGATCGTCAGCTCCGGCCCGCGCAGCCGGGCCCGGCGCAGCGCGTCCTCCACGGTGTCCTGGAAGGCGATCAGCTGGACCCGCTCGCCCCGCTGCCCCTCCGCACGCGACAGCTCCTGGAGGTCGCCGATCAGCGAGGCGAGCTCCGTCATCTGCGCCTTCACCGAGGCGAGCAGCGCCTTGCGGTCGGCCTCCGGGATCGGGCGGCCGGTCTCCTCGCTGCGGGTGAGCAGTTCGATGTTGGTGCGGAGCGAGGTGAGCGGGGTGCGCAGCTCGTGGCCCGCGTCCGCGATGAGCTGCTGCTGCAGCTCGCGGGAGCTGGCCAGCGCCGACGTCATCGAGTTGAAGGAGCGGGACAGCCGGGCGATCTCGTCCTCGCTGTCGTCCTCCACGGGGATCCGGATGGTCAGGTCCTCGGTCCGGGCGACGTGCTCCACCGCCTCGGTCAGCTTGTCGACCGGCCGCAGCCCGGCGCGCGCCACCGCGAGACCGGCGGCACCGGCCCCGAGGACGCCGACGCCGGAGACGACGAGGAGCAGCAGGGCGAGGTCGTCGAGTGTCTTCTCGGTGTCCTTGAGGGACAGCCCGATGGTGAACACGGCATTGGGATACGGCCGCAGGTCTTGGCCGCCCTCCAGGGGGATGGCGAGGACCGCCACCCGCACGTCGTTGCCCTCGCTGTCGGTGCTGTTGTGGAAGGTGCGCACGCTGAGGTCGGGATCGGCGGCCGCCGCCCGGTCCGTGCGCGTGACCTTCAGGACGCCCTCGGACTGGGGCAGGACACAGGCCTTGCCGTCCGCCCTCACCAGCTGCATGTAGAAGTACGACGGCCTGCCGCCGGAGTCGCCCGCCGCCGTCGGGGGGCAGCTGGTCAGCAGCGCCGTCACATAGGGCGTGTCGTCCAGCAGCTGCCGGGTGTTGGCGCTCGCGAGCCGGTTCTCGACCTCGTCGTACAGCCTGCTCCGCACGATGAACCAGCACGTGACCGAGACCGCGGCCACCGCGAAGGCCACCGCCGCCGCGACCAGCAGCGCCAGCCGGGACCGGATGGGCAGCGAGCGCAGCCGACGTACCGCGTGCCTCACTCCGCGCCGCCCTGCCGCAGGACGTAACCCACGCCCCGCACGGTGTGCACGAGGCGTGGCTCGCCGCCGGACTCGGTCTTGCGGCGCAGGTACATCACGTACACGTCGAGCGAGTTCGACGAGGGCTCGAAGTCGAAGCCCCAGACCGCCTTCAGGATCTGCTCCCGGGTGAGCACCTGGCGCGGGTGCGCCAGGAACATCTCCAGCAGGGTGAACTCCGTGCGGGTCAGTTCCACCGGCCGCCCGTCGCGGGTGACCTCGCGGGTGGTGAGGTCCATGCGCAGGTCGGCGAAGGACAGCACGTTCGTGTCGTCGGCCACGCCCGCCGCGCCCGCCGCGTAGGAGCTGCGCCGCAGCAGCGCGCGGATCCGGGCGAACAGCTCGTCCAGCTCGAACGGCTTGACCAGGTAGTCGTCGGCGCCGGCGTCGAGCCCGGTGACCCGGTCGCCGACCGTGTCGCGGGCCGTCAGCATCAGGATGGGGGTCATGTCCCCGGTGCCGCGGATGCGGCGGGCGGCGGTCAGGCCGTCCATGCGGGGCATCTGGATGTCGAGGACCACCAGGTCCGGCCGGTAGACGGCCGCCTTCTCCAGCGCGTCCGCGCCGTCCACGGCCACCTCGGTGCCGTACCCCTCGAAGGCGAGGCTGCGCTCGAGCGCTTCGCGTACGGCGGGCTCGTCGTCGACGATCAGGATGCGCTGGGGGTCACGGTCGCCATCGGCGGGGCTCATCGCTCGCGTTTCCTCGGGTGCGGTGGGGGCGTGGGCGGGACGTTCTCAGCCTCGCACGTTTCCGGGCCGTGGGGCCGTTGGGCGTCGGGGCGGGTCAGGAGTGCACGGCCGTCAGCCGGCGCAGCGGCACCTTGTGGCGGTGGGGGCGGGCGGCCGGGAGACGCAGGCCCATCAGTTGCGGTACGGCGACCTCGGGAACCCGGTTCACCGGGCTGTGGAGCTCCTTCGCGACGGCCAGACCCAGGTCGACGTCGACGGGGGTGGCGGCGTCGACGGTCTCGGTGGTCTCGTGCACAACCTGCTCGATCATGACGGTCTCCTTCTGGCTCAGGTGCTTCAGTGCTTCAGGTGCTGTGGTGCTCCGGGTGCTCGGTGGTTCAGGTGCCGGGGTGCTCCGGGTGCTGGGTGCTTCAGGTGCCGGGGTGCTCCGACGGGGCGGGGCTCAGGGCTCGTCAGTTCCGGGAGCCGGACCGCAGCTGGGCGAGGTCGGCCTTGACGGTGTCGGCCGGGATGGCGAAACCGAGGCCCACGCTGCCCGCGCCGGACGAGTCGGTGCTCGAAGTGGCGGAGTACATGGCGGAGTTGATCCCGATGACGTCGCCGTTCGCGTCGATGAGCGCGCCGCCGGAGTTGCCCGGGTTGAGGGAGGCGTCGGTCTGGATCGCCTTGTAGGTCGTGGTGGAGGACCCGGTGTCGCCGTTGAACTCCCGGCCGCCGAACTCGAACGGCCACTGTCCGCCGCCGTCCTGCTGTCCCTGGCCCTCGCCGGTCGAGACGGTCACGTCACGGTCGAGGGCGGAGACGATCCCGCTGGTGACGGTGCCGGTCAGGCCCTCGGGGGAGCCGATGGCGACGACCTGGTCGCCGACCGAGACACCGGCGGAGTCACCGAGGGAGGCCGGCTTCAGACCGGAGGCGCCCTCCAGTTCGACCAGGGCGAGGTCCTTGGAGCTGTCGGTGCCGACGACCCGCGCGCCGTACTGCTTTCCGTCGCTGGTGCGCACCTTGACCGACGAGGCGCCGGCCACGACGTGGTTGTTGGTGACGATCTGGCCGCCGCTGGTGATGATCACGCCGGACCCGGTGGACGAGCCGTCGCCGAGGGTCGCGTTGATCTCGACCACGCTCGGGCTCACCGCCTCGGCGATCGCCGCGATGCTGCCCCGCCGGCCGGCGGGCACCGCGGTGGTGCCGGTGCTGCTCGCGGTGGCGACCGTGTCCTGGCCGGTCAGTTCCTGGAAGGCGTAGGCGGTGCCGCCGCCCACCGCCGCGGCGGCGATCGCCACGGCGGCGAGCAGCGCCGTCGGTCCCTTGGCGCGCCCACGAGGCGCGGGCGCGGGACCCGACGGAACGGGGGGCGTGAGAGCCGTGCCGCCCCCCTGACCGGCCGCGAGCGGACCGCCGTACGTCCCCTGCGCGCCGTGTCCGCCGTGCCCGCCGCCACCGTCGGCGAAAGCGGCTGCCGGGGTCGGCGCGTACGCCGGCCGGGGCGGCCACTGCGGGTGCACGGGAGAGGAGGCGTGCTGCTGCTGGGGATACGCGGACGGCTGGTGCGCGTCACCCGGGGAGGGCTCGTGTGCGCCGCCGCGGCGGATGCTCTCGGTCATGACTATAAAAATGACCCGCGATCATGAGAGGCTCCTGAGTCCCCGCTGAGAAGCCCGACAGAACCTCGTATGCCCGATATAAAGGCCGGTCCGGGGCGCCCTCAGGGGGCAGGCCGGGGCGCCGTGCCCGGCTACGCGCAGCCGCAGGAGCTGCGGACGACCAGCCGCGAGGGGAACACCTTCAGCCGCTCCCGCCGGGACCCGGCGACCCGGAGGCCGTCGTCCAGGACGAGGTCCACCGCGGCCCGCGCCATCGCCGACCGGTCCGAGGCGACCGTCGTCAGCGGCGGGTCCGCGAGCGCCGCCTCCTTGATGTCGTCGAAGCCGGCCACGGCCAGCTTGCCCGGCACGTCGATGCGCAGCTCGCGCGCGGCCCGCAGCAGGCCGATCGCCTGGTCGTCGGTGGAGCAGAAGACCGCGGGCGGGCGGTTCGGCCCGGAGAGGAACTCCAGGGCGACCCGGTAGGCGTCGTAGCGGTTGTAGGGCGCCTCGAAGAGCCGCCCCTCGGTCGGGATGCCGGCCTCGGTCATGGCGCGCCGCCAGCCCTCGACGTGGTCGGAGACGGGGTCGCCGACGGAGGGCGTCTCGGCCGTGCCGCCCATGCAGGCGACGTACTCGTAGCCGTGCTCCAGCAGGTGCCGCACGGCGAGCTGCGCGCCGCCCAGGTCGTCGGTGACGACGGCGACGTCGTCGATGGCCTCGGGCCGCTCGTGCAGCAGCACCACCCGGGCGTCCCAGGCGTCGATCTCGGCGGCGGCGAGGTCGTTGAGCGCGTGGCTGACCAGGATGAGGCCGGAGACCCGCATCCCGAGGAAGGCCCGCAGATAGTGGACCTCGCGCTCGGCGACGTAGTCGGAGTTGCCGACGAGGACCATCTTTCCGCGCTCGGCGGCGGCCCACTCGACGGCGTGCGCCATCTCCCCGAAGAAGGGCTGGCGGGCGTCCGGGACGATCAGGCCTATCAGGTCCGTGCGCCGCGAGGCCATGGCCTGGGCGACCCGGTCGGGCCGGTACCCCAGTTCCTTGATCGCGGCGAGCACACGCTCCCGCGTGGCCGGGGCGACCGGCCGGGGTCCGTTGTTGATGACATAGCTGACCACGGCGGTCGAAGTCCCCGCCAGCCGCGCCACGTCGTCCCGAGTCACCTTGGCCACGCGCGGAGTCTACGCGGATGGACCCGCTCTGGGCAGGGCGTATCGCTCCTTGGATGTGCGGTCGCAATGCCCTGCCCGCGCGCCCGCTAGGCCTCGGCCCGCGCCTCCGCGGCGACCGGAGCGGTCGCATTGTCCGTATCGTCCTCCTTTGGACGGGCTGCCTTGGCCTTCGCCTCGTCGGCGGCGCGGTCCACCTTTTCAGGCGTAACGAATCGATAACCGACGTTCCGGACGGTTCCGATCAGCGACTCGTGCTCGGGGCCGAGCTTGGCGCGCAGCCGTCGCACGTGGACGTCCACGGTCCGGGTGCCGCCGAAGTAGTCGTAGCCCCAGACCTCCTGCAGCAGCTGGGCGCGGGTGAAGACCCGGCCCGGGTGCTGCGCGAGGTACTTCAGGAGCTCGAACTCCTTGAAGGTGAGGTCCAGCACCCGGCCCTTGAGCTTGGCGCTGTAGGTCGCCTCGTCCACCGACAGGTCGCCGTTGCGGATCTCCATCGGGGAGTCGTCGTTGACGATCTGCTGGCGGCCCATGGCGAGCCGCAGCCGGGCCTCCACCTCGGCCGGGCCGGCGGTGTCGAGCAGCACGTCGTCGATGCCCCAGTCGGCGGTGACCGCCGCGAGGCCGCCCTCCGTCACCACGAGGACGAGCGGGCAGCCGGGGCCCGTCGAGCGCAGCAGCTGGCACAGGCTGCGCACCTGCGGCAGGTCGCGCCGCCCGTCGATCAGGATGACGTCGGCGCCCGGGGTGTCGACCAGTGCGGGCCCCTCCGCCGGGGCCACACGCACGTTGTGCAGCAGCAGGCCGAGGGCGGGAAGCACCTCCGTCGACGGCTGGAGGGCATTGGTCAGGAGCAGCAGAGAACTCATCGCACCCCACCTGCCTGGGTCGTCATACGTCCGTGCACGGTTGGCTCGCCCATGTCGTCTGGTTCCTCCTCGGTCCCGGCGAGGACATCGCGGCACTGCTTCGTACGGTGGTGCGAATCCCGCGCCCCTGGGACCCGCCGCGGCCCCAGGAGGGGGCCACTGTGCGCCCGGCGGCCCGTACACCTGCGGTTTCCCGCGTCGTATACAACGCCTCCCCGAAAGCACAAAAGGACCCGGGGGCTTCACTGCCCGAGTCCTCTTCCCAGCAGAATAGCCGACATGAGCTCGGGTTCGGCAGGTCATGTGGCGCGTTCGTCGATCGTCCCGGAGTCTGAGACGCCCCCGCGCGCACGTGTCAGGACGCTTCTGCGCACGGCGGACGGGGTGCCGGTCGAGGCCGTGTACGAGCCGGGTCCCGTCGTATACGGGCCGGGTCCCGTCGTATACGGGCCGGGTCCCGTCGTATACGGCTCGGCGCCGGACGCGCCGGACGCGCCGTCGTCCGCGCCGTCGCCGTCGTCCCTGCCGTCCTCCGGCGCCCCGGTGTTCGTGATCGCACACGGTTTCACCGGCGACCTGGACCGGCCGCACGTGCGCCGGGCGGCGCGGGCCCTCGCCCGGCACGGGGCCGTGGTCACCTTCTCCTTCCGCGGTCACGGGCGCTCCGGCGGGCGTTCCACGGTCGGCGACCGGGAGGTGCTCGACCTGGCGGCTGCGGTGGCGTGGGCGCGGCGGCTCGGGCACACGCGGGTGGCGACCGTCGGCTTCTCCATGGGCGGCTCGGTGGTGCTGCGGCACGCCGCCCTGTGGGGTCAGCGCGGCGGCGCCGGACCCGAGGGGCGCACGGAAGCGCGGACGGATGCGGTGGTCTCGGTGAGCGCTCCGGCCCGCTGGTACTACCGGGGCACGGCGCCCATGCGCCGGCTGCACTGGCTGGTGACGCGCCCCGAGGGCCGGCTGCTGGGCCGCTACGGACTGCGCACCCGGATCCACCACCGCGACTGGGACCCCGTCCCGCTGTCCCCCGTCGAGGCGGTCTCCCGGATCGCCCCGACGCCCCTGCTGATCGTGCACGGCGACCGGGACGGCTACTTCCCCCTGGACCACCCCCGGATGCTGGCCGCGGCCGCCGGTGACCACGGCGAACTCTGGCTGGAGCCCGGCATGGGCCACGCCGAGAACGCGGCCTCCGACGAGCTGCTGCACCGCATCGGGGACTGGGCGGTCGCACAGGCGGGCTAGCCTGAGCCTGTTCATTGCCGAATGACTCGAGGGACGGGATGGCTAAGGTCACGGTGCGCTACTGGGCGGCGGCGAAGGCCGCGGCCGGGGTCGCCGAGGAGCCGTACGAGGCGCAGACGCTCGCCGAGGCGCTCGACGCGGTGCGCGAACGCCACCCCGGCGAGCTCGCGCGCGTCCTGCGGCGGTGCTCGTTCCTCGTCGACGGAGACCCGGTGGGGACCCGCGGGCATGAGACGGTTCGGCTGATCGAGGGCGGCACGGTCGAGGTGCTCCCCCCGTTCGCAGGAGGGTGAGCGATGACCGACCGGCCGTATGAGGGGTCCCCCGGGGCTTCCCACGAGGGGTACGAGGGATACGACCCGTACGCCCACCAGCACCAGCAGCCGTACGGCGGGGCGCAGCCGCCGCAGCAGCAGCCGTACGGCGGGGCGCAGCCGCCGCAGCAGCAGTACCAGCAGTCGTACGGCGGCCCGCAGCCGCAGCCGCAGCCGCAGCCGCAGTACCAGCAGCCGCAGCAGCAGCAGCAGGCGTGGCCCGGGCAGCAGCAGGGGTACGACGACCCGCGGGCCGCCCAGCAGCACACGCAGCAGTGGCAGGGGCAGACCTGGGACACCCGAACGCACGCCACACAGCAGCCCGTCCAGCCGCCGGCCCCCGCGGCGGAGACGGCCTACCTGCCGCCGGTGCGGCACCAGGAGTCGGCGGCGGCCCACGGCGCGCCGGGCGGCGCGGGCCCCACGGCGGCGCCCCACGCCCCGGCTCCGGGCGCCGCCCCGCGCGGCGCGGCGCCCGGGGAGTCCCCGGAGGCCGAGCCCACGTACGGCCCCGCCACCCTCGCCGGCAACACCCGCCTCACCGACGCGCAGCGGGCCCGCGCCGAGGGCCGCTCGCCGATCATCGAACCCGGGATGCAGCCGGCCGCGCTCACCGCGATTCTCGGCCTGCTGCTGGCCGGGGCGGCGGAGCTCGGCTCCTACGCCCTGCTCGTCCCGCTGGTCGCGCTCCAGGCGGTGACGGCCGCGGGCTGGTTCCGGCTGAACGGCATGTGGCCCGCGCGGCAGGGCATCGCCCTGGGCTTCGCGGGGGCGCTCGCCGCGGACGCGGCGCTGCTGGTCGCGGGCCGGGCGCACGCCCCCGCCGCGATCCTGGGCACGCTCGGCGTGTGGGTCCTGCTCGCCCTCGCCCTGCAACTGCGCTCCCCCGCCGACCCGGACGAGCGGATGTACGGCCTGATGGCGACCGTCGCCGCGGCGGCGCTGGCGATCATCGCGACGGGCTATCTCGCCGCCGGGGCCGACGCGGTCGCGATCGGCGGGGCGGCCGTCGCCGTCGCCGTCCTGGCCCGCGCGCTGCCGCTGCCGACACCGGTCTCCGTGGTCGTCTCGCTGCTGGCCGCGGCGGGCGCGGGCATCGCGGTCGGCGGGATGACCGGGCTGGGCGCCGAGGGCGCGCTGCTCGGCGCGGGCGCCGCGGTGTGCGCGCTCGCCGGCCACCGGGCCGCGAGTTACGACTACCCCTCGCGCTTCGTGCACTTCACGGCCGGTGTGGCCCTTCCCCTGGCGGCCGCGGCCCCGGCGGTGTGGGTGCTGGGGCGGGCGCTCGGGTAGCGGCCCGGGGCGGCCGTCCCGGCCGGGTGGCGCGGGCCGGCCGCCTGTCACAAGTGATCGACAGATCCCCGGGCCGGTCCCGTCCCGGGTTTACGCTCGCGCGTGACGGCCATCCGGTCGTCGAGGACCGTCCGGATAGGGGGAACATGCGTGCGCTGCGAATACTTCTGGTCGTCGTCGTCATCCTGGGCGGGCTCTTCGTGGCGGCCGACCGGCTCGCGGTGCACTTCGCGGAGGGGAAGGCGGCCGACAAGGTGAAGGCCACCGAGAACCTGGACCGCACCCCGGACGTGTCCATCAAGGGCTTCCCGTTCCTCACGCAGCTGGCGAACGGCGAGCTGGACGACGTCCGGGTCGGCATCAAGGACTACGAGGCCGCCACCGGCAAGGGCGAGCAGACGATCCGTATCGACGACATCGAGGCCGACATGAGGGGTGTCACCTTCTCCGGCGACTACAGCTCCGCCACGGCCGCCACCGCCACCGGCACCGCGACCATCGGCTACGACGAGCTCCTGAGGGCTGCCAAGTCCGAGCCCACCCAGGTCGCCCCGGGCGTCACCGCCCGCGTGGTCGGCCTGTCCGACGGGGGCAACGGCAAGATCAAGGTCGCCGTGGAGGCCACCGTGCTCGGCACCCGGCTGCCCAAGCCGATCTCCGTGCTCAGCTCCGTCACGGTCCACGGCAACGAGGTGGGGGTGAAGGCCGACGCCCTGCCCGCGTTCGGCGGCGTGCGGCTCGCCGAGGGCCGGATCCGCGCGATCACCGACTTCCAGCAGGCGATCGACCAGCTGCCCGGTGACATCCGGCTGGACTCGGTGCGGGCGGCGCCGGACGGCGTCGAGATCACGGTGAAGGGCGCGCACGTCAAGCTCGCCGGGTAGGACCCCGCGCGGCGGACGCCGGAAGGAACGTCCGGCAGATGAGACGGGCCCGTCCGCACCGTAGATACGCGAACGGGCCCGGAGGCCCCGTGGCCGTGCGGCGACGGCTCGGGCGGCGCTTCTGTTTCACATGACGGACGATCGCGTCTCATCATGCGACACGCCGGTGACATGTCCGCCCGTACCTCCCTACGATCGACCCCATGCAGTGTCAGACGAGCGTCCTCCGGTCGCGGGGACAGGCGGATCTCACGAAGCGGCGGGCAGTAGACCTGTGCCGCGTCGCCGCCATGCTCTGTCGCCCCTTCTGAGCGGGAGCTCCGCCTCCCGCATTCCCGGCCCCGCCGTCCGAACCGGGGCCCTCCGCGCGCCGCGTACGCAGGCGTCCAGCCGCGTACCCGCGCCCTTCGCACTCGCACGCCCCGCCGCAACTGCCCCGGAGGAGATTGAGCATGAGCCGCAGCGACGTCCTGGTCGACGCCGACTGGGTCCAGGACCACCTGGACGACCCGAGCATCGCCATCGTCGAGGTGGACGAGGACACGTCCGCGTACGACAAGAACCACATCAAGAACGCCATCCGGATCGACTGGACCGACGACCTCCAGGACCCGGTCCGCCGTGACTTCGTCGACCAGGAGGGCTTCGAGAAGCTCCTGTCGGAGAAGGGCATCGCCAACGACCACACGGTGATCCTCTACGGCGGCAACAACAACTGGTTCGCCTCGTACGCCTACTGGTACTTCAAGCTCTACGGCCACGAGAACGTCAAGCTCCTCGACGGCGGCCGCAAGAAGTGGGAGCTGGACGCCCGCGAGCTGGTCGACGGCACCGACGTGCCCGAGCGCGCGAAGACCTCGTACAAGGCCAAGCCGCAGGACGCGTCCATCCGCGCCTACCGCGACGACGTCGTGGCGGCCATCGGCAACCAGAACCTGGTCGACGTCCGCTCCCCCGACGAGTTCTCCGGCAAGCTGCTCGCCCCGGCGCACCTGCCGCAGGAGCAGTCGCAGCGCCCGGGCCACGTCCCGACCGCCCGGAACATCCCGTGGTCGAAGAACGCCAACGACGACGGCACCTTCAAGTCGGACGAGGAGCTCAAGGAGCTCTACGCCGGCGAGGACGTCGACCTGGCCAAGGACACCATCGCCTACTGCCGCATCGGTGAGCGCTCCGCGCTGACCTGGTTCGTGCTGCACGAGCTGCTCGGGGTCCCGAACGTCAAGAACTACGACGGCTCCTGGACCGAGTACGGCTCCCTGGTGGGCGTGCCGATCGAGCTCGGCGCCGGCAAGTAAGACCTCTCGACCTATCTGACCTCTGGAGAAACACATGTGTGGAGCGAAGGCCGGCGGCCCCGACGCCTCGACGATCAAGCCCGGTGAGACGACGATCCAGGGCCAGGTGACCCGCGACGGAGAGCCCGTGACGGGCTACGTCCGGCTGCTGGACTCGACCGGCGAGTTCACCGCGGAGGTCCCCACCTCCGCCACCGGCCAGTTCCGGTTCTACGCCGCCGAGGGCACCTGGACCCTGCGCGCCCTGGTCCCCGGCGGCAGCGCCGACCGCACGGTCGTCGCCCAGAAGGGCGGCCTCGCGGAGGTCGCGATCGCGGTCTGATCCGGACTCCGGACGACCGGTACGACGGAGGGCCGCACCCCCCGGGTTGGACGCCTGGGGTGCGGCCCTTCGGCGTGCCCGGGCCCGCCCGGGCGACCTACGCTGGACCCATGTACGCACGACGGCGTCACGTGTACTTCGCCATGATGGGCATCTGCATCACGCTGTTCGTCCTGGCGTGGGGCGTGGTGCGCCTGTGGTCCGTCCCCGCCGCGGTGGCCATGTGCGTGGTGGCCATGGTGATCCCGCCCGTGGCCGCGGTGATCGCCAACCGGCGCGGCCCCGAGGACCGCTGGTGGGACGACCCGTCGGGCGACCCGCAGTCGGACGAGTGGTGGGACGAGCTCGACGGCAAGAAGCGCCACTAGCGCGGTGACCGGAAAGGCTCACCGGCTCTCAGTAGACGAGCGCCTGCGTCCCGTCTCCCAGCGCCTCCTGCACGAAGACCTGCGCGCCCGCGATCCGCACGCCCTCCAGGACGTCCTTCTCCGTGATCTCGCGGCGGGCCGCGCACTGCGTGCACAGGGTGATGCGCCCGGCCGCCAGGATCGAGTCGATCAGGTCGGGCAGCGGGGCCGCGTGCGGCAGCTCGAACTCCGCGGCCCGGCCCGGCAGCGCGAACCACGACGATTCGCCGGTCAGCCACAGCGAGACGTCGACCCCGCTGGCCACCGCCACCGCCGCGACCGTGAACGCCTGCGAGCAGCGCTCGGGGGCATCCGCCCCGGCCGTCACCTTGATCACGAGCTTCTTCGCCATGGCTGAATCGTAATCACTGCTTCTACAACCACGGGCTTCGGCCACGGGTCTCCCGTGGAGCGCACGTATGGCATGTGCGCTTCATATCGCTGGGGGCGTTGTGGAAGTGCCCGAAGAGGCAGAAAAAGCGGAAGAAGCAGCAGGAGAAGGAGACGGCGAAGCCGCGGGAGCAGCAGGGGGCGCACGGGTCCCGCGCGGCCGGAGGCGCGGCACCGCGGTTCTGGTCGCCGCGGCGGCCGCGCTCGGCCTCGCCGCGGGCACGTGCGTCGGCTACGTCGTCCAGGCCGGCCGCGCGCCCACGAAGCTGCCGTCACTGGCCCAGCCCACCCTCGCGCAGGCCACGGGCCCCGCGCCAGAGCCGCTGTCCGCCGCGCAGGACCGCCGGGTGGGGACCGGGGGGCGACCTGCGCAAGCTGCTGCTCAGGAAGCCGCGAGGGGCGAAGGACGCGCCGCACCTGACGGGCGCCGACGGCTGGATGGACCTGGCCTCCTACGCCCGCACGTTCCATAAGCCGCGGGGGGAGTTCGACGACCTCATCGGCGAGGAGTTCCGGCGCGCAGCCGTCACCGGCTGGCAGGTCGGCAGCACGTACACGGTGGAGATCCGCCTGATCCAGTTCCGGCAGGAGGAGCAGACCGCGGCCTCCGACGCGGCGGAGAACAACCAGTACTGGGCCACGCACGACAGCACCAGATTCGACGCCCCGAGCGACCCCAGCGTTCGGCGCTGGACCGTGCCCGGCACCGAAAGCGGCATGGCGTACGTCCACACCCGGCCCGAGCCCGGCCGGCTGCCGCAGTACACCGCGGAGGCATACGCCTGGCGTGGTGACGTCGCCGTGGAGATCTGGGTCACGGACACCCGGCCGATCCCGAAGGCGAAGATCATGGACCTGGCCCGGCGGCAGATGGAGCAGCTGTGAGCGACTACCCGACCGGGCCCGTGGAACCGGTGGTGACCGCCGTGCCCGCGCCCGTGCCCGAGACCGGACCCCCCGGCAAGCCCGAACGGCGCGGCCGTACGGCCACGGTCGCGGCATCCGTGCTCGCGGCCCTCGCCCTCGTGGGCGGGATCGGCTTCACCGCGGTGACGGTGAACGCCGCCGACCGCGCTCCCGGCGCCCCCGTCTGGACGCTCCCGAAGACCGGGGCCGAGGGCGGCAAGGAGCCCGGCGCACGGGCCGCCACCTCCGGGCTCGCCGACATGCTCCTGCCGTACGGAACCGATGGCCTCGGGCGTGGCCCGGACATCGCGGAGTTCGGATCCGACGCCGTGCTCAGCGGGAAGGAGGCGGCGGCGCTGCGTGAGAAGCAGTTGCTCGGCCTGCCGCGCACCCAGCGGCTGCGGCTGGAGAAGGAGATCGACAGGCAGCGCATCACGGGCGTGGCGATGCGCAGCTACGTCAGCACCACCGAGGCGCAGGACTCGACCCTCTACGCCCACCACGCCTACACGGTGAGCATCGGACTGGTCCGGATGAAGAACACGGCCGCCGTGCGCGGCATGGCGAGGTTCCAGGGCGAGTTCCTGGGCGCCCTGGGGGTCTTCCGCAAGGGCCCGGCGATCAAGGGCCACGAGAACGCCTCCTGCTTCCTGTCGCCCAAGGGTCTCGACGAGGGCCTGGAGACGATGCTGTGCTCCGCGTATGTGGGCGAGGTCCTCGTCAGCGCCACCGCGCACGGGGCCGCACCACTCGACGCCAAGGGGGTGGCGATGCTGCTCGGCGAGCAGCTCGACCGCATCGCAGAGCCGGGGGAGGCGGTATGACCGAGTCGATCGAACACACCGGGCGCACGGCCGTCGCCCCCGCGCCCTCGCCCGACGGCCTCCCGGAGGGGCCGGGCACCGTGGCGGCCCCGGCGAGGAAGGACCGCCGGGTCCTGCGCGCCGTCCTGCGCTGGACCGCCGCCGTGGTGGTCTTCGCCGCGGTCGGCGCCTCGTCCGCCTACGGCATCACCCGGGTCGAGCGTACGGACCTGCCGGGACTGGGGACCGAGTCCGACGGGCGCTGGACCTACCCCGAGCTGACCAGGCCGCCGCTTCCGTCCGGCAGTCCCGGCCCCTTCGCCGCGACGAACAAGGCCGGCACGCACTACGCCGACCTGCGGGCGCTGGTCCTGCCCGCGCCCGAGGGCGCCACGGACGACAAGGCGCTGGACGGCGAACACGGCTGGCTGGCGACGGAGGACTTCCTGGCCGAGTACGCGGCGAAGAGCGACCGCGAGGATCTCGGAGGGACGCTCGCCGACTACGGCCTGCGGCACGTGGCCGCCCGCGGGTGGACCACCCCCGACGGCACGCACACCCGGGTGTACCTGCTCCAGTTCGGCACCGCCGCCCTGGTGGACGACCTGTACGGGAATCGCCTCGCCCCCTACAGCGCGCCGAGCTACCAGGTGCGCGGTGCGCAGACGACCGCCCACGACGAAGCGTTCCCCGACGCGGCGGCGGTCGACGGCGTCAACCGCACCGCGTACGTCGAGCCGAGGCCGTACGGCGCCGAGCAGGTGCGCCAGGCCTACCTCTCCGCCGGCGACACCATCGCGGTGATCACCCAGTCCCGGAAAGGCGGCGCACCGGCCGTGCCGTTCCAGCAGACGGTGACCCTGCAGAGCGAGCTGCTCGGCTGAGCTCCCGCAGGCGCACCTCGTCGAGAGGCCCGGGCCCCAGCCGCGTAAGCTGGGGCCCGGCCCCCGTACGTACCGCACCACGCTCACCGCAAGGAGCACACCCCCGTGGAACTCTTCTACGCAATCCTGCTGGTCCTGGTCTGCGTCGGCGTCCTCGCCTTCGCCGGGCTGACCGTGAAGAAGCTGTACCAGGGCCAGCGCTGACCCCGACCTCCCAGACGGCCACGACGAAGAGCTGCTCATGATCGAGATCCCGTCCGACCTCCACAAGGACCTGGTCCCCCTCGCCTTCCTGCTCGGCAACTGGGCCGGCGCGGGCGTGCACGACTTCCCCGGCGCCGAGAAGTGCAACTTCGGCCAGGAGGTCACGTTCACCCACGACGGGCGGGACTTCCTCGAGTACCACTCGCACACCTGGGTGCTGGACAAGGACGGCAACAAGGTCCGTCCGCTGGAGTCCGAGTCCGGCTTCTGGCGGATCGACGGCACCCGCAGGGTCGAGGTCACGATGACCCGCGACGACGGCGTGATCGAGGTCTGGTACGGCGAGATGGCCGACAAGAAGCCGCAGATCGACCTCGCCACCGACACCGTGGCGCGCACCGCCGCCGCCCGCCCCTACAGCGGCGGCAAGCGGCTGTACGGCTACGTCAAGAGCGACCTGATGTGGGTCGGCGAGAAGCAGACCCCCGAGGTCGAGCTGCGCCCCTACATGTCCGCCCACCTGAAGAAGGTCGTCACCCCCGAGGAGGTCGAGCGCTGGGCCAAGGCCCTCCCGGACGACCTGCCGGACGACGGGATCGCCTTCTTCAAGTAAGCCCCGGGCCCGGGTCGTCCTAGACTTTCAGTGTGGTGAGCACCGACTGGAAGACGGACCTGCGGCAGCGCGGCTACCGGCTGACCCCGCAGCGGCAACTCGTGCTCGAAGCCGTGGACACCCTGGAGCACGCGACCCCCGACGACATCCTCGGCGAAGTGAGGAAGACGGCGTCGGGGGTCAACATCTCCACCGTGTACCGCACCCTGGAGCTCCTGGAGGAGCTCGGTCTCGTCAGCCACGCCCACCTCGGGCACGGCGCGCCGACCTACCACCTGGCGGACCGGCACCACCACCTCCACCTGGTCTGCCGCGACTGCACCAACGTCATCGAGGCCGACCTGGACGTGGCCGCCGAGTTCACCGCCAAGCTGCGCGGGGAGTTCGGCTTCGAGACCGACATGAAGCACTTCGCGATCTTCGGCCGCTGCCGGGACTGCTCGCTCAAGAGTTCAACTGCCGAGTCTTAGGCTTGTGTCCATGAAGAGCCCCCTGCTGTCCCTGCCCGGCGCCGTCGCCGCCGAGGGCGTCGACGAAGGGGTCGCCGCCCACTACGGCGACCTGTTCCGCGAACAGCGCGCCCTTGCCGACGGCACCGGATTCGTCGACCTCTCCCACCGCGGAGTCGTCACCGTCAGCGGCGCCGACCGGCTGAGCTGGCTGCACCTGCTGCTCACCCAGCACGTCAGCGAACTGCCCGCGGGCCAGGCCACCGAGGCGCTGATCCTGTCCGCGCACGGCCACATCGAGCACGCCCTGTACCTGGTGGACGACGGCGAGACGGTCTGGGCCCATGTGGAGCCCGGCACCCAGGACGCGCTGCTCGCGTACCTGGAGTCGATGAAGTTCTTCTACCGGGTCGAGGTGGCCGACCGGACCGCCGACTTCGCCGTGGTGCACCTGCCCGCCGGCTCGATCGCCGAGGTCCCCGAGGGCGTCGTCGTCCGCGAGACGGCGTACGGGCGTGACCTCTTCCTGCCCCGCGCGGACCTGGAGTCGTACGCGGAGAAGGCCGGCCCGCCCGCCGGGCTGCTCGCCTTCGAGGCCCTGCGCGTGGAGCACCACCGGCCGCGCCTCGGCTTCGAGACCGACCACCGCACCATCCCGCACGAGCTGGGCTGGATCGGCACGGCCGTGCACCTGCAGAAGGGCTGCTACCGCGGCCAGGAGACCGTGGCCCGGGTGCAGAACCTCGGCAAGCCGCCGCGCCGCCTGGTCTTCCTGCACCTCGACGGCAGCGAGGTGCACCTGCCGGCGCACGGCACCGACGTCCGCCTCGCCGCCGACGGCCCGGACGGCCGCAAGATCGGCTTCGTCACCACCTCCGTGCGCCACTACGAGCTCGGCCCGATCGCGCTCGCCCTGGTCAAGCGGAACGTCCCGGTGGACGCGCCGCTGCTGGCGGGGGACACCGCGGCGGCGCAGGAAGTCGTCGTCGAACCGTAGCGGCCCGGGCCCCGGAAGCCCCGGGGCCCGCTCACATCTCCAGCAGGACGGTGAACGGGCCGTCGTTCGTCAGCGACACCCGCATCCGCGCGCCGAACCGGCCCGTGGCCACCGTCGCGCCCAGGGACCGCAGCTGGGCGACCACCTCGTCGACGAGCGGCTCGGCGACCTCGCCGGGGGCGGCCGCGTTCCAGGTGGGGCGGCGTCCCTTGCGGGCGTCGCCGTAGAGGGTGAACTGGCTGATCACCAGAAGGGGGGCGTCCGTGTCGCTGCACGACTTCTCGTCGTGCAGCATGCGGATCGACCAGAGCTTGCGGGCGAGCTGCGCCGCCTTCTCCTTCGTGTCCTCGTGGGTGACCCCGACGAGGACGCACAGCCCCTCGCCCTCGATGGCCCCCACCGTCTCGCCGTCCACGACGACGCTCGCGCCGTCCACCCTCTGCACCACTGCACGCATGAGGACCATCATGCCGGGCGGTCGGTCGCGACCCGCGGCCGGACCGGTCCGGCCATATCGTGCTTCTTTCTGCTCCGTAACCCCCCATCTGGGGCCGATCGGGGGCACTCGGTCACATAGTGGCCACTCGGGGTGGCACGATGCTCCCGTACGCGCCGGTCGAGGGGACGGTAGGGGCGCATGAGCACATCGAGTACCGGGCAGCCGCCCGTGGCAGTCTCGCTGATCCGGGCGGCGGGTGCGGAGACCCACCGGCCTCCCGTGCAGCGCACGGACAGCCCCTGGCTGCCGACGGACCTGCCGGAGCGTGACCTGACCGTGCCCAGCCTGCCGGAGTTGCGCACCCTGCGCCGCCAGGCTCAGCGCGACGAGGCCGACCTGAGCTACGTACGGCGGCTGCTGCAGGGCCGCATCGACATCCTGCGCGCGGAACTGGCCCGGCGCGGACCCGCGCAGCCCGCGCCCGCCGGAACGGCCCGCGCGGGCGCGGCCGGGCATGCCGCGGAGGCGGGCGGGGGGAGTGGGGCGCCCGGGCGGTCGTCCGGGACCGGGGCCGGGGCCGCTTCCCAGACCGAGTCCGGGCCTGGGTCCGGGCGTGGGTCGGTCGTCGAGCGGCTCGCGGAGATCCTGCGGGACGCGCCCGCCCGGCAGCGTTCCTCCGCGCGGCATGTGACGCTCGGTCCCCCGCACAGCGAGGAGTACCGGCGGCTGGCCGCCGAGATGCTCGGCGAGGTCGAGCTGTCGGACCTCGGCGCCCGCACCGACCTGGAGCTGAACGCGGCGATGGGGCGGCTGGTGCGCTACGAGCAGCAGGTGTCGCGGCGCCGGCAGCGCCTCCAGCGGACGGCCGACGACTGCAGCGCCGAGATCGCCCGCAGGTACCGGGAGGGGGAGGCCCAGGTGGACGACCTCCTCATGTGACGACCTGGTCGTGCGACACAGGGGACGTGGCGGCCGCGGGCGGTCCCGGGGCCGCCCGCCACCGGAGGACAACGGGCGGCACCGGTCGGTGTGGGCGCGTGGTGCGTGGGACGCCGGTGCGTGGTGCGCGGTGCCCGGGAAAATCGCGCGACACCTCCCACCGCCGCCGCCTACCGTCGGCCCATGAGCGCCCGCCCCGACATCGACGTCCGTCCGATCCGCGAGGATGAGATACCCGACTGGATCCGGGCGGTGCACACCGGCTTTCTGCGCGCGCCCGAGGTCTCCGACCGCGAGGTCGCCGAGCGCAGTCCGTACATCGTTCCCTCCCGCACCCTCGGCGCCTTCGACGACCGGCGGTGCGTCGCCACGTTCCGCTCCTTCGCGCAGGAGCTCACGGCTGTCGGCGGCGCCCCGGTGCCCGCGGACGCCATCACCAACGTCACCGTCACCGCCACCCACCGCCGCCGCGGTCTGCTCACCCGCATGATGGGCCAGGACCTGGCGGCCGCGAAGGAGCGCGGTGACGTCGTCGCCACCCTGATCGCCGCCGAGTACCCGATCTACGGCCGCTACGGCTTCGGCCCCGCCACCTGGGCGACCGAGTGGACCGTCGACGTGCCCCGCGCCGGTCTCGACCCCCGCCTGTCCGTCCCGCCGGACGGCGGCCGCATCGACCTCGTGACGGGCGAGGAGGTGCGCAAGCTGGGCCCCGAACTGCACGAGCGGCTGCGCGCCGGCCGGCCCGGCGTGGTCGACCGCGACGAACGCTGGTGGCAGCTCAGCACCGGCGCGCTGCGCCAGGACCGCTTCCCGTGGACCGAGCCCTTCCACGCCGTGTACCGCTCCGCGGACGGCACGGTCGAGGGACTGGTCACCTACGTGTGCGACAACACCTGGGCCGACGCCAAGCAGCCCCTGAACACCGCCACGGTGAAGGGCCTGATCGCCGTGAGCCCGGCCGCCGAGCGCGCCCTGTGGCGCTATCTGTGCTCGATCGACTGGGTCACCACGGTCAAGAGCGGCTGGCGGTCCCCCGACGACCTGCTCCCGTTCTTCCTGCCGGACCCGCGGGCGGCCAGGATCACCATGCAGGCGGACTGGCTGTGGGTGCGGATCCTGCACGTCGAACGGGCGCTGGAGGCGCGGACGTACGAGGGGGAGGGGACGCTGGTCCTCGAGGTGGTCGACCCGGACGGGCTGACCGGCGGGCGGCTGCGGCTGGAGGCGTCGGCCGGCGGCGCGTCCTGCACGCCGACGAGGCAGAACCCGGACCTCACGCTGGGCGTGGGGGAGCTGTCGGCCCTGTGGCTCGGCGACGAGTCGGCGGTGCGGCTGGCGGCGCTCGGCAGGGTCCGGGAAGACAGGGCGGGCGCCGGCCGAGTGGCCGACGCCCTGCTGCGTACGTCCAGGCGCCCTTGGTGCCCGGACGTCTTCTGAGCGCTCCTTCCCGTCGCCGACAGGGCTGAGGCATCCGTAGCCTGGCTGTTCGGTTGTGGCTGTGCCCGTATGCGGTTGTGGCTGTGCGCGATGTTCTGTTGTGGCTGTGCCGGTGTTCGGTTGTGGCTGCGACGGCTGTTCACTTGTGGCGGTGCGCGTGGGCCGAGCTCCCGGCTCCCCTCCGGAAGGGAGCCCGGGCCTACGTTCCCCGACTGTCACCCTGGTGGCCAACACTCGGGAAGTTTGACCATGTCGTAGAAGTTGGCTACCAACTTCACTCCTGTTATCTCCGCTTGGAAGCGGCTCATAACCACCTTTCCGCGAACTGCCCGAAGATGGCGGGAAGTTGTACTGTTTGGCCGTGGACCCGGAACACGCCTCCGCCAGTGGGCGGAAGAGGCCACAACGGCCACAGCGGTCACACCGTGAGGTGGCCGACGAATTGCGGCACCGGATCAGGACCGGCGTGCTGCGGCCGGGTCAGCGCATGCCCACGCAGGCCGAGCTGTCCCACGAGTTCGGCGTGGAGCGCGGGGCGGTACGGCAGGCCCTGCGCATCCTGCAGGCCGAGCACCTGCTGACGAACGTCTCCAAAGGAAGCCCGGCGACGGTCGTGTCCGACCCGGCCCTGGCCCTGACCGGCCCGGACGGCCTGCCCCAGCCCACCTCGGCCGCCCTCGGGCGCCGCGTCGCCGCCGCCTTCGCGGCCCCGCACGTGGAGATAGACGCCCTGTGCCTGACCGCGATCTCGCTCACGCTCGCCATCGGCGAACCGTTGCGCCAGATCCATGCCGGGCGACTGAAACCGGCCAAGGTCGACGTCCGGGTCCTGCTGCCCAGTCGTGACATCGAGCTGGCCTTCCCGGCGCCGGTGGACGCCGCCTCGGCCGCCGGCCGGCTGCGCGGGCGCTGGCTGGCCCAGCGCAACGCGCAGGGGCAGGTGCTCCGGCACAACCTGCTGGCCCTGCGCTCCACCCACGGCATCGACGTGCGGGTCACCTTCCGCGCCCTGCCGTTCACCCCGCCCGTCAAGCTGTACCTGCTCAACGGGACGGAGGCGCTCTTCGCGTACTACACGCTGCGGCGGCGCGCGGAGGAGATCGACCAGGAGCACCTGGAGCTGTACGACGCCGAGGGCACGCAGTCGATGCTGTTCGCCTTCGAGCAGGGGGCCGGGGCGCGCGAGACGACGTTCGTCGAGCAGTCGCACGTGTGGTTCAACGCACTGTGGGAGACGATCAGTTCGGAGCTGCTGCTCACGAGCTGAGGCGGCCGCGCCGCACGAGAGGCGCACCTCGCGGGAGGAGCGCGAGCGCCCGGGACCACGAGCGCCTGGGAGGAGGAGCGCCCGGGAGGAGGAGCGCCTCGCCGGAGGCGTGCCTCACAGGATGGGACCGGCGACCAGTATCGCGAGCACCACGGCCCCGATGGAGCCGATGGTCGGGTTCCTGGCCTTGACGCCGATGGTGAGCAGCAGCAGGCCGACGATGCCCATCGCCCCGAACTTCCACTGGACGAGCTGTTCGAAGCCGATGACGAGGACGGCGGAGACGAGAGCGAGAGCAGGCACGGCGATTCCCCCTTCGGGCTGCCTGGGCGGTGCGGACGGGAGAGCGGAGAGCGCGGAGCCGGGTGCGGGGCACGGAGATCGGGAGGCAAAACCTCCGCCAACTCAATCAAGTTGGCAACCAACTCTGCTTAACTTGTGCCCACTTGGAACCTACTTACAAACAAGTTCCAAACAACTCCCTTTAGATGGATCAAAGTTGTAGCGTTTGGTCGTGACCCAGGAGAGCGTGGCCGTGAACGGAAGCAGAAGGAGCTCCCCCCAGGAGATCGCCGACAACCTGCGGGAACGGATCCGCGCGGGCGAGCTCAAGCCGGGCGACCGGCTGCCCACTCAGGCCGAACTCGCCCAGGAGTTCGGTGTGGAGCGCGGCGCCGTCCGTCAGGCCCTGCGGTCACTCCAGGAGGGCGGCCTGCTCAGCAACGTGAGCAAGGGCAGTCCGCCGAGGGTCGCGGCCCCGACCCCGGCCCGCGCGGAGCCCCAGCCCACGATGGTGGGGCTCGCCCCCCGGCTCGCGGCGGCCTTCGCGGCCCGGCAGGTCCGCATCGACGCGGCGTGCCTGACCGCCGAGACGCTGATGCTGGCGCTCGGCGAGCCGGTCCGCCTGATCCACGAGGGCCGCATACGGCCCGAGTCGATCGACGTGCGCATCCTGCTGCCCTCCCGGGACATCAACCTGGCCTTCCCGATCTCGGTGGACCGCGACAGCGACGACGACCCGGTCCACCAGCGCTGGCTGGCCCAGCGCAACGCCCAGGGGCACGTGCTGCGCCACAACCTCAACGCCCTGCGCGCCACCCACGGGGTCGACGTCCGCGTGAGGTTCCGCGCCCTGCCCTTCACCCCGCCGGTGAAGCTGTACCTGCTCAACGGCGAGGAGGCGCTCATCGCGTACTACATGATCACCCGCCGCGAGGAGCCGTCCGACGGCGGAACGCTGGACATGTACGACGTCATGGGCACGGAGTCCCTGCTGTTCTCCTTCGAGCGGGCGGCGGGCCGGCGGGACGCGGCGTTCGTGGAGGAATCCCAGAAGTGGTTCGACGCCCTCTGGGAAACCATCACCACGGACCTGACACTCTCCTAGTGACTTCTGATACGACACAGACCGAACCGGTGACAGCGGAGACCGAGAACCTGCGGGACCTGATCACGCGCGCACGTGTCGTGCTCTGGGACTTCGACGGCCCGATCTGCCGCCTCTTCGCCGGGCACTCGGCGGACCGGGTGGCGACCGACCTGGTCGACTGGCTGGAGGGGCGTGGACTGCACGGGCTGCTGACCGGGACCGAACGGGAGTCGCTGGACCCGCACGTCGTCCTGCGCGCCGTCGACCGCCGGCACCCCGGCAGCGATCTCGTGGCCGAACTGGAGGAGCGCCTCACCCAGGAGGAGCTGCGGGCCGCCGCCTCCGCCTGGCCCACCCCGTACGCCGACCCGCTGATCCGCACCTGGACGGCACTCGGCTCCCGTCTGGCCATCGCCACGAACAACTCGCCGGTCGTGGTCCGCAGGTACCTGGACAGCCGCGGCGTGCTCTCCTGTTTCGCCCCCCACATCTACGGCCGCACCCAGGACCTGCACCACCTCAAGCCGGACCCGCACTGCCTGAACCGTGCCCTCACCGCGACCGGCGTGGCCCCGCGTGACGCCCTGATGATCGGCGACACCCCCTCGGACCACGAGGCGTCCCTCCGCGCCGGCGTCCCCTTCCTCGGCTACGCCCGCAACCCCCGCAAGGCCAAACTCCTCCGCGAATCCGGCGCCGAAACCATCGTGGACTCCCTGGAACCCCTCCTACGCATCCTCCGCACCCTGCGGGACCCACGGGACCGAGCCTGAACCCTCGATGCCCGCCTCCCCCGGGCCCTAGGAGGAGGTTGACGGGGCAGCGCCGACGGTATGGATGGCCGTATGAGGGAAGAGCGCGAGGGCGGGGGCAGGGAGTTCCGCCGCGTTTCCGAAGAACTGCGGGCCCGGATGGCGGACAGCACCTACCCGCAGAGTTCCTTCCTGCCCTCCCAGCGTGATCTCGCCAAGGAGTTCGGGGTCTCCCGTGACACCGTGCAGCGCGTACTGCGGGAGTTGAGCAACGAGGGCTGGATCCAGTCGCGGCGGGGCAGCGGCTCCCGTGTCCTCAAGAACCAGCGCATACAGTCCTCGGCGGCCAAGGCCACCCGGTCGCGCCGGGGCGTGACGCTGGGGCCGCTCATCAGTGAGGCGTTCGAACAGGAAGAAGTGACGCTGGACGTCTACACGTTGACGTCCGAGTCGCTCGACGCCCACATGAGGCTCCAGGCGGAACGGATCAGGGTCGGCATCATCCAGCCCAGGCGCATCTCCCTGCGCATGCTCCTGCCGTCCACGTCACTGCCCCTGCCCTATCCGCGGGCGAAGGAGGACCAGCACGCTCCGCTCCTGCGTGACCGGCTGCACGTCATCACGGAGCGCCATACGGACTCCCTGCGCGGAGTGCTGCGCGACCTGCAGACCGAGAAGCTGGTGCCCTCCGTCGACGTGCAGATCCGGCACACACCGCTGACGCCGGCGTTCAAGCTGTACGTGATCAATGAGGTGGAGGTCCTCTTCGGCCCCTACGAGGTGATCGAGCGCCCGGTGCTGCTCGACAGCGGCGAGGAGATCAGGGCGCTGGACGTGCTGGGGCTCGGTGCCACGCTGACGCACCATGTGCGTGACGACGACCCGAACTCGCCGGGGTCGGTCTTCGTGACGTCGATGCAGGCGTGGTTCGCATCGGTCTGGACGCTGCTGTCCGAGTAGCGTCCGAGGCCGTGGTGTGCTGAGTGGCTCAAAAGCACCGGAGGTCTCCGGTAGCATCTCCGGCACCGCGCGAGCAGCCGCTCCGTCCCACCGCACTGGCCCGACCCGCAGGACACCCGGCTGAGGGTGCACCACCCTTCTGCTCACCCCGGCCGCGCTCCGACAGTGCGCAGTATGTCCTGATGTCGTACCTTTTGCCATACCTTCGTTCGTGCTTGCGTGAGTCAGGGAGCGGCCGTGGGCGCACCTCCTCCCCCCCGTCCCTCCCTCGGGGAGCTTGCCGCGCGCGACGTCCAGACGTTCGTGCGGCTCGCCGCCGAACGCGGTGAGGCGAGCAGCGGGCACCACAACCAGAACTACGTGCTGCCCCTGACGGACCGGGTGGCGAACCTGCTGGGCAGGCCGACCGGCACCAAGGTGACCGTACGGATCCGGCGCGCCGATGCGCTGCCCGTGGTGATCAGGACGTGGGGCGACGAGGCCCGGATCCTGGACGCCGTCAAAGGCGTCCTGCCGCACGCGCCCCAGTGCCTCCTGGACGGGGGCGGCTTCACCATCCACAGCTATGTGGAGGGCGTACCGCTCTCCAGCGTCTGCGCCAACGGCAAACCCCTCGACACGCTCCTGATCAGGGCACTGGCCGGGCTGCTGGCCCAGATGGCCCAGGTGCGCAGAGGGGCGCTCCCTCCGCTGCCGGCCGGCTGGCCCGGCAACCACTCGGACAGCCAGGGGTTCCTGCAGACACTGGCCAGGCTGGCGGACCGGCAGATCCGTCAGCCCAATTGGCCCGCTTTCGGAGGACTGTTCGCGCAGCTGGGAATCCCGGAGGACGCCATGATCCGGCTGGCCGAGCGCGTACCCGTGATGACGAGGCGGCCGTACAGCCTGCTCCACGCGGATCTGCACCGGGACAACCTGATCATGTCGTACGGGGGCGTGCCGCCGCTGATCTGCGTCGACTGGGAGCTGGCGACCTACGGCGACCCGCTGCACGACCTCGCCACGCACCTCGTGCGGATGCAGTATCCCGCCCACCAGTGGGACGAGGTGATCGGCGCGTGGGCGGAGGCGATGCGGCGGATCCGCCCCGCGGCGGTGAACGGCCTGGACAAGGATCTGCGCCACTACGTGGCCTTCGAGCGGGCGCAGTCCGTCTACCCGGACGTGATGCGCGCCGCTGAGGCCCTGGCGAGCACGCCCGACCAGAAGAGCCTGGACGAGGCGACCGCCTCCGTGCACCGGGCGCTGGAAGCGGCCGCACAACCGCTCGGGCTGCGCAATATCCCCGACGCGGCGGAGGTGGAGCGGATCCTCTACCGGTGGCGCGCCCCCCGCACGGTGTTCAGGACCCGCGGCTCGGGCAGCGCGGCCGACACGATCTCGTGGACCTGGGACGCGCGTCTTCCGAGACGGGACGACTTTCCGGCGACCGCCGTGGGCGACGCCCTGCTCGCCGAAGGCATGGCGTCGGCCAGCAGGGTGTTCAAGGGCACGGCGCACCTCAATTCGGTGGTCCGCGTGCCCGGGTTCGGCCACCCGGTCGTGGTGCGGCGGAAGGTGGCCAACAGTTGCCGCCGCGAGCCCAGTTTCCTCAGCGAGCACGCCGTGCTGCGGGCCATCGAACAGTCCGGCGTCGCGGTGGCGGCGCCCAGGGCTCTCGCACTGGGACACAGCCACGGAGGGCATCCCTTCGCCATTCACACGTATGTCGGTCCCGAGGACACCGACCGCCCGCCCAGCCATCCCGTGCACGGGCTGCTGCCGCACGAGGCGGACGGGCTGGTCGATCAGCTGTGCGCGCTGACCGGCGTGGACTACACGGAACTCGATCCCGCCGCCGGCGAAGGGGCCTTCTTCGCCTGGCTGTGCGAACAACTCGTGATCCTGGTGGCCGGTCTGCCGAAGGAGTCCCAGCAGCTGGCCCGCCTCCTCGGGTTGCCTGATGCGCCCCGGCTCCGGCAGATCCTGTCCCGCCATCGGGTGAGCGACCGCCGACCGGCCCTGCTGCACGGCGACCTGAACCCGTGGAACCTCGTGCGCCCCAAGGACGGTCAGGCGCTGACCATCATCGACTGGGAGATGGCCCTGGTCGGCGACCCGTTGTACGACCTCGTCCGGCACATGCACCTCACCCCCACCCGCCCCGAGATCCGCGAGCGGATGTTCCGGCGCTGGGAGCGTCTCCTGCCCGGCGAGTACACGGCCGACTGGCGGGAGGACTGGCGGGTGTACCGGTGGCTGGAGACCGTCCGGTCCGCCTACGTGGACCTGGACCGTCTGGTGACCGGGGCGAGCCTGGACGCCCCCAACGTCCGCCGGGCCGTCGACTCGTACGCGATGACCCTCGCAGTGGCCACGGGCTCCCTGGGTCTGCCCGTCCGCCCGACGGCGAACCCCTATCTTGCCCGGGCTTTGGCCTAGGGCCACCGTGCCGCTGTATCCCCGCCTGAAGGGCCTCTCCGCCAACCCGGGGCCCGCTCGCAGAAGGTCATGCGCGCATGCCGGATCGGGAGCCGACTCGACATGCCTGCCGCTCGCTCCTACTGCTGGAGCTCCACGACCTCGGCGACCACGCAACTGACGTTGTCGGGGCCGCCGGAGTCGTTGGCGAGGGCGACGAGTGCGCGGACCGCCTGTTCGGGCTCCGTCGTCCCGGAGAGCACTCCGTGGATCTCTCGGCCGGCACGACGGTCGACAGGCCGTCGGAGCAGAGCAGGTACCGCACCCGCCTCCAGCGCGCAGACCTTCTGGATGCGGGCGAGAGGCATCCCCAGGCGCCGGAGCCAGGCGACCAGTCGGGCCTGGTCCAGTTGCTCCGGTGCGTAGAGGCGGTAGCCGGTCACCGGGTCGACGCGAGCGGGGGTCAGCAGGCCGAGCTCGTCGTAAAGCCGCAGCGCCTTCGGCGACAGCCGGGACGCCTTGGCGAACGCCCCGATGGTCAGCAACCCCATGCTCTCCCCCTCCTCGTGCCGAGCACGTCGCCCGGCCTCACCGATGCTGTGGGCTCCCCCAAGGTGAAGGTCAACCACGGGTTCTCCGCTCCCTGACCGCCGGGTGGCGTAGCGCACTCTTGCAAGCGGGTGCTTGCAATTGTTAGCGAGGGTGGTGCAAGGTGGAGGCATGGCATCGCTCAACGTCGGCAATCTCGGTGAGTACCTGCGCGAGCAGCGGCGCAACGCGCAGCTGTCGCTGCGGCAGCTCGCCGACGCCGCCGGGGTGTCCAATCCGTATCTGAGCCAGATCGAGCGCGGGCTGCGCAAGCCGAGCGCGGAGGTGCTCCAGCAGGTCGCCAAGGCGCTGCGCATCTCTGCCGAGACGCTGTACGTGCGGGCCGGCATCCTCGACGCCGAGCGCGCACGGGACGAGGTGGAGACGCGCGCCGTCATCCTCGCCGACCCCTCGCTGCACGAGCGGCAGAAGCAGGTGCTGCTCCAGATCTACGAGTCCTTCCGCAAGGAGAACGGGTTCGGGATCACCAAGGCGGACGGCCCGGCGGACGGGCGGACGGACGACGAGGTCCGCGGCGCGGACGGTGTCCGCGCGCCCCGAGCAGACGTTCCGGACGTGCCCGGCGCCCCGCGCACCCGGGGCGGCGGCGCCGAGGACACCAGTGACGCCACCGGTACCCGCACGTCCCGCGGCAGTGACGCCGATCCGCGGAAGGAGGCCGGCTGAACCCGCGCCCCCAGGGGCCGCGCGGCCGGCCGATCGCGGAACACCACAACCCTCAGCCGAAAGCGACCGGGAGGTCCATCACCATGGCCATCACCGACGACCTGCGCAAGACCCTCAGCGACCCGACGCCGCTCTACTTCGCCGCGGGCACCGCGGACCTGGCCCTGCAGCAGGCCAAGAAGGTGCCCGCCCTGGTGGAGCAGCTGCGCGCCGAGGCCCCGGCCCGTATCGACGCGGTGCGCAACACCGACCCCAAGGTCGTTCAGGAGCGGGCCGCCGCCCGCGCCAAGGAGGCCGGCACTCGCGTCCGGGAGACGCAGTCGACCATCCAGACCCGGGTCGGCGAGTTCATCAACTCCCTGGACTCCGACCTGAAGAAGCTCTCCACCAACCTCGACGCCGACCTGAAGAAGCTCGGCGAGACCGCCCAGGACCTCGCCCTGCGCGGCGTCGGCGTCGCCGCCGAGTACGCCGTGAAGGCCCGTGAGACCTACGAGAAGGTCGCCGAGCACGGCGAGCAGACCGTGCGGACCTGGCGCGGCCAGGCGGCCGAGGGCATCGAGGACATCGCCGAGGAGGTCGAGGAGCTCGCCATCGCGGTCGAGCCGAGGACCGAGCCGGTCGAGGTCAAGCAGCCCAAGCCCGCCGAGGCCGCCGCGGCGAACAAGCCGGCGCCGCCGAAGAAGGCTCCGGTGACCCGCAAGCCCACGGCCACCAAGAAGACCACGCCGCCCGCCAAGTAGAGGGCACCCGCGCCCGGCGCTTCCGGGCGGGTTCCGCGGGCCGGGCACCCTTGGGGTGTCCGGCCCGTTCTACGGGTACGGTGGCCGCAAAGGAAACGGGAGAGATCGGGCGGTGGACAGCATGCTGATGTTGGGCTTCGCGGGGTTCCTGGGGCTGTTGAAGATCCTGCTCATGGCCCTGGCCGCGTTCGGGCTGTTCGACGCCGCCTTCCGGCGCGAGGACGCCTTCCGCGCGGCCGACAAGCAGAACAAGGTGTTCTGGCTGATCATCCTGGCCCTGGCGCTCGTCGTGAGCTACCTGTTCTCGATCCTGTCGTTCCTGCCGATCATCGGCGTGATCGCGAGCATCGTCTACATCGTCGACGTACGGCCCGCGCTGAAGCAGGTGTCGGGCGGCAGCGGCTGGGGCCGCCGCCGCGGCAGCAGCAGTGACGGCCCGTACGGCCCTTACAACGGCGGACGCTGAGCCCGGGGACGTCTCGGGGGGCCGTCTCAAAAGGGGCACTCCGGGCCCGCTGCTCGGAACGCGGCGGGCCCGTAAGGGGCCCCGATCGAGCCGCTACGGCTCCCGGTCCAGCAGGACCACCGCCACGTCGTCGGTCAGCTCGCCGCCGTTGAGGTCGCGGACCTCGTTCACCGCCGCGCGCAGCAGAGCCTCGCCGCGCAGGCCCTCGGCCAGCTGGCGGCGGACCATCTCCACCATGCCGTCCTGGCCGAGCCGCTCGCCGTCCGCGCCGACCCGGCCCTCGATCAGGCCGTCGGTGTAGAGCATCAGGCTCCACTCGGCCCCCAGCTCGACCTGCATCCGGGGCCAGCGGGCGCCCGGCAGCAGGCCGAGGGCCGGGCCGTTGTTGTCGTAGGGCAGCAGCTTGGCGGGCCGGCCCGGGTGGGCGACCAGCGGCGCCGGATGGCCGGCCAGGCACAGGCCCGCCCGGCGCCCGTCGGGCGCGATGTCGACCGTGCAGAGCGTCGCGAAGATCTCGTCGTCGGCGCGCTCGTGCTCCAGCACCTGCTGCAGGGTGTTCAGCAGTTCGTCCCCGCACAGCCCCGCCAGCGTCAGCGCCCGCCAGGCGATGCGCAGCTCCACGCCGAGCGCGGCCTCGTCCGGGCCGTGCCCGCAGACGTCGCCGATCATGGCGTGCACGGTGCCGTCGGGCGTGCGCACGGCGTCGTAGAAGTCGCCGCCGAGCAATGCGCGCGAGCGGCCGGGCCGGTAGCGGGCGGCGAAGCGCAGCGAGGCCCCGTCCAGCAGGGGGGTCGGCAGCAGACCGCGCTCCAGGCGGCGGTTCTCCTGCGCGCGCAGTCTGCCCTCGGCGAGCCGGCGCTCGGCCGTGTCGGAGCGTTTGCGCTCCACCGCGTAGCGGATCGCACGGCTCAGCAGCCGCCCGTCCAGCTCGTCGCGGAACAGGTAGTCCTGGGCGCCGACCCGTACCGCCTCCGCGCCGCGCTCGGCGTCGCCGGACGCGGTCAGCGCGAGGACGGCGTGCCGGGGCGCGAGCTCGAGCACGTGTTTGAGCACGGCCAGCTCGTCGTCGTCGGCACCCGCCCGGCCGGGCGCGGACAGGGCGAGGTCCAGCAGGATGCAGTGGACGTCGTCCGTGAGCAGCCGCCCGGCCTCGGTGAGGTTGCGGGCCGTCCGGACGCGGATGGGCTTGCCGGCCTGGTCGAGCAGGTCGGGCACGATCGGCGAGCCGCCGGGGTCGTCCTCGATCAGCAGCAGCGTGAGGTTGGTGCTGTGGGCGTGGGCGTGGGCGGTGTCGCGGGTGTTCTTCTCGACCGTGGCTTCCTTGGGCAGGGCCTGGGCTGCGGAGGGGCCGCCGCCGTGGGGCACGGTCTGCGCCTGACCGCTCTCCGCGGCCGGGAACGCTTTCTGCCGCGGTACGGGCACGGGCATCGTGTTGGTTCCTTCCCTCCCCCCGAGGGCATGGCGGGCGCGAGGGATCTCGCTCCACCGACGGGGACACTAGCGGTAGTAGGCGCGGCAGCGGAATGGTGTGAGGCGCGTCGCTCGGGCCTCGGCCAGCGTCATATGCCGCGTTTCCTGCCGGAGTTGGACAGGGCTCCTCCGAGGCTGGCATGACGTAGCTCACGCCGGGGCGGGGTTTGAGGGCGCGCCCGAGTGCGATCCGTCACATGGTCCAGGTCACGACCGTATTCCTGTTCGGTCCGCGTCCGGGACGGTCAGCCCGCGTCCGGCCGTACGACCCCCAGGATCGGCATCGAACCGGCGCCCGCGACGGTCACCGTCCGCCCCGGCCGCGGGGCGTGCACGATCGTGCCGTCGCCGACGTACATCGCCACATGGCTGGCGTCGTCGAAATAGATGATCAGGTCGCCGGGGCGCATGTCCTTCACGTCCACGTGCGGGAGCTGCTTCCACTGCTCCTGGGAGGTGCGCGGGATGGGATGGCCGCCCGCGGCCCAGGCCTGCGAGGTCAGCCCGGAGCAGTCGTACGTCTTCGGCCCCTCGGCGCCCCACTCGTACGGCTTGCCGATCTGGGCGGTGGCGTACTTCACCGCCTCGCGGCCGGCCTCGGACGCCTTGCCGCTGATCTCCTTGAGCACGCCCGTGTCGAGCCAGGCCGTCTGCGCCTTCAGGGCGGCCTCCTGCTCCAGCCGCTCCAGGCGCTCCTGCTGCCGCTTCTCCAGCGTGGACTGCAGTTCCTCGGCCGTCTTGATCCGCTGCTGGATCTTCTTCTTCGCCGAGGCCTTCGCCTTGCGGTTCGCCTCCAGTCTCTGCCAGCGGTCGGCGGCGTCCTGCGCGTACTTCTTCAAGTCCTTCTGGGTACGGCTCAGTTCCGCGAGCAGGTCCCTGGTGGCCCGCTCGCCCTGCAGCACGCGGCCCGCGCCGTCGAGGAACTGCTGCGGATCGTCGCTGAGCACGAGCTGAGCCGCGGGCGGCAGTCCCCCGGTGCGGTACTGCGCGCGGGCGGCGGCACCGGCCCGGTCCTTCAACTCGTCCAGCCGCTGCTGTCCTTTGACGATCTTCCGGGCCAGGTCGACGATCTCGGCGGACTGCTTGCGGGCCTTCTCCTCGGCGGCGTTGTACGCGTCCGTGGCCACCGCGGCGTCGTGGTAGAGCTTGTCGAGCTTGGCGCGGACGGCTTCGAGGTCCTTGTCCGCGGGCGGGCTCGCGGGGGTGGAGGGCGAGCCGGACGGTGGGGCCGTGGGTGAGTCGGCCGGCGACGCGCCGGGAGAGGCGGAGGCGGGAGGAGTGGGCGCGGGCCCCGCGCTCGCGAATGCCGTGCCCGGCGCCCCCAGCACGGTGACCGCGCAGACCACGGCCACAGCCGCCGCGAGCGCACTGCTCCTGCCCCGTCCCATACTCAGCCCCCAAGCTGATTTACCGTCAGTAACTTACGACACCGGGGGGATCGTGCCATGTTCGGGCGAAAAGCGACAGAGGCGCGCTCGGCGTTGCGCGGACGGCACCCGGCTGTACGACGGCTTCCCTCCCCCTCGCGGGCGCCGGCCAGGACGATCTCCCCGCCTGTGTGACGAACGACGCACGAAGATCGTTCCCCGCAGGTCGGGGCGGGTCATGCGGTCAGCCGCGCGGTGCCAACGCCTTCCAGGCCACCGTGACTTCGCCCTGCCGCCACCGCGCGGGCCCGTCCGTCACCGGCCAGCCGGCCGTCAGGTCCCGCACCGCGCGGATCCAGCGCTGGCGGGCGCCGTAGGAGGCGTAGGGCGCGGCGGCCGCCCAGGCGCGGTCGAAGTCGCGCAGGAAGGCGTGCACCGGCTCACCGGGGACGTTGCGGTGGATGAGCGCCTTCGGGAGGCGCTCGGCGAGGTCGGAGGGGCGGTCCAGGGAGCCGAGGCGGGTCGCGAAGGTGACCGTACGGGGGCCCTCGGGGCCGAGCGCGACCCAGACGTGCCGCCGGCCGACCTCGTCGCAGGTGCCCTCGACGAGCAGCCCTCCGCGCGAGTGCGCCTCCGGCGGGGCGAGCCGCGCGCACAGCCGCTCCCAGACGGCGGCGACCTCGGCCTCGTCGTACTGCCGCAGCACGTTCGCCGCGCGGATGAGGTGCGGCCGCCGGGCGACGGGAACCTCGAAGCCGCCGTGCCGGAAGACCAGCCCCTCGCGTTCGTACGGCTTCGCGGCCGCCACCCGCGCCGGTTCGATCTCGACGCCCACCACACGCGCGCGGGGCGCGGCGGTGCGCAGCCGGTGCAGCAGTTCGACCGCCGTCCACGGGGCGGCGCCGTAGCCGAGGTCGACGGCCACCGGGTCGGTGGCCCGGCGCAGCTCGGCGCCGTGCGTGACCGCGATCCAGCGGTCCATCCGGCGGAGCCGGTTCGGGTTGGTCGTCCCGCGCGTCACCGTGCCCACGGGGCGGGTCGCTGCGCGGGATGTCATGGATACGAGGGTATGCGGGCACCGGGTGGGCACCCGGAAGGGGACGCACGCCGCGGTCGGGGCCGTACCCTCGTCTTCTTCCGGCTTTCGTTCCGGCCACCCTCGCTCCCGCCCGGGCCCCAGCCCCCGCTCGGGCCCCGCGCCGGCCCGCCTGAGCCCTGCCCGGGCCCTAATCCGGGTCCGCCCGGCCCCCCTTGGGCCCCCTCCCGACCCCATCCGCCGCCCCCTCGAACGGTTGAGCGAGATCAAGTAATGATTGGGCAAAGGGGCCCGCACCGGAAATGGAGCCAACACCTCCGGCGTTAGCCCCTGAAGGGCGCTCGGCGCCCGCCGTACGGCATGCCCGCAGCGAGGAGGAACGCCACGTGAGCCAGTACGTCAGCAGGCTCGGGCGTCGCTCCGCGGCGGCGCCCTCGCGGCTCAGGCTGCACCGGCGGCCCCGCCGCGTCGCCCTGCTCTCCGTGCACACCTCACCGCTCCACCAGCCCGGCACGGGCGACGCCGGCGGCATGAACGTCTACATCGTGGAACTCGCCCAGCGCCTCGCCGCGATCAACATCGAGGTCGAGATCTTCACCCGGGCCACCGCGGGCGACCTCCCGCCGTCCGTCGAACTCGCCCCCGGCGTCCTTGTCCGGCACGTCGACGCGGGCCCCTACGAGGGCCTCGCCAAGGAGGAGCTCCCGGCCCAGCTGTGCGCCTTCACCCACGGCGTGATGCAGGCATGGGCCGGCCACCGCCCGGGCCACTACGACCTCGTCCACTCGCACTACTGGCTCTCCGGCCACGTCGGCTGGCTCGCCGCCCAGCGCTGGGGCGTCCCCCTGGTGCACGCCATGCACACCATGGCCAAGGTCAAGAACGCCAACCTGGCCGACGGCGACACCCCCGAGCCCGCCGCCCGCGTCATCGGCGAGACCCAGATCGTCGCCGCCGCCGACCGGCTCGTCGCCAACACCGCCGAGGAGGCCGACGAACTCGTCCGGCACTACGCCGCCGACCCCGACAAGGTCGCCGTCGTGCACCCCGGCGTCAACCTCGGCCGGTTCCGCCCCGGCGACGGCCGCGCCGCCGCCCGCGCGCGCCTCGGCCTGCCGCAGGACGCGCTCGTCCCGCTCTTCGCCGGCCGCATCCAGCCGCTGAAGGCGCCCGACGTGCTGATCAGGGCCGTCGGCGCCCTCCTGGACGAGCGGCCCGAACTGCGCTCCCGCCTCGTCGTGCCCATAGTCGGCGGCCCCAGCGGCAGCGGCCTGGCCAAGCCGGAGGGGCTGCAGAAACTGGCGGCCCGGCTCGGCATCGCCGACGTCGTACGGTTCCGGCCGCCGGTCGGGCAGGAACAGCTCGCGGACTGGTTCCGGGCCGCCTCGGTCCTGGTCATGCCCTCCTACAGCGAGTCCTTCGGCCTGGTCGCGATAGAGGCCCAGGCCGCCGGCACGCCGGTGCTCGCGGCCGCGGTGGGCGGGCTGCCGGTGGCCGTGCGGGACGGGGAGACGGGGTACCTGGTGCGCGGGCACGACCCGGCCGACTACGCGCGCGTGCTGCGCGGCTTCGCCGACGACCCCCACCTGCCGGACCGGATGGGCGCCGCGGCCGCCCGGCACGCGCGCTCCTTCGGCTGGGACGCCTCGGCCGCCGCCACGGCCGACGTCTACACGGCCGCGATGCAGGCCCACCGCCGTCGCGTACGCTCGCACCATGGGTGAGGCAGAGCAGCAGCGGGCGGCGCAGGTCATCGAGGGCGTGCTCAAGGACGCCGAACTGGACTTCGAGAGCCCGGAGTCGGGCACGTACGTCACCAAACTCCCCGGCACCCGCAAGCTGTCGACCACCCTGTCCCTGATCGTCGGCAGGCACTCGCTCTCCCTCAACGCCTTCGTCATCCGCCACCCCGACGAGAACGAGGACGCCGTCCACCGCTGGTTGCTGGAGCGCAACCTCAAGCTGTACGGCGTGAGTTACGCCGTCGACCAGCTGGGCGACGTGTACGTCACCGGCCGCCTGCCGCTCGCCGCCGTCACGCCCGACGAGGTCGACCGGCTGCTCGGGCAGGTGCTGGAGGCCGCCGACGGCAGCTTCAACACCCTGCTGGAACTCGGCTTCGCCTCCGCGATCCGCCGGGAGTACGCCTGGCGCGTGTCCCGCGGCGAGTCGACGCGGAACCTGGAGGCGTTCGCGCACCTGACCGAGCGCCCGTCCGACTGACCACGGACTCGGGCCGATTCACTACGGACCCGGGCCGACTGGCCACGGCCCCGGGCCAGCTCGTACGGCACTGACGGCACCCGTACGAGGCTCAGCGCGCTCAGCGTCCGCCCGGCCGGAAGCTCCCGCCGTAGCGGCCCGGCGTCACCCCCACGAGCCTTCTGAAGTGCCGGGTGAGATGGGCCTGGTCGTAGAAACCGGTCGTCGTGGCCACCTCGGCCGGCCGCAGCCCCTCCAGCAGCAGCCGCCGGGCGCGGTCGACGCGGCGGGACATGAGGTACTGGTGCGGCGCGATGCCGTAGGCGCCGCTGAACGCCCGTACCAGGTGCGCGGGATGGGCCTGGACGAGCCGCGCGGCCTCGCCGAGGGCGATGCCTTCCGTGACCCGTTCGTCGAGGAGCTCGCGCAGCCGGTGGGCGACGGTGCCGTCGTCGCGCGCGGGCCCGGCGGCGAGCCGCGGCCGCAGATGGGTGCGCAGCCGCTCGCCGACGAGGGTGAGCCGGCTCTCGGCCTCCAGTTCGTCGCCGGGGCGGGCGAGCACGGTGTGCAGCTGCCCGACGCGCCGGCGCAGCAAGGGGTCGCGCAGGCCGGGCCCGTCCACGGCCGGGCCGATCAGGTCGGTGCCGAGGACCGTGGCGTCCAGGTAGAGGACGCGTTTGCGGAAGCCGTGCGGGGTGGCGGGGGAGCCGTTGTGCGGGACGTGCGGCGGCAGCAGCGAGACCGTGTCGTGCGGAGTGCCGTACTCGTGCCGGTCCAGGTCGTACCGTACGGCGCCGTCGTCCACGACGAGCAGCGTCCACGCCTCGTGCACATGCATCGGATAGGCGTACTCGGTGAAGTGCGCGTGGAAGACCTCCACGACCCCCGGGACGTGGGGGCGCCAGGCGGTGACCTCGGGCTGCGCGGCCATGCAAAGAACGTACAAGACGATGCCGTACGGCGGACGGCAGTCTCACGGCATGAGCATCGAGACCCACGGCCGGCCCCCCGCCGAGACCTCCTGCGAGGCCCCGGTCCGCTTCGACACCAAGATCGCCGTCCTGCTGCGCGCGGACCTGGAGCCCTGGCAGCGGCTGAACGTCACCGCGTTCCTGGTCAGCGGCCTCGGCACGGCGGTCCCCGAGGTGGTCGGCGAGCCGTACGAGGACGCCGACGGTGTGCCGTACCTCTCGATGTTCCGCCAGCCGGTCCTGGTGTTCGAGGGCACCGGAAAGACCCTGACGGCGGCGCACGCCCGGGCGCTCTGCCGGGCGCTGCCCCGGGCGGTGTTCACCGGCGACCTGTTCACGACGGGCAACGACCGAGACAACCGCGCGGCGGTGCGCGCCGTACCGACCGGCGAGCTGGACCTGGTGGGACTGGCGGTGTACGGACCGCGGAACGCGGTGGACAAGGTGCTGAAGGGGGCGCGGATGCATCCGTGAGAGCGGGTGCGAAGGTGCCGCGGGCGTGACGTCGGCGGCAGGCCCGCACGGGGCCTGCCGCCGCGATCACGCGCCGAGGGCGCCCGGACGCACGCTCACGCGGCCGTCACCTGGGGCGCGGCGCTCCCCGCCACCTCGGTACTCTCCGGGACCGTGGCGCTCTCCGAGACCTCGGTGCACTCCGCGACCTCGGCACCGGTCGGCTGCTCCTTGGGCAGGCTGCGCATCAGCACGCCGTACCCGACGGCCGCCGCGGTGCCGACGAGTGCGCACAGGCCCCACAGCCATCCGGCGCCGAGGCGGTCGATGACGTAGCCGGACATCAGCGGGGCGATCAGGGCCGCCAGCGACCAGGACAGGGTGTACACGCCCTGGTAGCGCCCGCGCCCGTGCACCGGGGACAGCTGGACGACCAGCCCGGTCTGCGTGGGCGCGTTGAGCATCTCGCCGAGGGTCCACACACAGACCGTCAGGGCGAACGCGCCGACCGAGCCGGCGAAGGCGGTGAGCCCGAAGCCGTACCCGGCGAGCAGGGACGAGACGACCAGCAGCCGGCGCGGGTCGCGGTGCTCGATGAACCGGGTGACCGGGATCTGCAGCGCCACGATCAGCACACCGTTGACGGCGAGCGCCATGCCGTAGTCGGCGGGCGCGAACCCGGCCGTGCCCATGGCCACCGGCAGGCCGACCGACCCCTGCTGGAAGATCAGGGCGACCAGGAAGGACAGCCCGACGACGGCCATGAAACGCCCGTCGCGGAGCACGTCGGCGAGGCCGACGGCCTGCGACACGCCGCCCTGCGCGCCGGACGGCACGGTCGGCCGGGACTCGGGCAGCTTCAGGAAGACGACGACGGCGCAGAGCAGGGTCATCCCCGCCTCGATCAGGAAACCGGCGAGATAGCTGAACTCGGCGATGAAGCCGGCGGCCATGGAGGAGACGGCGAAGCCGAGGTTGATCGCCCAGTAGTTGAGCGAGAAGGCCCGCACCCGGTCCTCGGGCCGCACGATGTCGGCCATCATCGCCTGCACGGCCGGCCGGGACGCGTTGCTGCTCAGGCCGACGAGGAAGGCGACGGCGGCGATGGCGACGGGGTCGTGCACGAAGCCGAGCACCGCCACGGAGACGGCGGTGGCGGACTGGGCGACGAGCAGGGTCGGCCGCCGCCCGAGCCGGTCGGCCATCACACCGCCGCCGAGGGAGGAGACGACACCGCCGAGCCCGTGGAGCGAGGCGACGAGACCGGCGTACGTGGCGGAGTAGCCGCGGTCCAGGGTCAGGTACAGCGCCATGAAGGTGGCGACGAAGGCGCCCAGCCGGTTGACCAGGGTGCTGGTCCACAGCCACCAGAACGCACGGGGGAGCCCCGAGACGGTCTCCCGGGCGGCACCTCTGAGACGGGCGACGGACATGACGGGATCCCCCTACGGCTGCGGCGGTGATGTAAGCGGCTCAAGCGGCGAGCACAACTTACGACCGGGCGCTCCGTAGGGGCCACTCAATTAACAGAAGCCGTCAACCGTCCGCCTGCCGGGCAGGCCACGCAGGGGTTCGAATGCGTGGATTACGCTCTGAGGCATGGCCGACGCACCGTACAAGCTGATCCTCCTCCGCCACGGCGAGAGCGAGTGGAACGCGAAGAACCTGTTCACCGGCTGGGTGGACGTCAACCTGAACGAGAAGGGCGAGAAGGAGGCAGTCCGCGGTGGCGAGCTCCTGAAGGACGCCGACCTCCTCCCCGACGTGGTCCACACGTCCCTCCAGAAGCGCGCGATCCGTACCGCGCAGCTCGCGCTGGAGGCGGCCGACCGGCACTGGATCCCGGTCCACCGCACCTGGCGCCTCAACGAGCGCCACTACGGCGCCCTGCAGGGCAAGGACAAGGCGCAGACCCTCGCGGAGTTCGGCGAGGAGCAGTTCATGCTGTGGCGCCGGTCCTACGACACCCCGCCGCCGGCGCTCGAGGACGGCACGGAGTTCTCCCAGTCCGACGACCCGCGCTACGCCTCCATCCCGCCGGAGCTGCGCCCGAGGACGGAGTGCCTGAAGGACGTCGTCTTCCGGATGCTCCCGTACTGGTACGACGGCATCGTCCCGGACCTGCTGACCGGCCGCACGGTCCTCGTCGCCGCCCACGGCAACAGCCTGCGCGCCCTGGTCAAGCACCTGGACGGCATCTCGGACGCCGACATCGCGGGCCTGAACATCCCGACCGGCATCCCCCTTGTCTACGAACTGGACGCCGACTTCAAGCCGGTCACCCCCGGCGGCCGCTACCTCGACCCCGAGGCGGCCGCGGCAGCGATCGAGGCGGTCAAGAACCAGGGCAAGAAGAAGTAACCGGCCCCGAAGAAGCCCCCCACCTGCGGTTCTGTCGTAGATGGGGGGCTCTTTCGTGCCTGTGGGCCGTCTGTGGGCCGTCAGGGGTCCGGTTGGGCCGGAAGAAAGACGCTCGCAAGCGCGGCCCGGGTGCGCTCCTGGCTCGACGGCATGAGGTGTGCATACACCCGCAGAGTGAGGCCGGGGTCGGAGTGCCCGAGGTACTCGGCCACGGCCTTGATGCTCTCCCCGGCGTCCAGGAGCACGGAGGCGTAGAAGTGCCGGAGCGCGTGCATCCCGTTCTCGCGTGACTCGGGGTACGGCTGGCCTCGCTCGGGCGTGGGAATGACTCCGGCCGCCGCCAGCGCGGGTTTCCACGCCTCCTCGTTCAGTGACGTCCGCCAGACGTGCCCTCCACGTGGGCCGAAGAAGACAAGGCGTCTCGTCACCGGCGGACCGTCTGCGACCTTCCAGGGCAGCGTGATCTCGACCGGCGGGAAGCGCTCAGTGTGTGCACGCAGCGCATCCGAGATCGGGCCGGGAAGAGGAACGTCGCGGAGCTTGCCACCCTTGGGCGGAGCGAACACGGGCTTGCTGCGGCTGAGCTTGAGCTGCTGGACGACGTGCAGCGTCATGGACTGGAAGTCGATGGCGTCCACGGCCAGGCCCAGGATTTCGCCCTGCCGGAGGCCGCAGCCCGCGCCCAGGTCGACCATCGCCTGATACCGCTCAGGCATGGCCGACCGTACGGCGAAGACCCGCTCCCGGCTCCAGGGAGCCAGCCGCCTGGTGTCAATGGCCGGCGCACGGACCGATCGGGCGGCGTATGGGTTGCGGGGAAGGTGGCCGTCGTCCACGGCCGCGCTGAGAGCGGCGCGCACGTTGGAGTAGATGGTCCGGGCGTACGACCCACGAACGCCGTTCTCCTGGAGAAGCCGCACCCACTCGCGGATGTGTTCGGGCTGGAAGGATCCCAGCGGCCTCGTGCCCAGGTATGGGTAGGCATGCAGTCGTAGCTGCGACTCCATCGACGCCTGCGTGTTCGGATCAGCTCCCTGTGTGGCCACCCACCGATCCGCGTACTGCCGGAAGGTCGTACGCGCCACGCGGGGATCAATGTACTGGCCACGTGACATGTCGGCCTCGATGTGCGCGAGCCACTGCTCCGCCAGCCGCTTCTGCTTGTCGGGGAAGCTCTTGGACTTCTCGGTGCCGTCGGGGCCGATGTACCGGGCGCGGTAACGGGAGCGCGAGCCGTAGCGGTCGGTCTTGAGCTTGACGGCCTTGCCGTCGGGGCCGGTGACGGTCTTGTACCAGCGGTCTTGGATGTGCCCGGCCATCAGGCGGTCTCCTCGATGAGGGAGGCGACCCAGGCGCGGACGTCTTCGGGGTCGTAGCGGACGTGTCGGCCGACGCGGAAGCCGCGGGGCCCGGTGCGCTTGCGGCGCCACTGGTAGACGGTCTCGATGGGCACGCCCAGGAGGTCGGCGACGTCGACGGGCGTCAGGTAGCGGTCCGGGAGGGGGCGGCTCATGGTCACCACTCCCCGTCGGCGTCGAGGTCGGCGAGGGCTTCGCGGGCGGTTTCGCGGTTGTGCTGGATGTCGCGGCGGACGTTGGCGGCGAGCCAGGATTCGCCGGGGGTGTGGCCGTGGCCGGCATAAGTCCAGTGAGCGAGGGTGAGCGTGGTCGCCTCCTGGTCGTCGGGGTCGGGCAGGCCGAGTGCTTCGCGTTGCTGGGCGGCGCGGTAGTCGGCACGGGTCTGGCGGAGGGCGCCGAGGGTGGTGGAGTAGCTGCGGGACTTGGTTGAGAAGTGGCCGCGGAAGCCGAGCATGTGGGCCCAGTCGCGTAACTTCCGGTCGGGGTAGAGCGCGTGCAGGTCGAGGCAGGCGGCGATGAGCCGAGCCGGATGCTCAGGGACGCCGAGCAGGTCCAGGGCCTCTTTGTTGCCGAGGCGGCGGTCTACGGTGCCGGTGGTCTCGGCGGCCTTGGTGGCGTACTTGGCGACGTAGGAGGCGACGGCCTGTTCGGTGATCTCTTCGCCCTGGCCGAAGGCGCCGATGGGCTGGACGTCGAGCTGGGTGCCCCAGCGCAGCGTGCGGGCGGGTTGGTCCCCGGCCGGGGGCACGTCGACGGCGACGCGGGCGGCAGCGGCGTGGATGGCGTCGGTGAGCAGGTCGAGGGTGGCCCAGGCCGGCGGCGGGTCGTCGGGTCCTTCGGGGCCGTCGAAGCGGATCACGGCGTGGAAGTGGACGGCTCCGCGCTTTTGGTATTCGGCGACCTTGCCGAAGGAGACGCGGGACTGTTCGCGGGCGGCTTTCTGGGTGAGGCCAGCGCGGCGTGCGATCTCGCGGCGCAGGTAGATCGTGAAGTAGCGCCACAGGTCGGAGGCGTGGTTGTTCCACAGCACCGCGCCCGCGTAGTCGTACGAGTCCGGGTCGAGCGGGGTGCCCAGTTCCGGGGCGTCCTCGGGGTGGTGGGTGCCGCAGCGGCAGGGCCGGTTGCCGGGGCGGTTGTGGACCGGGCCGAACGAGGGCGCGGTGAGGGTGGCGAACATGCGGGGGTGGTCGCGGATCGTTTCGGGGGTGCCCTTGTCCGGGTCGCCGACGAGGCCGGCGCGGATGAGGTGGTAGGTGTCCCCGGCGTAGGTCCAGGCGCAAGACGGGCAACGGGAGGCCCGGCGGTTGCCGCAGGCCACGCGGAGGACGCCGCCCGGTTCGGTGTCGGTCGAGTAGGAGTGCAGGACGTGTCCGCTCAGGCGGTCGCGGGTGACGGTGGTGCCCTGCAGGCGGATGGGGTCGGTGCAGCCGCCGGTGCGGCGGATCTGGTCTTGGATGCGGTCGAAGCCGTCTGACCCGACCAGCCTCAGCACGTCGGCGAGGGTGGCCGGGTCCAGGCCCGCCATGGTGGCGGTGTCGGTCACTTGATCACCGGCCCCAACGACGCTTCTTCGGGGTGTTGGCGTCGTTGCTGGTCGGCCCGGACAGGTCCGTGCGGCCGGTGCGGGACGGCTTGGCGTCACGCTTGCTGTCGTGCAGATCGTGCGCCTTGGCGGTTTTCTTCAGGCGGTCGTACTCGCCGTCGATGCCCTCGTAGGCGATGCGTTCGACTCCACGGCTCCAGTTGCGGGGCATTAGACGGTCACCTCCTGCGTGCGCACGCGACGGGCGGTGCCGGTGCCCTTGCAGGTGGGGCAGGCCACGCGGAGGGTGACGCGGGTGCCGTCGCGGTGGCGGGTACCGGTGGTGATCGCGGCGGCGGCGAAGCCGTCGCAGTTGCGGCAGACACGCGTGGTCTGCGAGCGCTGGGGCATGATGAGGCTTCCCTTTCGGGTCCGTTAGATCTGATGGGTGCAGGCGCCCGGAGCGGCGGAAGTTTGGCGACCGAGGCCGCTCCGGGGGCCGTTCAGCGGTGGTTGTGCAGGTCCTTGACGAGCGAACGCAGGACGACGGCGACCAGGGCGACGGAGACGCCGGTGATGGCGACCGCCAGGAGCATGGAGACCAGGACCGCGCCGACGACCAGGACCACGGCGCCGCCGCCAGCTGCGAGGGCGAGCGCGCTGCCCGGGGTGAGCTGGACCGTGGGCCGGTTCGATGCCGGGGCAACTGGTGCCCGGGTCGGGGTGATGGTGGCCGGAGTGTTGTCGGTCGTGGCTACCGGTGCCGGGGCCACGGGGGCGGTGTCCGGGGTCGGGTACTTCGGAGTGAGCACGGGACCTTTCCTCCTGTCAGACGTTGCAGCGGTGGGTGCGGGCGGCCAGTTCCGCGGCCGAGCGGTCGCGGTAGTCGGTGGAGAAGCCGCAGCCGGGAGCGGTGCAGGCGGCGGTGTGCTTGGTCTGGCCACGGCCGTTGTTGTAGGTGCCGACCTTGACCGGCCCGATCTGGATCACGTCGTAGAAGCGGTTCGGACGCATGGGTGGACCCCCCTCGGTGTCAGATGAGTTGGAGTTGTGCGGCGATCGCTTGGCAGGTCGGGGCGGGCAGGCCGAGCCGGACGGTGAGCGCATCGGCGGTCATCGGCTCGCCGGTGGTATCCCGGTGCGCGTCGGCGATCGAGCGGGCGTGAGCGAGCAAGGCCGGCGGGACGGCCGGGGTGTCGGCGGGCGGCTTGGGTGACGCGGTCGTCAGTTCCGCCGCCGCGACAGAAGTCGGGGCCGCCGGTTCGGGTGTGTCGGTGCGGTGCACATCGACTTCCGGGGCCACCGGTCCTTCGCCCGGCTCCGGCTCCGAGGTGACCGGGGCGGAAGCGGGGGCGTGGACGAGGAGGGTTCCGCCGAGGAAGGCGAGGGCGGGCCATCCGGCGACGAGGATGCGCAGCCATGCGGGCACGTTGTGCAGGTCGAGCAGCCCGGCGGTGGCGACGTTGGCGCCGAGCGAGGCCGCCAGGGCGATGGCGAACCAGGTCCAGGAGGACCGGTCCCGGCCGGTGCGCAGTCGACGCCAGGCGGCGACCAACAGCAGGTCGACCGAGACCGGATAGGCCCACGCCTTCCATCCGGACTGCCCAGCCGCCGCAGCCAGGTCATGCAGATGGGCGAAGGACAGGGCACCGGCGATCACGGCTTGGATGAGGACGGCATCAGGGCGGCGCGAGCGGTTCACCGTGATCACCCCGGGTCCGTGACTGGCAGCGGCTTGAGCAGCGACGGACCGGCCGCCGGGGTCTCGGTGGGCACGTGCGGCCGGTACGGGTCCAGGGCGGGCAGCTCCGGGAGGAGGTGGGCGAACTCCCGGCACACCGCCATGGCCTCATCCCGTGAGGTGTGCGGGGTGCGGATCTTCGCCCAGCCCCCGGAGGAGTCCGCCGCGACCGCCGTTCCGGGACGCTCCGCGGGGATCAGGCCGGCGGCCGTGACCGCATCCGGGGCCACGTCGGCGAGGCCCATTTCGGCGGTCTGCTTGTCGTTGACCCGGTGCACCACTCGTCCGGTGAGCTGGGCGCGCAGCATGGTCGCGCCCTTGCCCAGCTCGGAGCCGAAGCGCTGCCCGCACACCTCCAGGTAGATCCCGACCGCGCGGGCCATCTGCGCCAGCCGGATCAGGGCGGTGACGATCCGTTCCCGCCGCTCCTCGTCCTTGCGGGAGGAGATCAGGAACAGTTCGGCTACCTCGTCGACCAGGAGGACGACCGGCACGGGCCGTAAGTCCTCGGGCAGGTCCCACATGTCCGAGACGCCATGCTCGCTCAGCAGGTCGAAGCGGGATTCCATCTCCGCGACCAGGACGTCGAGCAGCGAGGCGGAATCGTCCGGTGTCGTGGCCAGTGCCGACAGCCGGGACGCGTACGCCGACTGTTCGACTCCGCGCTTGCAGTCAATCCCGACCAGCGCCACCGGCAGCCGCGCCAAGCCCTTGATCAGGTTGCGCTGGTACACGGACTTGCCCGAGTTGTTCGCGCCGAGCGTCAGCGCCATGGGCACCTTGCGGTAGTCCCGGACGAACGCCGTCCCGTCTTCCCGCAGCGCCACCGGCACGGCCAGGCCATCGGGGCGGGCCCCACGGGGCATCTTCACCCGGCGCAGCACGTCATAGCCGGTCATGCGGAGCTGGACGTACCCCGGCTTGGTCTCGACGACGGTGACCGAGTGGACGCCCCAGGCGTGCCGCAGCCGTTCCGAGGCGGCCATCAGGTCGCCCGGCTCCAGGCCGGCGGGAAGCCTGAGGGTCACCCGCAGTCCGGTCGACGTACCGCAGACCCGGCGGACCTTCGGCGGGACCGGCAGCACCTCACGCCGGGCCACGTTCCGCGTGATGAAGGCCCGCAGGCGCGACGGCTGCACCGTCAGCCCGCACACGTCCATCGTGGAGCGGTAGGAGAGGGTGAACCGGCCCCAGGTGACCGGCAGTCCGACCAGCGACCAGTACAGGCGCGGTGCGCGTACCTTCGCGTAGCCGAGACCGCCGGCCCCCGCCAGGGCGCCCGTGGTCTCCAGGACCATGGACAGGTCGGTCATGGTCAGGCCGCCGAGGTGATCGCGACCGCGCGGAACGAGATGCCGTGTCGCTTCTGGCCGTTGAACTCGTTCTCCCAGTCCCGCGCCTTGAGCCCGACCACCTTCACCGGCAGACCCGGCGCCAGACCCTCGGGGTAACCGGTCTCCGGGATGGTGACCTGGTAGAGGTTCCCCTCTCCCTCGTCCGAGACCAGCAGGCCCACCGTCGACAGCGGCGCCCCGGTCTCCCGGTCCATCGCACGCTCACCGGTCTTCGCGTTGGCCAGCTTCGGCGTCGGCGCGGTCGCCACGAACACCACAGCGGACGAAAGGTCGATCTTGAAAGACGGCATGAGCACATCCCTCGTTCAGGAGGCCGCCCGACGCGACCTCTCTAGACATCTCCACTTTGGGATGCATCTCTAGAGATGTCAAGCGTGATGTCTAGAGAGGTGCAGAGTGGAAGATCGCGGCTACACGCAGAGAGCGAGCGCCATACCCATGGCCTAGGCTGTCTAGAGAAGAGAGGAGGGCTCCGGAATGGCCAACACCGACAACGACCGTCGGCCGAAGTACCAGCGGATCGCGGACTCCCTGCGCGAGGCGATCCAGTCGGGCGAGTACGGCCCCGGTGATCGCCTCCCCGGAGAGAACGAGCTGATGGCCGCGCACGGCGTGGCCCGCATGACGGCACGACAGGCGCTGAGCGTGCTCCGAGACGAAGGCGTCGCCGAGGCCCGCAAGGGTGCCGGCGTGTTTGTCCGGGCCTTCCGCCCGCTTCGGCGCCGAGGCATCCAGCGGCTTTCCCAGGAGCAGTGGGGCAGCGGCCGTTCCATCTGGTCCGCGGACATCGAGAACCGCGCACTTGAGGTGGACCAGGTCGCCGTGTCCGAGGAGGCCGCGCCCGAGCGCATCAGTGCGGTTCTGGACCTGGCCGCCGAGGAAACGGTATGCGTGAGGCGGCGGCGCTTCGTCCTGGACGGGAAACCCGTGCTGCTCGCGACGAGCTACCTGCCCACGTCAGTGGTTGCCGGGTCCGCGATCACCCAGGAGGACACCGGGCCGGGCGGAACGTACGCCAGGCTTGCCGAACTCGGCTGCAAGCCAGTGCACTTCCGCGAGGAGATCCGCTCCCGCATGCCCTCGAAGGAGGAGGCGGCACAGTTGAACATCTCCGCGGGCACGCCTGTCATCCTCATCTGCCGTACCGCGTTCGCAGACGAAGGCCGCCCCGTCGAGATCAACGAAATGACGCTGGACGCTGCCTCCTACATCCTGGAGTACGACTTCGACGCGTGAGCCCACGCGAGTTGTTACAGGTTTCTCTACCTCATCAAGCACCCGTCGTCGCTTCGCTCCTCCGGGCGGGCGCGGGCGGCCGACGGCGCCCGCGCTCATGTCTCCGCCCCGCTCGGCACCGCCGGCCGCCCGCTCCCGCCCAAGAGGCAGGCACACAGAGCATGAGGTCAGAACACGTCGTGGCTGGGGCGGTCGGCTCCGCGACTTTAGCCAGCCACTTTGGCGCGAGCCTCGAAGATCATGGCCCCAACGTCGTGCTTTATCGGGCAGGTCCACAGACTGCCCGACGCGCCGGAAGCTTACGGGGCCATGATCACTCGCGCCAAAGCAGCTCCCGGCCAAAGTCGCTGCACCGACCGCGTGGGCATGCCAGGATTGGGGTCCGCGCTTCTGGCTAGGCTGCGGGCATGATGAAGCATCCTGGCTTCGGCGCGATGCTGGCGTGGTTGCTGGACGATCGACACCTTGGCGTGCAGGAGTTGGCCGACCGGGCTGGGGTGACCGCAGACGAGATCCGCGCGGTGCTCTCAGGGCAGAGCCCAGGCGAGAGGCCGCTCCGAGGGCTTGCGTCCGCACTGGGTTTCCACGCCGTCGATCTGTTCGTCCTTGCGGGGTTGGCGGTCCCTGAAGATATGGCACCGTTGGACGCCACGGCCGCGAATTGGGTGGCGAGCACAGTGACGGATGCAGTGCGTCTCCCCGCGGCGGGACGCCGTGAACTTCTGCGGCTGATCCGCTCACTGCCGCAGGAGGAACGGCGATCCAGCTTCACCCCGAAGCCGCTCATACCCCTCGCCAGCGGACCGGGCGCTTGGGTGATCCGCATGCTTCAGTACCGCAACCTGAACTGGCTGGGCATGGCGAAGACGCTTGCGTTCATGACGCCTACAAACCTCTCGGCGGCCACGTACGGCGTGATCGGCTCCGGTCGTATGGAGCTAACCCCGCGCTTGGTGACGGACTTCGCTGCCGTGCTGGGGATGGATGCCAGCGAACTGGCCGCCCTAACGGGCGTCATTCTGCCTGTGAAGCCACCCTCTCCGTCCCCGGAGGTCGTGGACACCGCGGCGCTGCTGTGGGAGGCGCGACGGCTGTCCGCCGACCAGGCCCGACACGTTTCCGAGCTGGCAGGCTCTCTGCGCGGCATTTCCCGCCCATAGTTCGCATCGAGAGGCACCCCGCGGCGCCCTCGCTCGAGCCGTCTCTGAGCCGTGCGCAGGCGCTCAACGACGACCAACGCTGACAACTACCGACAGCCAAGTCGCAGGTCGCGGCGTTGATCGATTATGCGGCCGCAGGTCACAGACCCGGCCCTACACTTCGAGACACTAGCCCCGAGCCTCACCAGCCTACGAGCGGCGCAGGAAGCAGGCAGCGGTTAAAGTGTGATAAATCGGCGCATAAGAGTCACGCAGACAGGGGACTCGCTCGGAACCCGACAGAACGGAGACCCATCGAATGATCATCAAGAAGATGCACGAAATGGGCATCCGCAGCGAACACGCCTACACGGCGGGCCTCGCCTCCATCGGCTTCAGCATCGCCGCCTGGGCTGGCAGCCTCAAAGCCGAATCCGGAAGAGGCCTCGACCGAGCCGACCGATGGGGCATCTTTGTCGGCGAATGGGCACCCACCTTCTTCGGCCTCGGCCTCGCCCTCTCGCACTACGAACTGCAAGACGGCACCCTCACCGCCGCCAACGTCCACGAACTGCGAGAAGAGCAGAAGGCCAGCTGACCAGTAGCGTTACCGCGCCCGCCTTCGGGCCGTGGGGGCGGGCGTGCCGCTGCTCGGGCATCTGGGTGCGCAGGCGCCCTCACCAGCGGCCGTGGAAGACACTGTCCGACGTCGAACTCGCCACCGCCGGGCCCGCAGATCATTAACTCGCGGTCTTGATCACTGCTGGGAGGGCGATGCCCACCGTGCTTGCGAGGTCGTAAAGCTGGTCCAGGGTGTCCAGTCGCTGTCCGGCGGGTTGGATGCTGTGGTCTGCCTGTTCCAGCAGACACCGGATGTCGCGGAGGCGCCTGTTGATCGTCTCTGGTCAGACGCGGAACAGGGCGGCGAGGGTGACCTGGGGCAGGCCGAGCCGGTAGTGGAGGAGCGCGGCCAGGAGCCTGTCGGCGAGGGTGAGGACGGGGCGGCGCCCGGTGCTGCCGTCGCCCTTGACTGTCCCTCGCTTAATGGAAAGCAGGACACATACATGGGCCGGGAATCGATACCCGAGGACGAGGCCAAGAAGCAGGGGCTCACGGCCTGCCAACACTGCAAGAGGTAGCTGTGCAGGCGTCACGGCTATGCAGCCACCAGGCCGACGGCCGAGACGGCAACGCTGACGGCAACGCGCTTGGACGACGGCGGTCCCCGGCAGCTTGTCACGGAAACGGCACGTGGCTGCCGGGCTGCGCCACTGGGGCGTGCCCACATTTCCTAAGCGCCTGGTACCCAGGGGTGCCCGCCCACAGGAAAGCGGTCGTGCCACAGGCGTGCCAGATCGTGCGGGGAACCACGGGGAACACCGGGGAAGCAACGGACGCGCCGCTGGTCGGCGACGCCCTTCCGCAGCAGGTCAGCCCGCAGCGAGCCCTAGATCACCTCAGCTTCCCAAGCTGAGTGCTCTTGACCTCAAGCCTAGTCAGCGGCCGGCACATCCTCACGAGTAGAAGCCGACCCAGTACTCGTCATGACCGCATACGAAGTCGCCCGGACGCTCCACTCTCAGCACCTCGTACCTGGCGGCAAAGACGACCAGGGCCTCATGAAGCGAGCAGCCCAGATGATCACGGAGTGTCTTGAGACCCCGGATGATTTGGTTGCTGAGGATCTGTTCGTCGGCAACGTCCACTGCGGCACCATCGGTCATGGCTGCGATCGAATCCGATAGGCGGCTCACCGGGCAACAAGGTTTTGCCGCCACAGAGTACCTAGGGCCAGAAGAGTCCTGCCGTGGCGTGGCATGCGTTGTGCCCCGCGCGGCGACCCGGGCGATCCTGGGCCGTCCCTGGGCCGTCCGAGGCCGCCTAACAGTGGCCAACGACGACCAACAACGACCACCAGGCGCACGAGTCCACCGCTCCTGAACAGCAAAAACCCAGCTCCCCAAGATCCCCGGCAAGACCCAGGGCAAGAAGAAGTAAGCACACACCTATAAGCCTCCGCCCTGCGAGTTCTTCGCGGGGCGGGGGCTTTCTGGTGGGGCCGGGTCGTCTCTGGGCCGTCAGCGACTCGCCGACCGCCGAACAGCCCGGCTCCGCGGTGCCGACCTGCCGGGTCTCCGACCCGCGGCCGGCGTCATGGTGCGGACTCCTCGGTCGGTTCTGTCGGTGGCGTAGCCGGCAGTTCGTCCTCCGGGCCGCAACTCAGCTCCTCACTGAACTTCAAGGCCACGGAGTGGATCACGGTGACCATGTCGGCAGCCTGCCGGCGGGCATCGCCGCGAAAGGGCCAGTCGACCGTCAGTGCCATCCGTACCGAGTCCCCTCCCATGCCCTGACAGTGGAAGTCGAGCCATGCGTGACGCCCGAACCGACCGGGCCTGGCCCCCGCGACGGCGAAGGTTTCGGTGGTCTCTCCCATACCGAAATACAGGTAGCCCTCTTCATCCGACCTGTTCGTCATGGGGTACGGGGCTATGCCGACCCAGATGTCTGCGGCCATCTCCCACTCTGCCGGAGCGAGCCGTTTTCGGGTGTAGAGCGTGCAGAAGCCGAAGCCGTCCTCATCCCATCCCCGCACACTGGCAGCGGCCTTCGCGAGCGAGGCGTGCATCATCCCCGGATACTCCTGAACGTGCCTGCGTCCGGTGAGACGTACCAGCGCTTCAGCGGCAGGTCCGTTCAACGAGGAGTCGCAGAGCCGGGCCCATCCCGGTGGCCTGGGACCCGAAGCGGCGCTCGTCGCCGGTACAGAGCCGGTCATGGCCAGACTCAGGATCAAGACGAGGCCGCTCGCCACCGGCGCCCGATGGCGCAGACTGCCGACGCGGCTCCGCGCACCACGGTTCATGCCGCAGCACCCTCCGGACGTCGTGGTGACGACCGCGGGCCGGGCGCGGCCCGCGGCGCCGCCGGCCTCGTGCCGTCGAGAGGTTCAGATCGGTTCTGGTTGTGGTTCCGGTTGTGGCACTGGTGTGGCCTTCGGTTCCCGCGCCGCGGTGGTCCGGACGAAGCCGTAGACCACCGAGGACATCGTCAGCATGAGCAGGGATGCGGACACCCATGGATGCTCGGCCATCTTCAACGGCAGGAAGCGGTAGGACACCAGCAGCGCGGCGAAGACCGTGGCCCCGTAGGCGACCAGCTGGAGCCCTGATCGATCCCAGCCGCTGTCGAACGACCGCAGAGCTGCCTCGATCGTCACCGCGAACACCACGCCGGCGATGAGATCCACGCCGTAGTGGTAGCCGAATCCCAGGGTTGCGGTGAGTGTGGCGATCAGCCAGAACGTGCCCGCGTACCGCAGAAGGCGTGGGCCCTTCCGGGAGTGAATGAAGATCGCGGCAGCCCACGCCGTGTGCAGGCTGGGCATGCAGTTGCGCGGGGTGATCCCGTCGAAGGGCATGGGACGCGGGGTGGTGATCGGTGGCGGCATGTGGGGCCACACGTCGGCCACCGCCCAGTGCCCGCTGGACGGGATCTCCGCCGCCCACAGGCTGACCTTCACCCAGTGCGCGGTGCCGTCGCCATAGGCGAAGATCGGCCCGACCACCGGAAAGATCATGTAGACGGCCGGCCCGAGAAGGCCGATCACCAGGAAGGTGCGCACCAGGTGATGGCCCGGGAAGCGGCGCTCGGCCGCCACGCCGCGCAGTTGATACAGCGCGACGACCACCGCGGCCACGGCGAGCTGACCGTAGACGATGTCGAGGAAATTGAAGCCGATGGGGCCGGTGGCCGTGACGACCCGGCCCACCAGCCATGAAGGATTGCCCAGCGCGTGATCGGCTGTCGCCACGTACTGGTCGAGGACCGCCGGGCGGGTCTTCGAGGTGATGAGCAGCCAGGTGTCGCCGGTCTTGCGTCCGGTCACCAGGATCAGGCCCAGCCCGACGCCCTTCAGCAGCAGGACACGTTCCCGGCCGGTGCGACGGGTGCCGGCGATGACCGCGTAGCCCAGGATCACCCACAACGCGCCGTTGCCGAAGGGCTGGCCGCCGGTCGTCTTGGCGTCCACTGCCCAGCGGACCAGCGAGAAGGCGATGTCGATACCGATCGCCGCACCTGCCGCGACGAACCGTTCCCGCCAGGTGAGGACCACCATCGTCAACGCCAAGGCGGCGTACAGCAGGCCGCCCGACTTGGGGGCGCCCACCACCTCTCGCACCTGGTTGGTGATCGGCCCCGGCAGCCCGTAGTGACGCGCGGCGAGTTCCAGCGCGACGAGGAATCCCAGGACCACGACGCCCGCCACGGCCCAGAGTCCCGCCCGTCGCCGGGTCAGGCCCGGAAGAGGTAGGCGCAGGGGCGGAGCGGCCGCTTCGCCCGCACTCCCCGCACTCCCCGCGCATCTCCCAGAGCTCCGAGACACCCCTCATCCCCCCTCGGCCTGCCCCTGCACGCCACCCGTCCCCTGTGCCCTTCAGAGCGGACAGCCGCCGTCGACAGCGGTGCCCCGGGCCCCAACGGAGGGAAGCACAGCGGATTTGTGCAGGTCAATAGCCTTGTGGTCACACAAGCACCGTCGATCACCAAGCTGAGGGCTCGACGGTTCGGGGGTGGAGGTCCGCACGGGAGGTATCGCGGGTGCACACATCCGGCGCGCGGCTGCGGCGTCTCCGCCGGTAGGAGGCTTGCCGCTGTGCCGGGGCCTTCCCTGGGCCCGCCGGCCGGCGACTGCGCCGTTCGGCCGGTTGCCGGGCGATCCGCGCAGTCGTCGCCTTCGATTTTCGCGTTCCGTAACACTGGAGGAGCGTCAGCGGGTGACGTCGAGTTCGGTGTACATGCCGGACGCGTAGTGGCCGGGGAAGTTGCAGACGAGTTCGTAGCGGCCCGGGGCGAGGGTCAGGGTCGTCCAGCCCCGGGAGCCGGGGGCGATGCCGTCGCCGGTTCCCGCGCCGCAGGTGCGGGAGGCCTCGCCGCGGCTGCCCGTCTCGGCGATCTTCAGGTCGGAGCCGATGGCCCGGCTGCCCGCGGACTGGCCGGCCGGCAGGGGCAGGACGACGACCTCGTGGGCGAGCCGTCCCGCGTTGAACACCCGCAGCGTCACCTTTCCGGCCGGGACCGTCGCCGGGTGGACCGTCAGGTTCATCATGCTCATGCCGTGCCGGCTGCCCGGAGCGAGCCCCATGTGTCCCATGTCGCTGGCGAGCACGTCGACCGTACGGCCGGCGGGCGCCGGTGCCGCGCACCGTCCCCCGTGCGCCCTCCAGGACGAGGGGCCCACGGACGAGAAGGGATGGGTGGCGGCCAGCAGGACCGTCGAGGCGATGCCCAGGACCAGGGCGGCGGCCGCCGCGGCGACGATCTGCCACACACCTGGGCGGCGGCGCGTGCTCACCGGTGCTCCCGCAGCAGCGTGAGGCGGCGCTTGTACTCCTCCTCGTCGATCTCCCCGCGGGCGAAGCGCTCGGCGAGAACGTCCTCCGCCCGGCGGTTGCCCCAGCCCTGTTCACCGGGGGCGCCGGACTGCGTGGGAGGACCGGGCTGCTGGTGGCGGCCACCGCCGAAGTAGCGGGCCAGTGCGACGATTCCGGCGATCACCAGCGCCCAGAACAGCACCATGAACGCGGCCATGACGAACCAGCCGCCCCAGCCCCATCCGCCGTCGTACCACATCATGAGGATCACTTCCCCCGGCCGATTCCGGATTTCCGATCTCCGGTTCCAGGATGGGGCGGCGGCGCCTCGCCGGGGGTGGGCCATCGTTCCCCGGCGCAGGGCCGGACGGCCCTCTGGTGGGCGTCAGACGACCGTACGGCTGCGGCGCTCGATCAGGACGACGTCGCGCCATACGCCGTGGTGCCGGCCGATGCGTTCACGCGTGCCGATGACACGGAACCCGGCCTTCTCGTGCAGGGCGAGGCTGCCGGTGTTCTCGGGGAAGACGCCCGACTGGATGGTCCAGACGCCCGCCGTCTCGGTCGAGTCGATCAGGGCGTTCAGCAGGAGCAGGCCGATGCCGCGGCCGCGGGCGTCCGGATGGACGTACACGGAGTGCTCGACGACGCCCGCGTACGCGCATCGGTCCGAGACCCGCGTCGCGGCGACCCAGCCCAGGACACGGCCCGTCCCGGCCACGGCGACATAGCGGTGGCCGGGCAGCCTGGCGGCGTCGAACTGCTCCCAGGTGGGCGGCGCCGTCTCGAAGGTCGCGTCGCCCTCCTCGATGCCGAGCCGGTAGATCGCCAGGACCTCGTCGGCGTGCTCGGGGCCCATCGCCACGACACGCGCTCCCGCCGGGGCCGTCATGCCCGCGCCGCCGGGGGAGGTCTCGTCGATGTTCGTCATCCGCCCATGGTGAGCGCCGTGGGGGAGCGCGCGCAAAGGTCCGTGCCGACAGGCATCCACCTGAGGGGGCCGGCCGTCCGTTTCGGAGGGTGATTCACCCGGATGGCCCGGCATGCGGGGTGCTCGGGTGCTGCTTACGGTGGAAATGCCAGTCGCCGGCGTGTGAGGAGCTCCGCTCCGCGGGGCGCGCGTGCCGGCTCCGCACGCCCGGAAGGCGGCTCCACCATGACCACCAGTTCGGACACCCCTGTTCTCGACACGCTCGCCGCCATGACCATCGACTCGCTCGAACGCTGCGGCCTGGACGAGAGCACGCTCATCTGTACCCGGATCGCCGCCCTCGCGGCGATGGACGCACCGGCCGTCTCCTACCTCGCCCACGTCGGTCCGGCCGCGCGGGCCAACCTGACGGTCGAGCAGGTGCAGGACGTCCTCGTGGCGGTCGCCCCCGTCATCGGCACGGCGCGCGTGATGGCCGCGGCCGGTCACATCACCAAGGCCCTCGGCTTCACCATCGCCCTGGCCGACGCCGAGGCGCAGGCCATGGCGGAGGCCGAGGCACAGAGCCGCGGCAAGGGCTGACCGGCGGGTCCTGGCACGTGGGAACGGCGGGGCCCCGGCGCATCATGTGCGCCGGGGCCCCGTACGGCGTACGGACGCACGTGCGTCACGTGCGTCCGTACGAGCCGTCGGTCGTGCCGTCAGCCGCACTGGCAGGGGCCGCCCGACTGGCAGCCGCAGCCGCAGCCCGAGCCGCAGCCGCAGGCGCCGAAGAGCGGGAGGCTCCTGATCTCGGCGGGCTGCTCGGTCTCCCGCTCCTGCGTGGGGTCGGGCGTGGTGCTGGGGGAATCGGCCATGGGTCCTCCTAGAGGCTGGTGCCTGTGCCCATTGGATGCCCGCCGCACTGGGCGCATCAACGGCGCACAGTGGCTCACGCAAGCCCAGCCGCCCCCCTTCGCGCCTGCTCAGGCCCGAGGAGTCCCGCGCCGGGCGGTCCCGCCGGGCCCGGCCCGGGAAAGCCGCCGAGCCCGGCCCGGGAAAGCCGCCGAGCCCCTGGACCGGGCCGCGGAAAGCCTGCCGAGCCCCCGGCACCAGGCGCCCGGGAAAGCCTGCCGAGCCCCCGGCACCAGGCGCCCGGGAAAGCCTGCCGAGCCCCCGGCCCAGGCCCGGGAAAGCCCGCCGAGCCGCCGGACCAGGCCCAGGAACGCCCCCGGCCCAGGCCCGGCAAAGCCCCCGGACCAAGCCCGAGCCCCTCGCCCCTCAGGTGCCCTCGACCCCCGCCACCGGCGGGATGTCCGAGGCCTGGATCTCGTCCGCGTGCTCGCCCGTCACCAGGTACACCACGCGCTTGGCCACCGCGACCGCGTGGTCGGCGTAACGCTCGTAGTAGCGGCCGAGCAGGGTGACGTCGACGGCGGTCTCGATGCCGTGCTTCCAGCGGTCGTCGATCAGGTGCTGGAAGAGGGTGCGGTGGAGCAGGTCCATCTCGTCGTCGTCCTGCTCCAGCTGGAGCGCGAGGTCGACGTCCTTGGTCACGATCACCTCGGCCGCCTTCGCCATCAGGCGCTGCGCGAGCTGGCCCATCTCCAGGATCGTCGCGTGCAGGTCCTGCGGGACCGCGCGCTGCGGGAAGCGCAGCCGGGCGAGCTTCGCCACGTGCTGGGCGAGGTCGCCCGAGCGCTCCAGGTCGGCGGACATGCGCAGCGACGTGACGACGATCCGCAGGTCGGTGGCGACCGGCTGCTGGCGCGCCAGCAGGGCTATGGCCTTGGCCTCCAGGTCGTGCTGGAGCTCGTCGACCTTCTTGTCTCCCTCGATCACGCTCTCGGCCAGCTTGAGGTCGGAGTCGAGGATGGCCGTGGTGGCGCGCCCGATCGCCGACCCGACCAGCCGGGCCATCTCCACCAGACCGTCGCCGATCGAGTCCAGTTCCTCGTGGTACGCGTCCCGCATCAGGGTTTCCCTCTCGTGCGTCTTCGTTCGGGGTTCGGGGCCGGAGCCCCTGGTCGAACCAGCGGTACGAACCCCACGCTCCCACGTTCCGGCCCGTACGCGTCCGTTTCCGACCTCCCAAATGAACCAATACTGGCTCCAAGGTGAACTCTGGGCGACGAGTGTCCGAGCTCGCACGCGGACGGCTGTGGTCACCTCCCACGCCATGCCTAACCTGGATGCATGGACGTGAACGCGGCGGTCGCCGCAGCGGCGGCGATCGCCGGTGTGCTCACCGGTGTGATCGCCATGCTGGCGTTCCGCTGGAGCGAGCGCGAGCAGAAGCGCCCGACTCGTACTTCCCTGCACACCGACGCCGTGCTCCCGCCCGGCGTGGACACCGTGCTGTCCGTACTGCGCTCCTCCGCCGTCGTACTCGACGAGGCCGACGGCGTTGTGAAGGCCAGCTCCGCCGCGTACGCCCTCGGGCTGGTCCGCGGCGGCAAGCTCGCCGTCGAGCCCATGATCCAGATGGCGCGGGACACCCGGCGGGACGGCGAGATACGCCAGGTGGAACTGGACCTTCCGCGGCGCGGGACCGGACGCGGCGAGGCACTGGCGGTCTCCGCCAGAGTCGCCCCCCTGGGCTCGCGGCTGGTCCTCCTGCTCGTGGAGGACCTCACCGAGGCCCGCCGTATCGAGGCCGTGCGCCGCGACTTCGTCGCCAACGTCAGCCATGAGCTCAAGACCCCCGTCGGCGCGCTCTCGCTGCTGTCCGAGGCCGTCATGGACGCCTCCGACGAACCGGAGGCCGTGCAGCGGTTCGCCGGGCGCATGCAGATCGAGGCGACCCGGCTCACCAACCTGGTGCAGGAGCTCATCGACCTGTCCCGGGTGCAGAACGACGATCCCCTCGAGGACGCCGAGCCGGTCCGCGTGGACGAACTGGTCGCCGAGGCCGTCGACCGCTGCCGGCACCAGGCCGGCGCCAAGCAGATCACGATGGCCGCCGGGGGCACCGCCGACCTGCACGTGTGGGGCAACCGCGGCCAGCTCGCCGCCGCGCTCGGCAACCTCGTCGAGAACGCCGTCAACTACTCCCCGGCCCGCACCCGTGTCGGCATCGCCGCCCGCACGGTGACCTCGCCCGGCGGGGACATGATCGAGATCGCCGTCACCGACCAGGGCATCGGCATCTCGGACAAGGACAAGGAGCGCATCTTCGAGCGCTTCTACCGCGTCGACCCGGCCCGCTCCCGCGCCACCGGCGGAACCGGTCTGGGACTGGCGATCGTCAAGCACGTGGCCGCCTCGCACGGCGGGGAGGTCACGGTGTGGAGCGCCGAGGGTCAGGGTTCCACCTTCACCCTGCGGCTGCCGGAGGCGGCTGCGGCCCGCGACCGTGCACAGCAGCACCCCGCCCTCGACGACGAGGCCGGGCAGCCCACCCAGTCATCCCCGTACGCATCGCTTCCCGCCCCGGAGGTCCTTCCGTGACCCGAGTGCTCGTCGTCGAGGACGAGGAGTCCTTCTCCGACGCCCTGTCGTACATGCTCCGCAAGGAGGGCTTCGAGGTCGCCGTCGCGGCGACCGGGCCCGACGGACTCGACGAGTTCGAGCGCAACGGCGCCGACCTCGTCCTCCTCGACCTGATGCTGCCGGGCCTGCCCGGCACCGAGGTGTGCCGCCAGCTGCGCGGCCGCTCCAACGTCCCCGTGATCATGGTCACCGCCAAGGACAGCGAGATCGACAAGGTCGTCGGGCTGGAGATAGGAGCCGACGACTACGTCACCAAGCCCTTCTCCTCCCGTGAGCTGGTCGCCCGGATCCGCGCCGTGCTGCGCCGCCGCGGCGAGCCGGAGGAGGTCACCCCGGCCGCGCTGGAGGCCGGTCCGGTCCGGATGGACGTCGACCGGCACGTGGTCACCGTCTCAGGCTCCAAGGTCGACCTGCCGCTGAAGGAGTTCGACCTGCTGGAGATGCTGCTGCGCAACGCCGGGCGCGTGCTGACCCGGATGCAGCTCATCGACCGGGTCTGGGGCGCGGACTACGTGGGCGACACCAAGACCCTGGACGTCCACGTCAAGCGCCTGCGGGCCAAGATCGAGCCGGACCCGGGCGCCCCGCGCTACCTGGTGACGGTCCGCGGCCTCGGCTACAAGTTCGAGCCGTAGACCGCGCCCGGGACCCGCACCCGCACGAACGCCGAAGGGCGGCACCCCCGCGGAGGGGGTGCCGCCCTTCGGCGTTCGTCCCGGGACTCAGTTGCCGGCCGCGGACTGCGAGGCCGAGTCGCTCGGGGTCGCGGTGGTGCCGGCGGACTCCGACGCCGCCGGGGAGGCGGCCGACGACTTCGAGGGCTTCGACGGCCTGCCGGACTTCGACGCGGACTCGGAGGCGGACGCCGACGGCGAGCCCGTGGCACCCGGCGCCGCCGGGATGTTGCTCGGGCCCCACTTGTCGAAGTAGCTCACGGCCGGGACGACGAAGGCGCGCAGGCTCACGTCACCGGTCTTGCTGAAGCTGAAGGTCAGCTGCTGCGCGTTGCCGTTCTGGACGGCGGTGCCCGGGTCGGTCAGCGCGGCCGAGGCGTTGCCCTTGCCGCCGATGACCACGGAGCCGCCCGCCGGGACGACCAGCTTGCCCTTGCCCTTCGCGGGCGTGAGCTGGGCGGTGCCGTTGCCGCCGACGCGCACCGCGTCCAGCGTCTGGTCGGTGCTGCCGGAGTTGAAGAGCGTCGCGGAGACGACGGCCGGGCCCTTCGTCTGCGAGGTGTCCGGCTGGGTGATGACCACGGCGTTCTGGATGGCGATGTCGCCGACCCTGGTGGCCGCGTTGTCGGGCTTGACCTGGAGCGTCTGGGCGTTGTTGCCGGCGCCGCACGCGGCGAGCGAGGCGATCGAGAACGCGATGGCGGCGGCGGCGAGGGCGCCGCGTCGAAGGCTGCTGCTCACGGCGGCGGCAACTCCTTGAACGTGGGCGGAGCAGGGCGGCTCCCTTATAAAGCCACCCTAAGTGTCTGTCAGCGGCCTTAGGTTACCGAGCCGTTCCCGGGCCTTCGCACCCGACCCGCCCCTATGGCCCCCGGGGTGCTCCCAGACCGCCCGAACTCACCCTCTGTCCCCCTGGTCACGAGGCTCACATGTGACCCGCCAGTCACATAGGTCGCTGCCGACCCGCCATTCACATAAGTCCCAGTGGTATGGCCTCGTGCCGCGGGCCGGGATTATCCGTGCGGGAAAGCGGGGCGGCCGGGTAATTGATCACCCGCCGTTCCGCCGGCGCTTGTGACAGGGGTCGTGATCAATTCCGGAATCGTCCGGGACACGACGCGTCTCACCGAACGGAGTAGCGGAAGTCGAGCATCTGGAAGCAGACAAATCGGGATGTTCAGCCGTTTGGACGGGCCGCCGGATGTGTGTAACGTACGGGTTTCACTCCGCGTGAAGTACCCCTCCGACCTGCGAATACCTGCTTCCTCTTGGCCCGCCCGACCCTTCCGAAGCACGTCCCTGTCGCTGTTGTCAAGCCCCGAGATATGCCCTGACCTGCGAAAACGCCATTCAGAAGACGCCGTATCCGTGTTACCCTGGATAGCCACGGAAGGGGTACCTGTCACATGACGTTCAAGGTTGGCGACACCGTGGTCTATCCCCATCACGGGGCCGCGCTGATCGAGGCTATCGAAACTCGCCAGATCAAAGGCGTGGACAAGACCTACTTGGTGCTGAAGGTCGCCCAGGGCGACCTGACGGTGCGTGTGCCAGCGGACAATGCGGAGTTCGTCGGCGTGCGTGATGTGGTCGGTCAGGACGGGCTGGACCGGGTCTTCGAGGTGCTGCGCGCTCCGTACGCCGAGGAGCCCACGAACTGGTCGCGTCGCTACAAGGCAAATCTGGAGAAGCTCGCCTCCGGCGATGTCATCAAGGTCGCGGAAGTCGTGCGCGACCTGTGGCGTCGCGAGCGTGAGCGCGGACTCTCCGCCGGTGAGAAGCGCATGCTCGCCAAGGCCCGCCAGATCCTGGTGAGCGAACTGGCTCTCGCGGAGAACACCAACGAGGACAAGGCCGAGGCCCTGCTCGACGAGGTTCTCGCGTCCTGACGCGAGGCGTTTCCTGACGCGAGGCCGCGACACCCGCCTCACATCAGCACACTGCGATGCCGCGGTGCCCGATGACATGTTTCCAGTCGCCGGGCGCTGCGGCATGTTCGTACCCGCGCACATGACGCCGACGTCCTACGACGACGCCCACGTCCCCCACAACGGGGGAAAGCCCCCGCTACTGTCGTGCCGGGCCCGGACGAGCGGCTCGACCGGGGTCACGGAAGGGTCCGGTCAAGGCGTCGCGGCCGGCACGTCCCCCGGCCGCGGCCGGGGGTGCTGCCTGTGGCCATACCCACGTAGGCCGAGCACACAAACCTGAACAGGAACCGATGTCTGACGATTCGCGCCCTTCGCCGGCGGACGGCTCGCGGGTGACGCCCGTCGCCGCCGTGATCCCGGCCGCCGGCCGCGGGGTACGCCTCGGTCCGGGTGCCCCGAAGGCGCTCCGCACGCTGGGCGGCACGCCGATGCTCGTCCACGCGGTGCGCGCCCTGGCCGCCTCCCGCGCCGTCTCCCTCGTCGTGGTCGTCGCCCCGCCCGACGGCGCCGACGAGGTGAAGTCCCTGCTGGACACCCACGCGCTGCCCGACCGGACCGACGTCCTCGTCGTCCCCGGCGGCGAGTCGCGCCAGGAGTCCGTCAGGCTCGGCCTGGAGGCGCTGCCGCCCGGCCACGACGTCGTCCTCGTGCACGACGCGGCCCGCCCGCTGGTGCCCGTCGACACCGTCGACGCGGTCATCGAGGCGGTACGGGACGGGGCACGGGCCGTCGTCCCGGCGCTCCCGCTCGCGGACACCGTCAAGCAGGTCGAGCCCGCGACGGAGCCCGGCGCGCCCGAGCCGGTCGTCGCGACACCGGACCGGTCGCGGCTGCGCTCCGTGCAGACCCCGCAGGGCTTCGACCGGGCGACCCTGGTCCGCGCCCACGAGACGGTCACCGACGACGTCACCGACGACGCGAGCATGGTCGAGCAGCTCGGCGAGCGGGTGGTGGCCGTGCCCGGCCACGAGGAGGCCTTCAAGGTCACCCGGCCCCTCGACATGGTCCTCGCGGAAGCGGTCCTGGCCCGCAGGAGGCTGAACGATGGCTTCTGAGACCCCCGCCGGCTTCGCGGAGGCGCCGCTGCCCCAGGTCGGCGTCGGCACCGACATCCACGCCTTCGAGGAGGGCCGCGAACTGTGGTGCGCGGGCCTGAAGTGGGAGGGCGAGGGGTCCGGTCTTGCCGGGCACTCCGACGCGGACGTCGTCGCGCACGCCGCGTGCAACGCGCTGTTCTCCGCCGCCGGGCTCGGCGACCTCGGGCAGCACTTCGGCACCGGCCGCCCCGAGTGGTCGGGCGCGTCCGGGATCACCCTGCTGACCGAGGCCGCGCGGATCGTGCGCGCGGCCGGGTTCCGGATCGGGAACGTCGCGGTGCAGGTCGTCGGCCCCCGGCCGAAGATCGGCAAGCGGCGGGACGAGGCGCAGAAGCTCCTGTCCGAGGCGGCCGGCGCGCCGGTGTCCGTCTCCGGCGCGACGACGGACGGGCTCGGCTTCCCGGGCCGCGAGGAGGGGCTGATGGCGGTGGCCACGGCGCTCGTGGTGCGCGTGCGCTGAGAGCGTGCGAGGGTACCCGGAGAGTCGTCGCCGACCGAGATCTCCGGAGGTACCCCCATGTCCGCCGCCCTGTCCGACCGGCTCAAGGCTCTCCTCGACAGCCCCGTCTTCGTCGTCGTGGGCACGCTCCAGCCCGACGGCAGCCCGCAGATGTCGCCGGTCTGGGTGAAGCGGGACGGCGACCAGCTCCTGTTCTCCACCACCGTCGACCGCCGCAAGAAGAAGAACCTGGACGCCGACCCCCGGGTCGACGTCGTCGTCCTGGACCCCCGCTCGCCCTACGAGTACGCCGAGATCCGCGGGTCCGTGGAGATGACCACGCGGGGCGGCCGGGAGCTCATCGACGAGCTGTCCCTGAAGTACACCGGCAAGGAGTACGCGGAGTTCAACCCGTCCTCGGTGCAGGACGCGGAGCGGGTGGTCGTACGGATCACTCCGCGCAAGGTCGTCGGAAGCCTGTGACGGGTGCCGCGAGCGCCCCGCCGGAGTCGGCCGCGGCGCTGTGAGGCGGGCGACGTCACGAAACGGCGGCCACGCGCGGGAAGGGGCATGGGGCACTGCCCGGCGCCCACTACCCTGGAGTGGTGACTATTCGCCTGTACGACACCAGCGCCCGGCAGATCCGTGACTTCACCCCGCTCCGGCCGGGCTGCGTCTCGATCTACCTCTGTGGCGCCACCGTGCAGGCGGCACCGCACATCGGGCACATCCGCTCGGGGCTCAACTTCGACATCATGCGCCGCTGGTTCGCGTACCGCGGCTACGACGTGACGTTCATCCGCAACGTCACGGACATCGACGACAAGATCATCGCCAAGTCGCACGAGCAGAACCGTCCGTGGTGGGCGATCGGCTACGAGAACGAGCGCGCCTTCGACGACGGCTACACCGCGCTGGGCTGCCTGCCGCCCACCTACGAGCCCCGCGCCACCGGCCATGTGCCGGAGATGGTCGAGATGATGCAGACGCTCATCGACCGCGGGCACGCCTACGCGGCCGACGGCAACGTCTACTTCGACGTGCGCTCCTACCCGGGCTACCTCGAGCTGTCCCGCCACGAGCTGGACAACCTCCAGCAGCCCTCGGGCAAGGGGGAGACCGGCAAGCGCGACTCGCGCGACTTCGCGATGTGGAAGAGCGCCAAGCCGGGCGAGCCCTCCTGGCCCACGCCGTGGGGGCGGGGCCGGCCGGGCTGGCACCTGGAGTGCTCGGCGATGGCGCACAAGTACCTCGGCTCCGCCTTCGACATCCACGGCGGCGGCCTGGACCTGATCTTCCCGCACCACGAGAACGAGATCGCCCAGGCCAAGGCCTTCGGCGACGAGTTCGCCCGGTACTGGGTGCACAACGCCTGGGTGACCATGGCCGGCGACAAGATGTCCAAGTCGCTCGGCAACTCCGTGCTGGTCGCGGACATGGTCAAGCAGTGGCGCCCCATCGTCCTGCGCTACTACCTCGGCACCCCGCACTACCGCTCGATGATCGAGTACAGCGAGGAGTCGCTGCGCGAGGCCGAGTCGGCGTTCGCGCGGATCGAGGGCTTCGTGCAGCGCGTGGTGGAGAAGGCCGGGGGAGTGGTCGAGCCGGCCGCCGAGGTCCCGCTCGCCTTCGCCGAGGCGATGGACGACGACCTGGGCGTCCCGCAGGCGCTGGCCGTCGTGCACACCACGGTCCGGCAGGGCAACTCCGCGCTGGCCGCCGACGACAAGGAGGCCGCCGTCGCCCGGCTCGCCGAGGTGCGCGCCATGCTCGGCGTCCTCGGCCTCGACCCGCTGGATGCGCACTGGGCCGGCGAGGGCGACCGCGGCGAGGACCTGCACGGGGCGGTCGACACCCTGGTCCGGATGGTGCTGGACCAGCGCGAGGCCGCCCGCGCCCGCAAGGACTGGGCCACCGCGGACGCCATCCGCGACCAGCTCAACCAGTCCGGGCTGGTCATCGAGGACAGCCCGCAGGGACCGCGCTGGAGCTTCGGCCCCCGCTGATCCCGCCTCGAGCGGTGATCGATTGTGCCGCCCGGCCTTCCGGGCGGCACACTGCATAGACGTACGCATTCGAACGCAACACAGAGACAGGTAGGTCATGGCCGCGAACAACCGTCGCATGTCCGGCAAGAAGGGCGCGCAGGTCGGCAGTGGCGGCCAGCGGCGCCGGGGTCTGGAGGGCAAGGGCCCCACGCCCCCCGCCGAGATGCGCAAGGGACACGCCAAGCAGCGCGCCGCCGCGGCGAAGACCCGCCGCACCCAGGGGCGCCCTCAGCAGCGCCGCGGCGGCGGCCGCTCCACCTCCGAACTGGTCGTCGGCCGCAACCCGGTCGTGGAGGCGCTGCGCGAGGGCGTGCCCGCCTCGACGCTCTACGTCCAGCAGTTCGTCGACAACGACGAGCGGGTCCGCGAGGCGCTCCACCTCGCGGCCGAACGCGGCGGCATCAACCTCATGGAGGCCCCGCGCCCGGAGCTCGACCGGATGACGAACGGGCTCAACCACCAGGGACTCGTCCTCCAGGTCCCGCCGTACGAGTACGCCCACCCCGAGGACCTCGCCGAGGCCGCCTACGACGAGGGCGCGGACCCGCTGATCGTCGCCCTGGACGGGGTGACCGACCCGCGCAACCTGGGCGCCGTCGTCCGCTCGGTGTCCGCCTTCGGCGGCCACGGCGTCGTCGTGCCGGAGCGGCGCGCGGCCGGCATGACCGCCGGGGCCTGGAAGACCTCCGCCGGTACGGCGGCCCGCACTCCCGTCGCCCGCGCCACCAACCTGACGCGCGCGCTGGAGGCGTACAAGAAGGCGGGCATCACGGTGGTCGGTCTCGCCGCGGACGGCGAGGTCGAGCTGGGCGACCTGGAGGCCCTGGGCGGTCCGGTCGCCATCGTGGTCGGCAGCGAGGGCAAGGGGCTGTCCCGCCTCGTCGGCGAGACCTGCGACGTCCGGGTGCGGATCCCGATGCCGGGCGGCGCCGAGTCGCTCAACGCCGGTGTGGCGGCGGGCATCGTGCTGTACGAGGCGGCCCGCAGGCGCGCCTGAACCGGCCGGTGCCGGGTGACCGAACGGGAGTCCGTCCGGTCACCCACCCGGGTAAATCGGGGCGAGCGGTGCAACCTTGACGCGGTCCGGACAGTTCCGGCGGGGTCAAGGCAGTGTCCTAACTCCACATCACTCGGTTAGATGAGTGTGGACACCAGAACACCCCGCACACCCACGGGGGACCGCTCGTCGGGAATCGACGACGCTCCCGCGCTGAGCATGGTGAAGGTGCCGAGCGATCCGGCGCAGGTCATCGTCAACCACGCCAGTTTCCGCGTGCAGTTGGGCGCCGCGACGCGGCGTATCCAGTCCTCGCGCCTCGCCCGCCACCCGAGCGCCACCGCAGACCCCTTCCGGGCGCCCGTGGCCGGCACGGCCCGCCGGGCCGGGGCCGCCGCCCACCGCCGTCCGCTCGTCTGGAGCGGCAGGTCCGCACCCGACGACACCGGCACCCACCGGCTGCTGCAGGCCGCGCGGAGCGGGAGCGTCCAGTACGCCGACGAGCCGTCCGCCGGCGCCGGGGCGACCCGGGTCATCCCCCGCATCGGCGTCGACGAGGACTACGGCCGTCAGGGCTACGGCCCCGACGGGTACGTCGATCCGGACCAGACCGTCGAGACCCCCGTCGTGGGCGCCCAGCGCACGCCCGAGCCCGGCGGGACCCGGCTCCTGCCGCACATGCGCACCGTCGGCAGCGCTTACGGCGATCCCGCCTACGGCGATCCCGCCTACGGCAATCCCGCGTACGGCGATCCGGCGTACGGCGACTCGGGCTACGGGGACACGCCGTACGGCGGGTCACCCTACGGTGATCACGCCTACGCCGGCCCCGGCCACGCCGAACCCGGTTACGACCAGGACGACTTCGCGGACGAGGACCTCGACGAGCCGGCCGAGGACGAGTTCGGCCGGGGCCGGCGGCACGCCGACGACCCGGCCCGCCACGCCTACTACCCGGGCCGCCGGATGAACCTCGGGGTGGTCCTGCTCCCCCTGAGGATCTTCCTCGGCTTCATCTCCATCTACGCCGGCATGGGCAAGCTGTGCGACCCGCTCTACTTCGACGGGGGCAAGCGCGGCTCGATGGTGAAGTGGCTCAACACCCTGCACCCGTGGGAAGTGGCCGAGCCGCTGCGCCAGTTCGCGCTCCACCACCCGGTCGGCTCCGGGCTCGTCATCGCCTTCCTGCAGGTCGTCATCGGCGTCCTGACGGTGCTGGGCTGCTGGCAGCGGGTCGCCGCGGTCGGCGGTGCGCTGCTCTCGGCCGCGCTCATCGTCACCGTCAGCTGGAAGACGGTCCCCGCCTACGACGCGCCCGACATCATCTACCTCGCAGCCTGGTCGCCGCTGATCATCGCCGGCGCCCCCGTCTACTCGGTCGACGGCCGCCTCGCCGCCTCCGCCTGGCGGCGGCTCGGTCCGCGCTCCGACATCTGGGAGCTGCGCCAGTTCGTGCTGCGCCGGGGCGCCCTGCTCACCCTCCTCGTCGCCGGGCTCACGCTGCTCGTCGGGTCGCTGCTCGGCGGCGCGGTCCGTGACGCCGGCCGGGTGGTCGTGCCCGGCCCCGGCGAGGCCCCGCGCAACGAGCTGCCCGGCTCGCCGCTCCCGCAGGAGCCCGGGCAGCGGCAGAGGAAGGCGCCGTCGGCCTCCACCTCGCCGACCCGGGACAGCTCCTCGGCCAGCCCGTCCGGCGGCCCGGCCACCACGCCGGGCGCGGCCCGCGAGACGGGTACCGCCACCGGCGGTTCGCCCAGCGAGACCCAGGGCACCGGCCAGACCCCGCCGCGTCACTCCTCCCCGGTCCAGCAGGCCCCCAGCACCAGCTCGGGCCCGACCTCCGGCGGCACCGCGACCGGCGGCACGGGCTCCGGCGGCGGCGAGGGGTCCTCGGGCGCCTCCTCCGGTCAGCCGGGCCTGGTGGGCGGCCTTCTCGGCTAGTCCCTCCGCAGCACGCCGACGGGGTCCCGCACGCACGACGCGCGGGACCCCGTCGGCGTGCGCGGCGACGCCGAAGCCCCGGCCGTGGCCTCGCCCGAGACCCGAGCCCCGGAGCCCGCGGGATGAGGGCAGGTCAGCGGTTCAGGGCGGCGAGTTCCTTCGCGGCCTCGGTGAGGTCCTTCGCGGTGTCGATGGCGCGCCAGTAGGCACCCTGGGGGAGGGGGAAGCCCGCCAGCCGGCGTTCGCGGGCCAGCCGGGGGAACGTCGTCCGTTCGTGGTCACCGCGCTCCGGGAGCAGGCCGGCGAACTCGGGGGAGAAGACGTAGACGCCCGCGTTGATCTCGACGGTGGACGGCGGTGCCTCGATGAAGTCCGTGATGTGGCCGAAGCCGTCCGTCTTCACGGCACCCCAGGGAAGGCGCGGGCGGGCCAGCGCGAGGGTCGCGACCGCGTCGCGCTCGGTGTGGAAGTCCGCCATGTCGCGCAGCGAGAAGCGGGTCCAGATGTCGCCGTTGGTGGCGTACCAGGGCCGCTCGGGGTGCGGGAGATGGGCGGCGGCGAACTTCAGGCCGCCGCCGCGGCCGAGGGGCTCCGTCTCCACGACGGTGGTGACCTTGACGGGAAGATCCGCCCCCTTCAGCCAGGTCTGCAGGACCTCGGCGAGGTGGCCGCAGGAGACCACCACGTCCGTCACGCCCTCCTCGGCGAGCCAGGCGATCTGGTGGCCGATGATCGGAGTGCCCGTGCCGGGGATCTCGACCATCGGCTTGGGCCGGTCGTCGGTGTAGGGGCGCAGCCGGGAACCCTGGCCGCCGGCCAGGATGACGGCTTGAGTGGGGCGGGACGCCGCGTTCGGATGGGTCATGACCGAACTGTACGTGGCGCCCCGCACGCCGCCTTCGTCCACGGCCGTTCCGCACTCGGCGACCGCCCTCACCCCCTGCCGGGGCTCCCCGGCCGGGGGTGAGGCGGGCGAAGGGCGGCGGTCGGCCGTGCCCGGCGTGCGGATGCGCGTGCCGGGCGGCCGTGTCCGGTGTTCGGTGGTGCGCGGTGTTCAGGCGCGCGTGCCGGTCAGCGGTGCGTGCCGGTCAGCGGTGCGTGCCGGTCAGTGGTGCGTGCCGGTCAGTCGCGCGCGGCGTTCAGCACGCCGGAGGCGAAGGACGTGTCGCACACCGGGCGCGCGTACGACTGCGCTTGGGTGGGCCCGTAGATGCGGACCGCGGCGCGGCCGAGGGCGCGGGCGATGGAGGAGCAGTGCCGGGCCAGCGACGGGCGGCCGTTGACGGCCTCCTGGAGGTGGGTGAGCACGACGCCCGGGTCCTTCTCCTGCAGCTCCGTCATCAGCCGGTCGCGCAGCACGTCCTGCGGGGCGCGGGCGCGGGTGCGGGGGGAGACACCGGTCACGGTGCCGGTCACGGCGGTGTCGGACGCGGTGAGCACCGAGTTCGAGGAGGCCCCCGACCAGTTGACTCGGGTGACCGCGAGGGTCCCGGAGAGCACCAGGACGACGGGCAGGACGAGGGCGAGGGAGCGGCCGATCCGGCGGGCGGGGCCCCGGCCGCGTCGCGTCTGTGGGGTGGTGGAGTGCTTCACGCGAGTGAGGGTAGCGCCCGGTAATGATTTGGCGACATTCGGTCACCTCTTCGGGGGATGGCGAGCCCTCCGTCCCGGAGTGACGTGTTGACGCACACTGCTCGAAACGTCCGGTGCGCCGGGGTATCTGGAGGGCATGGAGAAGGGCCCCGCGGCAGTTCGCGGGGCCCTTTTCGTCAACCTGGGTGAATTGCCCCGGGTTGTCGGGGGTTTCAACCCGAAGGTGTCACCCGGGAGCGGCAGTCACCCGTGTCAGTCGGAGAGGCGCTCGCCCGTGGAGGTCGAGAACACGTGGGTCTCGCCCGGCCGCGGCACGACGTGCAGCTGCGCGCCCTTCTCCGGCACCTGGCGGCCGTTGACGCGGACCACCAGGTCCTTCCGCTCGCCGCCGACCTCGGCGGTGCCGTAGACGTAGCCGTCGGCGCCGAGCTCCTCGACCACGTTCACCGAGACGGCGAGACCGGCCGGGGCGTCCTCGGTGTCCTTCGACAGCGACGAGGCCGCGGCGCCGCCCAGCTCGACCACGTCGAAGTGCTCGGGGCGGACACCGACCGTCACCGTGCGGTCGCCCTTGTCGGCGGCGGCCTTGAGGGCCTCGCGGTTGACCGGGACGACGCTGTTGCCGAACTTCACGCCGCCGTCGGTGATCGGGACCTCGACCAGGTTCATGGCCGGCGAGCCGATGAAGCCGGCGACGAAGAGGTTGGCGGGCCGGTCGTACATGTTGCGCGGGGTGTCGACCTGCTGGAGCAGACCGTCCTTGAGCACGGCCACCCGGTCGCCCATCGTCATGGCCTCGACCTGGTCGTGGGTGACGTAGACGGTGGTGATGCCGAGCCGGCGCTGCAGCGACGCGATCTGCGTACGGGTGGAGACGCGGAGCTTGGCGTCGAGGTTGGACAGCGGCTCGTCCATGAGGAACACCTGCGGCTCGCGCACGATGGCGCGGCCCATGGCCACACGCTGGCGCTGACCGCCGGAGAGCGCCTTCGGCTTGCGGTCCAGGTACTCGGTGAGGTCGAGGATCTTCGCGGCCTCCTCGACCTTCTGCCGGATCTCCGTCTTGTTGACGCCGGCGATCTTGAGCGCGAAGCCCATGTTGTCGGCGACCGTCATGTGCGGGTACAGCGCGTAGTTCTGGAACACCATGGCGATGTCCCGGTCCTTCGGCGGCAGGTGGGTGACGTCGCGGTCACCGATCCGGATGGCTCCGGAGTTGACGTCCTCGAGCCCCGCGAGCATCCGGAGCGAGGTGGACTTGCCGCAGCCGGACGGACCGACCAGGACGAGGAACTCGCCGTCCTCGATGTCGATGTTGAGCGCGTCGACGGCGGGCTTCTCGGAACCCGGGTAGATCCGGGTCGCCTTGTCGAACTGGACAGTGGCCATGGTGAATGGGCCCCCTTCTACCGGCAGGAACGTGCCGGACGATCCGTTGTAGGAAGGTGGTGGTCCACTACGGACGGTGCCGTTGTGGTGTAGTCCACAAGGGTGAACTGGCACAGGACGCTACCTGGCCTCCACCTCCTCTGTCAGCACTCCGGGGCCTGTGACCTTCGTCGAAATTCTCGACGGCACGCTCCGGGGACCTGGGTACACTGCACGGGCACGTCCGTGCACTGCCTCCTTAGCTCAGCCGGCCAGAGCAACGCACTTGTAATGCGTAGGTCGTCGGTTCGAATCCGACAGGGGGCTCCCATGCCAAGGCCACCCGCACCGTCCGGTGCGGGTGGCCTTGGCCGTGTGTGTCGCTTTCCCGCGGGTCAGCCGGTCCTGAGCACCGCCCGCAGGACCGAGCGCAGGGTCGCCTCCGGGTCCGGGGTCGCGCCCGGCGCCCGCCAGGCCACGAAGCCGTCGGGCCGCACCAGGACCGCCCCGTCGGCCGTCGTGCCGTGGACCCGCGCCCAGTCGGGCGCCTGGTCCCCGCCCGCGTCGCCGCCGGGCCCCGGCCGCCCCGCGCCGCCGTCGCCGCCGGGCCCGCCCGTGGACCCGGGGGCCCCGCCGGGCCCGCCCGCGCCGTCGCCGGCCCCCGGCCGACCGGCGCCGCCCGGCCTGCCTCCGGACCCGGCCTCGGGCACCGGTGCGCCGCCCGGCCGTCCCGTGCCCCCGCCCGGTGCCGTCGGGTCGTACGTCAGGTCGGCGTCGGCGCCCGTGCCGATCCGGTAGCTCTGCAGCGCCACGCCGTCCTCCGCGGCGATGCGCCCGGCCGCCTCGTGCCAGCCGCCCGTGCCCTGGGCGTCGCTGAGCAGCACCATGGAGCGCTCGTACAGGTCGAGCGTGGAGACCCGCTGCCCGAAGCGGCGCAGCCACAGGTGAGGGGCCCGGCTGCCGGGCTCCCCGGTCAGCCGCAGGTTCTCCGGTACGGCCTCCTGCGCCGGATCGGCGCCCACGACGGCGCCCTGCGGGTAGCGGTAGCCGAGGACGACGTTGAGGATGCCGCCGCGCGGGCCGCCGCCGACGCCGGGGGCGGGGGCGAAGCCGGGGTGGCTGTGCTCCACGGAGCGGGCCGAGGCGCGGGCGCTGGTGGCCCGGGCGACCGGGCGGCGCTCGGTGTCGTAGGTCTCCAGCAGGCCGGGGCCGGCCCAGCCCTGCATCACGGCGGCCAGCTTCCAGGCCAGGTTGTGCGCGTCCTGGATGCCGGTGTTGGAGCCGAACGCCCCGGTAGGGGACATCTCGTGGGCGGAGTCGCCGGCCAGGAACACCCGGCCGGCCGCGTACCGGTCGGCGACCCGCTCGGCCGCGCGCCAGGACGCCTTGCCGGTGATCTCCACGTCGAGGTCGGGCACGCCGACGGCGCGGCGGATGTGCCGGGCGCACCGCTCCTCGGTGAACTCCTCCAGTTCCTCGCCGCGTTCGGGGTGCCAGGGCGCGTGGAAGACCCAGTGCTCCTTGTTGTCGACGGGCAGCAGGGCGCCGTCGGCCTCGGGGTGGGTGAGGTAGCAGCAGATGAAGCGGCGGTCGCCGACCACGTCGGCGAGCAGCTTGGAGCGGAAGGTGAGGCTGACGTTGGCGAAGAGTTCGCCGGGCCCGGTCTGGCCGATGCCGAGCCGGTTCCGGACCGGGCTGCGCGGCCCGTCCGCCGCGACGAGGTAGTCGGCGCGGACCGTGTAGCGCTCGTCGGTCGCCCGGTCCCGGACGGCGGCGGTCACCCCGTCGCGGTCCTGCTCGAAGGACTCCATCTCGTGGGAGTAGCGCAGATCGCCGCCGAGGGCGCGGGCGCCTTCGAGCAGGACGGGCTCCAGGTCGTTCTGGCTGCACAGGCACCAGCCGGTGGGACTGAACCGCGCCATCCCGCCACCGGGGTCGATGTGCTTGAAGAGCCATTCACCGGCGTCGCCGACCAGGGTGGGGGTCTGCAGGATGCCGTGGTTGTCGGCGAGCAGCGACGCCGCCGTCTTGACGTCCGGCTCGATGCCGGCCACCCGGAACAGCTCCATCGTCCGCACGTTGTTGCCGCGGCCGCGCGGGTGGATGGAGGTCCCCGAGTGGCGCTCGACCAGCAGGTGCGGCACGCCGAGGCGGCCCAGGAACAGCGACGTGGACAGGCCCACCAGGGAGCCGCCCACGATGAGGACGGGAACCCGGTGGTCGGCTTCTTGGTGCATCGATGTCTCCAGAGCAGGGGTGCGGGAGCGGGGCGCATCGCTGGTTCCATGCCCTGTGGGGAGCCGGTCCGCGTGCGTATGCGCGCCCAATCACCCGTGTGATCACCCACGTGGTTCATACGAGTCGCGCCCCGATCGCGACGGGCACAGGATCGGGATATCGCTGACGTCGCGTCACACACGGCCGACGTCCCTCTGACCCCGCTGCCCCCGAAGGAGACGTGCGCAGGATGACCACTACGTCTGAACGAGCCTCAGAACCGCCGCTGCGACAGGCCGCCAAGCGGGTCTCCCAGTCGGTCTTCGACGGATCCCGGCTCCGGGTCGTGCTGCTGGTCGACGTCTACGACGGCGCTCAGCAGCAGTTCCTGGAGGCCTACGAGCAGATGGGCAAGCAGGTCTCGTCCGTTCCGGGCCATGTCAGCGACCAGCTGTGCCAGTCGATCGAGAACCCCTCCCAGTGGCTGATCACCAGCGAGTGGGAGAGCGCCCCGCCGTTCCTCGCCTGGGTGAACAGCGAGGAGCACGTGCAGATGGTGCAGCCGATGCACAGCTGCATCCGCGACACCCGCTCGCTGCGCTTCCACGTCGTCCGGGAGACCGGCGGCGAGGCGGCGGGGACCGAGCGGCGGCTGCAGACCTCCCCGCGCATCGGTGACGGCGTGATCCGGCACGCGCTCACCTTCACGGTGAAGCCGGGCAGCGAGCAGCGGGTCGCGAAGATCCTGTCGGACTACGCCTCGCCCGAGGCGCGGGTCGACGACACCACCCGGCTGTGCCGCACCTCGCTGTTCATGCGCGGCAACCGGGTCGTACGGGCCATCGAGGTGCGCGGCGACCTGCTGGCCGCGCTGCGCCACGTCGCCCGGCAGCCCGAGGTGCGTGCCGTGGAGGAGGCCATCAACCCCTTCCTGGAGGAGCACCGCGACCTCAACGACCAGGAGTCCGCGCGGGTGTTCTTCACCCGGGCGGCGCTGCCGGCGGTGCACCACGTCACCGCGGACGACGCGCCCGAGGTCGAGCGGCACGCCCTGTACTACCAGGCGCGGCCGGGGCTCGGCATGCGGCTGGCCGAGCTGCTCTCCCAGCACGACGACCGCGCCGCCGAGGACCCGCACGGGCCGGTCCTGCGCAGCACGGTCTACGAGCGCGACGACGTGGTGGTGCGCCTGGTCGACGTGCGGGAGGGCTTCGACGCCGACCCCGCCGTCGCCCTGGGGCTGGACCCCGCGCAGGCGGCCGAGCTGACGACCCTCGCCGACGGCGCGGCGCGGGGCGGCGACGTCGCGGACCTGCTCAGCCTCGCCCGGATGGACCTCATCACCGACCGCAGGTCCGCACCGGAGTCCTGACGGGCGGCCCCCGAGCCTGCCGACCGCACCACACCATCGGAGGAACGACGTGATCAAACCACGGCCCAGGATCGTGAACCTCGACGAAGCCGAGCCCAACACCAAGCGCGGAGGCGATCTGCGCGCCATGCTCACTCCGGCGACGGTCGGCTCCACCAGCGGTTTCATGGGTGTGGCCATCGTCCAGCCCGGCGACCGCATCGGCGAGCACTACCACCCGTACTCCGAGGAGTTCGTGTACGTCGTCTGCGGCGACCTGGAGGTCGACCTGGACGGCGATCCGCACCCGCTCAAGCCGGAGCAGGGGCTGATGATCCCCGCCTACATGCGGCACCGCTTCCGCAACGTCGGCGACGTGGAGGCCCGGATCGTCTTCCACCTCGGGCCGCTGGCCCCGCGTCCGCAGCTCGGCCACGTCGACACGGAGGGCACCGAGACCGTTCCGGCCGCGGCCGCCGTGGAGGGGGAGGCCGGCGCGGCAGAGGTCCGGTCATGACCAGGCGTGTCGCGGTCACCGGGATAGGTGTGGTGGCACCGGGCGGCATCGGTGCCCCGGCTTTCTGGGGACTGCTGTCGGACGGTCGGACCGCGACGCGGGGCATCACCTTCTTCGACCCGGCGGGCCTGCGTTCCCGGATCGCCGCGGAGTGCGACTTCGACCCGGTGGCCTGCGGACTGGACGAGGAGCAGGTCGCGCGCTGCGACCGCTACATCCAGTTCGCGCTGGCCGCCGGGGCGGAGGCGGTGCGCGACTCGGGGCTCGACCTCGCCGCGGAGAACCCCTGGCGGGTCGCGGTGTCCCTGGGCACGGCGGTCGGCGGCACCACCCGGCTGGAGAACGACTACGTCCTGGTCAGCCACGGCGGTGAGCGGTGGGACGTGGACCACCGCGAGGCGCGGCCGTATCTGCACCGGGCGTTCTCGCCCAGCACCCTGGCCTCGACGGTGGCCGAGCGGTTCGGGGCGCGCGGTCCCGTGCAGACCGTCTCGACGGGCTGCACCTCCGGGCTCGACGCGGTCGGGTACGCCCTGCACACCGTTGAGGAGGGCCGGGCGGACGTCTGCCTGGCCGGGGCCTCCGACTCGCCGATCTCCCCGATCACCATGGCGTGCTTCGACGCGATCAAGGCCACCTCCCCCAACAACGACGATCCCGCCCACGCCTCCCGCCCCTTCGACAACGACCGTGACGGGTTCGTCATGGGCGAGGGCGGCGCGGTGCTCGTCCTCGAGGAGCTGGAGCACGCCCGGGCCCGCGGTGCGCACGTGTACTGCGAGCTCAGCGGCTACGCCACCTTCGGCAACGCCTACCACATGACCGGCCTGACCAGTGAGGGCCTGGAGATGGCGCGGGCCATCGAGACCGCGCTCGACCACGCCCGGCTGGACGGCTCCGCCATCGACTACGTCAACGCGCACGGCTCCGGCACCCGGCAGAACGACCGTCACGAGACGGCCGCGGTGAAGCGGGCGCTGGGCCACCACGCCTACGACACCCCCATGAGCTCCATCAAGTCGATGGTGGGGCACTCCCTCGGGGCGATCGGGGCGATCGAGGTGGTGGCCTGCGTGCTGGCCCTGGCCCACCAGGCGGTCCCGCCGACCGCGAACTACCAGACCCCCGACCCCGAGTGCGACCTGGACTACGTCCCGCGGGTGGCCCGTGAACGGAAGCTGTCCAGCGTGCTCTCCGTGGGCAGCGGCTTCGGCGGCTTCCAGTCCGCGGTGATCCTGACCCGGCCGTAGGGAGAGGACACGATGAGTGCACCGCATCAACGGCGCGCGGCCGTCACCGGAATCGGTGTCGTCGCGCCCAACGGAACGAGCACCGAGACCTTCTGGAAGTCCACCCAGGAGGGCCTGAGCGTCCTCGACCGCGTCACCCGGGAGGGCTGCGCGCACCTTCCGCTGAAAGTGGCGGGCGAGGTCCGCACCTTCGAGCCGGCCGGGGCCGTCGAGGAGCGCTACCTCGTCCAGACCGACCGCTTCACGCACTTCGCGATGGCCGCGGCCGACCTGGCCCTGGAGGACGCCCGGCTCAGCCGGGCCGACACCGGGGAGTCCCCGTTCTCCGCGGGCGTGGTCACCGCGGCCGGCTCCGGAGGAGGCGAGTTCGGGCAGCGGGAGCTGCAGAAGCTGTGGGGCCGGGGCAGCCGCTTCGTCGGGCCGTGGCAGTCCATCGCCTGGTTCTACGCGGCCAGCACCGGCCAGATCTCCATCCGCCGCGGGTTCAAGGGCCCGTGCTCGGTGGTCGCCGCCGACGAGGCCGGTGGGCTGGACGCCCTCGCCCACGCGGCGCGGGCCGTGCGGCGCGGCACCGACGTGATCGTGGCGGGTTCCACCGAGGCGCCGCTCGCGCCGTACTCGATGGTCTGCCAGCTCGGTTACCCGGAGCTGAGCCGGGTGGAGGAACCGGAGCGCGCCTACCGGCCGTTCACCGAAGCGGCCTCGGGGTTCGTGCCCGCCGAGGGCGGCGCGATGCTCGTCGTGGAGGAGGCGGGCGTGGCCCGGGAGCGGGGCATGCCCGTACGCGCCTTCGTCGCCGGTCACGCGGCGACCTTCACGGGCGCCTCCCGCTGGGACCTGTCCCGGCAGGGACTCGCCGAGGCCGTCCGGGGTGCGCTGGCCGAGGCCGGCTGCGCTCCGGAGGAGGTGGACGTCGTCTTCGCGGACGCCCTGGGGGTCCCGGAGGCGGACCGTGCCGAGGCGCTCGCGATCGCCGACGCCCTCGGTGCCCACGGCCGGCGCGTGCCGGTGACGGCGCCGAAGACCGGCACCGGCCGGGGCTACTGCGCCGCGCCCGTGCTGGACGCGGCGGCGGCCGTGCTGGCGATGGAGCACGGACTGATCCCGCCCACCCCCAATGTCCACGACGTCTGCCACGACCTCGATCTGGTGACCGTCCGGGCCCGCCCCGCCGAGGTGCGCACCGCGCTGGTCCTCAGCCGGGGCCTCATGGGGTCGAACTCGGCGCTGGTGCTGCGGCACGGCGCCGGCTGAGCCGGAGGGGCCGTGGCGCCCGACAGGCGAACGAGTCCGAGAAACCGGCGCCTCCCGGCGAGGCGGCCGGGAGCGACAAGGAGAGGATCCGCATGAGCGACCGCATCACCGTGGAAGAACTGTCCGCACTCATGAAGAAGGCCGCCGGCATCACGGTCGGCCCGCAGGAACTCCAGGGCCGCGCCGACGCCGGCTTCGAGGAGCTCGGCATCGACTCGCTCGGCCTGCTCGGCATCGTCGGCGAGCTGGAGAACACGCACGGCACGCCGATGCCCCCCGACGCGGAGCGCTGCCGGACCCCGCGGGAGTTCCTCGCCCTCGTCAACAGCACCTTCCTGGCAGGAGCCTGACATGGCCGGACACACGCAGAACGAGATCACCATCGCCGCGCCGGTGGACCTGGTCTGGGACATGACCAACGACGTGGAGAGGTGGCCGCAGCTGTTCAGCGAGTACGCCTCCGCCGAGATCCTGTCCCGGGAGGGGAACAAGTGCACCTTCCGGCTGACCATGCACCCCGACGAGAACGGCACCGTCTGGAGCTGGGTGTCCGAGCGCGAGCCCGACCGTGAGACGCTCACCGTCCGCGCCCGCCGCGTCGAGACCGGCCCCTTCGACCACATGGACATCCACTGGCGGTACGAGGAGGTCCCGGCCGGCACCCGCATGGTGTGGACGCAGGACTTCGCGATGAAGCCGGACGCTCCGGTCGACGACGACTGGATGACCGACAACATCAACCGGAACTCCAAGATCCAGATGGCCCTGATCCGCGACAGGATCGAGAAGGCCGCCGCGGGGCAGCGGGGCGAGCCGGCCCTGAGCACCGACTGAGCCGGACGGAGGACAAGGCCCATGCACCAAGGACTGATCGTCGCCCGGATGGCCCCCGGCTCGGCCCCGGACATCGCCCGGATCTTCGAGGAGTCCGACCGGGGGGAGCTGCCGCACCTCGTCGGCGTCACCCGGCGCAGCCTCTTCCAGTTCGGCGATGTGTACATGCACCTCGTCGAGGCCGACCGGGACCCCGCTCCCGCGATCGCCAAGGTCGCCGGGCACCCCGAGTTCCGGGGCATCAGCGAGCGGCTGTCGGCGTACGTCAGCGCGTACGACCCTCAGACGTGGCGGTCGCCGAAGGACGCGATGGCCCGCCGCTTCTACGTCTGGGAGCGCGACTGAGCCGTCCGCCCCGACCGTCTGCCGGACAGACGGACACACCGGTCGCCGGGCCCGCAGCGTCGCGGGCCCGGCGACCGGTGTGCGTGCTCCGTGCCGCCGGTCACCCGGGCACGGTGCAGTCGAACGCGTGCAGGTAGGGGTTGACGGGGCTGATGTCGTCGATGACCAGGCCCGCGGCCTCGAGCCGGCCGACCATGCTCTCGGTCGTGTGCTTGGCCCCGCCGACGTTCATCAGCAGCAGCAGGTCCATGGCGGTGCTGAACCGCATGGAGGGGGTGTCGTCGACGAGGTTCTCGATGACCACGACACGCGCCTTGGGGCCGCCCGCCTCGATGACGTTGCGCAGGCACCGGGCGGTGCTCTCGTCGTCCCACTCCAGGATGTTCTTGATGATGTAGACGTCGGCCGTGACCGGGATGGCCTCGCGGCAGTCGCCGGCCACGATGCGCACCCGGTCGGCGAGGGAGCCGCCCGGGCGCAGCCGGGGGTCGGCGTTCTCCACCACGCGCGGCAGGTCGAGCAGGGTACCGTGCATGGCCGGGTACTTCTCCAGCAGGCTCGCCACCACGTGCCCCTGGCCGCCGCCGATGTCGGCCACCGAGGAGGCCCCGGACAGGTCCAGCAGGTCGGCGACCTCCTGCGCGGACTGCCTGCTGGAGGTCGTCATCGCCCGGTTGAAGACGTCGGCCGACTCGGGGGCGTCCTCGTTGAGGTAGACGAAGAACTCCTTGCCGTAGAGGTCCTCCACGACGTTGCGGCCGGTGCGCACCGCCTCGTCCAGCTTGGGCCAGGCGTCCCAGGTCCACGCCTCGGTGCACCAGAGCGTGATGTAGCGCAGGCTGTGCGGGTCGTCCTCGCGCAGCAGCCGGGACATGTCGGTGTGCTCGAAGGCGCCGTCCTGCCGTTCGGCGAAGACGCCGTAGCAGGCCAGGGCGCGCAGCAGCCGCCGCAGCGGCTTGGGCTCGGTCTTCACCGCGGCCGCGAGGTCCGTGACGGCCATGGGGCGGTCGCCGAGTGCGTCGGCGACCCCGAGCCGGGCCGCCGCGCGGAGGGCGGCGGCACACGCCGCCCCGAACGCGAGCTCCCTGAGCCGCATGGACGGCGGAGGGGCAGGGGGTGTGGTCGTCATGTGCCGCCTTCCTTCCTTCTGAAACGCTGATGCCGGGAACGGGCGAGGGGGTCCGTCAGCACAGTCCCGCGGGCTTGGAGGACCGGCAGAAGTTGCCCTGGAAGGTGTTGGCGCTGCGGGCGACCTCCTGGTTGACGAGGTCCGCCGGGGCGTTGTCCAGCAGCATGTTCTGGTTGATCCGGTTCCGCTCGCTGGTGACGCCGACGAAGCTCTTGAACAGCACCACGCCGCCCGACAGCGGGGACTTGCCCGTGTTGCCGGTGACCAGGTTGCGCGTCACCGTGACGCGCTCGACGCCGGTCAGGACGATGCCCGAGCCCTGCAGGAAGGCCAGCCGCTTGGTCTTGGGGCAGTACTTGTTGTTCTGGACGACGCTGTTGCCGGACACGGTCGTCAGGCCGGCCTTGGGCTTGTTCTCGTCGCCGACGACGAACACCCCGGCGCAGTTGCCGGTGACGCCGTTGTCCGTGACGGTGACGTTGCGCAGGCGCCGGACGGTGACGCCGATCCGGTTGCCGATCAGCAGGTTGTGGTCGACCACCGTGCCCCGCGCGTCCTTGGCGCCCTGCTCGGCGGTGATCGTGTTGGCGAGGAACAGCCCCGCGTCGCCGTTGGCGCTGGCGGTGTTCTCCCGGTACACGCTGCGGGTGGCGCGCTCCTCGGCGATGCCCCACTGCCCGTTCTTCTCGGCGGTCACCTTCCGCACGGTCAGCCGGTCGGTGCCGACGGCCATCACGCCGGTCCGGGCGAAGCCCCGCACGGTCAGGGAGGCGATGGTGACGTTCTTGAGGGGGTGGCCCTTCGCCCCGACCACGCAGATGCCGTTGCCCAGCTCGGCGCAGCTCTTGGCCGCCGCCCGCGTGCCCTTGGCGCCCTTGCGGCCGCCGGGCACGGCCTTGCGGCCCTTCGACACGACCTCGTGGCCCTTCGATACGGCCTTGTGGCCGCTCGGCGCGGCCTTGTGGCCCTTCGATACGGCCTTGTGGCCGCTCGGCGCGGCCTTCCGGGCGGCCGGCTCGATGACGGTGAGGCGGCCCGTGCCGCGCAGGGTCAGTCCCCGCGTGGTCACCTTCACGCTCTCGTGGTAGGTGCCGGGGTACACCAGCACGGTGTCGCCCGGCTTCGCGGCGTTCACCGCCTTCTGGATCGACTGTCCCGGGTGCACCACGTGGACCCGGGGGACGCTGATCGGCGGGGCGGCCCCGACTCCGGCCCCGAGCAGCGCCGCGGCGCATGCTAGGTAAGCAATATGGCGTTTCGTCATATTCTGTACGCTATGACCCGACAACCCGATGGGACCCTGGATGGGCCGTACGGCGGCGTGTCATGCTCGCGGGGCCCTGCGGGCCCGCCGTCACCCGGCCGCCGTAGCCCCCCAGGGCGCCGCGGTCGCGGCCGGCCGGCCCCGGCGATACTTGCACTATGAACGGGTTCATCCGGATACGGCGGGGAGCCGGGGCCGTGGCGCGGTACGTCCGCAGCGCCCCGGGGACGTACGTGTGGCTGCTGATCCTGTTCGTCACCACCGTGGCGCTGCACCACATGTCGCCCGAGTTCGAGGACCAGTTCCTGCGGCAGCGCTCGACCAACATCCGCGAGTTGTCGAACAATCCGGTGCGGGTGCTGGTCGCCAGCGCCATGTGGATCGACAGCGGCAGCTGGCTGCCCTACGCGGCGCTCTACACGGTCTTCCACGCGCAGGCCGAGCGCTGGCTGGGCACTCTGCGCTGGCTGCTGGTGTGCGTGGCGGCGCACGCCCTGGCCACGCTGATCAGCGAGGGCGCGCTGCTGTGGGCGGTACGCGGCGGCGTGGCGCCGGTGGGCGCCGTGAACACCCTCGACGTGGGCGTGAGTTACGCGCTGGCGGGGGTGATGGGCGTGCTGACGTACCGGATCGCCGCGCCCTGGCGGTACCTGTACGCGGCCGTGGTGCTGGCCGGCTACGGGGTGCCGCTGCTGACCGGGCGCACCTTCACCGATCTGGGGCACGTCACCGCCGTGCTGATCGGACTGGGCTGCTATCCGCTGGTCAAGGGCCGTGGAAAAGCATGGAATCCGAAGGAGACACCGGTCGCCCACAGGCGTTAACGTCCGGCCATGAGCAGCGCGGCACACGGCCCCGTCAACGGCGGCATCTCCTTCTGGTTCGCGGACGACGGCCTCCCGGCGGTGCGGGAGCCGCTCACCGGGGACGCGAGCGCCGACGTGGTGATCGTCGGCGGCGGGTTCACGGGACTGTGGACCGCGTACTACCTCAAGAAGGCGGCGCCCTTCCTGCGGATCACCGTCCTGGAGCAGCGGTTCTGCGGCTACGGCGCCTCCGGCCGCAACGGCGGCTGGCTCTACAACGGCGTCGCGGGCCGCGACCGGTACGCGAGGCTGCACGGCCACGAGGCCGCCGTACGGCTCCAGCGGGCGATGAACGACACCGTGGACGAGGTGATCCGAGCCGCCGCCGAAGAGGGTGTCGACGCCGGCGTGCACCGCGGCGGTGTCCTGGAAGTGGCCCGGACACCCGCCCAGTTGGCCCGCCTGAAGGCCTTCCACGAGCACGAGCTGTCGTACGGGGAGAAGGACCGCGAACTGTACGGCGCCCGTGAGACCGCCGAGCGCGTCCGCGTCGCCGGCGCCGTCGGCGCCACCTGGACCCCGCACGGGGCCCGCCTGCATCCGGGGAAGCTGGTCAAGGGCCTCGCCGCGGCGGTGGAGGCGCTCGGCGTCACCCTGCACGAGTCGACGCCGGTGACGGAGATCCGCCCCAAGCACGCGGTCACCCCCTACGGCACCGTCCGCGCGCCCTACGTCCTGCGCTGCACCGAGGGCTTCACCGCCTCTCTCAAGGGGCAGAGGCGCACCTGGCTGCCCATGAACTCCTCGATGGTCGCGACCGAGCCGCTGACCGACGAGCAGTGGGCGGCGGTCGGCTGGGCGGGCCGCGAGACCCTCGGCGACATGGCGCACGCCTACATGTACGCCCAGCGCACCGCCGACGGCCGGATCGCGCTCGGCGGGCGCGGGGTGCCGTACCGCTTCGGCTCGCGCACCGACCACGACGGCCGCACTCAGGAGGCGACGGTCGAGGCGCTCCGGGAGATCCTGGTCGGCTTCTTCCCCGCGCTGGCCGGGGTGCGGATCGAGCACGCCTGGTCGGGCGTCCTCGGCGTGCCGCGCGACTGGTGCGCGACCGTCACCCTGGACCGCGCGACCGGCCTGGGCTGGGCCGGCGGCTACGTAGGCTCCGGCGTCGCCACCGCCAACCTCGCCGCCCGCACCCTGCGGGACCTGGTCCAGCTCGATTCCGGCCAGTCGGGCCCGACCGAGCTGACCCGCCTGCCCTGGGTCGGCCACAAGGTCCGCAAGTGGGAGCCGGAGCCGTTGCGCTGGCTGGGTGTGCGGGGCATGTACGCCACCTACCGCACCGCCGACCGGCGTGAACTGCTCACCCACAGCGCGCGGTCGTCGAAACTGGCCCGCCTCGCGGACCGGGTGGCGGGCCGTCACTGACGGCGCCTCACGCCACGGCCGAAACTTTACGCTCTGATTGCCCGCACGGACGTCTCCCGTCACGCCCATCCCGTCGAAGCTGTGTGCCGAGTGTGTCATGCACGCAACCGCTCCCAGGGGAGGGCACTTCATGGCGGCCACAAGCCGGCGAAGCAGAAAAAGAACGGCGGCGGTTCTCGTCACCACCGCCGCACTGGGACTGACCATCACCCAGGCCCAGGCCGCGGGACGCGGGGTCGATCCCTTCGGCGTCCGCGCGCAGCACCACCAGGCCCGGCTGAACGAGCAGCAGCCGGGCCGGGTCTCCCTCGCCACGGAGGGCGACGACGAGGGGGGCAACGAGGGCGAGGAGATCGCCGAGCAGGCCGACCAGTACGCCGAGGCCCGCACCTCGCCCGGCATCGTCGCGCCCGGCGCCTACGGCGCGGCCTACGCGGCGCTGAAGAACCTGCCGCACACGAAGGGCAAGTGGCGGGACGTCACCCGGCTGCCCTACGACAGCGACGACCCCCGCTACCGGGACATCAACTCCAACTCCAGCGGCGGCGCGGGCCGGGTGTCCGGCCGGGTCACCGGGCTGGCGGCCGACAACCGGGGCTATGTGTACGCCGGTTCGGCCAACGGAGGTGTCTTCCGGTCGCGGACCGGCGGCGGCCACTGGAGCCCGATCTCCGACCGGCTGCCCGCGCTGTCCACCGGCGACCTGCAACTCGACGGCCGCGGACGGCTCTGGTACGCGACGGGCGAGGCCAACACGAGCGCCACCTCCTTCCTCGGTACGGGCGTCTACGTCCTCGCCGACCCCCGGCACGGGGAGTTCGGCCGACGTGACCGGGTCGGCGGCGACGAGCTGGAGTCGACCTCGATCCACGCGCTGCGCTTCGGCGGCGACAAGGTGTGGGCGGCCACCACGAGCGGGGTGTGGAGCCACTCCACCAGGACGCTGAAGGGCCCCTGGAAGCAGGAGTTCGCGCCCAACCCGGACTATCTTCCGGGCGGTTCGAAGGCCTCCGACCCGAACGCGCCGTACAAGAACATCGCCAACGACATCGCGATCGACCCGAAGGACCCCTCGAAGGTCGTCCTCGCCGTCGGCTGGCGCAGCGGTGACACCTACAACGGCTTCTACTCCAAGGGCAGTCACGGCTGGGAGCGGGTGACCGGGCTCGGCGACCTGCCGAGCGACAGCGACAACGTCGGCAACGTCACCTTCGCCCGCAGCGCGGACGGCTCCCGGTACTACGCCATCGACCAGTCGCCCGAGCAGATGAACACCAACCCCGACAGCGGCCTGGAGGGCATCTTCGTCTCCAAGTCCGGTTCACCGACCGGCCCGTGGACGAAGATCGCCGGCTACCAGCAGCTGCGCGACTCCGGCTCGGCGCTCACCTACGACGGCTACCAGCCCGGCGTCCAGGCCTGGTACAACCAGTTCCTCACCGTCGACCCGAAGAACCCCGACCACGTGTACGCGGGTCTGGAGGAGGTCTTCGAGACCAAGGACGGCGGCAGGTCCTGGACGGTGCCCGGACCGTACTGGAACTTCGGCTTCAAGTGCTGGTCCATCGACCCGGCCAAGCAGTCCGGCGACTGCCCGGCCACCGTGCACGCCGACCAGCACGCGGTGACGACCGGCAGCTTCCACGGCAAGCCGTACGTGATCGTCGGCGACGACGGCGGCGCCTTCCGCCGCCCGCTGAACGGCAGCGCGAACGCCGAGGGCCACGCCACCGACTGGACCTCGCTGAACGACGGCACCATGGACGTCCTGCAGTACTACTCGGTCGGCGTCGGCACCGACGGCCGCGGGGTCGCCGTCACCGGCGGCCTGCAGGACAACGGCCAGTCGATCCTGCGCCCGGGCGACCGCGTGATGGGCTCGAACTTCGGCGGCGACGGCGGCGACACGATCGCCGACCCGCGCAACGGCTGCAACATCGCCGAGGAGTACGTCTACCTGGCGGTGTCGGTGACGCAGAACTGCGCGGTCAACGACGGGAGCTGGGTCAGCGACCCGTCCAAGGCGACCTCGTACTCCGTCGCCCCGCCCGACAGCGCCACCGGTGAGGCCCGCTTCATCGCGCCGCTGAACGCCGACATCAAGGACAGCGACACCTGGGTCGCCGGCGGGCGGCACGTGTGGATCAACACCAAGGGCTGGGCGATCCGCAGCGGCAGCGAGTGGACCGGCGCCTTCGACCTCGGCGCGGGCCACACCGCCACGGCGGTCGCCTCCTCCGGCGGCCGGGTGTACGCGGCCTGGTGCGGCCCCTGCAACAACCAGGGCTTCACCCGGGGCATCGCGGTCGGCAACGCCGACGGCACCGGCTGGCACCAGCTGACCCTGCCGACCGACGGCACGGTGCCCAACCGCTACCTGTCCGGCCTGGCGATCGACCCGGCGAACGCCGACCACGTCCTGCTCGCGGTCAACGGCTTCTCGCGCAAGTGGACGGAGGGCCCCGGCGCGGGCTACGGCCATCTGTTCGAGACCCGGGACGGCGGCGTGACCTGGAAGGACGTCTCCGGCAACCTGCCCGACGTCCCGGCGAACGCGGTGGCCATGCTGAAGGACGGGACGGTCGTCCTCGGCACCGACCTCGGCGTGCTGGTGCGCGCCCCGAGGTCGGCCGGCTGGAAGGTGGCGGGGGAGAACCTGCCGACCACCGCCGTGATGCAGCTGCGGACCGGTCCTGACGGCCTGCTGTACGCGGCCACCCACGGGCGCGGCATCTGGGCCGTCGACCCGCGGCGCCTGCGCTGATCCCCACGGGGAGGGGCCCCGGCAGGGACCCCTCCCCACCCTCGCGGGCTGCCCCCGTCCTCTCAGGCTACGACTTGGGCGGCGCCGCCTCCGCAGGGCCGGGACGGGACATCGCCGGGCGTCCGCGCAGGTCGGCGGCCTTGTCGGTGGCCGGGTGCAGGATGGGCGCATGGTGAGGCGAGCGACGGGCAGGACCGGCGGCGCGGGTGCGCACACGACCGGTGCGGGCGGCGGCCGCGGGGACGCGGTGAAGCCGGCGCGGCGGCCGGAGGTGCGGCTGCCCCCCTTGGCGGCCTACGACGGCGGCGCGCTGGCCCCGGACGGGGACTACGACGGACTGGACTTCCGGGAGGCCGATCTCGGCGGCCAGGACGGCGCGGGCGCCCGCTTCCTGGACTGCGCGCTGACCGGCTGCGCCCTGGACGGGACGTCGCTGCGCCACGCGCGCTTCCTCGACTCGGTCCTCACCGGTGTCCGGGGCGTCGGGACCGACCTCGCGGAGTCGACCCTGCGCGACGTGGAGCTGGTCGACGCCCGCCTCGGCGGCGTGCAGCTGCACGGGGCGGTCCTGGAGCGGGTGTGGATCCGCGGCGGCAAGATCGACTACCTGAACCTGCGCACGGCGCGGCTCAGGGACGTCGTCTTCGAGGGGTGCGTCCTCGTCGAGCCGGACTTCGGCGGAGCCCGGCTGGAGCGGGTCGAGTTCGTGGACTGCGCGCTCAGCGGCGCGGACCTCACCGCGGCCGTCCTCACCGACGTGGACCTGCGGGGCGCCGCTCCGCTGGACCTCACGCGCGGGTGGGACCGGCTGGCCGGGGCGGTGATCAGCCCCGCCCAGCTCCTGGACCTGGCACCGCTGCTGGCGGCGGAGCTGGGGATCGCCGTGGAGGGCTGAGCGGGGCGCCCTCCCGGAGCCGGCTCAGCCGATCACCGACCGGAACCGCTCGATCGTCCGGCGGCGCATGGTGAGGAGGGCGAGCCAGGAGCCGTCGGCGAAGTGCAGCCGGAAGCGGGCCATCAACTGGAGCCGGGGGCGGCGCTCGACCCGGGCCACCCACGCGCGGGGCACCTCCCACACCGGAGTCCCGTCCAGCGGGTGCACCAGTCCGACGCGCTGGTCGGTGACGCGCAGGAGCAGGGCGCCGGAGGTGCCCGGCACTCCGGCCGCGACGCTTCCGTGCCCGCCGGACTGGGCGCCGACGTTCTGCATCAGGTAGTCCCCGAGCTCCCCGCCGAGCCGCCCGAACCCGTGGACGCGCATCTTCATGCCCTTGGCGCTCTTCGCGGGGATGACGACGGCGTAGGTGCGGAGCTGCTCACCGGGGCTCAAGTGGCCCTGGGCGGAACGCTGATGGCGGGAGATGGTCTCAGGCACGAGCGATGATCGTACCGGGGTGCGCCCGGGGCGGGGCGGCCGGATCGGGCAGCGCGGGGAACCGCACGTTCAGGGCAGGCGGGGGAAGCGGGCCTGGAGGGTCCAGACGGCCGGGTTCTCCGCCAGGTCCTCGTGCATGTCGCACAGGTCGGCGATCAGATCGTGCAGGAAGTCCCTTGCCTCCCGGCGCAGTTCGGTGTGGGAGAAGGTCAGCGGGGGCTCCTCGGCCGGCATCCAGTCGGCCTCGATGTCCACCCAGCCGAAGCGGCGCTCGAACAGCATCCGGTCGGTCGACTCCGTGAAGTCCAGTTCCGCCCGCTGCGGCCGCGACGCCCGCGACCCGGCCGGGTCCCGGTCCAGCAGCTCCACGATGTCGCACAGCGCCCACGCGAAGTCCAGCACCGGCACCCACCCCCACGCCGTGGCCAGCTCCCGGTCCGCCTTGGTGTCGGCGAGGTACACGTCCCCGCTGAACAGGTCGTGGCGCAGGGCGTGGACGTCCGCGCGCCGGTAGTCCGTCTGCGGCGGGTCGGGAAAGCGGGGGGAGAGGGCGTAGCCGATGTCGAGCACACAGGCGATGGTGTCACGCCCCCGCATAGGATCACGCACGTGTCCCGATCCGCACCCGTCGTCCGCGCGGCCGCCGCCGGCACCTCCGTCCTGCTCGCCCTCGCGCTGACCGCGTGCGGCGGCGGTGTGCACGGCACCCCCGGCGGCGCGGGCGTGCGCGACCCGTACTTCCCGAAGGCGGGCAACGGCGGATACGACGTCACCCACTACGGCCTGACCCTCGCCTACGACCCGGAGGGCCACCGCCTCTCCGGCACCGCGGTGATCACCGCCCGCGCCACCAAGGACCTCTCCGCCTTCGACCTCGACCTGGCGGGGATGGAGGTCGGCTCGGTCACCGTCGAGGGCCGGGCCGCCCTGTTCAGCCGTGCCGGCCAGGAGCTCACCGTCCGCCCGCACGGCGAGCTGGACCGGGGCGAGACGTTCACCGCCACGGTCCGCTACGCGGGCACCCCGCGCACCCTCACCGACCCCGACGGCTCCAAGGAGGGCTGGCTGCGCACCGCCGACGGCGCGCTCGCGCTCGGCGAGCCCACGGGGTCGATGGCGTGGTTCCCCGGCAACGACCATCCGTCCGACAAGGCGGCCTACGACATCACCGTCACCGTGCCCAAGGGCCTGCGGGCCGTCTCCAACGGGGAGTTGAAGAGCGAGACGACGAGCGGCGGCCGGACCACGTTCCACTGGCACACCGACGAGCCGATGGCGACCTATCTCGCCACCGTCGCGATCGGCCGCTGGACCGTCACCCGCTCCACCCTGAAGAACGGCCTGCCGGTCTACGTGGCCGTCGACCCCACCCAGGCCAAGGCGAGCCGCGCGGTGCTCGCGAAGATCCCCGAGATCATGGACTGGGCGGAGACCAACTTCGGCCCGTACCCCTTCTCCTCCGCCGGCGTGATCGTCGACCGCCCCGGTGACGCCGGGTACGCCCTGGAGACCCAGAACCGCCCCGTCTTCGCCGGCCCCCCCGACACGACCACGCTCGTCCACGAGCTCGTCCACCAGTGGTACGGCGACTCCGTCACCCCGAGGACGTGGCAGGACATGTGGCTCAACGAGGGCTTCGCCACCTACGCGCAGTGGCTCTACGCGGAGGACCACGGCGGCGACAGCGCCCAGCGGACCTTCGACTCCGTCTACCGCGGCGACCACTACGACGACGCCGACAACAAGGCGGTCTGGGCGTTCCCGCCCGCGAAGCCGAGCGACGCCGCGCACATCTCCGACAGCCCCGTCTACGTCCGCGGCGCGATGGTGCTGCAGAAGATCCGGCAGAAGGTCGGTGACGAGACCTTCTACGACATCGTCCAGGGCTGGGCCGCCGCCCACCGCCACGGCACCGCGGACACTGCTCAGTTCACGGCGTACGTGGAGAAGAAGGCACCGGACAAGGACTTCAGCGGCATCTGGAAGGACTGGCTGTACGGCGAGGGAAAGCCGGCGCACCCCTGAGACGGGCCGCCCCGGGCCGCGCGCCCCTGAGCCGCGCCGCTCCGGCCCGTACCTCTCGCTCCCGCCTCACCGCAGTTCCTTGCGCAGCACCGCGCACGGGCGGTTGAGCCGGCGGTCCGGACGGTGGTCGACGACCGTGTAGCCGAGGGCGGTCCAGAAGGCCAGCGCCCCGGGGTTGTTCTCGAGGACGGCCAGGCGTACGGCGGTGCGGCCCGCGGCGCGCAGGCGCTCCTCCACCAGGCCGGCCAGCCGGCGCCCGTGGCCCTGCCGCTGCGCGGCCGCGTCCACCATGAGCAGGCCGATCCACGGGTCCGGGTCGGCCGGGTCGGGGTGGTGGGCGAGCGTGATGGCGACGCCGACCAGCCGGCCCTCGCTGCGGGCGAGCAGCACCTCCACGTCCGGATGGGCCAGCTCGTCGGCCAGCTCGGCCGCCACCTGCTCCGGCCGGATGTCGTCCGGGTCGGGGAAGTCCCCGCTGAGGGCGTGGAAGGCGCGGTTGGACGCGTAGAGCGCGGTGAGTTCGGTCAGCAGCTCGCCCGGCAGGTCGTGGTCGGGGGCGACGCGAAGGGGCTCGAGGATCACCCGGGCAACGTATCGCGGACCGGTGTCGGCACCGAGGTGAGAGGGCGCGGGACATGCGCGGACCCCGGCCGCACGGGGCAGCCGGGGTCCGGGCGCGGGGCGGTGTCCGTCAGACGTTGACGCCGAAGTCCTGGGCGATGCCGACCAGGCCCGAGGCGTAACCCTGGCCGACCGCGCGGAACTTCCACTCGGCGCCGTTGCGGTAGAGCTCGCCGAAGACCATGGCGGTCTCGGTGGCCGCGTCCTCCGACAGGTCGTAGCGCGCGATCTCGGCGCCGCCGGCCTGGTTCACGATGCGGATGTAGGCGTTGCGGACCTGGCCGAAGTTCTGGCCGCGGTTCTCGGCGTCGTAGATGGAGACCGGGAAGACGACCTTCTCGATGTCGGCCGGGAGCGCGGCGAGGTTGACGTTGATCGCCTCGTCGTCGCCGGCGCCCTCGCCGGTGCGGTTGTCGCCGGTGTGGACGATGGAGTTGTCCGGGGTCTGCTTGTTGTTGAAGAAGACGAAGTGACCGTCCGAGTACACCTTGCCCTGCGGGTTCACGGCGATCGCGGAGGCGTCGAGGTCGAAGTCCGTGCCGGTGGTGGTGCGGACGTCCCAGCCGAGGCCCACGGTGACGGCGGTCAGGCCCGGAGCTTCCTTGGTGAGCGAGACATTGCCGCCCTTGGACAGGCTTACAGCCATTGTTGGGAGTCCCTTCCCTCGTTACGTGTGCGGACGAAGCTACCGCCACCCATAGGAACGCCGAGGGGGGTCCCCGGGGTTCCGGATCTCTTTACCTTTTTTACGCATCTCGGCGGACGCGGGCCGCGAAATCCGGGTGACGTGGACCGGCCGGACCCGGGAACATGGAGGACATGTCCGGTCCTCATGTCGTCCGCGGCTCCGTCTCGCTTCCCGAGGCCGAGCTGATGTGGCGTTTCTCGCGCTCGTCGGGTCCCGGCGGACAGCATGTGAACACCAGCGACTCCCAGGTGGAGCTGCGCTTCGACCTGGCGCGGACCGAGGCGCTCCCCCAGGTGTGGAAGGAGCGGGCGCTGGAGCGGCTGGCCGGACGGCTCGTCGACGGCGTGGTCAGCGTCCGCGCCTCCGAGCACCGCTCCCAGTGGCGCAACCGCGAGGCCGCCGCCGTACGGCTCGCCGCGCTCCTCGCCGAGGCGACCGCGCCCCCGCCCAGACCGCGCCGGCCGACCCGGATCCCGCGCGGGATCAACGAGCGCCGGCTGCGGGAGAAGAAGCAGCGCTCGCAGCGCAAGCAGAGCCGCTCCGGCCGCGACTGGACGTAGGACCTGTCCGGCCGGGCGGCTCCCCGGCCGGCGGCGGGCGCCGACCCGTTCAGCCCAGGTGCCGGTAGCGGCCCCGGAAGTACAGCAGCGGGCCGCCGTCCGCGCTCGGGACCCGGGCGGTCAGGACGCGGCCCACCACCAGGGTGTGGTCCCCGGCCGCCACCCGCTGCTCGGTGCGCAGTTCCAGGGTGGCCAGGGCGCCGCCCACCAGCGGCGCGCCGGACACCTCGCCGCGGACGTAGGGGATGTCCTCGAAGAGCAGGCGGTCGCTGATGCGCCCTCTCATGGCGAAGCGGCCGGCGATGTGGCGCTGGCTCTCCGCCAGCACGGACACCGCCCACAGCGGCTGCTCGGCGAGCAGGTCGTCCATGCGGGAGCCCGCGCGCAGGCTGACCATGGCCAGCGGCGGGTCCAGGGACACCGACAGGAACGCCGTCGCCGTCATGCCCACGTCCTCCCCGGCGGGCGCCCCCGGGTCGTCCGGGTCGAGCGGCGGCTCCTGCGCGGTCACCAGGACCACGCCCGCGGCCAGCCGGGACATCGCGGCGCGGAACTCGTCGTTGGTCACCCCCTCAGGATGCCCGGCGGCGGCCGGGACGGCGGGAGCCGGGACGGCGGGGGAGAGCCGGACGGGGGAGGCGGGCGGGGAAGAAGAGTTCAGCACACACGAAACGCTAACCACCGGCCCACGCCGGCCGCATCGGGCCTCCGCCCGAGCCCGGTCCTAGGACCAGCGGCGGACCGCTCTCCCCCCGTTCCGGGCGTGTCACCGGTCCTTCTCGTGCATCATGTCCACACATCCACACCATGTGCGATCGGTAAAAGCGCGGGGAAAGCGCGGAATCTCCACTCAATTGTTCAGGTTTGCCTGTGACTTGAGTCACAAGGGCCGTGAATTGTTGACCCTGTGTACCGAGTGGGCTTCGCGCTGTGATTCAGTGGCGGGGACGCTGCACAGACGATACGCCGATGAGAACCCTGGATTCGCTGCGAGGTCTCGGGGGGAGGGCGAGCATGGAGACCGAGTCGGAGCCGTACGTCCGCCTTGCGACCCTGCGGCAACTGCATCAGGTCATGGCGGACATGAACACCGCGCGCAGCCTGGCGGACACGCTGCAGACCGTCGCCGACGGCGTGGTGAACGGCCTCGGCTACGAGCTGGCGTGCGTGAACCTCGTACGCCCCGACGGCGATCTCGTCGTCGCCGCCTTCGCCGGGAACTCCGCCGCCGAGGCGCTCATCACCGGCCGCGTCGGCTCCCGCGACTCCTGGGAGCGCCGGCTGGGCATGGGCGAGCACTGGGACGACCTCGTCTTCATCCCGCACACCGAGGGCTGGGTCCTCGACGACGACGACGTCCCGCAGTGGTACACCGACGGGCCCGCCCCCCGCTTCGAGGACGAGTGGCACCCCTCCGACCGGCTCTTCGCGCCCATGTGGACCCCCGGCGCGCCGGACGGCCGGCGCGGCGAGCTGCTCGGCGTCCTCTCGGTGGACCGGCCGCGCAACGGCCGGCGGCCCGGCGCCTGGGGGCGCGAGGCGCTCCAGATGTACGCCTTCCAGGCCGCCATCGCGATCAGCAACGCCCGGCTGCGCGCCAACATGCAGCGCGCCCTGGTCCGCCTGGAGCGCGAGCAGCAGGCCCTGCGCGCCAGCGAGGAGAGCTTCCGCCAGGCCTTCGAGTACGCCCCCTCCGGCATGGCCATCGCCGAGATGGGCGGCGAGCAGCACGGCCGCATCCTGCGCACCAACGACGCCCTGTGCCGCCTGCTGGGCCGCCCGGCCTCCGCGATGCGCCGCTACTCCTTCTCCGACCTCGTCCACCCCGAGGACATAGGCACCCTGCTGCGCACGTCCGCCGAGGGCGGCCGCGCCGAGCTGCGCCTGGGCCGCCGCGACGGCACCTACGTCTGGGTGTCGCTGCGCAACTCCGTGGTCGCCGACGCCGCCGACGGCCCGCGCTTCCTGCTCACCCACGTCGAGGACATCGAGGACCGCAAGCGCCGCGAGCTCCACCTCGCCCACCGCGCCTCCCACGACTCCCTCACCGGCCTGCCGAACTCCGCGGAGCTGCGCGCCCGCCTCTCCGCCCGGCTGTGCCGGCGCCCCCAGTCGGCGCACGCGGAACTCGACTCCCTGGACGCGGCCTACGGGCACCCGGCGTACGACGTCGGCGGCCACGGCTTCGACTTCCAGCCGGACGTGCCGCCGTACGACACCTACGACCACCATGTGCACACCATCGCCCCCGAGGACGACCGGGACGACGGCGCCAAGGGGCTCGCGGTCCTCTTCTGCGACCTCGACGGCTTCAAGTCGATCAACGACCGGTTCGGGCACAACGCGGGCGACGCCGTCCTCATCGAGGTGGCCCGGCGGCTCAGCAACGGCGTGCGCGACGGCGACACGGTCGCGCGGCTCGGCGGTGACGAGTTCGTCATCCTCGCCAACGGCCTCGGCCGCGCCGACGCCCAGGACCTCGCCGTACGCCTGCGCAACGAGATCATCCAGCCGATCCGGGCCGAGGGCCGCGCGGTGCGGGTCGGAGCCAGCTTCGGCATCGGATGGGCACACTGTGGAATGACGGCGGACGAAGTGTTGAAATCCGCTGACGAACGGATGTACGTCGAGAAACGATCTCGTCCCAAACAACATCGTCGGGCTGGATGATCGCAGGTCAGCGTGCTGATGCGGTGGGAGTCACCCGTTTGGTGCCCGTGGAACGGGTAGGCTCGCCACTCTCACCACGTCCCGCATCCGACCCGCACCTGTTGAGGAGTACCAAGGGATGACGCCCGGCACCAACGGCGCGAGCACGCCCGAGGACAACGACGACCCGTTCGGCTACCTGTACGCCGATGGCCAGGCCAACGGGGCCCAGCCGCCGTCCGGCGGCTACGGCTACCCGAACTCGGTCAGCCGGGTCCGCGCGGTCGGCCAGCGGCAGTACGGCCAGCAGGCCCCCACGGCGTCCTACGGTCAGGTGCCGCAGCAGGGCACCCACGGCCAGCCGAACAACCACTACGCGGCGCCGGAGACCCTTCCGGGCGGCACCCCCACGACCCGCCAGCACGGCCAGGGCGGCGGCGGCCGCGGCCGGGGCCCGAACACCAAGGGCCTGCTGATCGGCGCCGTCGCGGTGGTCGCCGCGGTGGTGATCGGCATCAGCATCGCGATGCTCGGCGACTCCCCGGACGACAAGAAGAACGACGCCGGGGCGAGCGCCGCCCCCACGGCCTCCCAGCACCCCACCACGACCCCCTCGGCCACCAGCAGCGTGGCCCAGGACGGCGAACTCCCGAAGATCGACGCCAAGGCGCTGCTGCTGGGCGGCGGCGCCACCACCGCGTCGGACGTCAAGGGCGCCAAGGCGGACGGCGGGGTCTACGTGGGCGGCTTCAACCAGGTCGGCGCCTCGGTCACCTGGACCGTCAACGGCATCCCCGCCGACGGCAAGTACACCCTCTTCGTCGGCTACGGCGTCCCCGGCACGGACGGCACCGCCACCCTCACGCTCAACGGCACCCCGTCGAGCACGCCCGTGAAGCTCAAGAACTGGGCGGGCGCCCCGGCGGGCGACTACGAGAAGGGGTGGACCAAGACGTTCAACTGGATCCAGCTCAACAAGGGCACCAACACGATCAAGGTCTCGTGCGAGCAGGGCAACCAGTGCGACGCCAACCTGGACCAGCTCTGGCTGGTCAAGGGCTGGGTCAAGTAACCCTCACGCCGCGCTGACCCCGCCCGTCACCGACACCCGGTCCACGAGCTTCTCGTACGTCGCGCGGTCGAACTCGCCCGCCGCCGGGGCGAGGACCGTGGCCGTGGCCAGGGCGGCGGCGCGGGCCAGGCGGCTCGGCCAGGGGAGGTGCTCGGCCAGGCCGGACAGCAGCCCCGCGACCGCCGAGTCGCCGGCGCCCGTGGGGTTGCCGCGGACGTGGGCCGGGGGAGTGGCCCGCCAGAGGCCCTCGGGTGTGTGGGCGAGGAGGCCGTCGGCGCCCAGGGAGGCCACGACCGCGCGGGCACCGCGCCGGCGGGCGTCCTGGGCGGCGCGCAACGGCTCGTGCGCGCCGGTGAGTTCGGCCAGCTCGTCCGCGTTCGGCTTGATGATGTCGGGACGCGCGGCCACCGCCCGGCGCAGCGGCTCCCCGCTGGTGTCCAGCAGCACGGGCACGCCCGCGGTGCGCGCGGTGCGCACCAGCCCGGCGTAGGCGCCCACCGGCACCCCCGGCGGCAGGCTGCCGCACAGCGCCACCGCCGTGACCGAGCCGAGCAGCTCTTCGTACACGTTCTGGAAGGCGGCCCACTCGGCGGGCGCGACGAGCGGCCCGGGTTCGTTGAGCTGGGTGGTGTCGCCGGTCCGCTGGTCCACGACCGCCACGGTCCGCCGGGTCGCCCCGGCCACCGGGACCAGCGCGTCCGCCACGCCCGGCACCCCGGCGAGCCGGTCGCGCACGACGCGTCCGGTGGCCCCGCCCGCGAAGCCGGTGACCGTCACCTCGTGGCCGAGGGCGGCCAGCACCCGGGCCACGTTCAGTCCCTTGCCGCCGGGCCGCTCCACCACCTCGGCCACCCGGTGCGCGGCGTGCGGCCGCAGCGACGGCACCCGATAGGTGATGTCGAGAGCGGTGTTCAGCGTGACCGTGAGGATCACGTGGGCGGACCTCCCCCGGGTGCAGGCGCCTGGCGCGACGTGCCGGAGGTTCGATCATGCCAAACAGACGGCGGCGGGCCCAGCCCTCCCGCCCCGTCACCGCCGCCGTACGGCCGGACGGATCAGCCCAGTTGGGGATCGACCACCCATTCGCCGTGCCGCATGACCCCCTTGAGGTCGAACTCCTCGTCCAGCAGTACCAGGTCCGCGTCCTTGCCGGGCTCCAGCGAGCCCACCCGGTCGGCCAGGCCGAGCAGCCGGGCCGGGTTGGCCGACAGTGCGGCCACCACGTCCGGTACCGGCAGCCGGTCGACGGTCACCGCCCGCTTGAAGGCCCGGTCCAGGGTGAGTGTCGAACCCGCGATCGAGCCGCCCTCCACCAGCCGTGCCACCCCGTCGGCGACCTCGACCTCCAGCGGGCCGAGCAGATAGCGGCCGTCGCCGAAGCCGGCCGCGTCCATCGCGTCGGTGATGAACGCGACCCGCTCCGCGCCCGCGTGATGGAACGCCAGTTCCAGGGCGGCCGGGTGCAGATGGGTGCCGTCGTTGATCAGCTCGACCGTGACCCGCTCGTCCTCCAGCAGGGCGGCGATCGGGCCGGGGGAGCGGTGGCCCAGGGCGGGCATGGCGTTGAACAGGTGGGTGGCCACGGTCGCCCCCGCGTCGATCGCCCGCACCGTCTGCTCGTAGGTCGCGTCGGTGTGCCCGATCGCCGCGATCACCCCGTGCTCGGCGAGCAGCCGTACGGAGTCGAGGCCGCCGGGCAGCTCGGCGGCCAGGGTCATCATCCGGGCCTGGCCGCGCCCGGCGTCGACCAGCTTGCGCACCTCGGCCGGGTCCGGGTCGCGCAGCAGCTCCTCGGAGTGCGCGCCCTTGCGGCACGGCGAGATGAACGGGCCCTCGAAGTGGATCCCGGCGAGGTCGCCCTGCTCGGCCAGTTCGGACAGCAGTCCGGCCCGCTGGACGAGGAAGTCCATCTCGCCGGTGACGGTGGAGGCGACCAGCGTGGTCGTGCCGTGCCGGCGGTGGGTGCGGATGCCGTGGAGGACCTCGTCGACGGTCCCGGAGGTGAAGGACGCGCCGCCGCCCCCGTGGTTGTGCAGGTCGACGAAGCCGGGGACCAGCCAGTGGCCCCGCAGGTCGAGGACCGGCGCGCCCGCGGGCGCGTCCTCGGCGATCCGGGTGCCCTCGACGACCAGGCGGCCGTCGTCCACGACTCCGCCGGGCAGGACCACCCGGGCGCCGGCGAGAACCTTGCTAGGGGCCATCAGGCGGTTACCTCCGCAGGAGTCGTAGGGGTGTTCAGGAGATCCCAGGCGAGGAGGCCCGCACCCAGGCAGCCGGCGGTGTCCCCGAGGGCCGCGGGAACGACGGCGGGCAGCTTCTGGAAGGTGACGCGCCGCCGGACGGCCTCCCGCAGGGGCGCGAACAGGGTCTCCCCGGCCTCGGCGAGCCCGCCGCCGATGATGAGCGTGCGCGGGTCCAGCAGGGTGAGCGCGGTGACCAGGCCGTCGGCCAGCGCGTCCACGGCCTCCTGCCAGACCGCCCGCGCCCGCGGGTCCCCGGACTCGACGGCCTTGGCGCAGTCCGCCGCGTCCGCGCCGGGGTCCCCGCAGGCCGCGGCCCAGGCCTGGCCGACCGCGGCCGCGGAGGCGAACCGCTCCAGACAGCCGCGCTGCCCGCACGGACAGGGGGTGCCCCCGGGCCGTACGACGATGTGCCCGATCTCGCCCGCGAAGCCGTGCGCGCCCGCCTCCACCCGGCCCTCGATGCCGATGGCCCCGGCGATCCCGGTGCCCAGCGGGACGAAGAGGAACCGGTCGGTGCCCCGGCCCGCGCCGATCCGGCCCTCGGCGAGCCCGCCGGTGCGCACGTCGTGGCCGAGGGCGACGGGAACGCCCGACAGCCGCTCGCCGAGCAGCGCGCGCAGCGGGACGTCGCGCCAGCCCAGGTTGGCCGCGTAGACGGCGACGCCGTGCTCCGCGTCGACGATGCCGGGGACGGCGACGCCGGCGGCGCGGGCGGGTTCGCCGAAGCGCTCCGCGCCCAGCGCGCGCAGCTCGGCGACGAAGCCCAGGATCTCCTCGACCACCGCGTCGGGCCCGTGCTCCCGGCCGGTCGCCCGGCGCGCCTGGTGCAGCAGGCCGCCGTCGGCCGCGACCAGGGCGGCCTTCATGCCGGTGCCGCCCACATCGAGGGCGATGACGTGTCTCACGGGGGACAGTGTGACCCTTTGACCCGGAAGAGGTCTAGTCCACTCGCGTGGTGTAGACCTTATGGCTGATCATTCGAAAAGGTTTCGCCTTGCGGGGACACAGGTTCGGTTTCTGTGCGTCCGCGTTCGGCGGGCGACAGCGGTTGGGGCGGAACAGGCAGTGCAGCGGCGTAGGACAGGAATGATCGCGGTGGTGTCCGCACTGGGCATGACGGCGGTCCTCGGCGGCTGCGGGAGCACCGGCTCCTCCGACGTCACCCTCAGACTCGTCGCCGCCGACTACGGCGACTCCGCGGCCAACAGCTCGCGGAAGTACTGGGACCAGCTGGTCAAGGACTACGAGGCGCGGCACCCGGACGTGAAGGTCGAGGTCAGCGTCTACTCCTGGAACGACGTGGACCGCAAGGTCAAGGAGATGGTCGCCGCGGGCCACGCCCCGGACCTGGCGCAGATCGGCGCGTACGCCGACTACGCGGCCGACAACCTGCTCTACAAGGCCGACGACGTGCTCTCCATCCCCGTCCAGGCCGACCTCCTCGGCCGGCTCGCCGACGCCGGGGAACTGCGGCACGTGCAGTACGGCATCCCGTTCGCGGCCTCCACCCGCGTCCTCTTCTACAACAAGACCCTCTTCGCCAGGGCCGGGCTCACCCCGCCGCGGACGTGGGACGAGCTCGCGGCCGACGCCCGGGCGCTGAAGGCCGAGGGCGTGAAGTACCCGTACGCGCTGCCGCTCGGCCCGGAGGAGGCGCAGGCCGAGACCATGCAGTGGATGCTCAGCGGCGGCAGCACCGGCTACACCGACGACATCGGCACGTACACCATCGACTCGGCGCAGAACGTCCAGACCTTCGACTGGCTCAAGGACGAACTCGTCGGCAAGGACCTGACCGGGCCGGTCGCCCCGGGCAGGCTCAACCGCGCGGACGCGTTCGCCGCCTTCGCCGACGGCCGGGTCGGGATGCTCGACGGCCACCCCACGCTGATGCAGCAGGCCGCCAGGAAGGGCGTGAAGTTCGGCATGGTGCCGATGCCGGGGCGGGAAGGCGCGGCCAAGGCCACCATGGGCGTCACCGACTGGATGATGGCCTTCAAGAAGAACGGCCACCGCGACGAGATCGGCGACTTCCTCGACTTCGTCTACAGCCGCGGGAACGTCCTCGACTTCTCCCGCCGCTACGACCTGCTGCCCGTCACCACCTCCGCCTCGGAGGCGATGGCCGCGTCCGAGGAGGACGCCAAGCTCCGGCCGTTCCTGGCGGAGCTTCCGCTCGCACAGCTCTACCCGGTGGGGAACACCTCCTGGGCCGAGGTCAGCGCGGACGTCAAGCGCCGCATCGGCGAGGCGGTCACCTCCGGTGGGAGCCCCGCCGGGGTTCTCGGCGGGCTCCAGGCGCGGGCGTCCTCGGCGGAGAGCGCGGAGCGGTAGACCCTGCCGGGGGCGGTGTCGTGGGGCGCCGGGTGCCCGGTGCGGTTGCCGGGCGTTGGTGCGTGGGGGGGGCGGGCGTCGCTTCGGGGGCCGTGCCCCGGACCCCGCTGTCGGCCTGAACGGGCTCGTCCTCAAACGCCGGACGGCCTGAACCCGTCTCGCTGTCGGTGGTGGCGGTTACCGTGCCGGTATGGACGACGACCAGGACGTGCTCGGCCGGCGGGAGCGGGACATCCTCGCCCTGGAGCGGCGCGGGTTCCCCGGACCCGGCGCCAAGGAGCGGGCCATCCGCGAGGAGCTGGGCCTGTCCCCCGTCCGCTACTACCAGCTCCTCAACGCCCTCCTCGACGACACCCGCGCGCTCGCCCACGACCCGGTCACGGTGAACCGCCTGCGCCGGGTGCGGGAGGCCCGCCGCGGCGAGCGCTGAGAGCGGGGGCGGGACCGGCCGGGACCGGGGCGTCGAGGAGTGCGTCCGGCCCCGCGTGGATAGGTTCGCCGTATGGGCAGCCAGGACAGTCACGCAGCAGACTCGACCACCCCCACCCCCTCCCTGCCGACGCCCGCCACGCAGGCCGGGCGGGACGGGCTCGCCGCGATCCTCGCGCGACCCCGGAGCGCGGTGATCGCACTCGACTTCGACGGCACGCTCGCGCCGATCGTGCCGGACCCGGACCAGGCCCGGGCGCACCCGGAGGCGGTGCCCGCGATCGCCGCGCTCGCCCCGAAGGTGGCCGCCGTGGCGGTGGTCACCGGCCGTCCGGCCGACGTCGCCGTGCGGCACGGCGGCTTCGCGGGCGTACCCGGCCTGGAGCATCTCGTCGTCCTCGGCCACTACGGCGCCGAGCGCTGGGAGGCGGCCACCGGCACCGTCACCGCCCCGCCCCCGCACCCCGGCGTCGCCGCCGTCCGCGCCGAACTGCCGGGGCTCCTCGACCGCGTCGGCGCCGGACACGGCACCTGGGTCGAGGAGAAGGGCCGGTCCGTCGCCGTGCACACCCGCCGCGCCGACGACCCGCAGGCCGCCTTCGAGCTGCTCCGCGACCCGCTCACCGACCTCGCCGCCCGGCACGGCCTGATCGTCGAGCCCGGCCGCATGGTCCTGGAGCTGCGCCCGCCGGGCATGGACAAGGGCGTCGCCCTCCTCGACTGCGTCCGTGACGTCGCCGCCACCTCGGTCCTCTACGCCGGTGACGACCTGGGCGACCTGTCGGCCTTCGCCACGGTCGACAAGCTCCGCTCCGACGGCGTGCCGGGCCTGCTGGTGTGCAGCGGCAGCAGCGAGGTGACGGAACTGGCGGAGCGGGCCGACGTGGTGGTGGACGGCCCGGCCGGGGTCGTGGCCCTGCTGCGGGACCTGGCGGAGAAGCTGGACTGAGCTCCGTCGCCGGACCGGCTCTCGGCGCGCTGGGCCCGATCCTCCGACCGGCCCCGGCGGCCGTCCCCGCCCCGGTTCAGTCCGGTCGGCCGTTCAGCTCGGTCAGCTGGTCCAGGAACCACTGGGCGGGCGGCAGCGCGGTGGCCGCCGCGGCCAGCCGCTTGGAGCGCTCCGCGCGCTCGTGCGCCGGCATGGTCAGGGCCTCGTGCAGGGCGCGGGCCGTGCCGGTCACGTCGTAGGGGTTGACGACGACCGCGTCCTCGCCGAGCTCCGCGTACGCCCCCGCCTCCCGGGAGAGCACCAGCGCGCACCCGGCGTCGGAGACGACGGGCACCTCCTTGGCGACCAGGTTCATGCCGTCCCGGATGGGGTTCACCAGGGCCACGTCGGCGAGCCGGTACGCGGCGAGCGAGCGCGCGAAGTCGTCCCGGACGTGCAGCACGACCGGGGTCCACCCGGGCGTGCCGAACCGGTCGTTGATCTCCTGGGCCACCCGCTGGACCTCGGCGGTGTAGTCCCGGTAGACGGCGAGGTCCTGCCGGGAGGGGTAGGCGAAGGCGAGGTGCGTCACCCGCTCCCGCCACTCGGGGCGGTCCTCCAGCAGCTGCTCGTAGGCCAGCAGCCCCCGCACGATGTTCTTCGACAGCTCGGTGCGGTCCACGCGCACGACGGTGCGGCGCGGGGCCCCGTCGGGGGCCGTGCCGATCTCCTCGCGCAGTGCCGCCATCCGCTCGTCGACGTCGGCGCGGTGCGCCCGCTCCCGAAGGAACTCGGCGTCCGCGCCGAGACCGTGCACCCCGACCCGGGTACCGCCGAGCCCGTCGACGAGCGCATCGCAGCAGCCGGTGAACGCGTCAGCCCACCGCCGGGTGAGGAAGCCGAGGCGGTCCGCGCCCAGCATCCCGCGCAGCACCTGCTCGGCGATGTCGTCGGGCAGCATCCGGAAGTAGTCCACCGGCGCCCACGGCGTGTGCGAGAAATGGCCGATCCGCACGTCCGGCCGGAAGTCGCGCAGCATCCCCGGGACCAGCGTCAGGTGGTAGTCCTGCACCACCACGGCCGCCCCCTCGGCGGCCTCCTCCGCCAGCGCCTCGGCGAAGGCCAGGTTGTACGCCTCGTAGGACGCCCACTGCCGGCGGAACTCCGCGTCGAAGACCGGCTCGAGCGGCGTCTGGTAGAGCATGTGGTGGACGAACCAGAGCACCGAGTTGGCGATGCCGTTGTAGGCGTCGGCGAAGACCGCCGCGTCGATGTCGAGCATCCGGACCTGCTGCCCGCCGGTCGCGTCGGACGGCAGCCTGCGGCCTCCCTCGAAGCGGCGGGCCGCCTCGCGGTCGGCGTCGCCGAGCGCGGCGCACACCCACACCGCGCCCGCCTCGGGGCCGATCGCCGACAACCCGGACACCAGCCCTCCGCCTCCGCGTCGGGCCCGCAGCGAACCGTCCTCGAGCAGCTCGTACGAAACCGGGCCGCGATTGGACGCGACCAGCACCTCGGCACCGTGCGTAGAAGCCATACGCCTCAACCTAGCCCGGCCCTCAAACGCTCAAACGTACGGTTCCGCTTGGTGGGTGGCCGTATACGGCCGGGACGATGTTTCACGCCACCTTCCGGGCGGCGTACTCCGCTATCTCGATCATCGGCGGCCGCTCCTCGGTGTCCACCGGGTACGTCCGCGGCTCGAAGCCCTCCTCGCCCCGCTCGAACTGGGTGAGGGCGGGCCGGATCAGATGGCCGCGGGCCAGCCGGAGCTGGGCGGTGCGGTAGATCGCGGCGGCCATTCGGCCGAGCGCCTGCCCGTCCTGGTGCCGGTGCCTGCGCACACCGACGTCCACCTGGGCGAGCGCGTCCAGGCCGACCAGGTGCAGCGCGTCGACCAGCATCCCCAGTTCGACCCCGTACCCGACCGGGAAGGGCAGCTGTTCGAGCAGCGAGCGGCGGGCCGCGTACTCGCCGCCGAGCGGCTGCACGAAGCCGGCCAGCTGCGGCCAGTGCATGTTGAGCAGCGGGCGAGCCATCAGCTCGGTGACCCGGCCGCCCTGCCCCGCGGCGCCGCCCAGCGGGCGGTCGTACATCGCCTTCACCAGGTCGACGTCCGGGTCGGTGAGCAGCGGGCCGACGATCCCCGTGACGAAGTCGGAGGAGAACTCCCTCAGGTCGGCGTCGACGAAGCAGACGATGTCCCCCTCGGTGGCGAGCAGCGAGCGCCACAGCACCTCGCCCTTGCCCGGGACGGCCGGGATGCGCGGCAGGACGTCGTCGCGGTGGACGACCCGGGCGCCCGCGGCGGCGGCCACCTCGGACGTGCGGTCGGTGGAGCCCGAGTCGACGACGACGATCTCGTCGACGAGCGGGGCCTGCCGCATCAGGTCGTGACGGATCACGGCGACGATCTCGCCGACCGTCTCCTCCTCGTTGAGCGCGGGCAGCACGACGCTGACCGACGAGCCGCTCGCGCGCTTGGCGGCCAGGATCCGGTGCAGCGGGCGATCGGTCACGGACCAGGAGCGTGTCCTCAGCCAGCCCTCGACTTCTTCCAGCACGGTCGGCGGCTCCTCACTGATTCGGATCACGGGACGGATCACACGGGTCCTGTGCTCCGTCTCGCGGTTCGGACGACTATCTCAACTGTCCTGGCCTTCGGTTACAGTCTTGAACAACGCGGATGACCATCGCATGTCGGGGGTCGCCGCCGCTCAACAACCGCATACCGCTCATCCAGAGGGGCAGAGGGACACGGCCCGATGAAGCCCCGGCAACCCTCCAGCCGGTTCTCGTATCCATCGCTGTGCGCGCACAGCGATCGTCACCGCGAGGCTCCCGGCTAGGGAAGGTGCCAAATCCGTCTCACGGCGAGATGCGTCGTGAGGAAGATGAGGAGAAAGGGCCTCGCCTCCATGGCTGTGCAGACTGTTGCAAGCAGCACCGACTCCACCGTCGACCTCGGTCCCGCCGCGGCCTTGAGCTGCCGTGAGTGCGGCCACCGGGTGCCGCTCGGCCCGGTCTTCGCCTGCGAGGAGTGTTTCGGCCCGCTGGAGATCGCCTACGACTTCTCGGCGTACGACACCGAGGAGCTGCGCAAGCGGATCGAGGCGGGCCCCGCGAACATCTGGCGCTACGCGCCGCTGCTGCCCGTCCCCGCCGACGTGGCGACCAAGCCGAACCTGAACCCGGGCTGGACCAAGCTGGTGCAGGCCGACAACCTGGCCCGCGAGCTCGGCGTGACCGGCGGGCTGTACGTCAAGGACGACTCCGGCAACCCGACGCACTCCTTCAAGGACCGGGTCGTCGCCCAGGCCCTGGAGGCCGCCCGCGCCTTCGGCTTCACCACCCTGTCCTGCTCCTCCACCGGCAACCTGGCCGGCGCCGTCGGCGCCGCGGCCGCCCGCGCCGGCCTCCGCTCCTGCGTGTTCATCCCGCACGACCTGGAGCAGGGCAAGGTCGTCATGGCCGCGGTCTACGGCGGCGAGCTCGTCGGCATCGAGGGCAACTACGACGACGTGAACCGTTTCTGCTCCGAGCTGATCGGCGACCCGGCCGGCGAGGGCTGGGGCTTCGTCAACGTCAACCTGCGGCCGTACTACGCCGAGGGCTCCAAGACGCTGGCGTACGAGATCTGCGAGCAGCTCGGCTGGCGGCTGCCGGACCAGATCGTCGTCCCGATCGCCTCCGGCTCGCAGCTCACGAAGATCGACAAGGGCCTCCAGGAGCTGATCGCGCTCGGTCTGGTCGAGGACCGGCCGTACAAGATCTTCGGCGCCCAGGCCCAGGGCTGCTCCCCCGTGTCCACCGCCTACAAGGCGGGCCACGACGTGGTCCGCCCGCAGAAGCCGGACACCATCGCCAAGTCCCTCGCCATCGGCAACCCGGCCGACGGCCCGTACGTCCTGGACATCGCGCGCCGCACCGGCGGCGCCGTGGAGGACGTGACCGACGAGCAGGTGGTGGACGCCATCAGGCTGCTCGCCCGGACCGAGGGCATCTTCGCGGAGACGGCGGGCGGGGTGACGGTGGGCGTCACGCGCAAGCTGATCGAGAACGGTGTGCTGGACCCGGCGAAGACCACCGTCGTCCTGAACACCGGGGACGGCCTGAAGACCCTGGACGCGGTGGCGGGCACCGGCCTCACCGCGACCATCCGCCCGAACCTGGACTCCTTCCGAGAGGCTGGCCTCGCATGAGCGTGACCGTTCGCATCCCCACCATCCTGCGCACCTACACCGGCGGCCGGGCCGAGGTGAACGCCGACGGCGCGACCCTCGGCGAGGTCATCGCCGACCTGGAGAAGAACCACACCGGCATCGCCGCGCGCGTCCTGGACGACCAGGGCAGGCTGCGCCGCTTCGTCAACGTCTACGTCAACGACGACGACGTCCGGTTCGAGCAGGGCCTGGAGACGGCCACCCCGGAGGGCGCGGGCGTGTCCATCATTCCGGCGGTCGCCGGCGGCTGATCATTACCTTCGGTAACCGCCGTCACCGAGAGTTCATCGAATTGCCCCCTCCGTAAGAGAAGCGGAGGGGGCAATTCAGCGTGATTGAGCGCGGTACAGTTGGGGAACGCGTCGCTGATCCGAAGATCGTTGGCCCTGGAAACCTGCCGCACCGGCGACAAGAAGTAGCCAAACTGTGCGGGGCTTTTGCGTCATACGCTCCCTTTGCCCGGTCCGACTTGACCTGAATTCGGGCGAATTCTCGGGAGATTCCGGATCGGTCGTGCCCAGATTTCTCGTCCGACTGACCTGTTGCAGACGGCAGTTGAACGGATACATTCAGCCGCGGTCGACGCGTTCCGGCGCACGCCCCCAATCCATGGGGGCGGAGGTCTGACCCGGATCCGCGAAGTGTGGATCTGTGCAAGGGCCAGTAATAGGGGAGTTAGGCATGGCTCAGGGCACCGTCAAATGGTTCAACGCGGAGAAGGGGTACGGCTTCATCGCGGTCGACGGTGGTGCGGACGTCTTCGTCCACTACAGCGCGATCCAGATGGACGGCTACCGCACGCTGGAAGAGGGCCAGCGGGTCGAGTTCGAGATCTCGCAGGGCCAGAAGGGTCCGCAGGCCGACATGGTCCGCGTCACGGCCTGAATCGCGCGACCACCGCAAGCGACGTTCTTCTGATCGAAGGGCCCGCGCCCCGAGGTGCACACCTCGAGGGGTGCGGGCCCTTCGGCGTGCCCGCCCTCCGCTCCGGTGCGGCGGCGCGCCCGTGTTCGCGCGCGGCTGAGCCCCCCCCGCACCCCCGTAGGCGCTTGCGCCCACCCGTCGCCCGACCATCGCCCCTCAACGAGCCCGCTTCGCGGGCGCTTGCTCCCAGCCGTCGCCCGACCGCCACCCCTCGACGAGCCCGCTTCGCGGGCGCTTGCACTCTCGGGTGCCGAGTGCTAATCATTGGCGTTAGCACTCTGAAGGTGAGAGTGACAACGAAGGACCGGGTCGGTGAGGCCACGGACCGGGTGGGGCAAGGAACCTCCGGTCGGGGCCGTCCGTCGCGGGCGCGGGCGCGGTCCGAAGTAATCACCCCCAGTCCTGGAGGGACCACTTCACATGGCCAAGATCATCGCGTTCGACGAGGAGGCGCGGCGAGGCCTCGAGCGCGGCATGAACCAGCTCGCGGACGCCGTCAAGGTGACCCTCGGCCCCAAGGGCCGCAACGTCGTCCTCGAGAAGAAGTGGGGTGCCCCCACGATCACCAACGACGGTGTCTCCATCGCCAAGGAGATCGAGCTCGAGGACCCGTACGAGAAGATCGGCGCCGAGCTGGTCAAGGAAGTCGCCAAGAAGACGGACGACGTCGCCGGTGACGGTACGACCACCGCGACCGTTCTCGCCCAGGCCCTGGTCAAGGAAGGCCTGCGCAACGTCGCCGCCGGCGCCAACCCGATGGCGCTGAAGCGCGGTATCGAGAAGGCCGTCGAGGCCGTCTCCGCCGCCCTGCTCGACCAGGCCAAGGAGGTCGAGACCAAGGAGCAGATCGCCTCCACCGCCTCCATCTCCGCCGCCGACACCCAGATCGGCGAGCTCATCGCCGAGGCCATGGACAAGGTCGGCAAGGAAGGCGTCATCACCGTCGAGGAGTCGCAGACCTTCGGTCTGGAGCTCGAGCTCACCGAGGGCATGCGCTTCGACAAGGGCTACATCTCCGCCTACTTCGCCACCGACATGGAGCGTATGGAGGCGGCGCTCGAGGACCCCTACATCCTCATCGCCAACTCCAAGATCTCCTCGGTCAAGGACCTGCTCCCGCTCCTCGAGAAGGTCATGCAGTCGGGCAAGCCGCTGCTGATCATCGCCGAGGACGTCGAGGGCGAGGCCCTGTCGACCCTGGTCGTCAACAAGATCCGCGGCACCTTCAAGTCCGTCGCCGTCAAGGCCCCGGGCTTCGGCGACCGCCGCAAGGCCATGCTCGGCGACATCGCCATCCTCACGGGCGGCGAGGTCATCTCCGAGGAGGTCGGCCTCAAGCTGGAGAACGCGAGCCTGGACCTCCTGGGCCGCGCCCGCAAGGTCGTCATCACCAAGGACGAGACCACCATCGTCGACGGCGCCGGCTCCCCGGAGCAGGTGCAGGGCCGCGTGAACCAGATCCGCGCCGAGATCGAGAACAGCGACTCCGACTACGACCGCGAGAAGCTGCAGGAGCGCCTGGCGAAGCTCGCCGGCGGCGTCGCGGTCATCAAGGCCGGCGCCGCCACCGAGGTCGAGCTCAAGGAGCGCAAGCACCGCATCGAGGACGCCGTCCGCAACGCGAAGGCGGCCGTCGAGGAGGGCATCGTCGCCGGTGGTGGCGTGGCCCTGCTGCAGGCCTCCCAGGTCTTCGAGAAGCTGGAGCTCCAGGGCGACGAGGCGACCGGCGCCAACGCCGTGAAGCTCGCGCTGGAGGCCCCGCTCAAGCAGATCGCCGTCAACGGTGGTCTCGAGGGCGGCGTCGTCGTGGAGAAGGTCCGCAACCTGACCGTCGGCCACGGCCTGAACGCCGCGACCGGCGAGTACGTCGACATGATCGCCGAGGGCATCATCGACCCGGCGAAGGTGACCCGTTCCGCGCTGCAGAACGCCGCCTCCATCGCCGCGCTGTTCCTCACCACCGAGGCCGTCATCGCCGACAAGCCGGAGAAGGCCGCCGCGCCGGCCGGCGGCGGCATGCCGGGCGGTGACATGGACTTCTGATCCTTCCGAGGATCGGTACCGTCCTTCACGTACCGAGGGCGGCGTCCCCTGTTCCGACAGGGGGCGCCGCCCTCGGGCGTGTTCCGGGTCACAGGTGTGCCGGGCCGGAATTCCGGGCCGGGGCGGCGGGGTTGACGTCGGTGCGTGCAGTTCATGCGCGTGCACATACCATCCGGTACCCGACTGCTCTGCAAGAGGAGACCCCCCGCATGACCGTCACCGCCACCGAGTCCGCCTCCCGCGCGGCCAGGATCCTCTCCCGCCCCGTCACGCTGAACGGCCTGACCGTCCCCAACCGGATCGTCATGGCGCCGATGACCCGGATGTTCTCGCCCGGCGGCGTCCCCGGCGAGGACGTGCTGTCGTACTACGCCCGCCGCGCCGCCGCGGGCGTCGGCCTGATCGTCACCGAGGGCACGTACGTGGGGCACGACTCGGCCGGCGGCAGCAGCCGCGTGCCCCGGTTCCACGGCGAGGAGCAGCTGGCCGGCTGGGCGAAGGTCGCCGAGGCGGTGCACCAGGCGGGCGGCACCATCGTGCCGCAGCTGTGGCACATCGGCACGGTCCGCAAGCAGGGCCAGAACCCCAACCCGGACGCCCCCTCCCACGGCCCCTCCGGGCTGCGCGTGGACGGCACCGAGGACGCCACGCCCATGACCCGGGCCGACATCGACGCCGTCATCGGCGCCTTCGCCCAGGCCGCGGCCGACGCCGAGCGCATCGGCTTCGACGGCGTGGAGCTGCACGGCGCCCACGGCTATCTGCTCGACCAGTTCCTGTGGGCCGGCACCAACCGCCGCACCGACGCCTACGGCGGCGACCCGGTGGCCCGTACGCGGTTCGCCGCGGAGATCGTCGCGGCGGTGCGCGAGCGGGTGTCGCCCGAGTTCCCCGTCCTCTTCCGCTACTCGCAGTGGAAGCAGGAGGCGTACGACGCGCGCCTGGCCGAGACCCCGGAGGAGCTGGAGGCGATCCTCACCCCGCTCGCCGCGGCCGGCGTGGACGTCTTCCACGCCTCCACCCGCCGCTACTGGCTCCCGGAGTTCGAGGGCTCGGACCTCAACCTCGCGGGCTGGACGAAGAAGCTGACGGGCAAGCAGGTCGTCTCCGTCGGCTCGGTCGGCCTCGACGGCGACTTCATCAAGGCGTTCCAGGGCGAGGGCGCGGCCGTGGGCAGCCTGGACAACCTGCTGGACCGTATGGAGAACGACGAGTTCGACATGGTGGCCGTGGGCCGCGCGCTGCTCCAGGACCCCGAGTGGGCGGCGAAGGTCCTCGCCGGCCGCCTCGACGAGCTGCAGCCCTACGACGCCGCGGCGCTGAAGACGCTGAGCTGACGCGGCGCCGGACGGCTCCTAGGCGTTCCCCATCGGCTCGATGTCCACCCGTACCGGGGTGCCCCACATCCGCACCACCTCGTAGTCGGTGAACTCGTGCACGAGCCGGTAGGCCATGGCGGCGCGCGGGGCGCGGCGCTGGGCGTTGACGAACGCCTCGGCCTCCCGCCGGTCCCGGCGCGGCGTCCCGCACAACCGCCACTCCCGCCCGTTCCACAGCTCCGGCAGCCACCGCTGCTGGGGCTGCGGACGGTCGGCGCGGACGCCGTAGCGGGAGGGGGTGCGCTCCACGGGCCCGGCGGCGGGACGCTCGTACGCCGGATAGGCCTCGTTCACCTGCGACCGGCGGGCGGCCCGCCGCCGGGTCTCGCAGAGCAGGCACAGATCCGGGGCGCCCTCGTCCACCGGACCGTTCGGGTGCTCGGGGCACCGGGTCGCGGGGGCGGCTGCGCCGACGCTCTCCTCCAGCAGATCGAGCGCGCGCCGCACGTCCGCCCTGATCTCGTGCAGCTTGGCGTCGGCCGTGTCGGCACCGAGCGCCTCCCCGTGCTCCCCGAGCAGACGGAGAGCACGGCCGAGGGCGGTGAGCTGGGCGTGGTTCATGGAGCCAGTGTGCGCAATCCGGGTGCCGGTGGGCCACAGAGGCGGCTTGTCGGACCCTGACCCGGGGCCCCTCAGCCCCGTGCCGCCTCCAGGGCCGCGCGCAGGTGGCCGTCGGAGTCGCGCAGGAGGCGGGCGGCCGTGGGGGCGTCGGCTCCGGTCAGAAGGGTCAGGATCGCGTTCTTCACCTCGCCGTCGGTGGCGGCCAGGGCGCGTTCGATCTCGGCGTCCGGGGCGCCCGTGGCGAGGGCGACGATGCGGCGCGAGCGGGCCCGCAGCTTCTCGTTGGAGGCTCGTACGTCGACCATCAGGTTTCCGTAGGTCTTGCCCAGGCGGATCATCGTGATCGTCGAGATCATGTTCAGGACGAGTTTCTGGGCGGTGCCCGCCTTCAGCCGGGTGGAGCCGGTGAGCAGTTCCGGGCCGACGACGATCTCGATGCCGTGCTCGGCGGCCGCCGCCAGCGCGCTGTCCGCGTTGCAGGCCAGGCCGATCGTCAGCGCGCCCCGCGCCCGGGCGTGCTCGACCGCGCCGATGGCGTACGGGGTGCGGCCGGAGGCCGAGACGCCGACCACCGTGTCGTCGGGGGTGAGGCCGAGCGCGTCGAGGGCCTCGACCGCCAGGTCCCGGGAGTCCTCGGCGCCCTCGACCGAGGTCACCATGGCCTCGGGGCCGCCCGCGATCAGGCCGGTGACCCGCGCGGGGTCCGTGTTGAAGGTGGGCGGGCACTCGGAGGCGTCCAGGACGCCGAGGCGGCCCGCGGTGCCGGCGCCGGCGTAGATCAGCCGGCCGCCCCGCGCCATCCGCTCGGCCACCGCGTCGATGGCGGCGGCGATCTGCGGCAGCCGCTCGGCCACGGCCGCGGGCACGGTCGCGTCCTCGGCGTTCATCAGCCGGGCGATCTCCCGCGTGGGCAGCCGGTCGATCTCGGACAGCTCAGGACGGAACGCCTCGGTCGTCAGCGCCTCCAACTCGGCGCGCAGCTCACGGTAGTGGGGCGTGGAGGTCATGGGAGCGGCTCTCTCCAGTGCTTTCCGGTGCGGGTGGTGCGACGCCGCCGGGGCGGCAGGACGGGCGGACGGCAGGGCGCAGGACGGCGCCTCGCGGGCGGTCTCCCGGAGGGCGGACGCGGACCGTCCCCGGGCGGTCGCCCCTCCGTCCCACGACGGCCGGTCGCGGCAGGTCTACCGCGACGAGCTGCGGTGCCGGTGGGCCAGCGCCTCGTAGGAGGCGGCGAGCGCCGGTGCGGCCGTCTCGTAGGTCCGCTGTGCCACGCCCACGAACAGGCAGTCCACAACGAGCAGTTGGCTGGTCCGGGACGACATCGCCGCCGGGCGCAGCTCGCTCTCGCGGGCCGTCGAGGTGGTCAGGACGTGGTCGGCGTACTGGGTGACGGGCGCGTCGGGCCGGCCGGTGACGGCGATGGTGGTGGCGCCGTGCTCGAAGGCGACGCGCAGCGGTTCGATGACGTCGCCGGTCGAGCCCGAGTGGGTGATCGCGATCGCCACGTCCCCCGCGCGCAGTTGCACGGCGTTGGTGACGGCGAGGTGCGGGTCGCTGTGCGCGTGGGCTATGAGCCCTATGCGCAGCAGTTTCTGGGTGAGGTCCTGGGCGACCAGGCCGGAGGCGCCGATGCCGTACACGTCGGTGCGGCGGGCGGCGGCCAGCGCGGTGACGGCCGCCCCGAGCTGCACGGTGTCGAGCCCGGCGGCGGTGTCGGCGAGGGTCTGCTGCTCGTCGTAGGCGAGCTTGGCGACGACGTCGGCGATCGGGTCGTCCACCGCGATGTCCGTGGTGATCGCGGGCGCGCGGCCGGACTGCTGCTGGGCGGCGAGCCCGGCGAGGGCCAGGCGCAGGTCGCGGTAGCCGGGGTAGCCGAGCAGGCGGGCGGTGCGCACGACGGTGGCCTCGCTGGTGCCGGTGAGCTCGGCGAGACCGGTGACCGTGAGGGCCGCGCAGCCGGCCGGGTCGCTCGCCACGGCCTCGGCGACGCGCTGCATGGAGCGGGTCATCGTGGGGGCGAGGGTGCGGACCTTGGCCGCGAGCGCGGCGGGCGCGGGGGGCCCGCCGCCCGGGGCGCTCCCGCTTGCGAAAATTTCCTTCACGTCCTGGGTCACATGATGAAAGATATTTTCGTTCCAGTGGCGCGGTCAAGAGTGCGCACAATGGAGGCATGGACCCCATCAGCCCCTTGGAGCAGGCCCTGCACGCCGCCCGCGCCCTCGTCCTCGCCGATCTGGTCGCGGGGGAGGTCGCCGAGGCGGACGTCGTCTCACTGGTGGAGGAGTCCGTGGTGCAGCGCCGCTGGTGGGTGGAGCAGTGGCCGGACGGCGCGGCGTACGTGGCCGGGCTGGTCGCGCAGGACGTCCAGGACGCGCTGCTGGAGCGGTACGGCCGCTGGCCGCTGTGCCCGGTGTGCGGCGGCGGCGACCCGCACGCGCTGGACGTCGAACCGGAGCTGGGTCCCGACCCGCACTGGGTGTGCTCCCAGGCGGGGGTGAAGGTCGCGCCGGTCGGGGCCCTCGGGCGGGCGCTCGGCGGGCCGTCGTCATGAGGGCGGCCGGCCCGGCGGTGGTGCCGCGGGCAGCGAGCGGGCGCCCGGCGGTGGCCCGGTGACCGTCTACATCGATCCGCCGATCTGGCCCGGCCACGGCCGGATGTGGTCCCACCTCGTCAGCGACGTCTCCTACGACGAGCTCCACCGCTTCGCCGAGCGCCTGGGCGTCCCGCGCCGTGCCTTCGAACGCGACCACTACGACCTCCCGTCCCACCGCCACGCGGACGCGGTCGCGGCCGGAGCGGTCGAGGTCAGCAGCCGCGAAGTGGTGCGGCTGCTGTACGCGTCCGGGCTCCGCCGCCCCAAGGGCCGTGCTCAGTCGCGCAGTTCGTAGGCGAAAAGTTCCCCGTCCGTGCCCACCCGGGTGAACCCGGCGCGTCCGAGGACCCGTTGCGAGGGGAGGTTGTCCCGTTCGACGGTGGCGAACAGCACCCGGACCTCGTCCCGGGCCCGCGCCCACGCCGTCAGGGCCCGCAGCGCCTCGGTGGCGTGGCCGTTGCCGCGGGCGGCCACGGCGAGGTCGTAGCCGATCTCGACCCGGCCCTCCTCGTCCGGAGGTCCGTGGAAGCCCATCCCGCCGACCGCGCGGCCGTCCTCCCGCCGCACCAGGACGAACATCCCCCACTCCGGCCGGTGCAGCCCCGCCTCGTACGCCTTCGCCACCATCCCGGCGGCCCCCCTGGTGCCCTGGAACGGGCCGTCCTCCACCCACGGGAAACCGCCGTCCCCGCCGGCGCTCAGGTCGCGGGCGGCGGCCGGGGTGACGCCCTCCAGGGTGAGCCCCTCGGCGGGGATCGCGAGCGGGTTGCTCCACTTCCACCCGGTGACCGGGGCGCGGCCGGGCAGTTCTGCGCGGCCGGTGGCCCACAGCAGGGTCGCCCAGGGCTCCGCGCCCGGCTGCACGTGCGGGAAGAGGCGGGTGAGCACGTCCTCGCACAGCTCCGCGGGCGGCTCGTAGGGCAGGCCCAGCCCCTGGGCGATGTCGTGCGTGTGCAGCAGCACCTCTGCCACGCCCATCGCGGCGAAGCCCTCGCGGTTCGCGCTGCGGAAGGGGTACGGGTGGAAGGCCCGCACCTGACGCGGAGTGGTGCGGACGGCGGCGGCGAGCAGGGTGCCGGTGGCCTCGATCACGTCCAGGGCGCCCGCGTTGTCGGTGCCCTCGTCGAGCGTGATGTCGAAGGGGACGTACGCGGACTGAGCCCGCCCGGCCAACTGCCCGGCGTAGGCGATCAGATCGCTCGCGATGTGCTCGGCGGTCCGCCGGCAGCTCCACTCCAGCCGCCCGGCCGGTACGCCGTCCCAGTCCCGGTCCGTCGCCGTCCGCAGCAGCGCCACGGCGCCCGCGACGGCCGCCTCCACCTGTTCCCCGCCCCATGCACGCATGGGCCGCAGCCTATGCACCGGGCCGCTCCGGAAGCGACAGCATTTCCAGCTCGCCGGCGAGGTTGTACCGGGCCGTCGGCTCCCACGCCCGCCGCCCGTGCGGGGTCCTGAACAGGCTGGGCAGCGCGAGGAGTTCGCGCAGGACCGCGGAGCGGCCGGTGCGGAAGGCGTCGCCGGGCACGAAGTGGTACTCCTCGCGCACGGCGGCGGTGTAGGCGGCGTACGCGGACGGCGGCGCGGCGAGGATCGCCAGGTCGGCGTCGCACAGGACCTGGCCGTTCCGGTCGTCGTCGGCCGGGTCGTGGGTGACGGTCAGCCGCACCAGCCGGGCGGCCTCGGCGGTCTTCCCCGCCGGGACGCCGGCCTCGGCCAGCGCGCGTTCGGCGAGGCGGGCCGAGCGCTCCTCGTTCTCGGACCGGTCCGGGAGGTACACCGCGTCGTGGAACCAGGCCGCGAGGCGGACCACGTCCGGATCGTCCGCGTGCGCCTCCAGTACGTCGATGTGGTCGAGGACCGCGGTGAGGTGCGTGAGCGTGTGGTAGTGCCGCTGCGGCTCCCGCCAGCGCGCGAGCAGGTTGTCGGCGTACGGCGCCGGGTCGGGACCGCCGCCGGGGCCGCGGGCGTTCTCCAGGGCGCGGGCGAAACGGTCGCGCAGGGCGTCGGGGTCGGCGTGATCGGCCATGGGTCCCATTCTCCCGTGCGGCCCGTTTCCGTGCGGCTCTCTCGGGTGCGGCTCCCTCTCCCGTGCGGCTCCCTCTCCCGAGCGGTTCTCTTCCGTGCGGCCTTTTCCCGCGCGGTTGACGACAGGACCTAGCGTGGACGGCATGACTTCTGTCGACGCGCAAGACGAACGGGACCCCGAGCTGCCCGGGCGGCTGCTCACGACCGAGCGGGATGTGCTGATCCCGCTGCTGCGGGCCAGGCCGGAGGCGGACTTCGCGCTGCCGACCGCGGCGTGTCCGGGTTGGACGGTGCGGGACGTGCTCGCGCACTGTTCCGCCGCGCTGCTCAGGGCGGTGGAGGGCCGGCTGGGCCGGGGCGTGTTCTCGCCCGAGAGCAACGACCGGGACATCGCCGAGCGGGCCGAGTGGACCAACGCGATGGTCGTGGACGAGCTGGAGCGGGGGATGACCGAGGCCGGGCCGGTGATCGCCGCGGCCGGCGGGGTGCTGGACACGCTGGCGCTGGGTGAGTGGGTGCACTCGGGCGACGTGCGCGAGACGCTCGGCGAGCCGGGGGCGTACGCCGGTCCCGGACAGCCGCACGCGCTCGTGCTCCTGGCCCGCGCCACCCGCGAGAAGGGCCATCTGCCGCTGCACGCCGACCTCGACGACCGGGACGAGCCGCTGCGTTTCGGCGACCTGAGCGGGGAGCGGCCCCCGGCGCGGTACATCGGCGACTCCGCCACGCTGGTACGGCTCTACGCGGGCCGCCCGGTGCCGGACGGCGGCGCCGGGTACGAACTCGCCGGCGCGGAGAAGGGGGAACTGAACATCTTCGGGTGACCGGTCCTCGGCTCCGGAACCCCGCGGGCGTACTCTGAGATTGGACTAGACCTGTCCGCTCCAGGGGAAGCCGAGGAAAGGGGTCCTATGAGCACGCGTGCAGTCCTGGAGGTGATCGCCCTCGACGCCGAGGACGCGGTGGCCGCCCAGGCCGGGGGCGCGGACCGCCTCGAACTGGTCACCGACATGGCGGCCGACGGGCTCACCCCGTCGGCCGCGACGTTCGCCGGGATCCGTGCCGCCGTCGACATCCCGCTGCGGGTGATGCTGCGGCTCGCGGACGGGTTCGCCGCGGACGACGTGGAGCGGCTGGCGGGGATCGCCGGGGAGTTGCGGGCGGCGGGCGCCGAGGAGTTCGTGCTCGGGTTCCTCGACGCGGACGGCGGGGTGGACCTGGCGGCCGTGGAGCGGCTGGTCGGCGTACTGGAGGGGTGCCGGTGGACCTTCCACCGCGCCATCGACCGGGCCGCCGACCGCGAGACGCTGCGCAAACGGCTGGAGGGCCAGCCCGGCCTGGACACCTATCTGACCGCCGGGGCGGCGGGCGGGGTGGACGACGGGCTCCCGGTCCTGGTCGCGGAGGCGGCCCGGAGCGGGCAGCCCGGGTACGAGCAGCGGATCATGGTCGGCGGCGGACTGCGCCTCGACCACGTCCCGCCGCTGCGGGCCGCCGGCATCGACGCCTTCCACATCGGCGGTGCGGCCCGCCCCGGCGGCTGGACCGGCCCGGTCGGCGCCGACGCGGTGGCGCGGTGGCGCGCGGTCCTCGACGCGGGATGAGCGACGGGCGCGGGACGGCCGCCGGGCGCGGGCCGGGACCTCAGACCGTCGCCGTCAGGACCGCACCGCCGGCCTCGGCCAGCTGCTCGGGCAGCGGGGCCGCGTGGGTCACGATCAGGCCCGACACCGCCCGGGTCAGGGAGACGTAGAGGCGGCGCAGGCCGGTGCGCTCGTCGGGTTCGCCGTCGACCACGGCGCCCGGTTCGTCCAGCACCACGTAGTCGTACTCCAGGCCCTTGGCCAGGGAGGCCGGGACCAGGGTGAGCCGGGTCCGCCGGGTCGTCTCCTCGCCGGGGGAGAGGTGGGTCAGGCCCGCCGCGGTGAGCGCCTCGGCCAGGGCCGGGACGCGGGCGTCGGCGGCGATCAGGCCCGTCGAACCCTCGTTGCGCAGCAACTCCTCGCACGCGGCGACGACTTCGGTGTCCTCGGTGACCGGGCGGACCTCGAAGAAGCCCGGGTTCTCCCGCACCGACGCGACCGGCGTCAGGCCCGGGGCGATGTGCGGGAGCAGCCGGGAGGCGTACGTGATGACGTCCGTCGGCACGCGGAACCCCGCGGTCAGCTCCTCGATCAGGCCGTCGGACTTGCCGAGGTGGGCCAGGGCCTCCTCCCAGGTCCGGGTCGCCCACGGCGTGGTGCCCTGCGCCAGGTCGCCGAGGACGGTCGCGGAACCGGTCGTGCAGCGGCGCCCGACCGCCCGGTACTGCATGGGCGAGAGGTCCTGCGCCTCGTCCAGCACCACGTGCCCCAGCGAGTGCGTGCGCTCCACCAGGTCGGCCGCCTCGTCGACGAGCACCGCGTCCGCGGCCGACCACCGGGCGGACTTCACCGACCGCACGGGCCTCGCCCACAGGATCGTCCTGCGCTCCTCCTCGGTGAGGATCCCCGCCGCGTGCTCGGCGAGGAAGTCCCCGTCGGTCAGCAGCCGCAGGACGAGCCTGGCCGGATCGACCGGCGGCCAGATCGCCTTCACGGCGGCCTTCACCGCCGCGTTGCGGGCCACGGCGTCCTGCACCCGGTCGTCGGGGGCCTCGCCCGCGCGTTCCATCTGCACCAGCACGGCGTGTGCGATGCGCTGCGGCAGGGCCTCGCGGGCCGCCCCGTAGCGGATCCCGCGGTCCAGCAACTCGCGCACGATGTCCTGGAGTTCGTACGCCGGGACGCGCCAGCGGCGTGAGCCGCGCACCACCACGACCGGCTCGTCCGGCAGGGCCACCTGCGCGTACACCGCCCGGCGCAGCACCTCGGCCATCCGGGCGTCGCCCTTGACGAGCGCCGCCGCCGCCTCGTCCGCGCCGCGCACCTCCACATGGGCCACCAGGTCGTCCACCGTGGCCTGCCGCACCGTCAACTCGCCAAGTGCGGGCAGCACTTGCTCGATGTAGTGCAGGAAGGACCGGTTCGGGCCGATGACCAGGGTGCCGGTGCGGGCGAGCCGCTCCCGGTGGGCGTACAGGAGGTAGGCGACCCGGTGCAGGCCGACCGCGGTCTTCCCGGTGCCCGGGCCGCCCTGCACGCAGACGGTGCCGGACAGGCCGCCGCGCACGATCTCGTCCTGCTCGGGCTGGATGGTGGCGACGATGTCGCGCATCGGGCCCACGCGGGGGCGCTCGATCTCCTGCTGGAGCAGCTTGCTGGTGCCGGCCGCCTCCGCCGGGTCGGACAGGTGCTCGTCCTCGTACGCCGTGAGGTCGCCGCCCGTGTAGCCGAAGCGGCGGCGCAGCCCGACGTCCATCGGGTCCTTCCTGGACGCCCGGTAGAACGGCTGCGAGACCGGCGCGCGCCAGTCGATCACCATCGGGTCGCCGTCCGCGTCGTGCACGTGCCGGCGCCCGATGTAGAACCGCTCTCCCTCCGCGCCCTCGGCCCGGTCCGCGCCCGGCGGGTGCAGGTAGTCGAGGCGGCCGAAGAACAGCGGGGTGTCGCTGAGGTCGGCCAGTGCCTTGATGCGGTCGTCGATCTGCCGGGCGAGGACGGCGGCGTTGACCCAGTTCGCGGTGACGTCGCGGATGTCGAGCGACTCGACGTCCTCGCGCATCGCCCGCAACGCGCCGCGGGAGGCGGTCAGATGGGATCTTTCACGGGCCAGCGGGTCGTCGGCGGGGCCGGGCGGGACATCGGGGCCGGCGGACGGGGACGAGGACGACAAGGGGGTGCCTCCGGTGGACCTGCGGGACGGGCGGCTGCGGTGAGGGCCGGCCGGTTTCCGTCCGGACGGCGGCGCTCCGCGAGGGAGGCGGGCAAGAGCGGAGATTCTAGGACGCCCCGGGTGGCGGAGGCCAATGAATTGTGCGGCCGTCCATCCTCCGGCGGAAGCCGGGCGGGGGGAGGCCCCTCCGGGACGAGGCACCCCCTACGGGGTGCCGCCCGGGGGCGTCCGCCCTCGGGAGGGGTGCGCTCCCTCCCGAGGGGTACCCAGCGGGCGAAGGGGCCGGCGCCGCGGACCGATGCCGGCCCGGTGCCCCGAGTTCCACCATTGAGTCATGAGCGCAGCGACCTTCCACCCCGCTTCCTCTGGACGCCCGGCCGGTGCCACCGCCGTCCGGGGCGACCACCACCACCGTCTGGGCGACGCCCTGCGGGCCGTCAAGGTCTTCGCGGGCGCCGTGTTCGACGTGGTCGTCCTGGGCGAATACGGCGAGGAGGCGGGCGTCCGCCGCAAGTGACCAACTAGGGTCGGGTCCGTGGAAGAACGGACGACGGTGGCCCTGCGGTCACGTGCGGGAATGTCCCTTGTCCTCCTCGCCGTCTCCCTCGTCGCGCTGGCAGTGCTGTTCGCCGTACTGCGCGTGCCGATGCCCGACGCGGTGGTCTACCGGGCCGAGGGCCGTGCCGTCGTCCACGGCGGCGATCTGTACGGACTGAGAGTCACCGAAGGGCAACTGTCGGCCACCTACCCGCCGTTCGCCGCGCTGCTGTTCGTGCCGCTCGCCTGGCTGCCGGTGCCGGTCCTGAAGGCCGCGTTCCTGGTGGGCAACACGTTCCTGCTCGTCTGGCTGGTGCACCTCTCCGCCCGGCTGGCGGGACGTCCGGCCGGCCTGCCCCTGCTGTGCGCCGCCACGGCCCTCGCCCTCTGGCTCGAACCGGTCTTCCAGACCTTCATCTACGGCCAGGTCAACCTCGCCGTCGCCTGCCTCGTCCTGTGGGACCTCACCCGGCCGCCCGGCGCCCGTGCCCGGGGCGTCGCGCTCGGCATCGCCACCGGGATCAAACTCACCCCGGGCATCTTCCTCGTGTACCTGCTCCTGCGGGGGCGCGGACGCGAGGCGGCCAGGGGCGCGGCCGCGTTCGCCGCGACCGTCGCGGTCGGCGGCCTCGTCGTGCCCACCGCCACCTGGGACTTCTTCACCCGCCACCTGTACGAGACCGGCCGCGTGGGAAAGCCGTGGATCATCGCCAACCAGTCCCTCCAGGGCCTGGTCGCCCGCGCGCTGCGGGAGCAGGCGACCGGTCTGGCCTGGGTGCTGCCCTCGCTCGCGGTGGCCGCGGCCGGTCTGTGGCTGGCGCGCCGGACGCCCGAGGAGCGGTGGGGCGTCCTGCTGACGGCGTTCACCGCGCTGCTGGTCTCACCGATCAGCTGGTCCCACCACTGGGTGTGGTGCGTCCCGCTGATCGCCGTCCTGCTGGCGGAGGGCCGGCACGGCTGGGCGGCGATCACCACGGTCCTCTTCACGGCCCGCACGATGTGGCTGATCCCCCGCCAGGGCGACCTGGACCTGCGCATCCCGTGGTGGCAGGAACCGTTCGCCTCGCCCTACGCGCTGCTCGGGCTGGCCCTGCTCGCCGCGGCGGCGCTGCGCCTGCCCCCGTTCCGGCCGGGCGGGACGGGAAGCGGCGGTCAGCCCTCTGACAGGATCTCGTCCGCGTCGACGATCCGGTAGGCGTAGCCCTGCTCGGCCAGGAACCGCTGCCGGTGGGCGGCGAAGTCCTGGTCGATCGTGTCGCGGGCCACCACCGAGTAGAAGTGCGCCTGGTGGCCGTCCGCCTTGGGCCGCAGGACCCGGCCGAGGCGCTGGGCCTCCTCCTGGCGCGAGCCGAACGTGCCCGACACCTGGACGGCGACCGTCGCCTCCGGCAGGTCGATCGAGAAGTTCGCCACCTTGGAGACCACCAGCACGCTGATCTCGCCCTCCCGGAAGGCGTCGAAGAGCTTCTCGCGCTGCGCGTTGGACGTCTCGCCCTTGATCACGGGCGCGTCCAAGTGCTCGCCCAGCTCGTCGAGTTGGTCGATGTACTGGCCGATGACCAGGATCTGCTGCCCGGCGAAGCGGCGCACGATCGCCTCCGTGACCCGCCGCTTGGTGGCCGTCGTCGCGCAGAAGCGGTACTTCTCCTCGGTCTCGGCGGTGGCGTAGGCCAGCCGCTCGGACTCCGTCAGGTTCACCCGGACCTCGACGCAGTCCGCGGGCGCGATGTGGCCCTGCGCCTCGATCTCCTTCCACGGCGCGTCGAACCGCTTCGGCCCGATCAGCGAGAACACGTCCGACTCGCGGCCGTCCTCCCGCACCAGCGTCGCGGTCAGGCCCAGCCGCCGCCGCGCCTGGAGGTCCGCGGTGAACTTGAAGACCGGCGCGGGCAGCAGGTGCACCTCGTCGTAGACGATCAGCCCCCAGTCGCGGGAGTCGAACAGCTCCAGGTGCGGGTAGACGCCCTTCCGCCGGGTCGTCAGCACCTGGTAGGTGGCGATGGTGACCGGGCGGATCTCCTTCCGCGTGCCGCTGTACTCGCCGATCTCGTCCTCGGTCAGCGACGTCCGCCGCACCAGCTCGTGCTTCCACTGCCGGGCGGAGACGGTGTTCGTGACGAGGATCAGGGTGGTCGACTTCGCCTGCGCCATCGAGCCCGCGCCGACCAGCGTCTTGCCCGCGCCGCAGGGCAGGACGACCACTCCGCTGCCGCCGTGCCAGAAGTTCTCCACCGCCTGCTTCTGGTACGGCCTGAGCGCCCAGCCGTCCTCGCGCAGCTCGATCGGGTGCGCCTCGCCGTCCACGTACCCGGCGAGGTCCTCGGCGGGCCAGCCCAGCTTCAGCAGCGTCTGCTTGATCTGCCCGCGCTCGGAGGGGTGCACGGCCACGGTGTCGGGATCGATGCGGGCGCCGACCAGCGGGGCGATCCGCCTGGACTTCAGCACCTCCTCCAGCACCGGCCGGTCGGTGGTGGTCAGCACCAGCCCGTGCGCCGGGTGCTTGCTGAGCGTCAGCCGCCCGTAGCGGTCCATCGTCTCGGCGATGTCCACGAGCAGCGCGTGCGGCACCGGGTAGCGGCTGTACTCCACGAGCGCGTCCACGACCTGCTCGGCGTCGTGCCCGGCCGCACGGGCGTTCCACAGGCCGAGCGGGGTCACCCGGTAGGTGTGGATGTGCTCGGGCGCACGCTCCAGCTCGGCGAACGGGGCGATGGCCCGGCGGCAGTCGTCGGCCCGCTCGTGGTCGACTTCCAGGAGCAGGGTCTTGTCGGACTGGACGATCAGCGGACCATTCACGCGCGGCACCCTTTCGCTACGGCCATCATGGCGCGGCCAATCGTCCAGTGTGCCCTACCGGCGGGTGATCACGGCTGGTCGTCCCCGGACGATCACGGCTGGTCGTCCGCCAGCTCGGCCACCCCCGTGACCCGGTGCAGGGGGTAGGTGCGGACCTCGTCGGCGGTGTGGTCGTAGGCCGTCACGAAGCCGCCCTCGACCCGGATCGGCGCGATGACCCGCTGGCTGGCGGCGCCCTCCGCGTTGACGTACCCGATCCACAGGGCCTCCCCGGTGAGCACGGCGGCCTGCATGGTGGCGAGGGTCTCCGCGGAACTGGTGCGCGGCAGCTCGCCGTCGGCCGGGGTGGCCGCGGACGCGGACGGCTTGCGCGGGGCGGTGGAGGCCAGGTCGCCCGCCCGGATCGCGCGGATCGCGGCGGTGAGCAGGGTCGCGTCCGGGGCCGGCGGGCCCTCCGGGACCGGCTCGGGCGCCGCGCGCGGCCCGGTGCGGTGCGCGGTGGCGCGGGTGATCAGGACGTCGCCCTCCGCCGACTCGGCGGCCGGGGCGTAGCCCATCGCCCGCAGGCCCTCCAGCAGCGTCGCCGGGTCGGCCTGCGCCGCGAGCACGGTCGGCGCGAGACGGCGCAGGCGCAGACCGGCGGAGCGCCGGTCGGCGAGGATCTCGTTCAGCAGCGCGTCGTCGTCGCAGCGGACGTACGCCGAGGCCGCGCCGACCCGCAGACGGCCGTGGCGGCGGGCCACGTCGTCGATCAGGTACGCCAGCGGCTGCGGGACCGGCGTACGGGAGTGCTCGGCGAGGAAGGCGTGCAGGTCGGCCGCCGTCCGGCCGGCGTCCAGGGCCCGCCGTACCGAGGCCGGGGTGAACCGGTACACCGTCGCCCCGCCCTTCGACTCCACGTCCGCCAGCACGCCCAGCAGCCCGGCGAGCGGCCGCCGGAGCGGTCCGGGAGCCACCGCGGTGAGGTCCGCCTGGAGCAGCACGTGGTCCAGCGGCTCGGGAAGCAGCGGGGCGAGCACCCGGGCGGCCGCCGCGCCCGCCGCGGCCCGTTCGGCCGGGGAGAGGGATTCCGGTACGGCCTCGGGGCCGCCGGCCGGCCGGTGGTGCCGGTGGACGGGAAGCTTGTCGCCCGGGCCCGCCGGCTCGGGCTCCCCGGCCGGCGCCGGGGCGGCCGGCAGTCCCAGCAGCGCCCGCCCGTGCGCGGACAGCGCGCCCCGCCCGGTGACCCCGAGCAGCTCCGCCTCCGACAGCGTCCACCGCGCCAGCCGGCCGCGCAGGTCGTCCTCCCGCTGGGGCCCGCGCAGCGGGCGCTCCCAGCCCAGCCGGGCCAGCAGGGACTCGGCGGCCGGCGCCGCGCCCTGCGGCAGCCCCGCCAGCAGCGTCAGCACCCGGTGCCGCACCTCCGGGGCCGCCGACCGGTCCAGCCCCGGGCCGAGCGCCGACAGCGCGCGTTCCTTGGCGTCCCGGCCGCCGACCAGCCCCGGCGTGCGCGTCGCCGCCAGCCACGCCTGCGCGAGCTGCGCCCAGCGGTCGGCGGCGGGCCGCTCCAGCCAGTCGTCGTACTCCGGGGTCGCCGCGTACCGCTCGTCGGCCTCCCCGTCGGAGGCCAGCAGCCCCGCCGCGTAGGCGAGTTCCACCCAGAAGGCGGCGACCGGTTCGCTCACGTCGAGGGCGACGGCGGTGCGCTTGAGGTCGCGCACGCTCAGGCCGCCCGCGCGCAGCACGTTCGGGCCGCCCTCGTCCCAGTCCTTGAGCAGTTCCTCCACGGTCGCCAGGGCGGTGTACGCCTGCCCGGCCGCCGTGCCGTCCACCACCTGTGGACGGTGCGCCGCGGCCGCCTCGACCGGCGGCGGCACCGGTTCGGGCGAGCGGTGGGCGCGGCCCGCGCGCAGATGCAGGGCCGCCTCGCGGGGCAGCACGACCGTGCCCGGCGCCGTCGGCAGCAGCAGCCCGCGGTCCAGCAGCCAGCGCAGCCGGGCCGCCGGGTCGGCGGTGACCTGCCCGTACGGCGGTCCCCACACCAGGCGGTCCAGTACGTCGAGGGAGTCGGCCGGCGCCCCGTCGAGCAGCGCGGCCATCCGCTTCCGGTCCGTGAACAGGCCGGTGAGCGCGGCCACCGCGGAGACGGAGTCGTGGGTGGAGGGCAGCCCGGCCGTGGTCACGATCTCCTGGATCCGGCCGGGGGACATGCCCGCCGTCGCCTCCCGCACCGTCGGGCCGAGCCCGGTCGGGGACGGGTGCTGCGCCGACGGGGCGAGCAGTTCCCGGGCCGTGCGCACCAGCCGCAGCCGGTCGTCGCCGCCCCAGACGAGGGCCTGCTCGCGCAGGGCGCCGAGGGCGTGCGGCAGCGCCGCCGCGACGGCCGGGTCACCGGCGTCCCCGGCCAGCAGACCGAGCAGTTCGCCGTACGTCGCCGGGTCGCCGGCCACCGCCAGGGCCTCCGCCGTCTGGAGGGCGAAGCGGTCCAGCCGCTCCAGGGCGCGGACCACCGAGGCGCGGGTCCCCGCGCGGGTGGCCAGTTGCGTGAGGTCCGTCGGGACCGGGGTGATGAGGTCGGGCCGGCTGCGCAGGAGGGCGGCCAGGGAGGCGTCGTCGCGCGCGCGGAGCGCCTCGGCGAGCGAGCGCGGGGCCGGCGGTTTCTCATCGCTGCTCATCCGGTCCACGTTAGCGGGTGGGTGCCTCCGGCGGATGGGGTGACGGGGGTGCGGGTGCCTCCGGCGGATGGGGTGAGGGGGGTGCGGGTGCCTCCGGCGGATGGGGTGAGGGGGGTGCGGGTGCCGATGCGGGTGCGGGCGGGTGGGGGTGCGCGTCCCTGGGGCTGTGCCCCGGACCCCCTTCGGCCTTGACGGCCTCGTCCTCAAGCGCCGGACGGGCTGGTTGGGGCCGGGCGGGTTCTTCGAGTGCCGGAGATCTGAGGGAAGGGGGCCTTGCGCTACCTTCGTGCCCACGGGGTTTTCATCGCCGTCGCCCCGGAGGGGTTCCGTGGGGATCGAGAGCGACCAGGTCGTCTACGAGTACTTGAGCCGCGTCGGGGACGTGGCCCACCAGCGGCAGTTGTCGTCGGCCACACGGATGCGCCTGGTCTCGGAGCTGCGCAACGAGATCGACCGGCGCCGGTCCAGGGCCGCCGTCGACAGCCCGGCCGCCGTCCGCCGCATCCTCGACCGCCTCGGCAGCCCCGACGAGGTCGTGGCCGCCGCCGGCGGCCGGAGCACGGACGCCCGAACGAGCCCGTACGAGCAGCCGGTCTCCGCCGTCCCCGTCCAGCGCGACGGGGACGAGGAGGAGCCGGAGCGGCCCAAGGGGCTGCGCCGGATGGTGCCCCGGCCGCGTCCCGCCCGGCCGCGGGAGGACCCCGCGCCCTTCGACGGCCCGGCCCCGCCGCACCTGGCGACGGCCGCGGAACTCGGGGGCGCCACCGCACGGCCCGACTGGTGGCGGACGGACGGCAGCCCCTTCGGGATCGGCGACGACGTGCCGGGCTTCGTCGGCGGGGTGGAGATCCCGGAACTGCTCAAGGCCCCGCCGGCCAGGAGGCCGGAGGCGAGGACCGAGGACGCCCCGGCCGTGGAACGGGCCGAGGAGGTCACGGTCGTACCGGACGTCCCCGCTCCGCGCCGACGCCTCCCGGCCCTGCGCACGGGCCGCTGGAACAACCCCCTGCTGCTGCTCGCGGCCGGACTGCTCGTGGCCGGCGCGGTCCTCGGCAACTGGTTCGCCCTGCTGCTGGGCTGGGTCATCGCGTACGCCTCCCGCCGCCTGACGGCCCTGGAGTCGAAGTGGGCGGTCATGGGGATGCCGGGCCTGGCGGTCGTGGCGGGCGCGGTCTGGCTGTGGGGCCGCGGCGACGGCCGCTGGGGCACCCCCGTCGCCCAGGGGCACATGAACGCGGCGATCGGCGAGACCTGGCCGTGGGTGGTCCGCGGCGCGGCCGTCCTGTCGGCGCTCTTCCTGGTGTGGCGCTCGCAGCGGCAGCGGTAGGACCCCAGGGCGGCAGGCGGTCGCGGGCACCGGTGCGGGCCCGGAGGGCGGGCGGGTCCGCAGAGCCGGCCGCCCGGCGCGGAAAGATGCAGGTCACACGGGCCGCCGGTCTCCCCGTTCCGGGCCTTGGGCACAATGGCCGCCATGACCTCGCGCCCGCTGACCGTCGGCTTCGACCTCGACATGACCCTGATCGACTCCCGGCCCGGCATCCGCGCCTGCTATCTGGCGCTGTCCGAGCGGACGGGGACGTACATCGACGCCGACCTCGCCGTCACACGGCTCGGGCCGCCGCTCGCGCAGGAGCTGGGCAACTGGTTCCCGGCCGACCAGGTCGAGCGCATGATCGGGCTGTACCGCGAGATGTACCCGGCGGCGGCCGTCACCGCCTCGCCCGCGCTGACCGGCGCCCGCGAGGCGATCGCGGCCGTACGGCGGGCCGGCGGGCGCGCGATCGTGGTCACGGCCAAGAACGAGCCGCACGCCAAGCTGCACATGGAGCACCTGGGCCTCGACCCGGACGCGGTCGTCGGCGACCTGTGGGCCGAGGAGAAGGCGCTGGCGCTGCGCGAGCACGGCGCCCGGGTGTACGTGGGCGACCACGTCGGGGACGTGCGCGGCGCCCGGACGGCCGGCGCGCTGTCGGTGGCCGTGGCCACCGGGCCGTGCGACGCGGCGGAGCTGCGCGCGGCGGGCGCGGACGTCGTACTCGCCGATCTGAACGAGTTTCCGAATTGGTTTTCGGCCTTCCGCGCGGCCTTTTAGGACGAACGCGCGCGGGGGCGCCGCCTACCGGGCGCCCTCGCGGGCCTGCCGGCGGCCGGCCGCGATCGACCGGAGGACACCCGCCCCCGCGATGAGGAAGCCGACGCCCATGAGCATGCTCAGGCCGAACATGTAGGTCGGAAAAGGCTTCGCGCCGAGGAACAGCGGGGCCACCGTGACCAGAGTGGCCAGCGCGCCGACGAAGAACACGACGGCACCGGCACGGATCAGCCGGTCACCGGCCGCCGCGGAATTCGCTTGGGTTTTGTCACGCACCCGACCAGGGTAGTTCCTGGCGCGAAGGAACAAGCGGGCGACGTCTTGTCACCCGCCCCAAGACCATTAGCCTGGATACCGGCGGGTCCTGACGCGGCCCGCCCCAGTGCTATCAAGAGCCCGTTGCAGAAGCAGTTTTCCGACGAGTACGAGGACGAGGACGGAAGTGCCCACCGGCAAGGTCAAGTGGTTCAACAGTGAGAAGGGCTTCGGCTTTCTCTCCCGCGACGACGGCGGTGACGTCTTCGTCCATTCCTCCGTCCTTCCCGCCGGAGTCGACAGCCTCAAGCCGGGACAGCGCGTCGAGTTCGGCGTCGTCGCCGGTCAGCGGGGCGACCAGGCGCTGTCGGTGACGCTCCTGGACCCGACCCCCTCGGTCGCGGCCGCGCAGCGCAAGAAGCCGGACGAGCTGGCCTCCATCGTGCAGGACCTGACGACCCTCCTCGAGAACATCACCCCGATGCTCGAGAAGGGCCGCTACCCGGAGAAGACCTCCGGCAAGAAGATCGCGGGCCTGCTGCGCGCGGTCGCCGACCAGCTGGACGTCTAGGCGGCGCGGAGGGACCACGGGAACGAACACGGGCACCGGCTACGGGAAGTCCAGCGCGTCCGGGCCGAGGGGCGGCACGAGTCCCTCGGCAGCCGCACGGGTGAGCAGCCCGCGGACCGCCGCGTAGCCGTCCTCGCCGAGGCCGGCGGTGAACTCGTTGACGTACAGGCCGATGTGCTGGTCGGCGACGGCCGGGTCCATCTCCTGGGCGTGCTCCATGACGTAGGGCCGGGACGCCTCCGGGTCGTCCCAGGCCATGCGTACGGACGTGCGAATGGACTCGGCGAGCCGGTTCAGGCGCTCGGCGCCCAGGGTCCGCTTGGCGACGATCGCGCCGAGCGGGATCGGCAGTCCGGTGGTGCTCTCCCAGTGCTCGCCCATGTCGGCGAGCTTGTGCAGGCCGTAGTTCTGGTACGTGAAGCGGGCCTCGTGGATCACGAGTCCCGCGTCCACCTTGCCGTCCCGTACGGCGGGCATGATCTCGTGGAACGGCATCACCACGATCTCCCCGACCCCTCCGGGGACCGTGTCCGCGGCCCACAGGCGGAAGAGCAGGTACGCCGTCGACCTCTCGCTCGGCACCGCGACCGTGCGGCCCGCCAGTCCCGCGCCGCCGAAGACGCCCCCGGCCCCCGGCTCCCGGGTGAGCACCAGCGGCCCGCAGCCCCGGCCCAGCGCGCCGCCGCACGGCAGCAGCGCGTACTCCCGCAGGACGTACGGCAGCACCGCGTACGACACCTTCAGCACGTCGAACTCGCCGCGCTCGGCCATGCCGTTGGTGATGTCGATGTCCGCGAAGGCGACATCGAGCGCGGGCGCGCCCGGGACGCGGCCGTGGGCGAGCGCGTCGAAGACGAAGGTGTCGTTCGGGCAGGGGGAGTAGGCGATCTGCAGGGGTCGGCTCTCAGGGCTCATGTGGGTTCCAACTCGTGAGGAGGGGCGCGAGCTTCCCGAAACCCTCGGTCAGGGCCGCGAAGGCGTCGCCGACGCGCCAGGCGGCGCGGTCCCGGGGGCCCACGGGGTTGGAGACGGCGCGGATCTCCAGCACCGGCACGTGGTGTGCGGCGGCCGCCTCGGCGACCCCGAACCCCTCCATGCCCTCGGCGAGGGCGCGGGGGTGCCGGGCGCGCAGCGCGTCGGCCCGGGCGGCGGTCCCGGTGACGGTGGAGACGGTGAGCACCGTGCCGGTACGGGCTCCGGTGGCGGCCGCGATCCCCCGTACGAGTGTTTCGGGCGGACGGTGGGTGACGGTGCCGAAGCCCAGTTCGGTCACCGGCAGGAACCCGTCGGCGGTCTCGGCGCCGAGGTCGGCGGCGGTGATCTCGTCGGCGACGACGAGCGAGGCGACGGGCGCGCCGGGCGGGAAGCCCCCGCCGATGCCGGCGCAGACGACGAGGTCGTAGGGGGTGCCGCCGAGGGCGGCGGCGGTCAGGGCGGCGGCGGTCGACGCGGCGGACCGGGCCGGTCCGACACCGGCGGCGAGCAGGTCGCAGCCGGCGGCGCGGCGCAGGGTCGCCCCGGGCAGCGCGACCTCGTGGAACGGCCCCGGGAACGCCCGGGCCACCGCGTCCCGTTCGGCGGGGACCGCGGTGGCCACGAGGACGTGTGGGGAGGACGTGGTCAGGAGTCCTTCTGGAGCTTGAAGGACCACAGGCCGGTCACTTCCTTGTCGCCCTCCTTGACGGAGACCAGCGTCGAGTTGCCGCTGGCGCCGTACTGGGCGTTGAAGAACACGCTGCCCGGGATGGTGCGGTAGGTCTTCGTGCTGGCGTCGGTGAGCGGCTGACCGTTCATCAGAATGGTCCAGCCCTTGTCGGCGATCTTCGGGTCGACACCGAAGCGTACGGTCTCGTCCGGGTCGACCTTGAGCGACTTGATGTCGGTGTCCTTGAGGCACTTGGCCAGGTCGGCCGTCTGCAGCGACTTGCCGTCGTTGTAGCAGCTGGCCTCCGAGCTGACCGAGGACTGGCCCACGGTGATCGTGGCCAGAGGCGTCGGCTTCTCGCAGGCCGTGAGGACGAGCAGTCCGGCGAAAACGGCACCGGCAGCGGCGACGGCGCGGCGGCGTCGCACGGCGGATTGCAGCGTGGTCATGGCCGAAGGCTATCGGGCACCTCGGGCGGTCCGCCCACGCGGGGGTACGGCGTGCCGCCCGGCCGGTACGCCGGGGTGCGGCGCGTCAGGCCACACGGGGCCGGGGCGCGCCCCCGTGCCGGGCCGACGACAGCAGTCCGCGGACGGTGCTCAGCCATCCGGCGGCCACGATGGTGGCGGCCACCGACAGGCCCAGGGTGCCGTTCAGCGGCAGCACGATGCCGATCGCGCCGCCGAGCACCCAGGCCATCTGCAGCAGCGTCTCGGAGCGGGCGAACGCCGAGGTGCGCACCAGCTCGGGCACGTCCCGCTGGATGAGCGCGTCCAGGGACAGCTTGGCCAGCGCCTGCGCGAACCCGGCGATCCCGGCCAGGCAGGCCACCACGAACGTGCCGAAGAAGATCGCGGCCGTGATCGCCGTGCCCAGCACGATCGCGACGACGGTCACGATGATCAGCTCCGGCGCCCGCGACCGCAGCCACGCGCCGACCGCCGTGCCGAGCGCGTTGCCCGCGCCCGCGGAGACGCCGACGATGCCCAGGGACACCGCGGCACTCGCCCCGGCCAGCGGGTGCTCCCGCAGCAGGAAGGCGAGGAAGAAGATCAGGAAGCCGGACAGGCAGCGCAGCGTGGCGTTCGCGGCCAGGGCGTGCGTGACCGCCGCGCCGACGGTGCGCAGGCCGGGCCGCTTGACCGGCTTGCGGTGCGGGCCGTGCAGGTGCTGCGCGTCCGCGGCGAGCAGGGCCCGGTCCTCGCCCTTGGCCGAGTCCACCTTCGGAGGCAGCGAGAGGGACAGGAAGGTTCCCGCCACGAAGATCACGAAGGCGCCGTAGAGCGGATAGGGGGAGCCGAGAGCCTGCAGGCCGGCGCCGATCGGCGCGGCGACGCCCGTGGCGAGCAGCCCGCCGAGCGTCACCCGCGAGTTCGCCTTCACCAGCGAGAACCGGGGTGGCAGCAGCCGGGGCACGACGGCGCTGCGGACCACGCCGTACGCCTTCGAGGCGACCAGCACGCCCAGCGCGGCCGGATACAGCTCCAGGCTGCCGCTGGCCGCGGCCCCCGAGATGATCAGCGCGAGCAGGGCGCGGGCGAGCATCGCGCCGGCCATCGCGGCCCGGCGGCCGTGCGGCAGGCGGTCCAGGAGGGGGCCGACGACGGGCGCCAGGATCGTGAACGGCGCCATGGTGACGGCGAGGTAGAGGGCGACCCGGCCGCGGGCCTCGTCGGTGGGCACGGAGAAGAAGACGGTGGAGGCGAGCGCGACGGTGATCATGACGTCGCCCGCGCCGTTCACCGCGTGCAGTTCGATCAGCTTGCCGAGCCCGGACTCACCCGCGCCGTGCGCGTGCGTGGCCTTCCGGATGCCCCGGGCCGCGCCGGTGAACGGGAGGTGCAGGGCACGGCCGACCGCGCGGACGGACCCGCCGAACCGGCCCGAACCGCTTCCCCGGCCACTTCCCTTCATCCCCTTGAGCCCCTTGGTCTCACCGATCCCGGCGGCTCCCGGAGGCGTCCTCGCGGCTGCCACCCCGTCATAGTGCCCCGAGAGGGGCGCGGGTAGTGCGATTACGGCACGGAAGGGACCGATGGGCCCGCCGTAACACACCCTTGCGGTGCCTTCCGGCGGAGCGGGCCGGGGGAGGGGCGGGAAGAAATGTGCCGCCGCGCAGCGGCGAAGCACCCCGTCGGTGTAGGCCGAGGGCACGCGAGAAGGTAGCGTTCACAGCGCGCCGTGGCGAACGTTCTCGGCCGCGCGCCTTACGTGCATACCGCAGAATGGATGACGTAGGTGCGCCCGAGCGCGATCGGGCGCGGACGTCGACGCGGTCCCCGGGCTCCGCTCCGTCCGCCCCGCCGCCTTCAGGCCGGCGCACCCTGAGAGACGGCGTAGGAGAGAAGCGATACCTGTGAGCGCAGCGACCACGCGAAGCCGCACCCCCGACCGTCTGTGCGCCGAGGCCGTCGACCTCGCCCGCGCCGCAGCCGAGGAGGCTGCCGCGCCCGGCGTCGTCGGGGAGCACACGGGCATGGTGTCCGAGGGCGACCGCGTCGTCACGCACTTCTTCGAGTGCAAGGAGCTGGGGTACCGCGGCTGGCGCTGGGCCGCGACCGTGGCCCGCGCCTCCCGCGCGAAGATCGTCACCCTGGACGAGGTCGTCCTGCTGCCCGGCCCCGACGCGCTGCTCGCCCCGGAGTGGGTGCCGTGGAGCGAGCGCCTGCGCCCCGGCGACATGGGGCCCGGCGACCTGCTGCCCACGGACGCCGAGGACCTCCGGCTGGAGCCCGGATACAGCGGCGAGGACGAGCCGGTGCCGAGCTCCGCGGTCTCCTCGGACATGGCCGAGCTGGCCGAGGCGGAGGACGCCGAGGTCACCGCGGGCACGCCGCGCAACCTTCCGGCGGCGCCCCGGCGCGGCTCGATCGCGGCGGTCGCCGAGGAGCTCGGGATGCGCCGGGCGCGGGTGCTCTCCCGCTACGGCCTGCATGTCTCCGCCGACCGCTGGGAGGAGGCCTTCGGGCCGAAGACGCCGATGGCGCAGGCGGCCCCCGCGGCCTGTGTGAGCTGCGGCTTCCTGATGCCGATCGGCGGTTCCCTGGGCCAGGCCTTCGGCGTGTGCGCGAACGAGTTCTCCCCGGCCGACGGACGGGTGGTGTCGCTGGCGTACGGGTGCGGCGGGCACTCCGAGGCCGCCGTCATGCCGAAGCCGCCGCAGCCGCCCCCGCCGGTGGTCGACGAGACCCAGGTCGAGCCCTTCCCGCTGCGCCCGGCCCGCGACTCGGGATCGGTCCCGGCGGCGGCCGCGGACGAGGAGACGGCCGAGCTGGGGCACTCCTAGGATCCGCGGCCCGCGCACCCCGGGCGGCCGCGTGGCCCCGGGGGCGGGTCCTTCGAGGCGGGCCGGCCCGTGCGTGACGGGCGGTCAGGTCCGGCGGCGGCCGCTCCCCGCCCTGGTCAGGGCGGTCCCGCTCCGGTCCCGCTCTCCCTGTGGGACGGTTGCGCGTGCGGGTCCGGCGGGGCGGTACCTTCGACCTCACGCCGATGAGGAGAGTGAACGTGAGCATGTGGGTGCAGCCGTCCGCCGGAGGCGATCCGTTCGGGACCGCGCGTCTGCGCCGCGGCGTGCTGGACGCGTGGGCCACCAGCCCGGCCCGGTTCCGTGAGGACGCCAACGCCGAGGAGGACCTCGTCCTCGGCGGCTACCGGGACCGTCTCGTCGCCGAGCTGGCGCAGAACGCCGCCGACGCCGCCGCCCGCGCCGGCGTGCCCGGCCGGCTGCGCCTCACCCTCCGCGACGACGTCCTGGTCGCCGCCAACACCGGGGCCCCGCTGGACGCGGCCGGCGTGGAGTCGCTGTCCACGCTGCGCGCCTCCGCGAAGCGGGACACCCCGTCGGTCGGCCGCTTCGGCGTCGGGTTCGCCGCCGTCCTCTCCGTCACCGACGAGCCCGCGGTCGTCGGCCGGCACGGCGGGGTGCGCTGGTCCCTGGCCGAGGCCCGCGGCCTCGCCGAGGAGACCGCCCGGCACAGCCCCGGCCTGGGCGACGAGATCCGCCGCCGCGACGGGCACGTACCGCTGCTGCGCCTGCCCTTCGCCGCCGAGGGCACCGCGCCCGACCCCTACGACACGGTCGTCATCCTGCCGCTGCGCGACACGGCCGCCGCCGACCTCGCCGAACGGCTGCTCCTCGCCGTCGACGACGCCCTGCTCCTCGCCCTGCCGGGGCTGGAGGAGGTCGTCGTGGAGATCGGCGACGCCGGTCCGCGCACCCTGCGCCGCCGCACCGAGGGCGCTCTGACCGTCGTCGAGGACACCCGGGAGGGCACGACCCGCTGGCGCACCGCTCAGGCGCACGGCCCGCTCACCCCGGACCTGCTGGCCGGCCGGCCCGTCGAGGAGCGCCTGCGCCCGCACTGGTCGGTCACCTGGGCGGTGCCCGTCGACGCGGACGGCGGCCCGGCCCGGCCCCGTACCAGCCCGGTCGTCCACGCGCCCACGCCCAGCGACGAGCCGCTCGGCGTCCCCGCCCTGCTCATCGCCTCCTTCCCGCTGGACACCACCCGCCGCCGCGCCGCGCCCGGCCCGCTGACCGACTTCGTGGTCGCTCGCGCGGCGGACGCCTACGCCGAACTCCTCGCCGACTGGCGGCCGGTGACCGCCGGGATCATCGGACTCGTGCCCGGCCCGCTGGGCAAGGGCGAGCTGGACGGCGCGCTGCGCCAGGCGGTCCTCGACCGGCTGCCGCGGACGTCCTTCCTGCCGGCCGCCGCCGAGCCGAAGGGGCCCGACTCCGACCTGCCCGAGTCGCTGCGGCCGCGGGACGCGGAGGTCGTGGAGGGCGCGGGCGCCGACACCGTGCGCGTCCTCGCCGAGGTGCTGCCCACCCTGCTGCCCGCCGGTCTCGAACGGCGCGTGGAACTGCGCACGCTGGGCGTGGCCCGGGTGCCGCTGACCGACGCGATCGACCGGCTGGCCGGGCTCGAGAAGGAGCCGGGCTGGTGGCGGCGGCTGTACGACTCCCTCGCGGGCGTCGATCCGGACCGGCTGTCGGGACTTCCGGTGCCGCTGGCCGACGGGCGGACGACGCTCGGGCCCCGGCAGGTGCTGCTGCCCACCCCGGACGCCGCCCCGGCCGACCCGGAGACGCTCGCCCGGCTCGGCCTGAAGGTCGCCCACCCGGACGCCGCCCACCCGATCCTGGAGAAGCTCGGCGCCCTGCCCGCCACCCCGCGCGCGGTGCTCACCACCCCGCAGGTGCGGGCCGCCGTCGCCGCCTCCCTCGACGAGGACGCCGGGGCGTGGGACGAGGACACCCCGGACGCCGAGGAACTCGCCGACACCGTCCTCGCCCTGGTGCGGGACGCGGGCCTGGAGCCCGGCGACGAACCCTGGCTCGGCGCGCTCGCCCTGCCCGACGAGGACGGCGAACTCGCCCCGGCCGGTGAACTGGTCCTGCCCGGCGCCCCGTTCGCGGAGGTCATGCGGGAGGGCGAACTGCCCGCCGTGGACGCCGAACTGGCCGCCCGATGGGGCGAGCAGCCGCTGGCCGCCTGCGGGGTGCTCGCGCACTTCGCCCTGGTGCGGGCCACCGACGTGGTCCTCGACCCCGACGAACTGGAGCCGCGGGAGGGCGACTTCCCCGAGCCGGACGACCCCGGACTGCTCGACGCGGTCGACGTGTGGTGCGAGGACGTCCTCGACCGGTTCCCGGACACGCCCGTGCCGCCGGTCGCGACCGAGATCGTCGCCGTGCGCGACCTGGACCTCGTCGACGACGACCAGTGGCCCGACGCCCTCGCCCAGCTGGCCCGGCCGCCGCTGCGGGACGCGCTGGTCCAGCCGGTGCGGATCCTGCTGCCGGACGGCACCCACGAGATCGTGCGGCCGTACACCGCCTGGTGGTTGCGCGGGCACCCGGTGCTCGGCGGACGCCGCCCGGCCGGTCTGCGCGCCGCCGGCTCCGACCCGCTGCTGCGCGGCCTGTACGACGAGGCCGACGCGACCGGCTTCGACGACGAGCAGGTGCTGCGCGCGCTGGGCGTGCGGACGAGTGTCGCGGCCCTGCTCGACGAGCCCGGCGGCGCCGCTGAGCTGCTCGACCGGCTCGCCGACCCGGAGCGCCCGGTGACCTCCGCCCAACTGCACGCCCTGTACGGCGCGCTGGCCGAGCTGGACCCGGATCAGGTGACGCTGCCGGACGAGGTGCGGGCCGTGGTCGACGGGCGCGTGGAGGTCGTGGACGCGGCCGACGCCGTGGTGTGCGACTCGCCGGACCTGCTGCCGTTCACCGACGGCGTCCCGCTGCTGCCCGTACGGCCGTCGCGGGCGGCGGAGCTGGCCGAGCTGTTCCAGGTGCGCCGGCTCAGCGAGTCGGTCACCGGCGAGGTGGACTCCGAGGGCACCGAGCACGACGTACCGGAGCCGGTGCGGGCGCTGCTCGGACCGCGGACCCCCGGGACCTACGTCGAGCACGAGGAACTCGTCGTGGACGGGACCGAGTTGGACTGGCGTCTGACGGCGGACGGGGTGCTGCACGCGGCGACCGTGGAGGGCGTGGCCGCCGGTCTGGCCTGGGCGGCGGGGCAGTGGCCGCGCCGGTTCGAGGTCGCGGCCCTGCTGGAGGACCCGTCCCGGACCGAGGAGCTGGCGCGGGACCGCTGGTTCGACTGACGCGCGGCGGGCCGGTTCCCGGCGGGTGCGGCCATGCCCGCCGGCCAGGCCCGTGATCGCGGTCGCGGCCATACCTTCATAAAATCTTCAACCGACGTACAACCTTCCCCGGTGGTCGTGGATCTCACCTCGTGAGTCAACAGACTCCAAGATCGCTTGGGCCCCGCGCCGCCGAAGACGAGCCGTACGGAACGACGTGCGGCGGGGCCCCTTCTCCCACTGGGGAACGCATGCGTATTCGCGCCACTGTGGCCGCCGTCTCCGGCGCCCTGGCCCTCGCCGCCTTCGCCGTGCCCGCCGCGCACGCCACCGGTGCCCCGTCCTACAAGGCGCAGGCCGAGAAGGCCCTTTCCGCCTCCGGCAAGTCCGCCTACACCGCCACCACCGCCGCGGACCTGGGCGTCACCTTCTCGAACCTGAAGATCGCCTCCGCGGTCAAGGTCGGCACGACCAACCACGTCTCCACCACGGTCACCTACACGATGACCTTCGGGTCGGGCTACCAGCTGGGCGGCGACGACTTCGACAACGGCCCGTTCATCTACAAGGGCTCGCTCGACGCCCCGGACAACATGCTGTTCGGCGACGCCCCGGCGACCTGCACGGCCACCTCGTCGACGACCGCCTCCTGCAAGGGCCTCATCGACATCTACCCGGCCGACGGCGAACTGCTCAACTCCGACGCCGGCACCTGGTCGGCCGGCGCGCTGGCCTTGCAGTACAGCACCAACGACGACTCCATCCAGGGCGGCCTGGGCACCACCAAGGTCCAGCGCTACTCCAAGCTGACCGTCAACGCCTCGCCGGAGCCCGTCTACAAGGGCAAGACCATCACCGTCACCGGCAAGCTCTCCCGGGCCAACTGGGAGGATAACGCCTACCACGGCTACACCAACCAGTACGTGAAGCTGCAGTACCGCAAGGCGGGCACCAGCACCTACACGACGCTCAAGACCATCAAGTCGGACTCGTACGGCAACCTGAAGACCACCACCACCGCGAGCGCCGACGGCTACTACCGCTACAGCTTCGCGGGCACCACGACCACCCCGGCGGTCAACGCCACGGGTGACTACGTCGACGTGAAGTAACACCCCGGTGCACCGTCGCTCCCGACTTGTCCGGGGGCGGCGGTGCGTCGCGTAATGAGCACGTCAAGCGTTGCGCATCCCGCGACAAAATCGTGAGGGCCGCCTACAACCCTCTTCGCCGGTCGCGGATCTGATCGCGTGAGTCAACAGACTCCACGATCACATGGGGCCCGCCACGCCGACGACGAGCCGGGCGGAACGACCGTACGGCCGACCGGCGCCCGGGCTCCCTTTCTCCACCCTGGGGAACGCACATGCGCATACGAGCCACCGTGGCCGCCGTCTCCGGCGCCCTGGCCCTCTCCGCCCTCGTCGTGCCGGCCGCGCAGGCCGCCGGTTCGGCCCCGGCCACCGGGACGAGCGGCACGCCGTACACCCTGGACGTCAGCTTCTCCAACTACAAGATCGCCTCGGCGATCAAGGTGGGCACCACCAACAAGGTCAGCACCAAGGTCACCTACACGCTGACCCACGGCTCCGGCGTCGACATCACGGCGAGCGACTTCTACACGGACCCGTTCCTGTACCGCGGCTCCTTCGACGCCCCGGACAAGGAGCTCTACGGCGACAATCCCGCCACCTGCACCGCCACCTCGTCGACCACCGCGAACTGCACGGCGACCATCGACATCTACCCGGCCGACGGCGACCTGGTGAACGCGGACGCCGGCAGCTGGAATGCCGCCGCCGAGGCCGTGGCCTTCAACGGCCAGGACCAGGGCAACCCCGACATGAGCAAGGTCGGCTACAAGGACCAGGGCGGCCTCGGCGCCACCAAGGTCCAGCGCTACTCCAAGCTGACCGTCAACGCCGGCCCCGAGCCCGTCGCCAAGGGCAAGACCCTGACCGCGACCGGCAAGCTCTCCCGCGCCAACTGGGAGGACGGCCTGTACCACGGCTACACCAACCAGCCGGTCAAGCTCCAGTTCCGCAAGGCGGGCACGACCACGTACACCACCGTCAAGACGGTGTACTCCGACTCCTACGGCAACGTGAAGACCACCACCACCGCCAACTACGACGGCTACTGGCGCTTCAGCTTCGCCGGCACCTCGACCACCCCGGCGGTCAACGCCACGGGTGACTACGTCGACGTGCAGTAAGCGACCCCGCTAGGCGGGGAAGCGGCGGCCGACCCACTTCCACAGCAGTTCCAGGGCGGCCGCCGCCACCGCGGCGATGCCCACCGCGACCCACGGCAGCGTCGTCCCCACCAGCTGCAGCGCGAAGAAGCGCTGGAGCCCGGGGACGACGAGCACGCACAGGAACGCGGCCCCCATGGCCGCCACCAGCGCGATCCGCCACCAGGTGTACGGCCGGGCGATGATCGCCAGCACCCACATCGAGACCAGGAAGAGCGTCAGCGTCGCCGCGCTGGTCTCCGCCTCCAGGGAGCCCGGCCCGGTGTAGTGGTGCCGGGCGACGAGATAGGCGGCGAAGGTCGCCACGGCGGCCACCACCCCGCCCGGCACCGCGTAGCGCATGACCCGCCGGACGAAGTGCGGGCGGGCCCGCTCCGTGTTGGGGGCCAGCGCCAGGAAGAAGGCCGGGACCCCGATGGTGAGGGTGGACAGCAGGGTCAGGTGCCGTGGCAGGAACGGGTACTCCACCTGCCAGGCGGTGACCAGCAGGGCCAGCAGCACCGAGTAGACCGTCTTCACCAGGAACAGGGTCGCGACCCGGGTGATGTTGCCGATGACCCGGCGCCCCTCGGCGACCACCGACGGCAGGCCGGCGAAGCTGTTGTCCAGCAGCACGATCTGCGCCACGGCCCGGGTGGCCTCGGACCCCGAGCCCATCGACACGCCGATGTCGGCGTCCTTCAGCGCGAGCACGTCGTTCACGCCGTCGCCGGTCATCGCGACCGTGTGCCCGCGCGACTGCAGGGCTCCCACCATGTCCCGCTTCTGCCGCGGGGTGACCCGCCCGAACACCGTGCCCTCCTCCAGCACCCGGGCCATGCCGTCGCGGTCGGCGGGCAGCCGGCGCGCGTCGACGGCGGTGCCGGTGAGGCCGACCTTCGCGGCGACCGCGCCGACGGAGACCACGTTGTCGCCGGAGATGACCTTGGCGCGCACGTTCTGCGCGGTGAAGTAGCCGAGCGTCCCGGCGGCGTCGGGACGCAGCCGCTGCTCCAGCACGACCAGGGCGGCGGGCGTGACGGACCGGGTGATGCCGGGGTCGTCGAGGTCGCCGCCCGCGCGGGCGAGCAGCAGCACCCGCAGACCCCGTTCGTTCAGCCGTCCGGTCTCGGCGAGGGCGGGGGAGCCGTCGGGCAGCAGTACGTCGGGGGCGCCGAGCAGCCACGTGCTCGCCTGCCCGTCGCCCTCGCTGAAGGTGGCGCCGCTGTACTTGCGGGCGGAGGAGAAGGGCAGCGACTCCACGCAGCGCCACTCCTCGCTGTCCGGGTAGGCGTCGATGATCGCCCGCAGGGAGGCGTTCGGGCGCGGGTCGGACTCGCCGAGGGCGCCGAGCACCCGGCGGACGTACGCCTCGTCGTAGCCGTCCAGGGCCCTGAGCTCGCTGACGTCCATGCCGCCCTCGGTGAGCGTGCCGGTCTTGTCCAGGCACACGGTGTCGACGCGGGCGAGGCCCTCGATGGCGGGCAGCTCCTGGACCAGGCACTGCCTGCGGCCGAGCCGGATGACGCCGATGGCGAAGGCGACGGAGGTGAGGAGCACCAGCCCCTCCGGGACCATGGGCACGATCCCGCCGACGGTCCGGGCGACGGAGTCCTTGAGGGCGCTGTGCTTCACCACGAGCTGGCTGACGACCAGGCCGACCGCGGTCGGGACCATCATCCACGTGACGTACTTGAGGATCGTGGAGATCCCGGTGCGCAGCTCGGAGTGGACGAGGGTGAAGCGGGAGGCCTCCTCGGCGAGCTGGGCTGCGTAGGCCTCGCGGCCGACCTTGGCCGCCTGGTAGGCGCCGCCGCCGGCGACGACGAAGCTGCCGGACATGACGGTGGCGCCGGGCCGCTTGAGGACCGGGTCGGCCTCGCCGGTGAGCAGCGACTCGTCGATCTCGAGACCGTCGGCCTCGACGCAGACGCCGTCCACGACGATCTTGTCGCCCGGGCCGACCTCCAGCAGGTCGTCGAGGACGATCTCGCCGGTGCCGACCTCGGCGGCGACGCCGTCGCGCCGGACGGTGGGCCGCGCCTCCCCGATCACGGCCAGCGAGTCGAGGGTCTGCTTGGCACGCCACTCCTGGACGATGCCGATCCCGGTGTTGGCGAGGATCACGAAACCGAAGAGGCTGTCCTGGATCGGCGCGACGAACAGCATGATCAGCCAGAGCACACCGATGATCGCGTTGAACCGGGTGAGGACGTTCGCACGGACGATCTCGGTCAGGGAACGGCTGCTGCGCACCGGTACGTCGTTGACCTGCCCCCGTGCGACGCGCTCCGCGACCTCGGCGGCGGTGAGCCCGCCCGCCCGCACCGGCGCGCGCACGGGGTGCACCTCGGCCGGCCCGGCGCCCGCGTCGATGTGCGTCATGCCTTCGACGGTACGTGCGGATGTGCGGCTTCACCCGCCGAGTGGGCGCAGGATCCGACCTGAGGAGGAGGGGGCGTCGTACGGCGGCTGGACCCCGGGCGTCACTCCGCCGACGTCGGCTGCTGCTCCGATTCGGGCGCGGGCGCGTCCGCCGCGCGCCGGAGCGCGGCGTCGCGCCCGCGGACGTACCAGATGCCGATCAGGCCGAGGCCGGCGCCGGCCAGACAGGTCCAGACCCACCAGGCGCGGCCGTGGTCCTCGAGCCGGCCGTAGAAGGGAAGCTGGACCAGGAAGAGGACGAACCACACGATCGTGCCGCCGATGATGGTGGCTACCACGGGGCCCTCCAGGGGCTCCGGCGCCTCGTGCTTGGGGGTCCACTTCGCCATGGCCCTCAGCTTACGGCCCCTGTGCGGTGGCTCCTCGCGGCCGTCCGTGATCGTTTCGGATCCCTTGCCCGCCAACGGTCTACGCGCGGAGATAGCCTTTTGGCCTTCATATGTTCATACTGAAACGGTCTGAGTCTGGCCACTTCTGTTCGTAGGAAACACCAACAGAGTCCTGGGGGAGACCTGCTGGTGACCCGAAGGCGGCGAGGCTCGATCATGTTTCCGGCCCCCGGTACCCCCGTACCCCCCGCACCCCTGAGGTCTCCCGCATGTCCACCTCGGCCACCGCCAAGGCTCCCGCCCCCGAGCAGCCGGGCACGCCGCCCGCCTACGGCGCCCTCGACCGCTACTTCAAGATCTCCGAACGGGGCAGCACGCTGTCCCGCGAGATCCGCGGCGGTTTCGCCACCTTCTTCGCGATGGCGTACATCATCGTGCTGAACCCGATCATCCTGGGCAGCGCGAAGGACATGTACGGGCACCAGCTCGACAACGGCCAGCTGGTCACCGCCACCGCCGTGACCGCCGCGTTCACCACGCTCCTCATGGGTGTCATCGGCAACGTCCCGATCGCCCTGGCCGCCGGCCTCGGCGTGAACACGGTCGTCGCCCTCCAGCTCGCCCCGCGGATGTCGTGGCCCGACGCCATGGGCATGGTCGTGCTCGCCGGCTTCGTCGTCATGCTGCTGGTCGCCACCGGTCTGCGCGAGCGGGTCATGAACGCCGTGCCGCTCGGCCTGCGCAAGGGCATCGCCATCGGCATCGGCCTGTTCATCATGCTGATCGGCCTGGTCGACTCCGGCTTCGTCTCCCGCATCCCGGACGCCGCCCACACCACCGTCCCGCTCCAGCTCGGCGCCGACGGTCACCTCACCGGCTGGCCGGTCCTGATCTTCATCCTGGGCGCGCTCCTCACCCTCGCCCTGATCATCCGCAAGGTGCCCGGCGCGATCCTCATCTCGATCGTCGCCATGACGGTGCTCGCGATGGTCGTCGACGCCCTCGTCAAGGTGCCCTCCTGGGGCCTGACCACCCCGAAGTGGCCCGGCAACCCGGTCTCCACCCCCGACTTCGGCCTGATCGGCAAGGTCAGCCTCTTCGGCGGCTTCTCCAAGGTCGGCCTGCTGACCGGCGTCCTCTTCGTCTTCACCGTGCTGCTGTCGTGCTTCTTCGACGCGATGGGCACGATCATGGGCGTCAGCGACGAGGCCAAGCTCACGGACGCGCAGGGCCAGATGCCCGGCATCAACAAGGTCCTCTTCGTCGACGGCATCGCCGTCGCGGCGGGCGGCGCGAGCTCCTCCTCGGCCACCACCTGCTTCGTGGAGTCCACGGCCGGCGTCGGCGAGGGCGCCCGCACCGGTTTCGCCAACGTGATCACCGGCGCGCTGTTCGCCGTGGCGCTCTTCCTCACCCCGATCGCCACCATGGTCCCGTCCCAGGCGGCCACCCCGGCCCTGCTCGCGGTCGGCTTCCTGATCCTGGCGGGCTCGGTCAAGGACATCGACTGGGCGGACTTCACGATCGCCGTCCCGGCCTTCATCACCATGGTGATGATGCCGTTCACCTACTCGATCACCAACGGCATCGGCATGGGCTTCATCACCTTCGCGGTGCTGCGCCTGGCGGTCGGCCGCGGCCGCGAGGTCCCGGCGGCGATGTACGTGGTGGCGGCGGTCTTCGCCTTCTACTACCTGATGCCGGCCCTGGGCCTGACCTGATCCCGTTCGACGGGGTCACGCGAGACCCGCGCCCGCCCTCCCGCGGCGCCCGCGCTCACGTGACCCCGTAGAACTTCTCCGTCTCCTCGACGGCGGTCTGGAACCGCTCGTCGAAGTCATCGCGAATGAGCGTTCGGACGACATAGTCCTGGACGCTCATTCCCCTTTTCGCGGCGTGGCACCGGAGCCGTTCGAGCAGCTCACGGTCCATACGCAGGCTGAGCACGCTGGTCCCCATGGCAACGAGGGTCGCCGCACGCTTCCGCGCGACGTGTCATGTTCCGCGCCGGGATCACCCGTATGGGTGATCTCTGGGCGATCCGCCCCCGCAGTGGCCAGGGTCACGGGCACGTGGATGCCTCCCCGTTGGTCTTTAGTCAGAGTAATGAGTTACTCTAAAGAACATGCCGGACCTTACCCATGGCGACGACGCTGCCGCCGTGAACGCCCTGCGCTCCGCCGTGATGCGGCTGTCCCGTCGGCTCAAGCACCAGCGCGTCGACGAGTCGCTCAGCCCCACCGAGATGTCGGTGCTGGGCACCCTGTCCAACTGCGGCAGCGCCACCCCGGGCGAGCTCGCCCGCAAGGAGCACGTCCAGCCGCCGTCGATGACCCGCATCGTCGCGCTGCTGGAGGCCAAGGGCCTGGTCCGTCTGGAGCCGCACCCCGAGGACCGGCGCCAGAAGGTCGTCACCAGGACCGAGCAGGCCGAGACCATGCTCGAGGAGAGCCGCCGCAAGCGGAACGCCTTCCTGGCCGGCCTGGTCGACGGCCTCGACGAGGACGAGTGGGCGAAACTGCGCGCCGCCGCCCCCGTACTGGAGAAGCTCGCGCACCTGTAAGCACGCCAACGAGGAGGCGACCCTTTTGAGTACGGGATCCGGAGCAGACTCCGCCCCCGCACCAGCCGCCCACTACTCCCCGCCCGCCCCCCGCAGCGGCACGTCCGCGAAGTCCTCGATGTTCAGCTCGCTGCGGATCCGGAACTACCGCCTCTTCTTCATCGGCCAGGTGGTCTCCAACACCGGCACCTGGATGCAGCGCATCGCCCAGGACTGGCTGGTGCTCGGACTCACCGGCTCCTCCGCGGCCGTCGGCATCACCACCGCCCTGCAGTTCCTGCCGATGCTCCTCTTCGGCCTCTACGGCGGGGTCCTGGTCGACCGCCTGCCCAAGCGCCCCGCGCTGCTGGTCACCCAGTCCGCCATGGCCGTCACCGGCCTCGCGCTCGCCGCCCTCACCCTCACCGGCCACGTCCAGGTCTGGCACGTCTACCTCGCCGCCTTCGCCGTCGGCCTCGCCACGGTCGTCGACAACCCGGCCCGCCAGTCCTTCGTCTCCGAGATGGTCGGCCCGAAGCAGCTGCAGAACGCGGTCAGCCTGAACTCCGCCAACTTCCAGTCCGCCCGCCTGGTGGGCCCCGCCGTCGCGGGCGTCCTGATCACCGGCGTCGGCACCGGCTGGGCGTTCCTCCTCAACGGCCTGTCCTTCGCCGCCCCCATCGCCGGCCTGCTGCTGATGCGCGCCCGCGAGCTGCACGCCGTCGAGCGCGCCCCGCGCGGAAAGGGCCAGCTCCGCGAGGGCCTGCGCCACGTCGCCGGGCGGCCGGAGCTGATCTGGCCGATCGTCCTGGTCGGCTTCATCGGCACCTTCGGCTTCAACTTCCCGGTCTGGCTGTCCGCCTACGCCGACGACGTCTTCCACGCCGGGGCCGGCGCCTACAGCCTCTTCAACACGCTGATGGCGGTCGGCTCGCTGGTGGGCGCGCTGCTCGCCGCCCGGCGCGGCACCGCCCGGCTGCGCGTGCTGATCGCCGCGGCGGCCGCCTTCGGCACGCTGGAGATCGTGGCCGCGCTGACCCCGTCGTACTGGCCGTTCGCGCTGCTGATGATCCCGATCGGGATCTTCGGCCTGACGGTCAACGTCACCGCGAACACCGCCGTCCAGATGGCCACCGACCCGGCCATGCGCGGGCGGGTGATGGCCCTGTTCATGATGGTCTTCATGGGCGGCACACCGCTGGGCGCGCCGGTCGTCGGCTGGGTCACCGACGTCTACGGACCCCGCATCGGCTTCGTCCTCGGCGGCGCGGTCTCGGTCGCCGCCGCCGTCACCGTCGGCCTGCTGCTCGCCCGGGTGGGCGGCCTGCGCCTGTCGGTGGGCTGGCGGAGCGGCCACCCGCACGTCCGCTTCGTACCCCGCGAGTGCCGGGAGGAGCCGGCGCCGGCGTAGGTCCCGGCCCCGGCCCCGCCGGGGGCCGGTTCAGTCCCGGGGGAACTCGTCGGTCCTGAGGACCAGGCCGACGGGGGTGTCGGTCAGGTCGATCTCCTTGCCGAAGTCGAGGGTGAGTTCGCCGCGGTACGCGCCGTCCTTCGGCAGGGTGTGCAGGTGCCATGTGCCGGTGTACGGGTTCACGATCACGTACACCGGCACTTCCGCAGCGGCGTAGGCGGCCTTCTTCGGCCCGTAGTCGTTGCGGGCGGTGTCCCTGGAGATCACCTCGGCGACGAACTCGACGTCCTCGTGGCGCCAGTGGCCCTTGGCGTCCTTGCGGGCGTCCTCCACGAGCGCCACGACGTCGGACGCGAACCCGTTGAGGTGCCCGGGGTAGTCGATACGGACGTCGGACTTCACACGCTTGCGCGGGTACGCGGTCCGCAGTTGTTCGTAGATGTCCGCGATGATCTCCCAGTGGGTGTCCCGCTGCGGCGTCACGAAGATGCCCCCCCCGACGATCTCGGTCTTGAAACCCTCGGGGATGTGCATCCGCTGCAGCCACTCGAACATCTGGTCGAGGGTGAGCTCTTCGCCCTGGTCGGCCATCTCGGTCCTGTCTGCCAGAACAGTCACTGTGCCGCTCCTCCCCGCTGCTGCCTGGTCGCATGCAGCCGCGCGGTACAACGATACGCACGGTCACCAGGGCACGCCCGCGCGTACAGACGTGCGAGAGCGACACTGGTGGCATGAGGCTCTTCGCCGCCGTGCTGCCGCCGGAGGACGTTCTCCGCGAGGTCGAGCGCGCGGTCGCCGGGCTGCGGAGGCTGCCCGGCGCGGCGGATCTGCGCTGGACCGGGCGTCCCGCCTGGCACTTCACGCTCGCCTTCTACGGCGAGGTCGACGAGGAACTCGTACCGGAGCTGTCGGCCCGGCTGGAGCGCGCGGCCCTGCGCACCGAGCCGTTCCCGCTGGCCCTGCGCGGCGGGGGGCAGTTCGGGCGGGGCCGGGCGCTGTGGGCCGGAGCGGAGGGCGACCTGGCGACCCTGCGGCTGCTGGCCGACCGCTCGGAGGCGGCGGCGCGCAAGGCGGGCCTGCCGATGGGGGAGCACCGCCCCTACAAGGCCCACCTGACGGTCGCGCGCAGCCGGGCCGCGGTGGACGTCCGGCCGCATGTGCGGGCCCTGGGCGCCTTCGGCAGCCGCCGGTGGACGGTGGACGAGGTGATCATGTTCCGCAGCCATCTGCCGACGTCCGGGGTGCCCGGCGAGCAGCCCCGGTACGAACCGGTCGCCCGCTGGCCGCTCGGCCGGTCCGGTTAACCTCGACTACGTGGACCCGAAGACCCGAAACCGGATCATGGCCGGTGCGCTCGTGCTGATGTTCGCCGTCGTCGCCGTGGCCGCCGCGCTCGGCAGGTGAACGCCGGGCGCGGCGGCCCGGACGCGCCCCGGCGAGGGACACCCCCGGGCGCACCCGATGTGTCTTGGCGGGGACACTCCCGGACACGCCCGGATGCGGCTCAGCGAGGGACACATCCGGACGTGCCGCGGCGCGTGACGCGGACGCCCGTCACCAGGCGAAGGCCTCCGGGGACGGCCCCGGGCCCGGGAAGATCTCGTCCAGCGAGGCCAGCAGCTCCTCCGAGAGCTCCAGCTCCGCCGCCCGCAGCGCGGAGGCGAGCTGCTCGGCGGTGCGCGGACCGACGATCGGGCCGGTCACGCCCGGCCGGGTGAGCAGCCAGGCCAGCGCGACCTCGCCGGGCTCCAGGCCGTGCTTGTCGAGCAGGTCCTCGTACGCCTGGATCCTGGCGCGCGCGGAGGGGTCGGCCAGGGTCTCGGCGGCGCGTCCGGAGGCGCGCCGGCCCCCCTGGGCCTGCTTCTTGAGCACACCGCCCAGCAGGCCCCCGTGCAGCGGCGACCAGGGGATGACCCCGAGCCCGTAGTCCCGGGCGGCCGGGATGACCTCCATCTCGGCGCGGCGCTCGGCGAGGTTGTAGAGGCACTGCTCGCTGACCAGGCCGATGGTGCCGTGGCGGCGGGCGGCGATCTCGTTGGCCTGGGCGATCTTGTAGCCGGGGAAGTTGGAGGAGCCGACGTAGAGGATCTTCCCCTGCTGGACGAGGACGTCGACGGCCTGCCAGATCTCCTCGAAGGGGGTGTCGCGGTCGATGTGGTGGAACTGGTAGACGTCGATGTGGTCCGTGCGCAGCCGCTTGAGGCTGGCGTCGACGGCCCGCCGGATGTTGAGCGCGGAGAGCTTGTCGTGGTTGGGCCAGGCGGCGCCGTCCGCGCCCATGTTCGCGTACACCTTGGTGGCGAGGACCACCTTGTCCCGCCGGTCACCGCCCTGCGCGAACCAGTTGCCGATGATCGATTCGGTGCGGCCCTTGTTCTCGCCCCAGCCGTAGACGTTGGCGGTGTCGAAGAAGTTGATGCCGGCGTCCAGCGCCGCGTCCATGATCGCGTGACTGTCCGCCTCGTCGGTCTGCGGACCGAAGTTCATGGTCCCGAGAACGAGCCTGCCGACCTTGAGTCCTGTGCGTCCGAGCTGCGTGTACTCCATGGTCCCCCAGCCAACGTCCTGGAGTGCGCTCCATGCAAGGGGAGCCGGGCGCGGTCAGTCGCGGGGGAACTTGTCGGTCTTGAGGGTGAGGCCGAGCAAGGTGTCGGTGAGGTCCACGTCCGATCCGAAGTCGACCTTGGTGTCGATCGCGTAGTCGTCACCCTTGGGGTGCGTGTAGACGCGGCACCAGCCGCGGTCGGGGTCCACGATGAGGTAGACGGGGACCTCGGCGAGCGCGTAGGCGGTCTTCTTGGGGCCGTAGTCGTTGGCGGCGGTGCCTTGGGAGATCACCTCGGCGACGAACTCGACGTCCTCGTGACGCCAGTGTCCTTTCTCGTCCTTCTCCGCGGAGGCCTTGAGCAGGGCGACGTCCGGGCAGAAGCCGTTCTCGTGGCCGGGGAAGTCGATCCGGACGTCGGAGAGCACATTGACGTCCATCCCGAACCTGTCCTCGATGGCCCGCACGATCCGACGGATGATCACCCAGTGGGTGTCGCGCTGCGGCGTCGTGTGTACGTTGCCCCCGACGATCTCGACCCTGAATCCTTCGGGGACGGGCATCCGCTCGAGGCGCTCGAACCAGTCGTCCAAACGCTGGGTGTTGGCGTCGGCGTCGGCCATCGCGATCCTGTCTTCGAGGACGGTCATCGTGGCGCTCCTCCCCGACTGCCTCACGGACGAGTACAGCCGCGCAGTACAACGATACGCACGGTGACAAGGACACGGGCGGTCCCGCATATGCCAGGAGCAGGAGTCGCCCCGGCTCAGTCGTCCCCGTACTCCCCGCCCCACCCCCACGCCTGGTGCATCGCGTCCGCGAAGGCCTGGGCCAGGCGGTGCTCGCCACTCGCGTTGGGGTGCGTCCCGTCGTACGTGTCCGCGTGGATGTCGTACGCCTCCGGCGGCGAGGCCAGGAGCAGCGGGGAGCGGGGTTCGTCGAGGTCCGCGACCGTCTTCGCCAGGAGTTCGTTGAAGCGGGTCACCTGCTCGGCGAAGGGCGGGTCCGACGCGGCCCGCACGTTCGGGATCACCGGGAGCAGCACCATGCGGATGCGCGGGTTCGCCTCGCGGGCCCCGGCCACGAAGGCCCGCGCGTTCTCCGCGGTCTGCTCCGCGTTCGTGTAGAAGCCCAGGTCGATCAGGCCCAGGGAGACGAGCAGCACGTCCGCCCGGCAGGCGCGCACCTCCCCGCCGATCAGTGGCGCCATGTGCATCCAGCCCTCGCCCCAGCCCGCCAGGTGGCGGCGGGGGAACTCCGGGTCGGCGTACAGGTGCGACGTCGGCGCGTCCGCCGTCTTGTCGTACAGCGTCTCGCGCGGGCCGACGAGCGTGAACGGGCCGCCGTAGGTGGCGCACAGGTGCTGCCACAGCCGGTACCGCCATGTGTGTTCGCCCGCGCTTCCGATCGTCATGGAGTCACCGACGGGCATGAACCTGAGCATCCGCTCATGATGGACGATCAGCGCTCCGGCGCGGGCCCCGGTGGGGTGTGAGGCCCACCACGCCGGTGAACGGCCGTGCCGGATGGCAGGCTTGGCCCATGCGCCGACCGTTCGCCCTCCTCGCCGGAGTCCTCCTCGCGGGTGCGTCCGCCGTGCCCGCGTCCGCCGTGCCCGCGTCCGCCGTGCCCGCCTCCGCCGCCGGCGGGGACGGCGGCGACGGCGGTTTCACGATCAGGGATCCGAGGATCAAGGAGTCCAGCGGCCTCGCGGCCTCGCGCCTGCACCCGGGCGTCTACTGGACCCACAACGACAGTGACGACGGCCCGTACCTCTACGCCGTGGACGGCCGGACCGGGCGGACCGTCGCCACCGTCACCCTCAGCGGCGTCGGCAGGCCGCGGGACGTGGAGGCCGTCTCGATCGGACCCCGCAACCAGATCTACGTCGGAGACATCGGCGACAACCTCGGCGGGACCTGGCCCTACGTGTGGATCTACCGGCTGCCCGAGCCGAAGGAGCTCAGGGACCAGACGATCCGGGCCACGCAGTACGTGGTGAAGTACGCGGACGGCCCCCGGGACGCCGAGTCGCTCGTCGTGCACCCGAGGACGGGGCGCGTGTACCTCATCGACAAGAAGGAGAACGGCGGCCACCTGTACGAGGGGCCCGCCCGGCTCTCCCCGTCCGGGGCGAACGTCTTCAGGCCCGTCGCCCCCGTCGACCTGTGGGCCACCGACGCCGCCTTCTCGCCCGACGGCGAACGGCTCGCCGTGCGCGGCTACTTCGGCGGCATCCTCTACGCCTTCGACGGCGGGCGGATCAGGCGCGTGGGCCAACTGGACGTGCCGCTCCAGGGCCAGGGGGAGTCGGTCACCTACAGCGCCGACGGCAGCAAGCTGCTCTACGGCAGCGAGGGTGAGAACAGCCCCGTGCAGGCGGAGGACGCGCCGGGCGGGGGCTCGGCCAAGTCGCCCTCGGCGAGAGGCGGTTCGGCCTCCGGTGGCTCCGGCAGCGCCGGTGCGGGCAGCGGACTGAAGGCCGGCGCCGTCGCCGTGGCCGTCGCGGCGGCCGCCGTCTTCGCGCTGAGCCGCCTGCGCCGCCGCCGCTGAGCGGACGGCGAAGGGGGGCGCCCGGACCTCGCCGGGCGCCCCCCTTTCGGTGGGCCGTGGGCCGGGGACTACAGCTTGTCGATCACGTAGTCGACGCACTTCGTGAGCGCCTCGACGTCCGCCGGGTCGATCGCCGGGAACATCGCGACGCGGAGCTGGTTGCGGCCGAGCTTGCGGTACGGCTCGGTGTCGACGATGCCGTTGGCGCGCAGCGCCTTGGCGACGGCCGCCGCGTCGATCTCGTCGGCGAAGTCGATCGTGCCGATGACCTGGGAGCGCTTGGCCGGGTCGGAGACGAACGGGGTCGCGTACTTGCTCTCCTCCGCCCAGCCGTACAGGCGGGTCGAGGAGTCCTTGGTGCGGGCCGTGGACCAGGCCAGACCGCCCTGGCCGTTGAGCCACTCCAGCTGCTCGTTGAGCAGGAAGAGGGTGGCGAGGGCGGGGGTGTTGTACGTCTGGTTCTTGCGCGAGTTGTCGATCGCCGTCGGCAGGCTGAAGAACTCCGGCACATGGCGGCCGGAGGCGTGCACGCGCTCGGCGCGCTCGATCGCCGCCGGGGAGAAGACGCCGATCCACAGGCCGCCGTCGGAGGCGAAGGACTTCTGCGGGGCGAAGTAGTAGACGTCCGTCTCGGCGACGTCGACCGGCAGGCCGCCGGCGCCGGAGGTGGCGTCGACCAGCACCAGGGCGCCGTCGTCGGCTCCGGGCACGCGCCTGATCGGCATGGCGACACCGGTCGAGGTCTCGTTGTGGGTGAAGGCGTAGACGTCGACGCCCGCCTCGGCCACGGCCTCCGGATGCGTGCCGGGGTCGGCGGCGACGACCGTCGGCTCGGCCAGCCAGGGGGCGAGCTTGGCGGCCTTGGCGAACTTGGAGCTGAACTCGCCGAAGGTGAGGTGCTGCGACTTGTTCTCGATCAGGCCGTGGGTCGCGATGTCCCAGAACGCGGTGGACCCGCCGTTGCCGAGGATCACCTCGTAGCCGTCCGGCAGGGAGAACAGGTCGCGGATGCCCTCGCGCACCTTGCCGACCAGGTTCTTGACCGGTGCCTGGCGGTGGGAGGTGCCCATGAGGGACGTGCCCGTCGCGGCGAGGGCGTCCAGCGCCTCCGTCCGCACCTTGGAGGGACCCGCGCCGAAACGTCCGTCCGCGGGCTTGATGTCAGAGGGAATCCGGATCTCAGCCACGTGCCGGAGGGTATCTCTTCGGTGAAACCGGACGGAACCGTGTCCGTTCGATGAGACGACTCCTTCAGCCCTTGGGCTTGTGGGGACCTACGAGGTTGACGGGCCGCCGGGGCCGGGGCGGCGGGTGCGCGGAGGACGGGGGTGCGCGGGGACGGGCGGTGCGCGCCGGATGGCCGGGGCGCGCGCGGGGACGGCGGGTGCGCGCGTGGGCCGCCGGTGCGCGCGGGCATCCTGGAGCCATGACGGATGTACCGGGTCTGCGGGCGGAGTTGCGCGAGGTCGTCCGGGGGGAGGTGGGGTTCGGGGTCACGGACCGCGCCCTGGTCACCATGGACGCGTCCAACTACCGGCGGGTCCCGCTGGGCGTGGTGGCGCCGCGGGACGCCGACGACGTGGCGGCCGTGCTGGAGGTGTGCCGGGGGCGCGGGGTGCCGGTGGTGGCGCGCGGCGGCGGCACGTCGATCGCGGGCCAGGCCACCGGGACGGGGGTGGTCCTGGACTTCACCCGGCACATGAACCGGGTGCTGGGGATCGACCCGGAGGCGCGGACCGCCGTCGTGCAGCCGGGGCTGGTGCTCGACCGCCTCCAGGAGGCCGCCGCGCCGCACGGCCTGCTCTTCGGCCCCGACCCGTCCACGCACGGCAGGTGCACGCTCGGCGGCATGATCGGCAACAACTCCTGCGGGGCGCACTCGGTGGCCTGGGGGACGACGGCGGACCACGTGCGGGAGCTGTCGGTGGTCACCGCGCGCGGGCGGCGGCTGAGGCCCGGTCCCGGCTGGGCCGGGGCCCCGGACGGGCTGCGGGAGCTGGTCGAGGGGGAGTCGGCCCGGCTGCGGACCGGGTTCCCGGACCTGCCCCGCCGTATCTCCGGCTACGCGCTGGACGCCCTGCTGCCCGAGCGGGGCGGGGACGTCGCCCGCTCCCTCTGCGGTTCGGAGGGCACGCTGGGCGTGCTGACGGAGGCGGTGGTCGGGCTGGTCGAGGCGCCCCGGGCGCGGGCGCTCGCGGTGCTGGGGTACGCCGACGAGAGCGGCGCCGCCGACGCCGCGGCCGGGCTGACGCCGTATCGGCCGCTCACGGTGGAGGGGATGGCCCGCGACCTGGTGCCGGACGCCACCGCGCTGCCCCAGGGCGGAGCCTGGCTGTTCGTGGAGACCGGCGGCCGCTCGGGGGCCGAGGCCCGCGCGCGGGCGGAGGCGGTCGTGCGCGCGGCCGACGCCGTGGACGCGCTGGTGGTGACGGACGAGGCGGCGCAGCGGGCGTTGTGGCGCGTCCGGGAGGACGCGAGCGGCACGGCCACCCGGATGCCGGACGGCTCGGAGGCGTGGCCGGGCTGGGAGGACTGCGCGGTGCCGCCGGCCCGGCTGGGCGCCTATCTGCGGGACTTCCGGGGGCTGCTGGCCGCGCACGGGCTGCGCGGCACGCCGTACGGGCACTTCGGCGACGGCTGCGTCCACGTCCGTATCGACTTCGACCTGCTGACGCGGGAAGGGGTCGGCCGTTTCCGGCGGTTCTCGCGGGAGCTGGCCGAGCTGGTGGTGGCGCACGGCGGCTCGCTGTCCGGGGAGCACGGCGACGGGCAGGCGCGGGCGGAGCTGCTGCCGGTGATGTACGGCGAGGAGACGGTCGCCCTCTTCGAGCGGGCCAAGGCCGTCTGGGACCCCGACGACCTGCTCAACCCCGGGATGCTGGTGCGTCCGGCGCCGCTCGACTCCGGCCTGCGCTTCTCCGTGCTGCCGCGCGAGCCCGTCGACGTGGCGTTCGGCTACCCGGCCGACGGCGGCGACTTCTCGGCGGCGGTGCGCCGCTGCGTCGGCGTCGCCAAGTGCCGTACGACGGAGGTGTCCGGGCCCGCCGTGATGTGCCCGTCCTTCCGTGCGACGGGGGAGGAGGAGCACTCCACGCGCGGGCGGGCCCGGCTGCTGCACGAGATGCTCGCGGGCGAGGTGGTGACGGGCGGCTGGCGGTCGCCGGAGGTGCGTGACGCGCTCGACCTGTGCCTGTCGTGCAAGGGCTGCCGCTCGGACTGCCCGGTCGGCGTCGACATGGCCACCTACAAGGCGGAGTTCCTGCACCACCACTACGCCGGGCGGCGCCGCCCGGCGTCCCACTACGTGATGGGCCGGCTCCCGGTGTGGCTGCGCTGGACGGCGCGTCTCCGCGCGGCGCCGGTCCTCGACGCGCTCGCCTCGGTGCGGCCGCTGGCGGCGGTGGCCAAACGGCTCGGCGGGATCACGCCGGAGCGGGACCTCCCACGGCTCGCGCGGGAGCCGTTCACCCGGTGGTGGCGGCGGCGCCGGGGCGCGGTCGGGGGCCCCGGCGAGCTGGTCGTCCTGTGGCCCGACACCTTCACCGAGCACCTGTCGCCGTCCGTGGGCCGGGCGGCCGTACGCGTGCTGGAGGCGGCCGGGCTGCGGGTGGCGCTCCCGCCGACCCTGCGGCTGCGCCGTCCCTCGGTGGGCGACGGCAGGTCGGCGGTCCTCGACCCGGTGGCGCTGCTGCGCGGCAGGGGCCGGGTCTGCTGCGGCCTCACCCATGTGTCGACCGGTCAGCTCGACCGGGCCCGTACGGTGCTGCGCCGCACCCTCGACCTGATGGCGCCGGTGCTGGAGACCGGCGCCCCGGTCGTCGTGCTGGAGCCGAGCTGCGCCGCCGCCCTGCGCACCGACCTGCCGGAGCTGCTGCACGACGACCCGCGGGCGCGGCGGCTGGCCGACCGGGTGCTCACCTTCGCCGAGACCCTGGAACGCCACGCGCCCGGCTGGCGGCCGCCCCGGCTGGACCGCCCGGTCGCCGGGCAGACCCACTGCCACCAGCACGCGGTGCTCGGTGACGCGGCCGACCGGCGGCTGCGTGCCGCGGCGGGCCTGACCGGCGAGCTGTCCGGCGGCTGCTGCGGCCTCGCCGGGAACTTCGGCTTCGAGCGGGGCCACTGGGAGGTGTCCCGCGCCTGCGCGGAGGAGCGGCTGCTGCCCTCGGTCCGGCGGGCCCCGGAAGCGGCGGTGGTCCTGGCCGACGGCTTCTCCTGCCGGACCCAGCTGGAACAGCTGGCGGGGGTGCGCGGACGGCATCTGGCGGAGGTGCTGGCAGAGGCCCTGGACGGGGAGGGGGCCTGACCTCCTCCCGGACGGGTACCGGCCGCCGAGGGCCGCGGAGCCGCCGGCCCGGGTCCCTCCGGTCTCGCGGGCCCGTGGCGTTCGGTACAGCAGCGTAAAGGGTTCACACGCCTGACCGGGTCCATTACCCTGGACTCGGTAGTACATCGAGATGAACGAATGTCCCAGCTCAGCCCCCTGGACCGCCCCATGAGCATCCCCAGCACCCCTGGTGCCGCCGCCCCCTCCTCGTCGACCCCGGTCGCGTCCTCCGCGGGGCCCGGCGCGCCGCACCGGCGGGGTTCCCTCGGCCCCGTCGGGCTGGTCCTGGCCGGGGGTGTCTCGGTGCAGTTCGGCGGCGCTCTGGCCGTGACGCTGATGCCGCGCGCGGGTGCGCTGGGCGTCGTGGCGCTGCGGCTGCTGGTGGCCGCCGTCGTGCTGCTGCTGGTCTGCCGGCCCCGGCTGCGCGGGTACTCGCGCACCGACTGGGGCACGGTCGTCGTCTTCGGCGTCACCATGTCCGCGATGAACGGCCTGTTCTACCAGGCGCTCGACCGCATCGCGCTCGGCCCCGCCGTCACCCTCGAGGTCCTCGGCCCGCTCGCCCTGTCCGTGCTGGCCTCGCGCCGCGCCGTCAACCTCGTCTGGGCCGCGCTCGCCCTGGCCGGGGTCTTCCTCCTCGGCGGCGGGGGCTTCGGCGGCCTCGACCTCGCCGGTGTCGCCTTCGCGCTGGGCGCGGGCGCCATGTGGGCGGCGTACATCGTCTTCAGCGCCCGGACCGGCCGCCGCTTCCCGCAGGCGGACGGGCTGGCCCTGGCGATGGCGGTCGGGGCGCTGCTCTTCCTGCCGCTGGGCATCGCGGAGTCGGGGGCCAGGCTCGCCGACCCGGTGACCTTCGCGCTGGGCGCGGGGGTGGCGCTGCTGTCCTCCGTGCTGCCGTACACCCTCGAACTCCTCGCGCTGCGCCGGCTGCCCGCCGCCACCTTCGCGATCCTCATGAGCCTGGAACCGGCCATCGCCGCCACCGCCGGCTTCCTGGTCCTCGGCCAGGCCCTGTCCGCTCCGCAGGCCCTCGCCATCGCCCTGGTCGTCGCCGCGAGCATGGGGGCGGTGCGGACGCAGGTGCGGCGGCGGGGCGGGGTCCCGGGGAGCGTCCCGGGAGCCGGGCCGGGGCCGGAGGCCGCTTCGGGGCAGTGACGCAGGGCGCCTCGGAGCAGTGACGGAGGCCGTGAACGGCCCGCGCCCGTGCGGGACGCCGTCCGGGCCGCGTGCGGGACGCCGTCCGGGCTCCGTGCGGGACGCCGTCCGGGCGTCGGACCGGGTGCGCGGCGGCGCGGCGTAAATTCATGCAAGCGTGCTTGATTGTTTCTTCGGGCGCTGCCATGCTCCTCACCACATCGCCGCACACCGCCGTGCCCCGAGGGGAGCGTCACCGTGTCCGACCCGACGCCCGTGATCGACGACCTGCGTGAGGAGAGCGAGGAGCTCGACCGGATCGTCGGCGGGTTGAGCCCCGAGGAGTGGGCGCTCGCCACCCCCGCCCCCGGCTGGACCGTCGCCCACCAGATCGGCCACCTCGCCTGGACCGACCACTCGGCCCTGCTCGCCGTCACGGACCAGGACGGCTTCCACGCCCTGGTGGAGAAGGCGCTCGCCGCACCCCACTCCTTCGTCGACGAGGGCGCCGAGGAGGCGGCCCGGCTCGCGCCCGCCGAGCTGCTGACGCGCTGGCGGGACGGCCGGGCGGCCCTGGACGAGGCGCTGCGCGCCGCCCCGCCCGGCGCCCGTTTCCCCTGGTACGGCCCGCCCATGGCGGCCGCCTCCATGGCCACCGCCCGGTTGATGGAGACCTGGGCCCACGGCCTGGACGTCGCGGTCGCGCTGGGCGTGGCCCGCCCGCCGTCCGACCGGCTCCGGCACGTGGCCCGGCTCGGGGTGCGCACCCGGGACTTCGCCTTCGGGATCCACGGGCTCGACGTGCCCGCCGAGCCGTTCCGCGTCGAGCTGACCGCCCCCTCCGGCGGCCGGTGGACGTACGGCCCCGAGGACGCCCCCCAGCGCGTCACCGGGCCCGCCCTCGACTTCTGCCTCCTGGTCACCCAGCGCGCCCACCGCGCCGACCTGGCCCTGCGCGCCGAAGGACCGGCCGCCGACCGGTGGCTCGACATCGCCCAGGCCTTCGCGGGCCCGCCCGGCGCGGGGCGTAAGCCGGGGAGCGCCCAGGGAGCCCGGCCGTGACCGCGCCCCTGCGCATCGGCAACGCCTCCGGCTTCTACGGCGACCGCTTCGACGCCCTGCGCGAGATGCTCACCGGCGGTGAGCTCGACGTCGTCACCGGCGACTACCTCGCCGAGCTGACCATGCTCATCCTGGGCCGGGACCGGCTCAAGGACCCCGCCGCCGGGTACGCCCGCACCTTCCTGCGGCAGTTGGAGGAGTGCCTCGGGCTCGCGCACGAGCGGTCGGTCCGCATCGTCACCAACGCCGGCGGCCTCAACCCCGCCGGACTCGCCGACGCGGTGCGGGAGCTGGCCGGCCGGCTCGGCATCCCGGCGCGGGTCGCCCACGTCGAGGGCGACGACCTCACCACGGCGTTCCCCGGCAGCCTCGCCGCCCACGCCTACCTCGGCGGGTTCGGCATCGCCGCCTGCCTGCGCGAGGGCGCGGACGTCGTCGTCACCGGCCGGGTGACGGACGCGGCCCTCGTCACCGGGCCCGCCGCCGCGCACTTCGGCTGGCGGCCGCAGGAGTACGACCGGCTCGCGGGCGCCGTCGTCGCCGGGCACGTGCTGGAGTGCGGCGCCCAGGCCACCGGCGGCAACTACGCCTTCTTCACCGACCACGCCCCCGAACGGCTGCGCCGCCCCGGCTTCCCGCTCGCCGAGATCCACGAGGACGGCAGCAGTGTCATCACCAAGCACCCCGGCACCGGCGGCGTCGTGGACGTCGGCACGGTGACCGCCCAGCTGCTGTACGAGACGGGCGGCGCCCGGTACGCGGGACCCGACGTCACGGCCCGGCTGGACACCGTACGGCTCAGCCAGGACGGCCCCGACCGGGTCCGTGTCGAGGGCGTGCGCGGCGAGGCGCCGCCACCCACCCTCAAGGCCGGCCTCAACCGCCTCGGCGGCTTCCGCAACGAGATGACCTTCGTCCTCACCGGGCTGGACATCGAGCGCAAGGCGGCCCTGGTGCGGCAGCAGATGGAGGACGCCCTCGACGCCGCCAAGGCGCGGCCCGCCGAGGTGCGCTGGGAGCTGGTGCGCACCGACCGGCCCGACGCGCCGACCGAGGAGACGGCCGGCGCCCTGCTCCGGCTCGTCGTCCGGGACCCGGGCCAGGAGGCCGTGGGGCGCGCCTTGAGCGGGGCCGCGGTGGAACTCGCGCTGGCCAGCTACCCCGGCTTCCACCTCCTGGCCCCGCCCGGGAAGGGCGCGCCCTACGGCGTCTTCGAGGCCGCCCGGGTGCCCCAGGACGCCGTCGCGCACCTGGCCGTCCTCCACGACGGCCGGCGCGTCCCGGTGCCCCCGCCCCCCGGGGCCCGCGCCCTCGAGGACGTGCCCGAACCGCCCCTGCCGGACCCGCTGCCCCCCGGCCCCACCCGGCGCGCCCCGCTCGGCCTCGTCGCCGGAGCCCGCAGCGGCGACAAGGGCGGCGACGCCAACGTCGGCGTGTGGGCGCGCGGCGAGGACGCCTGGCGGTGGCTCGCCCACGAGCTGACGGCCGACCGGTTTCGGGAGCTGATCCCCGAGAGCCGCGGCCTGCCCGTCACCCGGCACGTCCTGCCCCGTCTGCGCGCCCTCAACTTCGTCGTCGAGGGCTTCCTCGGCGAGGGCGTCGCCGCCCAGCACCGCTTCGACCCGCAGGCCAAGGCCCTCGGCGAATGGCTGCGCTCCCGCCACCTGGACATCCCGGAGGCCCTGCTGTGACCGTCCTCTCCTCCGCCCTGGACACCGGGGCCCCGGACTACCAGACCCACCGCGAGACCATGCTCGCCCGGCTCGCCGACCTCGACGCCGAGCACGCCAAGGCCCTCGCGGGCGGCGGCCCCAAGTACGTCGAACGGCACCGGGGCCGCGGCAAGCTGCTCGCCCGCGAACGGATCGAGCTGCTCCTCGACCCCGACACCCCGTTCCTGGAGCTGTCGCCGCTCGCCGCCTGGGGCAGCGACTACGCCGTCGGCGGCTCGCTCGTCACCGGGATCGGCGTCGTCGAGGGCGTGGAGTGCCTGATCACCGCCAACGACCCGACCGTGCGCGGCGGCGCCAGCAACCCGTGGAGCCTGAAGAAGGCGCTGCGCGCCAACGACATCGCGTTCGCCAACCGGCTGCCCTGCATCAGCCTGGTGGAGTCGGGCGGGGCGGATCTGCCCTCCCAGAAGGAGATCTTCATCCCCGGCGGCGCCATCTTCCGGGATCTGACCCGGCTTTCGGCCGCCGGCATCCCCACCGTCGCCGTCGTCTTCGGCAACTCCACCGCGGGCGGCGCCTACGTCCCCGGCATGTCCGACCACGTGATCATGGTCAAGGAGCGCGCGAAGGTGTTCCTCGGCGGCCCGCCGCTGGTGAAGATGGCGACCGGCGAGGAGAGCGACGACGAGTCGCTGGGCGGCGCGGAGATGCACGCGCGCGTGTCGGGGCTCGCGGACCACTTCGCCGTGGACGAGCCGGACGCGCTGCGCCAGGCCCGGCGCGTGGTCGCCCGCCTCAACCACCGCAAGGCGTACCCGGATCCGGCCCCGGCGGCCCCGCCGAGGTACGACCCGGAGGAGCTGCTCGGCATCGTCCCGGGCGACCTGAAGATCCCCTTCGACCCGCGCGAGGTGATCGCCCGGATCGTCGACGCCTCCGACTTCGACGAGTTCAAGCCGCTGTACGGCACCAGCCTCGCCACCGGCTGGGCGACCCTGCACGGCTACCCGGTCGGCATCCTCGCCAACGCGCGGGGCGTGCTGTTCAGCGAGGAGTCGCAGAAGGCCGCCCAGTTCATCCAGCTCGCCAACCAGCGCGACATCCCGCTGCTGTTCCTGCACAACACCACCGGCTACATGGTCGGCCGGGAGTACGAGCAGGGCGGCATCATCAAGCACGGCGCCATGATGATCAACGCGGTCGCCAACTCGAAGGTGCCGCACCTGTCGGTGCTCATGGGGGCGTCGTACGGCGCCGGGCACTACGGCATGTGCGGACGGGCCTACGACCCGCGCTTCCTGTTCGCCTGGCCCAGCGCCAAGTCCGCCGTCATGGGCCCGCAGCAGCTCGCCGGCGTCCTGTCCATCGTGGCCCGCCAGTCCGCGGCCGCGAAGGGCCGGCCGTACGACGACGAGGCGGACGCGGCGCTGCGCGCCATGGTGGAGCAGCAGATCGAGTCCGAGTCGCTGCCGATGTTCCTGTCCGGGCGGCTGTACGACGACGGCGTCATCGACCCGCGCGACACCCGCACCGTCCTCGGCCTGTGCCTGTCGGCCCTGCACACCGCCCCCTACCAGGGCGCGCGCGGCGGCTTCGGCGTCTTCCGGATGTGAGGGACCACGTGATTTCGACTCTGCTCGTCGCCAACCGGGGCGAGATCGCCTGCCGGGTCTTCCGCACCTGCCGTGAACTCGGCATCCGCACGGTCGCCGTGCACTCCGACGCCGACGACGGCGCCCTCCACACGCGTCTGGCCGACGCCGCCGTACGGCTGCCGGGCGCGGCACCCGCCGAGACATACCTGCGCGGCGACCTGATCGTGAAGGCGGCGATCGCCGCGGGCGCGGACGCCGTGCACCCGGGCTACGGCTTCCTCTCCGAGAACGCCGACTTCGCCCGCGCGGTCCAGGACGCCGGCCTGGTCTGGATCGGGCCGCCGCCCGAGGCCGTCGAGGCGATGGCGTCCAAGACCCGGGCCAAGGAACTGATGGGCCTGCGCCCGCTGGAGCACGTCACCGAGGCCGACCTGCCCGTGCTGGTGAAGGCGGCCGCGGGCGGCGGCGGGCGCGGGATGCGGATCGTGCGGCGCCTGGCGGACCTGGACGCCGAACGGGCCGCCGCCCGCGCCGAGGCGGCGAGCGCGTTCGGCGACGGCGAGGTCTTCGTCGAGCCCTACGTGGAGGGCGGCCGGCACGTCGAGGTGCAGGTCCTCGCCGACACCCACGGCACGGTGTGGGCGCTCGGCACCCGTGACTGCTCTCTCCAGCGGCGCCACCAGAAGGTGATCGAGGAGGCCCCCGCGCCCGGTCTCTCCCCGCGCCTCGAACAGGAGCTGCGCGAGAGCGCCGTACGGGCCGCCCGCGCCGTCGACTACGTCGGCGCCGGCACCGTCGAGTTCCTGGTCTCCGGCGACACCGCGCACTTCCTGGAGATGAACACCCGCCTCCAGGTCGAACACCCCGTCACCGAGGCCGTGTTCGGCCTCGACCTGGTCGCCGCCCAGATCCGCGTCGCGGAGGGCCACGCCCTCGACACCGAGCCGCCCCGCCCGCGCGGCCACGCCGTCGAGGCGCGCCTCTACGCCGAGGACCCCGCCCGCGACTGGGCCCCGCAGACCGGCACCCTGCACCGCATCGCCGTGCCCGACGGCATCCGCCTGGACACCGGCTACGGCGACGGCGACACGATCGGCGTCCACTACGACCCGATGCTCGCCAAGGCCGTCGCGCACGCCCCCACCCGCGCGGAGGCGGTCCGCAAGCTCGCCGGGGCGCTGGAGCGGGCCGCGATCCACGGCCCGGTCACCAACCGGGACCTGCTCGTCCGCTCCCTGCGGCACGAGGAGTTCGCGGACGGCCGCATGGACACCGGCTTCTACGACCGCCACCTCACCGCCCTCACCACGCCCCTCCTCGACCCCTACGCGCCGCTCGCGGCCGCCCTCGCCGACGCCCACGGCCGCTCCCGCTTCGGCGGCTGGCGCAACCTGCCCGCCGAACCGCAGGTCAAGCGGTACGCCATGGCCGGTGAGGAGCACGAGGTCCGCTACCGGCACACCCGCCAGGGCCTCACCGCCGACGGCGTCCGCGTCGTGCACGCGGGCCCCCACCGGGTGGTCCTCGAAGTGGACGGCGTGCAACGGACCTTCCACGTCGCCCGGTACGGCGACCAGGTCCACGTCGACGCCACCACCCTCACCTCCCTGCCCCGCTTCCCCGACCCCGCCGACCAGCGCGCGCCCGGCTCGCTGCTCGCCCCCATGCCCGGCACCGTCGTCCGCGTCGCCGACGGCCTGACCACCGGATCCGCCGTCCAGGCCGGACAGCCGCTGCTCTGGCTGGAGGCGATGAAGATGGAACACCGGATCACGGCACCGGTCACCGGAACCCTGACGGCCCTGCACGCCGCCCCCGGCCTGCAGGTGGAGCCGGGAACGCTGCTGGCGGTGGTGCAGGAGACCTAGGGGCGCGGGGCTGTATCGACACGCGGCCCGGCCGCGTGAGCGCGACCAACCACGGACCACTCGCACTCGGGAGAAGACATGAGCCCCGTCATCGAATCCGAAGAACACAAGGCCCTCCGATCCGCCGTCGCCGCCCTCGGCAGGCGCTACGGCCGCGACTACCTCACCCGCACCGTCGCCGAAGGCAACCCGCCCACCGAACTGTGGGCCGAAGCCGGGAAGCTCGGCTACCTCGGCGTCAACCTCCCCGAGGAGTACGGCGGCGGAGGCGGAGGCGTCAGCGAACTCTCCATCGTGCTGGAGGAACTGGGCGCCGCGGGCTGCCCGCTCCTCATGCTGGTCGTCTCCCCGGCCATCTGCGGCACCGTCATCGCCCGCTTCGGCACCGAGGAGCAGAAACGCGCCTGGCTGCCCGGCCTCGCCGACGGCTCCCGCACCATGGCCTTCGGCATCACCGAACCCGACGCCGGCTCCAACTCCCACCGAATCACCACCACCGCCCGCCGCGACGGCGCCGACTGGCTGCTCACCGGCCGCAAGGTCTTCATCTCCGGCGTCGACACCGCCGACGCCGTCCTCATCGTCGGCCGCACCGAGGACGCCCGTACCGGCCGCCTCAAGCCCTGCCTGTTCATCGTCCCGCCCGACGCCGAGGGCTTCCAGCGCCGGGTGATCGACATGGAACTCAACGCCGCCGAGAAGCAGTTCGAGCTGGTCCTGGACGACGTACGGCTGCCCGCCGACGCGCTGGTCGGCGACGAGGACGCCGGACTGCTCCAGCTCTTCGCCGGACTCAACCCCGAGCGGATCATGACCGCCGCCTTCGCGATCGGCATGGGCCGCTTCGCCCTCGGCCGGGCCGTCGAGTACGCCCGCGACCGCAGCGTCTGGAAGAGCCCCATCGGCGCCCACCAGGCCATCGCCCACCCGCTCGCCCAGGCGCACATCGACCTCGAACTCGCCCGCCTGATGATGCAGAAGGCCGCCCACCTCTACGACGCCGGCGACGACATCGGCGCCGGAGAGGCCGCCAACATGGCCAAGTACGCGGCGGCGGAGGCCTGCGTGAAGGCCGTCGACCAGTCGGTGCACACCCTCGGCGGCAACGGGCTCACCCGCGAATTCGGTCTCGCCTCGTTGATAACCGCCGCCCGTGTGGCCCGTATTGCTCCGGTGAGCCGGGAGATGATTCTGAACTACGTCTCCCACCAGACCCTGGGCCTGCCCAAGTCGTACTGAGCCGGACCCGGCCGTACCCGAGCCGGACCCGGCCGTACCCGGCCGGGCCGTCCCCGGCGCACACCGTCGTGCGCCCGCCGTGCGAGGAGGAACCGTGTTCCGCAGCGAGTACGCAGATGTCCCGCCCGTCGAACTCCCCATCCACGAGGCCGTTCTGGGCCACGCCGCCGAGTTCGGCGACACGCCCGCCCTGATCGACGGCACCGACGGCACCACCCTCACGTACGACCAGGTCGACCGGTTCCACCGGCGGATCGCCGCCGCGCTCGCCGAGGCCGGGGTCCGCAAGGGCGACGTCCTCGCCCTGCAAAGCCCCAACACCGTGTCCTTCCCGGTCGCCTTCTACGCCGCCACCCGCGCGGGCGCCTCGGTCACCACCGTGCACCCGCTCGCCACACCCGAGGAGTTCGCCAAGCAGCTGCGGGACGCGAGGGCCCGCTGGATCGTCACCGTCTCACCGCTGCTGGCGGCCGCCCGCCGCGCGGCCGAACTGGCGGGCGGCACAGAGGAGATATTCGTCTGCGACAGCGCGCCCGGACACCGCTCCCTCGTCGACATGCTCGCCTCCGCCGCCCCGGAGCCCTCCGTCGCCGTCGACCCGGCACGGGACGTCGCGGCCCTGCCGTACTCCTCCGGCACCACCGGCGTCCCCAAGGGCGTCATGCTCACCCACCGCCAGATCGCCACCAACCTCGCCCAGCTCGAACCCCTGATCACCGCCGGGCCCGGCGACCGCATCCTCGCCGTGCTGCCCTTCTTCCACATCTACGGGCTGACCGCGCTGATGAACGCGCCCCTGCGCAAGGGCGCCACCGTCGTCGTCCTGCCCCGCTTCGAGCTGGAGACCTTCCTCGCCGCCGTCCAGGACCACCGCATCACCGGCCTGTACGTGGCCCCGCCGATCGTGCTCGCCCTCGCCAAGCACCCGGCCGTCGCCCGGTACGACCTGTCGTCGCTGCGGTACATCATCAGCGCCGCCGCCCCCCTGGACGCCCACCTCGCCGCCGCCTGCTCCCGGCGCCTCGGCCTGCCGCCCGTCGGCCAGGCCTACGGCATGACCGAACTGTCGCCCGGCACCCACGTCGTGCCCCAGGACGCCCTGCACAAGGCACCCCCCGGCACCGTCGGCAAGCTCATCGCCGGCACGGAGATGCGCATCGTCTCCCTCACCGACCCCGGCAAGGACCTCGGCGTCGGGGAGGCCGGCGAGATCCTCATCCGCGGCCCCCAGGTGATGAAGGGCTACCTCGGCCGCCCCGACGCCACCGCCGCGATGATCGACCGCGACGGGTGGCTGCACACCGGCGACGTCGGCCACACCGACCGCGACGGCTGGCTGTTCGTCGTCGACCGGGTCAAGGAACTCATCAAGTACAAGGGCTTCCAGGTCGCCCCGGCCGAACTGGAGGCACTGCTGCTCACCCACCCCGGCATCGCCGACGCCGCCGTCATCGGCGTCTACGACGACGACGGCAACGAGGTCCCGCACGCCTACGTCGTACGGCAGCCCACCGCCACCGACCTCTCCGCCGGCGAGGTCATGATGCACGTCGCCGAGCGCGTCGCCCCCTACAAGCGGGTCCGGCACGTCACCTTCCTCGACGCGGTGCCCCGCGCCGCATCCGGCAAGATCCTCCGCCGCGAGCTGCGGGACCTGCGCGAACGGCAGCAGCGCCGGGCCGAGGAGCACCGGCCCGAACAGCACCGGCCCGAGGAGCAGCAATGACCCTGATCGCCCGCACCCGCGCGCGTGCCGTCGAGACACTCGCCCTGGACTCGCCGGACAACCGCAACGCCCTGTCCGCCGCCCTCGTCGGCGAGCTCGCCGGCGCGCTGACCGACTGCGCCGAGGACACCGGCGTCCGCGCCGTCGTCCTCACCCACACCGGCAACACCTTCAGCGCCGGCGCCGACCTGCGCGACCCGCCCCACCCCGACGCGCTGGTCGGCCTGCTCCGCCTGATCACCGAACTCGGCAAGCCCGTCGTCGCCCGGGTCACCGGACACGTCCGGGCCGGCGGCCTCGGCCTGCTCGCCGCCTGCGACATCGCCGCCGCCGGCCCCCGGGCCACCTTCGCCTTCACCGAGGTCCGCATCGGAGTGGCCCCCGCCGTCATCTCCCTGCCGCTGCTGCCCCGCACCGACCCGCGCGCCCTGGCCCGCTACTACCTCACCGGCGAACGCTTCGGCGCCGCCGAGGCCGCCCGGATCGGCCTGGTCACCGCGGCCGGGGACGACGTCGACGCCGTACTCGAACCCGTCCTCGACGGCCTGCGCCGCTCCTCACCCGAGGCACTGGCCGAGACGAAACGGCTGCTCACGGCTAGGGTGCTGGAAGCCTTCGACCGGGACGCGGCCGACCTGACCGCGCTTTCGGCCCGGCTGTTCGCCTCCGCGCAGGCGCGCGAGGGCATGACGGCCTTCCTCGAACGACGGGACCCTTCATGGGTGGTGTGAACACAGCCGAACGCGACCGCGCACCCAAGCAGGACCGCAGCCGGGCCACCCGGCAGCGGCTCCTGGAAGCCGCCGTGGCCTGCCTCGCCGAACACGGCTGGGCGGGCTCCACGGTCTCCGTCGTCGCCGAGCGCGCCGGCGTCTCCCGCGGTGCCGCCCAGCACCACTTCCCCACCCGCGAGGACCTCTTCACCGCGGCCGTCGAGTACGTCGCCGAGGAACGCTCCACCGCCCTGCGCGCCCTCTTCCCGGAGGGCGCCGGCGCGGACCGCCGCGCCGTGGTGAGCGCGCTCGTCGGTCTCTACACCGGCCCCCTCTTCCGCGCCGCCCTCCACCTGTGGGTCGCCGCCTCCGACGAGGAGCAGCTGCGCCCCCGCGTCACCGAACTCGAGGCCCGCGTCGGCCGCGACAGCCACCGCATCGCCGTCGAGCTCCTCGGCGCCGACGAGTCCCGCCCCGGCGTCCGCGAAACCGTCCAGGGCCTGCTCGACATGGCCCGCGGCCTCGGCCTCGCCACCCTCCTCACCGACGACCGGGCCCGCCGCGAGCGCGTCGTCGCCCAGTGGGCCGCCCTCCTGGACGACGCCCTCGGCTGAACCCCGTTCGGGAGGACGCACGCCCCCGGCCGGCCCGAGCGGCCGGCCCCCGGCGGCCGTACCGGATGTGAGGCGGGCCACACGCGAAAACGGGCGTCCGCAGTAGCCTGTGCCCATGCTTCCGATGCTCGTACGCCGTCGCCACGTGGACTACGTGCGCGTCACGAGCATGGGCTGTCGGCGCTCCGCCTGACCCAGCCCCCGCGCGGCCGCCTCTGCCCGCCGCGCCCTCTCACCCGGTACCGCCCACCATCTGGCCCGGTACCTCCCATCCGGCACCCACGGCCGCCCGCCCACCCCTGACGGCGGCCGGGTCCCCGTACACCCGCGGACGCACCCATGACGAACCCGGTCAGCACCCCGGCGACGACCTCGCCGTACGACCAGCTCCCGATCATCGACCTCTCCGCCGCCGACCGCGGCCCCCAGGCCCGCGCGCTGCTCCACGCCCAGCTGCACAGCGCCGCCCACGACGTGGGCTTCTTCCAGCTCGTCGGGCACGGCGTCACGCCCGCCGAGACCGACGCGCTGCTGGACGCCATGCACGCGTTCTTCCGGCTCCCCGAGGCCGACCGGCTCGCCCTCGACAACGTCCACTCGCCGCACTTCCGCGGCTACACCCGCACCGGCGACGAACGCACCGCCGGCGCCCGCGACTGGCGCGACCAGCTCGACATAGGCGCCGAGCGCCCCGCCCGCGTCCCCGGCCCCGCCGAGCCCGCCTACTGGTGGCTCCAGGGCCCCAACCAGTGGCCCGCCGCCCTGCCCGAACTGCGCACCGCCGCCCTCACCTGGATCGACCGGCTCAGCGCCGTCGCCGACCGGCTGCTGCGCGAGCTGCTCACCGCCATCGGCGCGCCCGCCGACTTCTACGCCCCCGTCTTCGGCGCGCACGCCCACCCGCACCTCAAGCTCGTCCGCTACCCCGGCAGCGCGGGCGACGGCACCGACCAGGGCGTCGGGGCCCACAAGGACTACGGCTTCCTCACCCTGCTGCTCCAGGACGAGGTCGGCGGCCTCCAGGTGCAGCGCGAGGACGGGCGCTTCCACCCGGTGTCGCCCATCCCCGGCGCGTTCGTCGTCAACCTCGGCGAGCTGCTGGAGGTGGCCACCGACGGCTATCTGGTGGCCACCAACCACCGCGTCGTCTCACCACCCGGTGCCACCGAGCGCTTCTCCGTGCCGTTCTTCTACAATCCGCGCCTGGACGCCCGCGTCGAACTGCTGCCCTTCCCGCACGCGGCCACCGCGCCCGGCATCACCGACGACCCGGCCAACCCCCTGTTCGCCGAATACGGCTACAACGAGCTCAAGGGCAAGCTGAGGGCGCATCCCCTGGTCGCCCGGCGTCACCACGCGGAGCTGCTCACTCCGGCGTGATCGGCGCCGACATCCCCCGGGGGATGTCCCGGGAGACGCCCGAGGGACGCTGAGGGACGCCTGAGGCGTTCCGCGGCGTCCCTCGGGCACCCGCTCAGTGGGCGATGTCGGCGTACCCCTCGATCTCCCGCGGACTGCGCGGCCCCGGCCCCACGTAGCGCGCCGACGGCCGCACCAGCCGCCCCGTCCGCTTCTGCTCCAGGATGTGCGCCGACCAGCCCGCCGTACGGGCGCAGGTGAACATCGACGTGAACATGTGCGCCGGCACCTCGGCGAAGTCCAGCATGATCGCCGCCCAGAACTCCACGTTCGTCGCGAGCACCCGGTCGGGCCTGCGGTTGTGCAGCTCCTCCAGCGCCGCCTTCTCGAGCGCCTCGGCGATCTCGTAGCGCGGCGCGCCGAGCTCCCGCGCGGTGCGGCGCAGCACCCGCGCCCGCGGGTCCTCCGCCCGGTACACCCGGTGCCCGAAGCCCATCAGCCGCTCACCGCGGTCCAGCGCCCGCTTCACGTACCCGGCCGCGTCCCCGGTCCGCTCGATCTCCTCGATCATGCCGAGCACACGGGAGGGCGCCCCGCCGTGCAGCGGGCCGGACATCGCGCCCACCGCGCCCGACAGCGCGGCCGCCACGTCGGCGCCGGTGGAGGCGATGACACGGGCGGTGAAGGTGGAGGCGTTCATGCCGTGCTCGGCGGCCGACGTCCAGTAGGCGTCGACGGCCGCCACGTGCTTCGGGTCCGGCTCGCCCCGCCAGCGGATCATGAACCGCTCGACCACGGAGTGCGCCTTGTCGATCTCGCTCTGCGGCACCATCGGCAGCCCCTGCCCGCGGGCCGACTGGGCGACGTAGGACAGCGCCATGACGGCGGCCCGCGCCAGGTCCTGGCGGGCCTGCGCGACGTCGATGTCGAGCAGCGGTTTGAGACCCCACACCGGCGCGAGCATGGCCAGCGCGGACTGCACGTCCACCCGGATGTCACCGGAGTGCACGGGGATCGGGAACGGCTCGGCGGGCGGCAGACCGGGATTGAAGGCCCCGTCGACGAGCAGTCCCCAGACGTTGCCGAAGGAGACGTGACCGACGAGGTCCTCGATGTCGACGCCCCGGTACCGGAGGGCGCCGCCCTCCTTGTCCGGTTCGGCGATCTCCGTCTCGAACGCGACGACTCCCTCGAGTCCGGGTACGAAGTCGGACATCAGGCGGCTCCTCGTGAGGTGTGCGACGGATGGTGCGGTGGGGACGACGACCAAGGGCGCGTTGTCGTCGAAAAGCGGGTGGGCGCCGGGGCGGATCCGCGGTCGCGTCCGACGACTCGCGGTCCGAAGCGGTCACCCCTTTGATGCCCCGTACGGTCGGCGGTCACCCAACCTGGACGGCAGCAGCACGATATCCCCGCGTGCCACCGTTGGGGAGGGCGTCCGGCACTCGGTGCCACGCAGTGACGAAGGACACCCGCCGGCCCGGGCCCGCCCATACGGCAAGATGACCGGGTGACCGACCGAGAAGCCGGAGCCGGACGAGAAGCCGGAGCAGCCGCGGAGGGCGACCCCTTCGACCTCGCCTCCATGCGCAAGCACTACCGGGCCGAGGGCCTGTCCGAGACCGAACTGGCCGACACCCCCGTCGCACAGTTCGCCCGCTGGTTCCAGCAGGCCGCGACGGAGGGCGGCATGTTCGAACCCAACGCCATGGTCGTCTCCACGGCGGACGCCGAGGGCCGCCCCAGCTCCCGCACGGTGCTGCTCAAGGCGTTCGACGAACAGGGCTTCGTCTTCTACACCAACTACGACTCCCGCAAGGCCCGCGACCTGGCCGAGAACCCCTACGTGTCGCTGCTCTTCCCGTGGCACCCGATGGCCCGCCAGGTCATCGTCCAGGGCGTCGCCCGCCGCACCGGCCGGGACGAGACCGCCGCCTACTTCCGCACCCGCCCGCACGGCTCCCAGCTCGGCGCCTGGGCGAGCGCCCAGTCCACGGTGATCGCCACCCGCGCGGACCTGGAGGTCGCCTACGCGGAACTGGCCGCCCGCTACCCCGAGGGCGAACAGGTCCCCGTCCCGCCGCACTGGGGCGGCTTCCGGGTCGCCCCGCGGACGGTCGAGTTCTGGCAGGGCCGCGAGAACCGCCTCCACGACCGCCTCCGCTACACGGCGCAGCCCGCCGGCACCTGGCACGTCGAGCGCCTGAGCCCCTGACCCCGAAAACCCCGCACGACGCAGACGACCCGCGAGCTCAGGTCCCCCGCCTGACGGCGGAGAAGCCGGCCGGACGTACCGGCGAGCTCGCGGGTCGGGTGACTGCGTTGGATTGGGCCGGCTGCGTGCGTCTGGCACACGCTGGTCCGGCGCCGAACCGAGTACGACGGCGGGCCGCTAGCCCGCAGCCACCTCTTCCGTCCGGTATGCATACATCTGCCGAACCACCTCCCTTCCGAAGTGCTCCCCACACTAGGAAGGCACCCGCGACGGATCAACCGTTTTTTCCGGGGGCCGGTCCGGCTCTCCAGCGAAGCCCCGGACGAAGAGCGGGGTCGAGGCGCAGGCGAGGCGGCGTGACGCCGTCCGGCGGGCCGGGCGCGGCCCGGTGCGCGGCTCACTGCCTTCCGTGCTCCTGCAGTGCGGCCAGGTCGAGTGCGGTGGCGATGCGTGCGGCCACGTCCTCGGCGTAGGCCGCGTCGACGCGTTCGAAGGGGTTGCGGCCGGAGCCGCGCAGGAAGGTCACCACGCCGAGGGTCCGGCCCCGGCTGCGCAGGACCGCGCACAGGGCGTGCACGGTGTCCGCGGGCCACTGCCGGGCCTGGGCCCACTCGCGTGCCTGGCCGGGGGGCACGGCGCCGACGGTGGCGCGCACGGACCCGGTCCGCTGGACGCACTGGAGGGCGGGGTGCCCCTCGCCGTAGCGGACGGGGAGTGCGGCGCGGCCGGTGAGCAGGCTCGGGCCGGGGGCTCCGGAGGGGGTGGCGGCGACCCGCACGAGCCGTACCGGGCCCGTGGTCTCGCCGTCGGTGACGGCGCCGCCCGCCACGCGGTCGACCAGGGCGTGGTCGGCGAAGCCGGCGAGGGCGAAGTCGAGGTGGACGGTGGCGGCCTCCGCGGGGTCCTCGCACTCGGCCGCGGCGCGGGCGGCCCGGTGCAGCTGGTTGCCGCGGAACCGCAGCTGGGCGGCCTCCTGCTCGCCCTGCTTGGCCTCGGTGACGTCGACGAACAGCCAGGCGACGCCCAGCGGCACCGGTTCCTCCGCGAGCGGCGAGGCCAGCCGGACGAATCCGCTGCGCCAGCAGCGCCGCCGTTCGCCCTCCGGGGCGCGGACGCCCACCCAGATCTCGGCCGGGGCGGGCGGCGCGCCCTCGGCCAGGACGTGGGTGAGGGCGCTCTCCAGTTCCTCCACGCCCTGGGAGAGCAGTTCGCCGAGCGGGCGTCCGAGCGCGGCGGTGCGTCCGGTGCCGAGGGCGCGGGCCGCGTGCGCGTTGACCACGGCGGGCCGCAGGTCGGCGTCGACGAGGACGACGCCCCAGGAGGCCTCCTCGAACAGGGCCTCGCTCAGCGCGATGGACCGCTCCAGGTCGATCTGCGCGTGCACCTCGCTGAAGGCGCAGTAGACGCCGGCGGGCTTGCCGTCGGGCCCGCGGACGGCCGCCGACTGGGTGCGGACGAGGACGCGGCCCCCGTCCTTGGTGAGCAGCGCGAACTCGTGGACCTGCCGTCCGGGTGCGTGCATGGCGGACATGAGCCGCCCCTCGACCTCCTCGGCGTCGGCGCTGCGCACGGCCCATCCGGCGAATCCGTGCCGGCCCACGGCCTCGGCGGCGGTCCAGCCGAGGATGCGCTCGGCCTCGCGGTTCCAGTGGGTGACGACGCCGTGCGCGTCGAAGGCGCACAGGGCGGCGTCCATGCCGTCGAGCAGGGCGGCGAGCAGGTCGGAGCCGTCGGAGGCGTCGGAGCCCTCCGGGCCGTCCCGCTCGGGTTCGTCCGGCCCGACCTCGTCGGTGGTCCCACTACGCCGGGAAGCACTCACCTGGACCCCCTGCAGGCTGCGTCCGCACGTACGGCGCGTCGATTCGCGCACTGCCCATCATTCAACTGGAACGTGATGCAGCACACATCGAGTTCCCCAAGATTGAGGCAATCGTTTCACGGCCGCGCCGGCCGGTGCGGGCCCTCTCCGGTTGCCGCTGGTCAGCGCCCGGTCAGCGGATGTCAGCGGAGGCAAGCGCGGTCGGCCGCCGGTCAGCGGCGGTAGAAGATGCGGTCGGCGTACTCGTCGAAGACGCGGCCGTTCCACTCGTGGCCGCCGTCGACGTTGCCGGAGCGCAGCAGCGGGGGTTCGACGCCGCGCTCGGCGAGGGCGCCCGCGGCCGTGGCCACGACCGCCTGGAGGAGGGCGCTGGTGACGACGGTGGAGGCGGGGGCGAAGGGTGCGGGGACGGTGTCGAGGGTGAGTTCGGCGTCCCCGACGGCGATCTTCGAGTCGAGGACGATGTCGCAGTGGTCCTTGAGGAACGTGCCCGAGGAGTGCCGGGACCCGGTCTCGGCGGCGTAGGCCACCGAGGTGACGCCGACGACCTTCGCGCCGAGCGCGCGGGCCCTCATGGCCATCTCGACGGGGAGGGCGTTGCGGCCGGACAGCGAGACGATCACCAGGGCGTCGCCGGAGCGGACGGGGGAGCTGTCCAGGACGGCGGCGGCGAGGCCGTCGACACGTTCGAGGGCGGAGCCGAGGGTGGCGGGCATGACGTCGACGCCGACGGTGCCGGGGACGGCGAGCAGGTTCATCAGGGCCAGGCCGCCGGCCCGGTAGACGACGTCCTGGGCGGCGAGCGAGGAGTGGCCGGCGCCGAACGCGAAGAGGCGTCCGCCGGCGGCCACGGTATCGGCGAGCAGGGTGCCGGCGGCGGCGATCGGCTCGGCCTCCTCGTCGCGGACCCGCTGGAGCAGGCCGACGGCGGCGTCGAAGAACTGGCCGGCCAACGTGCGGTCGCTCATCCGGGGTCCCCTTCACGGTGTCTGCCACGGCGTCCGCGCGGTCGGTGGTGCGGCCGGTCCGCGGGGCCGTGTGTCGCGGATCACGGTGAGGTCTGGACCAGAGCGGTGTCAATACGGGGCCGGTGACCGCGGGGCTCCGGTGGCCGCGAGACGGTGGCGGCAGGCGGGGATGCGGCGGCGGCAGGCGGTCGGTCACGGGGCCGGCCGGCGCCGCGCTGCGAGGGCGTTTCGGCGGAGCGCTCCGGTTGTCGGTGCCATGCGTCAGAATTGGTGCCAGGGCCAGCGCACGCGCCGGAGAGCCGCCGAGTTTTCCGGCAGAGGTAATCGAGGGGCACGTATGTCCGGACTGATCGACACCACGGAGATGTATCTCCGCACCATCCTCGAACTGGAGGAGGAAGGCGTCGTCCCCATGCGCGCCCGGATCGCCGAACGGCTCGACCAGAGCGGACCGACGGTGAGCCAGACCGTCGCGCGGATGGAGCGCGACGGTCTCGTGTCGGTGGCCGCGGACCGGCATCTGGAGCTGACGGACGAGGGCCGCCGGCTGGCCACGCGCGTGATGCGCAAGCACCGGCTGGCGGAGTGCCTCCTCGTCGACGTGATCGGCCTGGAGTGGGAGCAGGTGCACGCCGAGGCGTGCCGGTGGGAGCACGTGATGAGCGAGGCGGTCGAGCGCCGCGTGCTGGAGCTGCTGCGCCACCCGACCGAGTCGCCGTACGGCAATCCGATCCCGGGGCTGGAGGAGCTGGGCGAGAAGGACGGCTCCAACCCGTTCCTGGACGAGGGCATGGTGTCGCTGGCCGAGCTGGACCCGGGGACCGACGGCAAGACGGTCGTGGTCCGCCGTATCGGCGAGCCGATCCAGACGGACGCGCAGCTGATGTACACGCTGCGTCGCGCGGGTGTGCAGCCCGGCTCGGTGGTGAGCGTCACGGCGTCGGCGGGCGGTGTGCTGGTCGGCAGCGGCGGGGAGGCGGCCGAGCTGGAGGCGGAGGTCGCCTCCCACGTCTTCGTCGCCAAGCGCTGACCGCGTCCGGTCGGCCCTTCTCCGGCCGTGACGCAGCGTCATGCTTTCCCGGTGACTTGGCGGAGAGCGGCCAACTCCTGTGAAAGCAGGGGCAGTTGTGGCGCCGCGGTCGATCCCGCCGAATCCGAGATTCAGTGCGGCGAATCGCAGCGCTCGGGCGCTTCGCGTGCAAGGCTGTCGCAGAGGCATATGACCTGAAGGGGGCGGGGCGGGATGTGCCGTCGGGATGTGGAGGGCCCCGGCGCCGTGTGGCGCCGGGGCCTGTCCTCCCCTGTGTCGACCCGGAGCCCCGAGCTCTCAGGGTCGTCCCCCTCGGACCGTTTTCCCCGAGCGGTCCGCCTCCCGATGAAGATCTCCCCCCGAGCGCGGCGATCATTCCTGGCGGGGGGTCACTCGAACGAGGGGTGTTGCCGGCGGAGACCTCATTTTCGAATGGGCATTCGATAGCGTGTGGGTGAAGCGAGTGGTCCGAGTGGAACCAGGGGGGTGCCAGGACCTATGACGCGGCGCATCGACGTGATCGGGACCGGCGGCGTACGCCTCGCCGCCTGGGAGTTCGCCGACCCGCCCAAGGCCGACCCGGCACCGGCCCTGCCCCGGCAGGCCGGACCGGCGAGCCCGCCCGCTCCGTCAGCCCCGCCCGATGCGGCGGGCGCCGCCGGCGAGCGGCCCTCCGGGGTGCTGTTACTGCACGGCCTCATGGGCCGCGCCTCCCACTGGGCCTCCACCGCCCGCTGGCTCTCCGAGCGGCACCGTGCCGTCGCCCTCGACCAGCGCGGCCACGGCCAGAGCGGGAAACCGCCGCGGGCGGCCTACACCCGTGAGGCCTACGTCGAGGACGCCGAGGCCGCCGTCGAACAGCTCGGGCTCGCCCCGGCCGTGATCATCGGCCACGCGATGGGCGCCCTGACCGCCTGGCAGCTCGCCGCCAAACGCCCCGACCTGGTGCGCGGTGTGATCATCTGCGACATGCGGGCCTCCGCGCTCGGCGCGGCCTCGCAGCGCGAGTGGGAGGACTGGTTCCGGGCCTGGCCCGTCCCCTTCGCCACCCTCGCCGACGTCCGCAAGTGGTTCGGCGAGGACGACCCCTGGGTGGAGCGCCCCAACCCGGCCCGCGGCGCCTTCTACGCCGAGGTCATGCAGGAGAGCGCCGACGGCTGGCGCCCCGTCTTCGAACCGGAGCAGATGCTTCAGTCCCGCGAGACCTGGGTGTACGACGCGCACTGGGAGGAGCTCGCGCAGGTCCGCTGCCCCGCCCTCGTCGTCCGCGGCCTCGACGGCGAACTCGGCCGCGCCGAGGCCCAGGAAATGGTCCGCGTCCTGCCCCGCGGCCAGTACGCCGAGGTGGCCGACGCCGGCCACCTCGTCCACTACGACCAGCCGGAAGCCTGGCGCACCGCCATCGAGCCCTTCCTGGACACGGTCCTCACCGGCTGACCCACCCCGGCCCCGGCCGAAAGCCGACGGTCCCGGCCGTCCCCGCGCCCTCGTCGGCGTAGGTTCGGCCGTATGACCACGGCGGCGGCCCAGGAGGCGTTCCTCAAGGCCTTCCACAGCGAGCACCCGGCGGTGACCGGGGACGCGTTCGGCGGCGGACGGGCCCCGGACGGGCGGACCAGCTACGAGATCCTCGGCGACCGGGTGACCGGCCGCCGTCGCGTGCTGGACCTCGGCTGCGGCGACGGACTGCTGCTGGAAGTTCTGGCCCGCGCCGAGGGGCGGCGGCTCGCGGGAGTGGACCTCTCACCCGCGTCCCTGGCCCTGGCCCGGCGCCGCCCGGCTCTGGCGCACGTGGCCCTGGTGGAGGCGCGGGCGCAGGACCTGCCGTTCACCGACGGAGCCTTCGACGCCTGCGTCTCCCACCTCGCGCTCATGCTCATGGGGGGACGTCGACCGGGTCGCCGCCGAGATCGCCCGGGTTCTGTCCCCCGGCGGAGTGCTGGCCTGCGTGGTCGGCGCCGGAGCCGTCGGCGGCGAGGCGTACGAACTCTTCGGGACGCTGCTGCGGGAGACCGTCCGGCAGGCGCCCGCCGCCCGGCGCATCCCGCCCCTGGGAGACCGCAGGACCCGCGACCGCGACGGGCTCGCCGAGGTCCTGGCACCCGCCGGGTTCGCGATGGTGGACTGGCGCACCGTGCCGATCGACCTGAGCGGCCCAGCGGAGCGGGTGTGGGCGTCCGTGTCCGGCATCTACGACGTCGGCCCGCTCGACGGGGCCGCCGTCGCCCGCCTCCGCCGCGTCTTCCTCACCGAGGCGGCCGCCCTGGCCGGCCCGGACGGACGGGTGCCGTGCGGCTTCCGGATCCACGTGGCGACGGCCCGCCTGCGGTGAGGGCCCGTCTGCCGTGACGCGCGGTCAGCGGTGAAGGCGCGCCGGCCCCGGGTGGCGCGGCCCGCGACCGCTCGCCCCTCACCTCCCGCCCCTCACCCCTTGCTCACCGCGGTGAGGATCTCCGGGAGGCGGGCTGCCGTGCGGGGGGCGGCGAGGTGGAGGCCGAGGAGGGTGAGGGTGGCTCCGTAGGCCGCGCCGGCGGGGAGGAGGAGCAGGGTCCATCCCTCGCCGGCGGCGCTGACGTTCGTCCAGATGGTGAGGGCGATGACGGGGGAGCACAGCAGGGCCGCCGCGACCATGCCGCCGAAGATGGAGATCCAGGCGAGGCCGACCTGTCCCGGGACGACGTTCTTGTAGCCCTCCTGCGGGATGGAGTACGGGAAGCGGGCCGAGGTCCACGCGCCGGTCGCCAGCATCGCGCCGAGCAGCGCGAAGGACAGGCCCAGTACCTCGGGCAGTCGCGGCCAGTCGCCGAGCAGCGCCGTCGTCAGCACCGTCACGAGGACGGCGTAGGGCAGGGTGATCAGCAGCAGGGCCAGGGCCCGTGCGCGCAGTTCGACGTAGGCGTCGCGGGGGGAGGAGATGGTCAGCGCGACCATCCAGAACGCGGACGTGTCCTGCCCGAACTGGTTGTACATCTGGATGCCGAGCATCCCCGCCGCGAAGCAGGCGAAGTAGACGGAACCGGTGCCCTGCAGCGCGTTGAACACGGGCACGATCAGGCCGATGGCGAGCGAGGTCGCCCAGGCCGCCTTCGTCTTCGGGTCGCGCCACACGTAGCGCAGGCTGCGCTCCATGACCGTGCCGGTGCGGCCGGCGGGCAGCAGGCGGGCCAGGCCGCCCCGGCCGTCCGTGCGGGTCCGCCCGCGCTCGGCGTTGCCGCCGGCCGGGAGGGTGGAGGCGTCGGGGGAGGTCATCAGCCGGGTCAGGCTGCGCGCCCACAGCGCCAGGACTGCCGTCAACGCGGCTGCGGTCAGTGCGAGTTGAGCCGCAGCGGCGCCCCAGGAGCCCCTGCTCGCCGAGTCCACCGCCCCGATCGCCGACGCGGGCGGCACCCAGCGCAGCACGTCGGCCGCCGGGCCGAGCTGCGCGAGCCCCGCCGTGCCGAGCCGCTGCATGCCGAAGTTGACCAGCTGCGCCCCGATCGCGACGACCAGCCCGCTGAGCACCGCCAGGTCCCGCCCCTTCCGGCTGGTCAGCAGCCGGATGTTGGCGGTGGCCACGGCCCGCGCCAGGGCCACGCAGAGCAGCAGGGCGAGGACGAGGGCGACGGCCGAGACGGCGTACGCGGCCGTCCCGTGCGCCACCGTGATCGCGCATCCCGCGAGCAGCAGAACCGTGAACAGCGGCCCGACGCCGACCAGGGAGGCCGCCAGCAGCGCCCGTACCAGCGGCCGCGGCCGCAGCGGCAGCATCACCAGACGGCTCGGGTCGAGGGTCTCGTCGCCGCCGGGGAAGAACAGCGGCATCACGGCCCAGCCCAGCGCCAGCACCGCCGTGCCCAGGACCGCGACCGAGGCGATGTGCGCGTGGCCGCGCAGCGCGATCAGGCCGGCCAGTTGCAGCGCGGCGAACAGCAGGGCCACGACGGCCGACGCGAGGAACGCGGCGCGCCGCCCGCCGGACTGCCGGAGCCCGTTGCGCAGCAGCGACAGTTTCAGGCGTACGACGACGGCGGTGGTCGTGGCCGCCTCGGCGCCGCCGCTCATCGGGCCCCGCCGCCCAGCCAGTCGAGGTGCGAACCGGCGTCCCGGCCCTGCGCGCCCACGAGTTCGAGGAACGCCCGCTGGAGGGTGGGGGCCTCGCCGCGCACCTCGGCGAGGGGGCCGTGGGCGCGGATGCGGCCCGCGGCCATCACGGCCACCCAGTCGCACAGGGACTCCACCAGCTCCATGACGTGCGAGGAGAAGACGACGGTGGCGCCGGAGGCCGTGTAGCGCTCCAGGACGCCCCGGATGATCTGCGCGGACACCGGGTCGACGCCCTCGAACGGCTCGTCGAGGACGAGGACTTCGGGATTGTGCAGAAGAGCGGCGGCGAGGCCGATCTTCTTGCGCATGCCGGTCGAGTAGTCGACGACCAGCTTGTGCTGGGCTCCGGCCAGGTCCAGCACGTCCAGGAGCTGGGTCGCCCTGCGGTCCGTCTCGGCCCCGGACAGACCGCGCAACCGCCCGGAGTAAGCCAGGAGTTCACGTCCCGACAGCCGCTCGAAGAGCCGGAGCCCCTCGGGCAGCACCCCGATCCGCGCCTTCACCGCCACCGGGTCGCGCCACACGTCGTGGCCGACCACCTCGACGCTGCCCTGATCCGGCCGCAGCAGCCCGGTCACCATGGACAGCGTGGTCGTCTTCCCGGCGCCGTTGGGACCGACGAGCCCGACGAACTTCCCCGCGGGCAGCTCCAGATCGATCCCGGCGACGGCGACCTGCTGCCCGAACCGCTTCCAGAGGCCCCGCACGCGCACGGCGGCCGGCCCCACCCCTGTTCCCTCCGTCATACCCGAACCCTACGGCGGGAGCGGCGCCCCGGAGGGGGCGGCGAGCGGGCGTGGCGTGGATCGGCCGGTTCCGGGGGGAGGTTCGCCCGGCGGGGGGCGAGGGGCGCCGGCCGGGGTGGGCCACCCCTCGCAGCAGCGTCCCGGCCACCCCCGCAGCCGCTTCCCGGCCGCCCTCGTAGCGGGCTGCCGCCCACCTCGCAGTCGGCTGCGGCCCACCTCGCGGCCGCTTCCCGGCCATGCTCGCAGTCGGCTGCGGCCTACCTGGCGGCCGCTTCCCGCCCACCCTCGCGGTCACGCGCGCCCGGCGTCGCGGTCAGACGCCCGCCAAGGCCCGCCTCGGGGGCCGCAGTCGACGGCCGCCTACCGCTCGCGCCCGCACGCGTAGGCCAGCGGCGAGACCAGCTCCTCCGCGTCCGGCAGCCACCGGTTCGCCGCGGTCGGCCGGCAGGCCCACTGCACGGCGCCGCGCGACCCGTACCGCGTGGGCGGCGCGGCCAGGTACGCGCCCTCGCCGAGGACGACCAGGTCGAGGGAGGACGGCGACCAGCCCAGCTTCCGCACCAGTTCGGGCATCTTGGCCGCGGCTCCCGGAAGCACCAGGAACTGCATGCGCCGCTCCGGTGTCAGGGCCACCGGCCCGAGCGACAGCGACATCCGCTCCATCCGGGCCAGCGCGAGGAACCCGGCCGTCTCGGGAACGGAGAGCACGTCGAACGTCCGCCCGGTGGGCAGCAGGATCGACGCCGTCGGCTGCCTCTGCCACAGCCGGCGCGCGACGGTCGCGCTGCCCGTGGCCTGCGTCGCCCAGTCCTCGCGGGCCGGGTGCGCGCCGGGCACGGCGCACGCGGGGTGGCCGCAGGAGCAGCGCTGCACCCCGTCCACGGACTCCAGCCAGGTGCCGGGGAACACGTCCCAGTGCCGTTCCTCGGCATAGCGAACGGCGGTCTCCAGCAGGGATTCCCCGCGCTGCTGAGGGATCTGACCGGTCATCTGTGCGGAGTCCGTGCCCGCGATCGTCTCTTCCACGTCCCACTCAACTCCCGCGTCCACCTGGAGTTACGGCCCTGCCGCGCGCGGGGGAGGAGCATCGCTTCCACGCCCGGGGCGCATGGATGCATCTGCGGGGGCGCGCGGGAGGATCGACGGCGGGCGCTGGGTAGTCCGGTGTGGGGGTGGATTCGCCTTCACCCCGGCAATCCTCACAAGTCTCGCATTGTCGGCGGTCGGGCGGGGCATCGATCTTCACGGCCGTACCTCTCGCCGGGACGCGAGGGGTCGCGGAAGACACGTCAACTCGGTGCGTGGGCAGGCACCGCAGCCACAGGGGGTTAACGCCATGGCCGCAAGGCCTCTCGTCGCGCGGCAGCCGAACGAACGGCTGCAGGCGCTCATCCAGGAAGCGGGCTGCTCGAACGCCGGGCTGGCCCGGAGGGTCAACATGTGCGGCGCCGAGCACGGTCTCGACCTGCGCTACGACAAGACGTCCGTGGCCCGCTGGCTGCGCGGACAGCAACCACGCGGCCGCGCCCCGGCGATCATCGCCGAGGCGCTGGGACGCAAGCTGGGCCGTACGGTCACCATCGACGAGATCGGCATGGCCAACGGCAAGAACCTCGCCTCGGGCGTGGGCCTCCAGTTCTCGCCGACGGTACTGGGGGCCATCGAGCAGGTCTGCGAGCTGTGGCGCAGCGACGTGGGCCGGCGGGACTTCCTGTCCGGCTCGTCCGTGGCCGCCTCCGCGCTGGTCGAGCCCAGCCGCGACTGGCTGATCTCCGCGCCGGACGGCCAGGTCGCGCGCTCGGCCGGGCCGCGGGTGGGGCAGTCCGACGTGGCGGCCGTCAGCGCGATGACCCAGGCGCTGGTCGACCTCGACCACGCCTACGGCAGCGGGCATGTGCGCCCGGTCGTCGTGCACTACCTCAACAGCGTGGTCTCCGGGCTGCTGGCCGGGTCCTACCGCGAGGCGGTGGGCCGGGACCTGTTTGCCGCGGTGGCGCGGCTGACCGAACTCGCCGGGTACATGGCCGTGGACACCGGGCAGCCGGGCCTCGCCCAGCGGTATTACATCCAGGCGCTGCGCCTCGCCCAGGCCGCCGGGGACCGCGGCTACGGCGGGTACGTCCTCGCCGCCTCCATGAGCCATCTCGCCGCGCAGCTCGGAAATGCGCGGGAGATCGCACAGTTGGCGCGGGCGGCGCAGGAGGGCGCGCGCGGGCGGGTCACGCCGCGGGCGGAGGCGATGTTCCACGCGGCCGAGGCGCGCGGGCACGCGCTGATGGGCGACGCGCGGGCGGCTCAGCTGGCGGCCGGCCGGGCGGTGAGCGCGCTGGAGTCCGCCGAACCCGGCTCGGGGGACGACCCGGCCTGGATCGCCCACTTCGACGCGGCGTATCTGGCCGACGAGTTGGCGCACTGCCACCGCGACCTGGGGCAGGCGGAGTCGGCGGCGCGGTGCGCGCGGGAGTCGCTGGCCGGGCATCCCGTGTCGCGGGCGCGCCGGCGGGCCATCGGCTATGTGCTGCTGGCCACCGCGCAGGTGCAGCAGCGGGAGATCGAACAGGCCTGCGGTACGGGGCTGAAGGCGGTGGAGCTGCTGGAGACCCTGCGCTCCAACCGGGGCGCCGAGTACCTGGAGGACTTCCAACAGCGTCTGGAGCCGTACCGGGACGAGCCGGTGGTAAGGGAGTTCGGGGCACGGCTGGGGGTGCAGGCGGCGGCGTGAGGGCCCGGGCCGAGGGTGCGGGCGGCGGCGTGAGGGGGCGGTGGGGGACGCGGGCGGTCGCGTGGGGGAGCGGCGGGCCGGTGCGTGAACGCCCGCCTGATCCCTGCGTGAAGGTGTGGTGAACGGCCGCCGTCCGTGCGTGCGGGAGCAGTAACTGCGTGTCCGGGGCGCGTTTTGTTACTGCGGTCACGGGAAGGAGGTCAGGCCCCGTGCTGCGTGGCACGGGGCTTCGGGGACCCGGTAGCGTGAGCCGACGATTCCGAAGGTCCCCCATTCGTAGGAGTCCCGGTGACGCAGAGTGGACAGGGCGAGGAGCCCTCGGCGCAGCCCGCGCGCGAAGGCATCGTGCTGCCCTCGGACGGGAGCGAGCCCCTGTTGCCGGGCATGACGGGCGCCCCCGCCGCCCGCCCGCCCGCGCAGCCGTCCGGCCAGAACGCCGCCCCGGCCGGCGGCCAGGCCTGGGGCCAGCCGTGGGGGCCCGGCGACCAGCAGCCCGCGCCGCAGCCCGGTCAGGGCTGGCAGGCGCCGGCCGGTCAGCCGTGGAGCACGCCCGGGCACGACCCCTACCAGCAGCAGCCGCAGGCTCACTGGGGCGCCCAGGGCCCGGACACCTCCGGCGCCCAGGAGTCCCCGTCCGGCGCCCCGGCGTACCCGGGTGCCGGGCCGCTGCCCCCCGAGGGCGCCCCGGCGCCGCACCACGACATGCGGGGCTCCGCCCCCTCGGCCTACGGCACCCCGCCGGGGCCGATGCCCTCCGCCGGCGCCGACCCGTACGGCTCCGCCGCCGGACAGCCCCTGCCGCCCGCCGTTCCCGGGCACGGCATACCGGGCGCCGCCGACGAGGGCGCCACCCAGTACCTTCCGCCGGTCTCCTCCGCCCCGGCCGACGAGGGGGCGACGCAGTTCCTCCCGCCGGTGGCCCAGGGCGGGCTGCCGCCCGAGGTCTCCGGCGACCAGGCGACCCGGTTCCTCGGCCGCCTGCCGCAGGACGGCTCCGGCCCGCCGCCGTACGCCGCGCCCGGCGGCGGTTCCGACGCCGAGGCCACGCAGTACATCGCGCCCGTGGACGCCGGGGCGGGCGGAGCGCCGCCCTACGGCGCGGGGCCGGGCGGGGACGGAGGACGGCAGACGCCCGCCGAGTTCGACAACCTCTTCCGCAGCGACGCCGGCGGCGGTGCCCCCGCGACCCAGCAGCTGCCGCGCTTCCAGGAGACCCCGGCCGGGCACCCGCACGACCGGCCCGCGTACGCGCCGCCCGGCCGGGGCGACCGGGGCGACCGGGGCGGCGACGGCGGCCGGGGCGGGGGCACCCGCTCGCGCGTGCCGGTGATCGCCGCCGTCGGCATCGGCATCGCCGTGCTCGGCATCGGCGCGGGCGCCCTGCTCAGCGGCGGCGGGGACGGCGGCGACCAGACCGGCGGCGACGACAAGAACGTCTCCGCGACCGCGCCCGCCACCGACGGCTCCGCGGCCGCCGACCCGGCCCGGCAGCAGGCCGTCGAGCTGGACAAGCTGCTCTCCGACAGCGGCAGCAGCCGCGCCTCGGTGATCAGCGCGGTGGCCGACGTCAAGAACTGCGGCGACCTCGGCGGGGCCGCCTCCGACCTGCGCGCCGCGGCCAAGCAGCGCAACGAGCTGGTGACCCGGCTGCAACAGCTGTCCGTCGACCGGCTCCCCCGGCACGGCGAGCTGACCGCGGCCCTGACCGGCGCCTGGCGGGCGTCCGCGTCGGCCGACGCGCACTACGCGGCCTGGGCCGACCAGGTCGGCGGCCGGAAGGGCTGCAAGAAGGGCCACGCCCGCACCACCAACGAGACCCAGGCCGGCAACCGGCAGAGCGGCGTGGCCAGCGCCCAGAAGGTCAAGGCCGCGCAGCTGTGGAACGTGATCGCGCAGAAGTACGGCCTGACCCAGCGCCAGCCGACGCAGCTCTGAGGCCCGGCCCGGCTCACGACCCGGCTCCGAGGCCCCGGAGGGCGCGGGAGGTCAGTTGACGTCCGCGTCCTCCAGCGTCCGTCCCAGGTCGACGAAACCCTTGGCGGCCGGCACGAGCCGGCCCCCCCGGACCACCTGAAGCGTCACGTCGGCGTTGACGAGGCGGGGGAAGCTGCCGGCGGAGAACGTGTCCCGCAGGCGCCACCGCAGGGGCGGGGTCAGACCGCCGGTGTCCACCCGGAGCCCGGCGTCGAGGGTGTGCCGCACGCTGTCGGCGCTCACCTCACCGGCGCCGATCCTCTCGACGACGGCCCGCAGCGCGGTGTAGGCGATCCAGGTGGTCTGCACTCCGGCGTCCTCGGGGTCGACGCGGTTGTCGCCGAAGGCCTCCGCGTTGATCACCTTCTTCATGGGGCCCCAATGCGGGTCGCTCGCCACCGGGTACCAGCCGGTGAGGTACGAGCCCTCGTACGGCCCCGAGCCGCCGCCGCTGGCGTCGACCACCGTCTGGTCGACGCTGCTGAGCACCGCGGCGGTCCGCACCCCCGGGTAGCTCTCGCGGTCACGGCGGAAGGAGTCCATGAAGGTGTCCGTGCGCTCCCCGAGGGCCGGTATGACGCAGCCCTTCCTCACCGGGTCGGCGGTCGCCCGCCGCAGCGCCAGGTCGGACTGGCCGGAGTACTCGGTGGCGTCCTCGGCGGCCCGCTGGTCGTGCGCGGGCACGTGCCCGCCGGCCTTCAGCCCGGCGTCGAGCAGGGCGGGCAGCTCGTCGCCCGCGATGGTGTCGGGCCGTACGAGCGCGACGGGGCCGCAGTTCGGCGCGAGCTCCTTGCCGAGGCCGGCCAGCAGGGCGGGCTGGCCGCCGTTCACCGGGTAGGACAGGGCCCGGGTGAACTCCGCGCTGGTGACGCCGTAGCCGCCGATGTAGGGGATGCCCGCGCCCTCCAGCGGCGGGAAGAAGGAGTCGCTGTACTGGCTGTAGGAGCCGACGACGGCGACCACGTTCTCCTTGACGGCGCGCCGGGCGCACTTCGCCGCGGCCACGCTGTCGTTGCCCTCGTTGCAGGTCAGGACGTTGAGGCGGCGGCCGGCCAGGCCGCCGTGGGCGTTGATCCAGCGTGCGTAGGCCCGTGCCATGGCGGGCATTCCGGGTTTGTTGGTGGCCTGGGTGTTCTCCGGCGCCCAGGTCATCACGGTGACGGTGCCGTCCCCCGCCGAGTCCGAGGCGCCGGGGACGACCCCGCAGCCCGCCGCGAGCGACGCGCAGGCCACCAGGGCGCCCGCCGCGAGGGCGGCTTTTCTCTTGACGGGCCGGGGGAGAACGGGGAGGAATGTGCTGCGCGTGTGTCGCCTGCCGGTCATGCTCACGCACGATTCCCCCACACCGCTAACCCAGGAGTGACCCATGGTCAACGGGGGGTGACGCTACGGTGAATTGCGGGGGCCGATGGGATCACCGGTGCGAGGAACGTACGATCGATGACCGTGCAAGGTTCGGAGAACTCTTCCCGTCGCGGCCGTCGCTCCTCCACCATGGGCGGCATGCCACTCAACGACATGCCGTGGTGGCGCTGGCGCAGCAATGTGCGCTCCGCGCTGCACATGCTCTCCGACCCGGTGTTCCAGCGGGACGTCTGGCTGGCCGGCGTGGAGGGGTACGGAGACGTCACCGACGCCGTGTACCGCCTGGTCGAGGACACCTGGCTGGACAACTGGTCCGCCGAGAAGTACGTCGGGACGATCTTCCGCGACTCCCAGGAGGCCGCGCTCGTCGACACCGCCGTGCTGCGCGTGCTGCGCATCATGCACCAGGTCGGCCCGGACGCTCCGGTCTCCGCGTACCTCGACCACCAGGGCTGGCCGGAGGCGGTGCGGGCGGCGCGGGACGCGCACCTGCGGATGGCCGCCGGCGACGGCGAGGACCCGGACGCGCCGCCGCGCAGCCTCGAGGTGCTCCGCATCATGACGCACACCGCGTAACCGGCGGTCCGGCCTCCCCACCCGGCCCCTCCGCCCACCCCTTGCCTGCCCGGCCCCCTCGGCCTTGCGGTGCCCGGCCGGGGCCGCGGTCCGCTTCCCGGACGTCCCTCCGCGGGCCGGGGCGGACGTGAGACCCTGTGGTGCATGAGCGAGCAGTCCACCCGAGCCGCGGCCCAGGCCGATCAGTACGTTCTCACCATCGCCTGCCCGGACAAGCAGGGCATCGTGCACGCCGTGTCGAGCTACCTGTTCATGACCGGGTGCAACATCGAGGACAGCCAGCAGTTCGGCGACCACGACACGGGACTGTTCTTCATGCGCGTCCACTTCTCGGCGGAGGCCCCGGTGACCGTCGACAAGCTGCGCGCCAGCTTCGCGGCGATCGGCGACGCCTTCCAGATGGACTGGCAGATCCACCGGGCAGACGAGAAGATGCGCATCGTGCTGATGGTCAGCAGGTTCGGGCACTGCCTGAACGACCTGCTGTTCCGCGCCCGCACCGGGGCGCTACCGGTGGAGATCGCGGCGGTGGTGTCCAACCACACCGACTTCGCGGAGCTGGTGGGGTCCTACGGCATCCCCTTCCACCACATCCCGGTGACCCGGGACACCAAGCCCGAGGCCGAGGCGCGGCTGCTGGAGATCGTCCGCGAGGAGCGGGTCGAGCTGGTCGTCCTCGCCCGTTACATGCAGGTGCTCTCCGACGACCTGTGCAAGCAGCTCAGCGGGCGGATCATCAACATCCACCACTCCTTCCTGCCGAGCTTCAAGGGCGCCAAACCGTACCACCAGGCGCACAAGCGGGGCGTGAAGCTGATCGGCGCGACCGCGCACTACGTGACGGCCGACCTCGACGAGGGGCCGATCATCGAGCAGGAGGTCGAGCGGGTCGGCCACGACGTCACGCCGGACCAGCTCGTCGCGATCGGCCGGGACGTGGAGTGCCAGGCGCTGGCCCGCGCGGTGAAGTGGCACGCCGAGCGGCGCATCCTGCTGAACGGGCGCCGGACCGTGGTCTTCGCCTAGAGGCCCGAGGCCCGAGGCCCGAGGCCCGGCGTGCGCGCGGCGCGCGCCGGACCGTCCGGGGCCGCGGCTACAGGCGGCTGAGCGACGCCGCCGCGTACAGCACGTCCCTGATGGCCTCCCGGTCGCCCACCTGACCGGCCGCCGCCTCCCGCGGGGCCACGTGACCCGCCGCGAGCCGGCAGAACTCCACGCCGTCCAGGGCGACATGGGCCACCTCGTGGTCCGCGGAGCCCGCCGCTCCCGGCGCGTCCAGCGGGATCAGCCACTCGCCGCCGCCCAGCCCCTCGATCTCCAGCCGCAGGCTGCGCCCGGGTTCGCCCGCGGGCACGAGGTGCCGGGTGGGCGCCGGTGCGGCCAGGCCCGCCTGCCGCCGCGCGGCCAGCGCGACCGGCAGCATCCGGGCCGCGAGGTCGATCATGCGGTGCAGATGCCGCGGCGCGGGCGGCGCGTACGGGTAGTCCACCGCGTCCGCGATGTCCTCCGCGTGCACCCAGCACTCGAAGGCCCGGTCCAGCATCGCGTCGCGCAGCGGCAGCTCGAAGTCGCCGTACCCCACCGCCAGCTTCCCGGCGGGGCCGCCGGTGAAGGAGACCGTCCGCACCAGGGCGTGCGACTGCTCCCGCCAGGGCGCCCGGACGTCCCGGGTGGGCGGGAGGTGCGCGGTCCGCCAGTACGTCTCGGTGCGCTGCCTGGGTCCGGGAGCGGCCGTCGCGAGGTCGCCCAGCGGGTCGTCGAGCCCGAGCGCCGTGGCGACCAGCCCGTCGACGCACAGCAGATGCGCGATGACCCCGGCGACGGTGGTACGGCGGTCCGCCGTCTCCTCGCGCTCGAACCACCGCAGCCGCACCGGCGCGTGCCACTCGGAGTCCCCGATGTCCTGGAGCAGCGCGTCCAGCCGCGCGGTCTCGGCGTCGTAGGGCGCCGCCCACTCGGGCACCGGGATGCGCGGCGGCCGCCGGTCCAGGCAGCCCCGCAGGACGCGGGTGCGCAGCCCCGGATCGAGGTCCAGGCTCTCGGGCGGGTGGAGCAGTGCGACGGCGTCCCGCAGCCGCAGCGCCTCCTCCGCGCAACCGCCGCACTCGCCGAGGTGCTCCTCCACGGCGGCCGTCTCCTGCGGCGAGCAGGCGGCCAGCGCCCAGGCGCCGAGCAACGACTTCAGGACGTGGTGCTCCAGCACGAGCGGCGCGCGCCGGTCCGCCGGGGGCGGCTCCGGGGCGTCCGGCCCGGCGGGCACCGGCGGCGGGGGCAGCGGCCGCTCGCCGTCCTCGACGGAGGCGCGGGGCATCGGGATGCGGGGCGGCCCGACCGGCTCGGGACGGCCCTGGGGGTCCTCGGGTGGCCCGCTCATGCCGCACCCCCGTACTCGGGCGGTGCCCCGGGGGCCCCGGCGTCGTGGGCGGTGGACAGGAGCTGGAGGCCGAGGCGGAGCCGGCGGCGGGCCTCGTCCTCGGTGACGCCGAGGTCGGCGGCGGTCTGGCGGTAGTCACGGCGCTGGAAGTAGGCCAGTTCCAGCGCGGCGCGCAACGGGGCGGGCATGGAGTGGACGATGTAGTCGGCCCGGGCGGCGGCCGAGGCGCGGCGCACCTTGTGCTCCAGCTCCTCCGGCGACCCCTGGCCGCCCCGGGCCAGCGCGGCGGTCTCCGTGGTGCGCAGGCGCTGCACGGCGAGCCGGTGGGTCAGTGCGGCGACCCAGGAGCGCAGCGGCCCCTGCTTGGGGTCGTAGACGTCGGGGTGTTCCCAGACGTGGGCGAAGACCTCGCGGGTGACGGTGTCGGCGGCGTGCTCGTCGCCGAGCACGCGGTGGGCGAGGCCGTGCACCAGCGAGGCGTAGCGGTCGTAGAGCTCACCGAGGGCGGCCGCCTCGCCGCGTGCGAGCCGCTGCTGCATCTTGCGGTCCCAGCGGGGCGGTGCGTCCTGCTTCGCCATACGGCCCCCTTGCGCCCTTAATGTCCGTCATATCCGTTACGACCGTTGTGTCGGTCGTGTCGTGCCGCCGCCCCGTTCCGTCTCCGTGTCCACCGTGTTCCTGCCGTCTCCTCGAATGTAGTCGGCACGTCCGACAGCGCACGCCCCTTTGTGGCAATGTGCGCCCCCCGGTGAGCCGCAGGTGGTAGGGGTTCGCGGGGTGCGGTTCCGGGTGTGGGGACGGCGGTACGGCTCATATCGTCCGTCTCGCCTACCCCTGCACTTTCCGACCAACCCCGATCGAACACGATCGAAGATGACCCAAACAAGACCCTAGTTGACCGTCATCGGTTTGCCGCAAGGAGTTTGGGGGAACGGCCGCTGGGCAGCCGCGCGGAAAGAAGCGTAGGAACTGCTTCCGTTCCGGGCGGTTCCGGGGAAGTTCCGGCGAGCGGAGGGCAGACCGTGACGTTCAAGGTGACCGATGACGAACAAGGTGAGTGGGCCGTACTCCGGGTCTCGGGGGAACTGGACCTGGTGACCTCGCCCGTGCTGCGTCAGCGGGTGCACGACGCGGTGGCCCAGGGGCGCCACCATCTCGTCCTCGACCTGTCCGAGGTCTTCTTCTGCGACTCCAGCGGCGTCGGCGTCCTCATCGCCGCCCGCCGCCTGTTCCGTTCCTGCCAGGGCGGGCTGCGCCTGATCCTTCCGGCCCGCGGAGCCGTCGACGGCTCCCACGTCAACCGCGTGCTCGGCGCCCTCGGTGTCCGGCGCCTGTTCGACGTCTACCCGGACCTCGCGGCCGCGGTGGACGAGGAGCCGCTGTCGGCCTGAGCCGCCGTCCCCGGGTGCCCCACCCGCCGCGTGGCCGCCCGGCGGTCCGTCACGGGTGCTCCGTGCCGCATCAATGTCCGGAAATTCCCCCGGCGGTGTCCCGAAATTCCCCCGGAGTTGGCACAACCGTCGGTTTCCCGTCCGCGGACGGTCCTCGGCGTCGTACGCTCCCTGCCAGATGCACCCCACACGTAAGGCGGCCAGAGAAGAGATGGTCAGCAGCGAGTACGAGCGCAGGATCGCGGCCCGGTTCGCCACCTTCGACCAGGACGGCAACGGCACGATCGACCGCGAGGACTTCAGCGTGGCGGCCAAGGCGCTGCTCGCCGAGTTCGCCACCCCCGCCCGGTCCGACAAGGGCCAGGCACTGTACGCCGGGGCGGAGGCCTTCTGGCAGGGCATGGCCGGAATGGCCGACCGCGACGGCGACCAGCGCATCACCCGGGAGGAGTTCGTCGGCGGCGCGGTCAAGCGCCTGCGCGACAACCCCGACCGGTTCGCGGAGATCGCCCGCCCCTTCCTGCACGCGGCCCTGGCCGTCGCCGACCCCGACGGGGACGGGGCCGCCACCGTCGAGGACACCGTACGGGTCCTCAGAGTCCTCGGCGTCCCCGAGGACGGAGCCCGGGCGATCGCCGCCTCCCTCGACACCGACGGGGACGGCAAGGTGGGCGAGCAGGAGGTCGTGCCCGCCTTCGCGCGGTACTTCACCGTGCCCGAATAACGCTCGCACGGCCCGTACTTGAGCCCCTTGCGCGGGGTCCCGCCCCGCGCAAGGACGTCCACCGTCTCCAGCCGCCGCGGCGACTCGTGGACCGGCGGCCCTTCCGCGCGCAGAGGCGCGACGTCACCGCGTCGAGCCTCAACTCCGGCGCTCCCGGAGGCTGCTCCACCACCACGCGGACCCGCTCCCCGCGCTCCGGGTCCGGCAGCGCGGTCGCGGCCACGCCCCCGCGCGCCGGGTGCCGGTGCGGCGGGTCCTCGCCCTCCTCCGCGGAGATGTTCCGTCCCGCGGACGACGACGTCCCCCGCCGCGGGCGAAGGCGGCAAGGGGGCCACCGGCTCCCAGGGCGTGCGGGACGTGCCCGGTTCCGGCGTGGTGGCGTGCCTGCCCCACCCCTCCTGACCGACCATCCGCCGGTGGCTCCGCCGGTCGCCGCCGAGCAGCTCGGCGTGGCCTCGACGGCGCGCCGGTCCGGCCGTGCAACACGCCCGGGCGCATGAGCAGTTCGGTCGGCCGATCGGTGCCTCCCGGGCGGCGGGGGCACCCGCGCGCGGCCCTGCTGATCCGCACGGACACGGCCCGGGTCGCCGGCCGCGCGGCCGCCCTCACCGCCGGCCCCGCGGACGTCGCGGCGGCCCGGCTGCTCGCCCACGGGGCCGCCGTGCGCGGGGCCCGCGACCGCCTCCGGGCGCACGGCGGCAGGGGCTTCACCTGGGAAAGCGAGGTCGGTCCGCCGTTGAAGCGGGTGTTGGGGCGGCCCCACCGTGGCGGCGTCGTGACGGAGAGTGAGGGGCTGTTCGCGGCCGATCGGGCGCCCGGAGCGGACTGGGAGGGCCCTGGGCTGCGGCGACCCGAAGGCGCCGGATCGAATGTCACGGATCGTGGCATACCGGAATTACAGAGCGTTGATACCGGGTTGTGTCCTAGGTGTGACTCGTCACGTCCTGGAGTCGCCGCCCGGCTCGGGTACCTTGTGTGCAATGCGAGTGGTCCCGAGGACGAGCCATCCCGGTGCGGCCCCTGAGGCGGCGCCGGATCAGGCGGTGCGCGGGCCTGTTCGCGAGGTCGGGCGGCCTTCGCCCCCCGCCCGTTCGACTTCCCGCGACGAGCGTCGCACAGTATGCCGCACGAGTACTCCTTCGCGCGGGAATATGCCCGAAGCGCTTGTAGCGGTGACAGTACGTCAACCATGCTGTCTCGCAAGGGAGTCACGTTCCGTGACCCTTGCTCTGGCCGTTGTTCTGGCCATGCAGAAAATGGCTACGATCGTGGCCCTCGTGTGGCGCGAGGCTATGTGTCCGCCGGTTCGGATGGTGTGAGCGGTGCAGGTGCTTCAAGTGCAGCTGGAGATCCGGCCCGACCCCGCGGAGGTCGGGCGAGCCCGGAAGTGGGCCCGCTCCCGGCTCGCCGGGTCGGGCATAGAGGTCGACGAGTCGCTCGCCGAGACACTGATCCTGCTCGTCTCCGAACTGGTCACCAACGCCGTGGTGCACACCGGCTGCCCGGCCGTGCTGCGGCTGTCGCTGCCCGGAGGGGCGGCCGAGGCGGCCACGGTCCGCCTGGAGGTGGCCGACACCAGCACCCGCGCCCCCGTACCCCGCTGCGCGGACGACGACGCCACCGGTGGCCGCGGACTCGCCCTCGTGGACGGCCTGGCCGACCGCTGGGGCTGGAGCCGCGAGGGGGCAGGCAAGCGCATCTGGTGCGAACTGGACCGCTGCGCGCCGTCCGCCCAGAGCGCGATGCGCAGACGCTGCGGCAGCGAGGCCCCCGCGTACGACGGACTGGCGTACGAAGCCGTGTGAGGCGGTGACGGGGCGCGCCGGGGCGGAAGGCCGGTTCCACCGCTGCGGAAAGCGCTGCCGGTGCGGCCGGTGAGTGGACCGTGCGCCGGGAGATGCTTCCGTGCGCGGCCACTGTGAAGCGGACGCAACGGACAAATTGCCTCGCGGCTGTTGACGGGACGTGCGCGTTTGATCACGCTTGGGGGCAGCGATTCGCCGTGAGGGGACGGCGAGGGCCCGCGTGACGGAGGCCCTCGGCGAGTGTGAGTCGCGCGTCGGCGCCGACCGGTCCCTTCAGGGCCGAGGGGGGCGGGGATCGGTGCGCCGGAGCCGGATGGTGGCGCGGGGTGCCGTGCTCGGGGCGGGCACAGCGCGCCGCCACCCGGACTCTCCGCGCTGCCCCGGAGGTCGCGTTCACTACGGCCCTGAAGAGCGGCCGGCGGTGCCACCGGTGTGCCCGTCGCGCCGGCGAACGGCCCGGATCCCGCCGGCGGCGGGAACGCGAGCCGGCCCTCTTCTCCACAGGCTGTGGACAACTTCTCGAGATTCCCGTTCCGGCCCCGCAACCTCCGCCTTCCCGCGACGTGTCCACGAGGTCGGGCGGACGGCGGTCGACGTCGAGACCGCCCGGGCCGGCGCGGAGGCGGGGCGCGCGGCACCGGTGTCCGGCCGGAGCGCGCCGCTCACGTTCTGACGGTCGCCCGGAACGTCCGCCGGTACGCCGTGGGCGTCACCCCGAGCGCCGCCTGCAGATGCTGGCGCATCGACTGGGCCGTGCCGAAACCGGAGTCGCGGGCCACCTGGTCGACGGACAGGCCGGTGGACTCCAGCAGGTGCCGTGCCCGCTCCACCCGCTGCTGGGTGATCCACTGCCCGGGGCTGACCCCGACCTCCTCGCGGAAGCGCCGGGTGAAGGTGCGTACCGACATGGACTCCTGGGCGGCCATGTCGCGCAGCTGGATCGGTTCGTGCAGCCGGCCCAGCGCCCACGCCCGTGCCGTGGTGGTGGTCGCCTGCTGCGGGTCGGGCACCGGCCGCTCGATGAACTGCGCCTGCCCGCCGTCGCGGTGGGGCGGTACGACCGTCCGCCGGGCCACGTCGTTGGCGACCGCGGTGCCGTGGTCGCGGCGCACCATGTGCAGGCACAGGTCGATCCCGGCGGCGACGCCCGCCGAGGTGAGCACGTCCCCGTCGTCGATGAACAGCACGTCCGCGTCCACCCTGATCCGCGGGAACATCCGCTGGAAGCGGCCGGCGTCGGCCCAGTGCGTGGTCGCGGGGCGGCCGTCGAGGTATCCGCCCGCGGCGAGGACGTAGACGCCCGTGCAGATGGAGGCGAGCCGGGTGCCGGGCCGGATGTGCGCGAGGGCGGCGGCGAGTTCGCCGGTGAGCACGCCCTCCTCGAAGACCGGGCCGAGCTCGTACGAGGCGGGGACGACCACGGTGTCGGCGGTGGCGAGGGTCTCCGGGCCGTGCGGGACGTGCACGGCGAAGTCGGCGTCCGTCTCCACCGGGCCCGGCGGTCGCACGGAGCAGGTGACCACCTCGTACAGCGGCCGGCCCGCCGCGTCCCGGGGCCGCCCGAAGATCCGGTGCGGGATGCCCAGCTCGAAGGGGAGCAGTCCGTCGAGGGCGAGGACGACGACGCGGTGAGGACGGGAAGCGGTGACCGTATCCATGGCCCGATCCTACCGAACACTGTCCTTCGGGCCACTCGATCGGAGGGACGGAACATTGGAAGCTCGATGACGTGACCCAGACAACGGAATCCGCAGCCACGGGAGCCGCGACCGCGGGACCCGCGGGCGCCGAAGCACCCGCCCCCCGTCCCGACCGGAGGCCGTCCCGCGTCCACCGGGCCTGGTTCGTCGCCGCCGTCACCTTCGTGACCATCCTCGGCGCGGCCGCCTTCCGCTCCCTGCCGGGCCTGCTCTTCGACCCCCTGCACCGGGAGTTCGGCTGGTCGCGGGGCACGATCGGCGCCGCCGTCTCGGTCAACCTCGCGCTGTACGGGATCACCGCGCCCTTCGCCGCCGCGCTGATGGACCGCTTCGGCATCCGCCGGGTGGTCGCCGCGGCGCTCGCGGTCATCGCCCTGGGCTCCGGCGCCACCGTGTGGATGACGGCCGCCTGGCAGCTCCTGCTCTGCTGGGGGCTGCTGGTCGGCCTCGGCACCGGCGCGATGGCGCTGGCGTTCGCGGCGACGGTCACCAACCGCTGGTTCACCGAGCGCCGCGGCCTGGTCAGCGGCATCCTCACCGCCGCGTCCGCCTCCGGCCAGCTCATCTTCCTGCCCGTGCTGTCCTGGACGGTCGAGAACCACGGCTGGCGACCCGCCGCGGTGACGGTGGCTCTGGCCGCCCTCGCGGTCGTCCCCTTCGTCTGGGTGCTGCTGCGCGACCACCCGGCGGACGTGGGCCTGAAGCCGTACGGCGCGACGCGGTTCGTCCCCCGGCCGGAGCCCGTGGCCGGCGCCGCGCGGCGCACGCTCACCGTGCTGTCCTCGGCGGTCCGCACCGGGCCGTTCTGGCTGCTCGCGGGCACGTTCGCCATCTGCGGGGCCTCCACCAACGGCCTGATCCAGACCCACTTCGTGCCTGCCGCCCACGACCACGGCATGCCCATCACCGCGGCCGCCTCGCTGCTCGCCGTCATCGGGGTGTTCGACGTGGTCGGCACCATCGCCTCGGGCTGGTTCACCGACCGCTTCGAGCCGCGCCGCCTGCTCGCGGTGTACTACGCGCTGCGCGGTGTCTCCCTGCTGTTCCTGCCGATGCTGCTGGCCCCCTCGGTGCACCCGCCGATGATCTTCTTCATCGTCTTCTACGGCCTCGACTGGGTCGCCACCGTCCCGCCCACCCTCGCCCTGTGCCGGGAGCAGTACGGCGAGGACAGCGCGATCGTCTTCGGCTGGGTGCTCGCCTCCCACCAGGTCGGGGCCGCCCTCGTCGCCTTCCTCGGCGGCGCCGCCCGGGACGTCTTCGGCTCCTACGACATGGTCTGGTACGCCTCGGGAGCGCTGTGCGCGGCGGCCGCCCTGATGGCCCTGGTGATCCGCCGCCGCCCGGCGGCCCTCGCGCCGGTGCCGGCCTGAAGGACCTCTCCTTCGTGTCCCGCCCGGGGATCGGGGCCCCAGAAGGCACCGCCGCCCGGAGCGGGGCCGATCCGGAAGGGAGGCCCTGGCGGAACCGGGCGGGCCGGCCCCGGCCGCGGAGGAACCGGCGCCGGTGACGGGCGGGCGGGTTCTCAGGCCGGCAGGCGGGACACCCGGCCGCCGCCGCTCCGCGCGTTCTCCCGTGCGACCGCCCTGGCGATGCGCTCCGCGTCGATCGCCAGCTCGCGGAACATGCCGCTGATGGGGTTGGTGAAGCCGGTGAAGTACAGGCCGGGCGCGCCGTGCGGGGCGCGGGGGCCGTGGACGGCCGGCCGGCCGTGGCCGTCCAGCACGCCGAGATGGCCGACGAGGTCCTCCAGGCCGCGGACGTACCCGGTCGCCGCGACGACGGCGTCCGGTCCGATCCGGCTGCCGTCGGCGAGCACGACCTTGCCCTCGTCGAAGGCGTCGACGGCGGCGACCACCTCGACCTTGCCCGTGCGCACCGCGTCGACCAGGCCGACGTCCTGGACCGGGATCGCGCCCTCGGTGACGCGGGAGTACAGGCCGGTCTCGGGGCGCGGCAGGCCGTGCGCCGAGAGGTCCGGCACGCTCAGCCTCGCCAGCGGCCGGGCCAGCCGGTCGACGAGCCCGACCGGCAGCCGCCGTACCAGGATGCCCGTGTACTGCGCGGCCCACCCGGCGGTCGACCGGCGCACGATGTGCGGGGCGGTGCGCACGGACAGCCGGACCCGTGCGGCCCCGCCCTCCACCAGGTCCACGGCGATCTCGGCGCCGGTGTTGCCGACGCCGACGACGAGGACGTCACGGCCCGCGTAGGGTCCGGCGTCGCGGTACGCGGAGGCGTGCAGGAACTCGCCGGTGTAGGTGTCTCTTCCGGGCCAGTCGGGCACGCGGGGCGTGTGGTTGAAGCCGGTGGCGACGACGACCGCGCCGCCGGTCAGCTCCCGGCCGCCGGAGGCGCGCAGCAGCCAGCCGGTGCCGTCGGGCAGGCGCTCGACGCGGGAGACCTCGACGCCGGTCACGATCTCCAGTCCGTGGTGCTCGGCGTACTTCTCCAGGTAGCGCACCACGTCGTCCCGGGCGACCCAGCGCCCGAACCGCCGGGGCATCGCCAGGCCCGGCAGCGCCGACAGGCGCCGGGTGGTGTGCAGGCGCAGCCGGTCGTAGTGGCGCCGCCAGGACGCCCCGACCCGGTCGGACCGCTCCAGGACGACGGCGCGTATCCCCCGGGCGCGCAGCGCGTACGCGGCGGCGAGGCCGCCCGGGCCGCCCCCGATGACGTAGACGGGGCGGTCGGCGGGGTGCGGAGCGCCAGAGAGGACGGATGTGGAGGAGTCGGTCATGGTCGCGAGCGTAATCACGCAACCCGTTGATGGGTCTCGGTCAAGACCGGAATTGGTTGCGGATTGATCACGCCTGTGGGGAGAGTGTGCGCGAGCGATGGCACCGGCGGCCCGCAGGCGCGGCCGCACCGGACGCGGTACGTCGCCGTCGCGGCCGAACTCGCCGGGGAGCCGCGGAGGATGGCCGAGGAGGCGGCGGCCGGGGGAGTGCGGGCCGGGCCGCCGCTGGGGTTGGGGTTCCGCGCGGCCGGGGAGTTCCGCGTGCCCGCCTTCCGTCCGGAAGGGGCGGGCGCCGCGCGGGCACGCCGTGTTGAATGAGGCGGTGACCGTCGACCCCAGTGACTCCCCGAACCTCTCGTCCATATGGCTGGCCGGCCGGGGCCTGCGGCTGCGCCCCTGGGACCCGGACTCCCGCGCCGACGTCGAGGCGTGGCTGCGCGGCCTCACCGACCCCGAGTTCGCGCGCTGGAACACTCCGCTCACCCCGGTCACCGACCGGGCGGCCGCCCGGAACTCACTCCGGGTGCGGGCAGGGCGCTGCGCGGACGGGACGAGCGTGTCGTTCCTGATCGCGGACGCGGAGAGCGGTGCGACGCTCGGGCACATCGGCGCCACCGACATCAGGCGCGCTCTGGGTGCCGCCACGCTCGGGTACTGGGTGCTCCCCGAGGCGCGCGGGCAGGGCGTGGCCACCCGGGCCCTGAGCCTGGTCGCCCGCTGGGGGCACCACGAACTGGGGCTTCACCGGCTGGAGTTGAACCACGCCGTGGGTCACGAGGTGTCCTGCCGGGTCGCGGAGAAGTGCGGGTTCCGCTACGAGGGGACGATGCGCGGCTCGGTCTTCGAGGCGGGGCGGCGGGACGCCTTCCGCGACGCCCACCTGCACGCGCGCCTCGCCACGGACCCGGAGCCGGAGACCTGGCCGGAGGCGCCGTAATTCGGAGGCGACGGCCGGCCGCGGGGCGGCACCATGGGGCATGGCTTCCGACGACGACTGGTACCTCACCGGCGCTCTCGACGAATTCCTCGCGCACGCGGGCGACTTCCTCCGCGGGCGGCCCGCGATGCACACCGTGCCGCTGACCGTGACGGAGAACCTGCGCGCCCGCGGAGTGCACCTCTACGGCGGCGGCGCACCCGAGTTCGGCGTGCTGCGGGGGGAGGGGGCCGTGCGGGCCGCCTTCTTCCGCACCCCGCCCCATCCGCTCGTGCTCACCTCCCTCACCGAGGAGGAGGCCGACGCGCTGGCCGGACGGCTGGCCGTCTCCGGGTGCGCCCTGTCCGGGGTCAACGCCGACCGCGACACCGCCGCAGCGTTCGCCGCGGCCTGGCAGCGCCGAACCGGCGCCGAGGCGGCCCTCCACCAGCGGCTTCGGCTGTACCGGCTGGGCGAGTTGACCGTGCCGGAGCCGGTCCCGCCGGGCCGGGCGAGGGTGGCGGGCGCGGAGGACCGGGAGCTGCTGGCCCGGTGGTACGGAGAGTTCTGCGCCGAGGTCGGCGAGCCGGCCGGCAGGGACCCGGGGGACTGGGCGGACGAGCGGGCCGAGTGCGGGGACCTCATGCTCTGGGAGCTGCCCGACGGGACGCCCGCCGCCATGGCCGGGACCGCCCCGAAGGTCGCCGGGCAGGTGCGTGTGCTCGCCGTCTACACCCCGGCCGGGCTGCGGGGCCGGGGCTACGCGGGCGCCGTGACGGCGGAGGTCACCCGGGGCGCGCTGGCCTCGGAGGCCGACGAGGTGCTGCTGTTCACCGACCTCGCCAACCCCACCAGCAACGGGCTGTACCAGCGGATCGGCTACCGGCCGGTCTCCGACTTCGCGGTGTACGCCTTCGCGTGAGCCGCGCGCCTCCGGCGGACCTGGGCGGAGACCACGGGCGCGGGGCTCACCTGGGCGAGGGTCACCGGCGCGGGGCTCACCTGGGCGGGGGGACACCCGGCAGGGGGCCACGGGGGCGGAGGCCGCTCGGGCGGGGGGTCACCGGGGCAGGGGCGATCGGCGCGGGGTCAGGGCCACAGCAGCTCGTGCCTCCAGCCCTCCCCGGCGCGGCGGTAGCGCAGGCGGACGTGCCGGCGCCGGGCCTCGCCCTGGAAGAACTCCACCTCCTCGGGCCTGAGCTGGAACAGGGTCCACGAGGGCACCTCGGCGTCCGGCTCGCTCCGGGCACGCTCCCAGGCCGCCTCGGACGCCTGCCGCAGCTCCTCCACCGACCCCAGCACATGGCTCTGGTGGCCGGTGAGAGCGGCGGCCAGCGCGCCGGTCGAGCGGGCGTGCAGGTCCGTCCGGGACTCCTCGGCCGTCGCCGCGGTGACCGGCCCGCGCACCCGGACCTGACGGCCCTGGAGCGGCCAGTAGAAGGCGAGCGCCGCCTGCGGGCGGGCCGCGAGCTGGTGGCCCTTGCGGCTGTCGGCGTGCGTCCCGAAGGACCAGCCGCTCTCGTCGGCGCCGTGCAGCACCACGATCCGGACGTCCGGCCGCCCCTCCGCGTCGGCGGTGGCCAGGGACATGGTGTGCGGCTCCCGCTCCCCGGCAGCCACCGCCTCGGCGAACCACGTCGTGAACAGGGGCAGCGGGTCCGCGGGCACGGCCCCTGGGTCGAACGACGCCAGTTCGGTGACCTCCGGGTCCCACACCCGCAGCGACCTCAGCAGCTCGTGCAGATCCGTCTCCATCCCCCGAGTATCGGCCACGCCCCGGCACCACCGCCCCCGACGGGCGGAACCGGCCGCTACAGCGTCGCCAGTCGCTCCACCAGCAGGAACGCGCCGATCCCCAGCATCGCCGCCCCCGACGTCCGGGTCACCGCCCGCGCCGTCGACGGCCGGGCGCGCAGGAGTGCGCGGGCCAGCGTGCCGACCGTGAGGTAGACGGCCGCGCAGCACGCCATGTGCAGCAGCCCGAGGACGGCGGTCTGCACGGGTACGGGCACGGGCGCGTCCCGTGTGACGAGGAACTGGGGCAGGACGGAGAGGTACAGCAGCAGCCCCTTGGGGTTCAGGCCGCTGATCGCGGCGCCCCGCAGGAAGACACGGGGGCCGGTCGCGCCGAGCCCCTCCTCGGCCGCACCGGGCGCGGCCGGGGAGCGCAGCACGCCCCAGCCGAGCCACACCAGATAGCCCGCGCCCGCCACGGTGAGGGCGGTGAGCAGCCGCGGGGACCCGGCGACCAGGACCGCGAGACCGGCCACCGCCAGCGCGGTGTGCAGGGCGTAGCCGGCGACCAGGCCCCCCACCGCCACCGCGACCGAGCGGTTCCTGAGCCCGGCGCCGATCGCGTACGCCCAGTCGGCGCCCGGTACGCAGACCAGGAGCAGGTCGACGGCGAGGAAGGAGAGGAGCGGTCCGTAGTGCATGGTAGGGACATTAGGCCCGATTGTTCCGAAAGTGTTTCTTAAGTTTGCTCGAAATCGGGGTGGTCAGGGGAGAATCGTCCCCATGGACGAGGTGGACCGGAAGATTCTTGCGGAACTGCAGCAGGATGGGCGGCTGACCGTGACCGAGCTGGCCGCGCGGGTGCGGCTGAGCGTCTCGCCGTGCCACCGCCGGCTGCGGGAGCTGGAGCGGTCGGGGGCCGTGCGCGGCTACCGTGCCGTGGTGGATCCGGCCGCCGTGGGCCTGACCTTCGAGGCGCTGGTCTTCGTCTCCATGCGCCAGGAGGACCGCGACACGGTCGTCGAGTTCGAGCGGGCGGTCAGCGAGGTGGAGCACGTGCTGGAGGCGCAGCGGCTCTTCGGCGACCCGGACTACCTGCTGCGGGTGGCCACCGCCGACCTCGCCGCCTTCCAGCGTCTGTACGACGAACGGCTGGCGACGCTGCCGGGTGTGCAGCGGCTGACCTCCACCCTGGTGATGAAGCACGTCGTCGAGGCCCGGCCGTTGCCGGCGTAGCACACGGGGCCCCACAGCGCGACAGGCGGCGGTCCACCCGGGTGGACCGCCGCCTGCCTGACAGGACGTGGGGCGTGGAGAAAACGAGGCCGGAGCCGGGCCGCGGGCTACCGCGTCGGCTTCCGGCCGGTGATGCCCAGATGCACCAGCAGCGCCAGGTTGGGCTTCAGTTCGGCCTGTTTCACGCCCCAGGAGGTGAAGCCCTTCTGGTGCGAGGCGACCGCGGCGAGCATCGTGACCAGCGAACCGGCGATCGCCGCCGGGTTCACGTCCTTGTCGACCCGTCCCTTGGACTGGAGTTCGGCGACCGCGTCCGCCAGGGCGCTGTTCACCGAGTTCAGAATCTTCATACGGAGCTTGTAGAAGCGCTTGTCGCCCTCGGCGGCCCCGAGGTCGACCACGCGCAGGATCGCGTCGTTGCGGCGCCAGAAGTCCAGGAATCCGTCGACGAGTTCCTGGGCGGTCTGCCAGCCGGCCTTGCCGACCCACGAATGCCCTTCGAGCAGATCGGTCAACCCGGCGCCCTCGGAGGCCATTTGCTCGGCGATCTCCAGGACGGCGCCTTCGACGTCCGGGAAGTACTGGTAGAAGGTCGCGGGCGAAGTGCCCGCCTTCCGGGCGACATCGATGACTTTGACGTCGCGGTACGGGGAGGAGCTGAGCATCTCTCTGAGGCAGTCGAGCAGCTTCTGCCGGGTCGCCTGCCCACGCCGACCGGCCACGCGGCCGTCGACGGTACGCACTTGTCCTGTCATGACGTCAGCTTACCGAGGGGTGATGGGAGCGCGATTCGGCCGACTGCAAATGGGGTGCACGGGCTCGGGGAGGCTGGTGTGCCTGGTCTGCGGCCTGCGGGAGAGCCGGTTACGTTGACGGCATGGCCGAAAACAGGGCATCCGCGTACCCGGAGGGCGTCCCCTGCTGGGTGGACGCGCAACTCGCCGACGTGGGGGCGGGCCGGCGCTTCTACGGTGAGCTCTTCGGGTGGACCTTCGACGAGGAGGGAGCACCCGAGGGCTATGTGTGGGCCCTTCTGGACGGTGAACGCGTCGCCGCGCTCTCGCCCAAGTCGGACGGCCGGATGCCCACCGTCTGGACCGTGTACTTCGCCACCCCGGACGTCCGTGCCCTGGCCCGGCGCATCCGGGTGCGGGGCGGGCAGCTCGTGGTGCCTCCCGTGGCCGTCGACGGCCTCGGCACGGCAGCGCTGGCCGTCGACCCGGAGGGCGCAGTCTTCGGCCTGTGGGAACCGGCCGGCCATCCCGGCTTCGGCCGGCGGCACGAGCCGGGCACCTTCGCCTGGGCCCAGTTGTACGCCCGCGACACCGACACCGCCAACGCCTTCTACGGCGACGTCTTCCACGAGGCCCTCTTCGGGCCGGACGCCAGGCCCGACTTCGGCCGCGCCCCCGTCACCGACGTCTTTCCGACCGAGATGCCGCCCCACTTCCTGGTGCACTTCCGGGTGGCGGACGGCGCCGGCGCCCTCGGCGCCGTCCAGCGGCTCGGCGGGCGGGTGCAGGTGCCGCACTTCGAGACGTCCTACGGAACCGTGGCCGTCGTCGTCGACAATCAGGGGGCGTCCTTCGCCCTGCTGGAGAGGTGAGGGCCGCCCCTCACCGGGGAAAGTGGGGGATTTGCGGCGGGACATCCCGATTCGTCGTCTGGTTCGCAACCAGTGGCCGGGCCAGGAAGAATCGGGGTGCGTGCCGCCGCGGCGGTGCGGTGGTGAGACGCTGCACTTCGGTCGCGTACATATGTGGGTGGCGCGGCTCGTACGGGGAGGTGGCAGGCAAGTGGTGGATCAGCTGACGCAGCACGATCCGCGGCGGATCGGGCCGTTCGAGGTGCTGGGACGGCTGGGGGCCGGCGGCATGGGGCTGGTCTATCTCGCGCGCTCGGCGTCCGGCCGGCGCGTGGCGATCAAGACGGTCCGCACCGAACTGGCCGAGGACCAGCTGTTCCGGGTGCGCTTCACGCGCGAGGTGGAGGCCGCCCGCGCGGTCTCGGGCTTCTACACGGCCGCGGTCGTCGACGCCGACCCGCGCGCCGCCGTGCCGTGGCTGGCCACCGCGTACGTCCCCGCGCCCTCCCTCGAGGAGATAGTGACCGAGTGCGGGCCCCTCCCGGCCCAGGCGGTGCGCTGGCTCGCGGCGGGCGTGGCGGAGGCGCTCCAGTCCATCCACGGTGCCGGGCTGGTCCACCGCGACCTGAAGCCCTCCAACGTCCTCGTCGTCGAGGACGGTCCCCGGGTGATCGACTTCGGCATCGCCTCCGGCGTCTCCAACACCCGGCTGACCATGACGAACGTCGCCGTGGGCACCCCCGCCTACATGTCCCCCGAGCAGGCCAAGGACTCCCGCAGCGTGACGGGCGCCAGCGACGTCTTCTCGCTCGGCTCGACGCTCGTCTTCGCGGCCACCGGGCACGCCCCGTACCACGGGGCCAACCCGGTCGAGACGGTCTTCATGCTGCTGAGGGAGGGCCCGGACCTGGAGGGCCTGCCGGACGAGCTGCGCCCGCTGATCGAGTCCTGCATGCAGATGGAGGCCCCAGGACGGCCCTCGCCCGCCGACCTCCAGGCCCAGCTGGCCCCTCACCTCTTCGGCTCCGGCTCCGACGACAGCGGGACCGCCTCGGCCTGGCTGCCGGAGAAGGCGGTGGCCCTCATCGAGGGCCGTCGCGGCGGCCGTCCCCCCGCGCGGCCCGCCGCCGGGCCCCGCAGCGGCGGCCGGGCCCATGTGCCGCCCCCGCCGTCGCACGACCCGGTCGTCCCGGCGCCCGTGCCCGCCCCGGCGCCCGCCCCCGACTCCGGCCCGGTGCGGCTGGCCGGCGCCCAGGTCCCCATCGGCCCCGGGCCGCGGGTCGCCGACGCCCGCGCCGCCGCCGTCAAGGCGCCCCCGCCCGAGGCCGGCCTCGCCGCCACCTGGTCCCGGCCCCGCCCCGGCGTCAACGGCGCCGACCCGGCCGTGCCCGCCGCGCCCCCGGAGACCGCCACCGGCTGGCGGCCCTGGCGCTTCCGCATGTCCAACGACGTGTGGGGCACCCCGGCCGTCGCCGACGACCTCGTCTACGTCACCTCCTTCGAGGTGCACGCCCTGGACGTGGCCACCGGCCGCCGCCGCTTCAAGACGCGGGACGTGGCCTGGTCGATGGCGGTCGCGGACGGCCGGGTGCACGCCTCCGACGGGCCCACCCTGTTCGCCCTGGACGCCCGGGAGGGAGCTGACCTGTGGCGGCTCCAGACGGACGCCTGGGTGTACTCGCTCAGAGCCGACCGGGGCACGGTCGTCACCGGCACCCGGGGCGGCGGCGTCCAGGGCTGGGAGGCCGCGAGCGGCCAGAAGCTGTGGGAGCTGACCGGCGCCCAGAGCGACTTCGAGTCGCCCGAGGCCGGACCCCTCGTCCACGACGGCACGGTGTACGTCTGGCAGGACGCCCGGCTGAGAGCCCTGGAGGCCCGCACGGGCGAGGAGCGCTGGTCCTATCCGATCGGCGACGCCGCCTCCTGCGGCGGAGTCCCGGTGCGGCTGACTCCCGCCCCGGACGGCTGCGTGTACGTCTCGGCCGGCACCCGCGTCCTCGCCCTCGACGTGGCGAGCGGCCGGGTGCGCTGGCACTTCGAGGCCCCGGCGGTGTTCCTGTGCCCGCCCGCCTTCGCGCCGGGTCCCGCGGTCACCGGCGGCGGTGTCTACCTGGCCGACTACCTCGGCACGGTCTACGCCCTGGACGCCGCCGACGGCCGCGACCGCTGGCGCATCGCCACCGAGTCCCGCGCCGGGATCGACCCGGTCCTGGTCGCCGCGGGCCATGTCCACGTAGGCAGCGGCAAGGGCCTCTACACCCTGGACGCGGTGACCGGCACGCCCAAGTGGCGCTTCCAGGCGGGCGGCGAGATCGTCGGCTCCCCGGCGGCCGCCGAGGGCCGCATCCACTTCGGCTCCACCGACCACCTGCTGTACACCCTCAAGGCCGACGACGGCCGGCTGCGCTGGAAGCTCGCCACCGGCGGCGAGATCACCGGCTCCCCGGTGGTCCGGGACGGGGTGGTGTACGCGTGCAGCAAGGACCGGTGCGTGTACGCGCTGGACGCGGAGAAGGGGACGGGCACGGCCCGCACGACCTGACCCGGGCCGGCGGCGGGACGACGGCGGCCCGGGTCAGGTGCGGCCCGGTCGTCCCGCGGTGACATGCCCGTGACAGGCGGCTCGTAGGGTGGGGCCATGCGATCACGGGGGCACACACTCAGGCTCACGGCGGTGTCGGCGCTGGTGGTCCTGTCCCTGACGGGTTTCTCGTCGGGACGAGGGCACGGCCACGGACACGGACACGGCTACCACGGCGGCGGCTCGGGCGGCTGCAGCAGTTCCAGTCAGGACCACGACAGTTCGTCGTCCACCACCGGCGGCGTCTCCAAGGACGACGGCACGGACGACTCCTACGGCGGTTCGTACGGCTCCGGCTCCCACCGGGACCGGTACGACACGGACGACGATCAGGGCAGCGGCAGCGGTACGAGCACGCCGGCCCTGCGGGACGCCACGGCGAAGCTGGTGAGCTGCGCCGCCCCGAAGACGCCGTACGCGACGGTCGAGGTCGCCAATCCCAACGGCTCCGACGGCACGTTCGCCGTCACCGTGAGCTTCCGGGACGCCGGGAACGACGAGATCGCCTCCCGGACGGCGGAGGCCGAGGTGCCCGCGTTCGGGAAGGCGACGGTGCGGGTGCCGCTGCCGGGCGACGACCGGGTCGCCCGGACCGACCACTGCGCCCTGGACCCGGCCGCCCCGGCCACGTCCTGACCGGCGTCCGCCGCACCACCCCGTCGGGACGCGGTGAACGACGTGCCGCCCGCACCATCTTACGCGGTGCGGGCGGCACGTCGTGCGGCCGCGGCGGCTCCCCTCCGTGCTCCCGCGGCCGTCCCCCTGGGGGCAGTCGGGTCAGGCGGGCTCGTCCGTGGCGTGGATGTTGTCCGTGGTGGCCTCGCCGGTGCCCTCGTCCGCTGCGAGCGGGTTCTTGCCGCTCAGCGGCTCGCTGGTGGCGTGGATGTTGTTCGCGCTGACGGTGCCCGACTTGGTGTCGGTCGCGTGGATGTTGTCCGTGGTGTTCTCGTCGCTCATGTCGACTGCCTCCCCGTGCGGTTCCTGATCCGTGGTCGAGCGCCCGGCCGGCAGCTCCCCCGTGGGCCGCCGGCCGGGCAACTCGGGGCCGTTCACCCTATGGCACGGCCACCGGTCGTCCCGTCTGCCCCCCGACGCGACGGTTCGACATGTCCGAGACTGCCGGGCGGCGATAAACGAATGATGAACGCCCCGTCGGGCCTGCTCAGGCCACGGCCAGCGGGGCGAGCAGCGCCCGCACGGTCGCGGCCTCGGGCGCGCCCAGCGCCTCGAACAGGCCCAGCGACTCACGCCAGCACACCTGGGCCCGGCCGACGTGGCCGATGCCGTGCAGGGCGCGGCCGAGGACGACGAGGGCGTTGCCCCGCCGCCAGTCGCCGCCGATGTCCCGCAGCACGGTGAGCGCCGTCTCCGCGTTCGCCGCCGCCTGCGCCGGGCGCTGCGCGGCGAGATCGACCTCTGCCAGCCGGAACAGCGCCATGCCCTCCCACAGTTGCTGCCGGCTGTCCCGGAACACCGCCAGCGCCTCCTGCAGCCGCGCCGCGGCCTCCCCGTGCCGCCCGCTCTCGGTGAGCGCCAGGCCCAGCGCGTAACGGCCGTTGGCGCCCTTGAGGGCGTGCCCCATGTCGTCGTACGTGTCGGCGCCCTGCTGGGCCAGGGAGACCGCGCTGTGCGTGCGCCCGGTCGCCAGGTGGATGCGCGAGAGGTTGCACAGCGCGCTCGCCTCGCCCGGCCGGTCCAGGCAGGCGCGGAACCCCGCGATGGCGCGGGTGAGTTGCGCCTCGCCGTCGTCGTACCGGTTCTGGTAGAGCGCGATCACGCCGAGCGTGTTGTAGGCCCAGCAGGCCGCCAGGGGATCGGCGCCGGTGCTGAGTTCCGCCGCCCGCTCGGCGGCCCGCACCGCCAGGTCGAAACGGCCGGTGATGTGGTGGACATAGGCGGTCATGATCAGGGCCCGCGCCTCGGCGTGCGGGTCGGCGGCCCGCGCCGCCGCGTCCCGCAGCGCCGCCGCGACCCCCTCGTAGGCCTTGGAGTTGGTGCCGGACTCGGCGAGGTCGACGGCCGCCCAGAGGGTGTCGACGGCCCGCCTGAGGAAGCCGGGCCGGGTGGACTGGCGGACGCAGGCGAGCAGGGAGACGGCCTCCGCGTACAGCCAGTCCTGCGCCCGGTGCCGGTCCTCGAAGACCAGACCCGGGTACTCCGCGGCCGCCAGGTGGTCCACCAGCCGGTCACCGGGCCGCTCGATCGCGTACACCCCTGCCGCTGTCGCCAGGTAGAAGTCCAGCAGCCGCGCGAGCGCCGCGTCCCGCTCGCTCGGCCGGTGCTCGTCCCGCTCCGCGCAGGCGCGCGCGTACAGGCGGACCAGGTCGTGGAACCGGTAGCGGCCGGGCGCCGCCGACTCCAGCAGGGAGGTGTCGACGAGGGTCTCCAGCAGGTCCTCAGTCTCCTCCGCGGGCAGGTCCAGCACGGCCGCGGCGGCCGCCAGGGAGATGTCCGGGCCGTCCGCCAGGCCCAGCAGGCGGAAGGCGCGGGCCTGGGCCGGCTCCAGCTGGCCGTAGCCCAGTTCGAAGGTCGCCTTCACCGCCAGGTCCCCGGCCTGGAGCTCGTCCAGGCGGCGCCGCTCGTCGGCGAGCTTGGCCGCGAGCACCGAGACCGTCCAGGTGCGGCGGGCGGCCAGGCGCGAGGCGGCGATGCGGATGGCCAGCGGCAGGAAGCCGCAGGCCGCCACCACGTCCAGGGCGGCCTCCCGCTCGGCGGCCACCCGCTCCTCGCCGACGATCCGGGTGAACAGCTCCAGCGCCTCGTCCGGGGACATCACGTCCAGGTCGACGAGGTGCGCGCCCGCCAGGTCCACCATCCGCACCCGGGACGTCACCAGCGCCGCGCAGCCGTCCGTGCCCGGCAGCAGGGGCCGCACCTGTGCCGCATCCCGCGCGTTGTCCAGCAGCACGAGCACCCGGCGGCCGTCCAGGACCGAGCGGTACAGCGCCGCCCGCTCCTGGAGCGAGTCGGGGATCGCGGAGTCCGCGGTGCCCAGCGCCCGCAGGAAGGAGCCCAGCACCGTCTCCGGATCCGCCGCGCGCGGGCCGGCGCCCTGGAGGTCGACGTAGAGCTGGCCGTCCGGGAAGGCGGCGCGCGCCCGGTGGGCCATGTGCACCGCCAGCGTCGTCTTGCCGACCCCGCCGATCCCGGCGAGCGCCGAGACCGCCATCACCCGGCCCTTGGCCGACGCCAGCACCTCGCTCAGCTCGGCCACGAAGGACGCCCGGCCGGTGAAGTCGGGCACGGTGGCCGGGAGCTGGGCCGGGCGGACCTGCACCACGGCGGGCTCGGCCACCGGGGAGGAGGGCTCCGCGAGGGCCGGGTCCGCCCGGAGGATCCGCTGCTGGAGTTCGCGCAGGCCCGGACGCGGGTCCACGCCCAGCTCGTCGGCGAGCAGCCTGCGGGTGTCCGCGTAGACGGCGAGCGCCTCCGCCTGCCGGCCGCTGCGGTACAGCGCGAGCATCAGCAGTTCGCGCAGCCGCTCGCGCAGCGGGTGGGCGGCCGTCAGCGCCGTCAGCTCGGACACCGCCTCCGCGTGGCAGCCCTGCTCCAGGTCCATGTCCAGGCGGGACTCCAGCAGTTGCAGGCGCCACTCCTCCAGGCGGACCCGCTGCGCCTGGGCGTACGGTCCCGGCACCCCGGCCAGCGGCTCCCCGTCCCAGCGGTCCAGCGCACGGTTCAGCAGGTCCCGGGCGCGGCCCAGGTCGCCGCCGGACCGGGCCTTCTCCGCCTCGGCCGCCCGGTCCTGCGCAGCCGCCAGGTCCAGCGCGCCCTCGCCCAGGCCCCGCACCGCGTACCCGCCCGACTCGCTGACCAGCACCCCGGGGTCCAGCGCCTTGCGCAGCCGGGAGGCGTACGTCCGAACCGCCGCCAGGGCCTGCGACGGCGGCTCCTCGCCCCACACCGCGTCGATCAGCTCGGCCGCGGTCGCGGTGCGGCCCTCGCGCAGCAACAGGGCCGCGAGCAGCGCGCGTTGCTGGGGGGAGCCGGTGGCCAGCGGTGCGTCGCCGCGCCAGGCGCGCACGGGGCCGAGCACGCTGAAGCGCAGCCGGTCCGGCTCCGCCGGGGAGCCGGGACGCCGCTGCTCCGGTACGCGCGGCACACCGTCCACGGCTCGCGGTACACCGTCCATGCCGTCCCCCTAGCCATCCTGACCGACCACGTCAGTTTGCCTTGTTCACGCCGGATGCGTCAGCCGCCCGCGACTCCGATCACAGGGCGGCACACGGGAGTCCACAACCTCCACACATACTCTCCGCACCTGCGGCCGTACCTCCCGGCGTCAAGTCCGCCCGTACGGGGCCGGGTTCATATGAGTGACGCCTCGTCAGATCGATGAGGAGGCCGACGCGCCGGCCGACGACAGCGACCGCGGCGGCCCCGGGGCTCGACCGGGTCGTTCCCTCACTCGCGCCCCAGGAAGATCGGGTTGGTGAACGCCGCCATCACCCCCGGCAGCGGCCCCAGCGCCGTCTCGTGCCGGACCTCCGCCCGGACGTAGGCCGCGTACGCCGGGGTGGTGTGCCACTCGACCACGCCCGAGCCGGATACCGGGAGCGGGTCACCGGTGAGCAGGACGCCCTGGTCGGTCACGAGACGGACCGAGCAGCGCGGGGCGCCCGACACCTCCAGACGCACCGTCACGGGCGTACCGGGGTCCACCCGCAGCCGTTCGCCGAGGCCCGCGTGCCGGCCCCGGCCGTCCGACGCCGTGAAGGCCAGGGAGACGCTCTTCGACTCGGCCACGTACGAGCGGCCCGCGCGGATGCCCTCCCGGACCGCCTCCCGGGTCAGGTCGTCGGCCAGCACGACCGTCTGGGGCAGGCCCACCACGTCCGGGTCCCGGTGCGCGTCGCTGCCGCCCATCGCGGGTGTCCAGCCCCGCCCCTCGCGCACCGCCCCCGTCAGCGCGCTGTCCCAGTCGGCCAGCGCCACCTCGTCGTCGGGCGTGAACGGGCCGTTCCACACCTCCACCGCGTCCGCCTCGCCGAAGCCGAACCTCCAGCCGCAGCCGACGCACGTGGCGTGCGGGTGGGCCGGGACGACGAGGCCGCCGGCGGCGCGGATGTGGCGGGCGAAGCGGCCGAAGCGGTTGTCCCGGGCCCGGTAGCGCCAGTCGACGAAGGTGCCCGGGTCGGTGCCGAGGGCCACGACGTGCCCGTTCCTGGTCGTCACCTCCTCGCCCAGCATGATCAGCAGGTCGTCGCCCGCGTGGGCCGCCCAGTGCGGATGGGAGGAGTGGGTGTTGTGCTCCGAGGAGTTGATGAAGTCCAGGCCGGCCGCGCGGGCGAGCGCCGCGATCCGGGCGGGGGTGCGGCGGCCGTCGGAGTGCCAGGAGTGCAGGTGGCAGTCGCCGCGGTACCAGGCCCGGCCCCGGCCCTCGGCCCGGGGCGGCGGATACACCGGCTCCGGCGTCGTGCCCGGCTCGCCGGACGTCAGGGTCACCGTCAGCTCGTACGACAGGCCCTGCGGGGCCACCGTGTAGGGGGCCAGGGCGACGTACCAGGTGCCCTCGCCCACCGGACCCGGGATGTAGCCGGGCGTGGCGTCGTCCGCGCGGACGAAGAACTCCGTGCGGGCGCCGCCCGACCAGCCGCGGAAGCCCCGGCCGCCCAGGTCGGTGCCGTGCTCGTCGAAGACGCCGATGTCGAGCGCGTTGCCGGGGGTGCCGGCCGGGACGGACGGCCTGTCGTAGGTGTAGGAGACCCTGATCTCCCGCACGCCTGAGGGGACTTCGACGGGGACGTACACGTAGTCCGGCGACCCGGGCGGCAGGGTGCCGCGGATCGTCCGGGTCCGCCGGTCGCCGTCCGCGGCCTCGGCGCCGCTCGCGAAGGTCACGCTTCCCAACCTAGGGGCCGCCGCGGCCCCCGTCACGGAACGAGGGGCGTCCGCCGGGCCCGTGCCGGTGGTCTTCCCGCGGGCTTTCGGGGAGTGGGGGACGGCGCTTTCCGGACGGGTGGTCCCGACCGGTCGGTATGGACTCCGGCGGCTTCCGCCGGTACAAGAGGGGGCATCAGCCGCGTACCGGGAGGCCGCCGCCATGCAGATCGCCGTCACGATCTTCCTCACCGACGAGACCGTCACCCCCACCGTGCTCGCCCGTGAGCTGGAGCAGCGCGGCTTCGCCGGGCTCTACCTGCCGGAACACACCCACATCCCGGTCGAGCGGACCACCCCGTACCCGGCGGGCGGGGAGCTGCCGCGCGAGTACGGCCGCACCCTCGACGCCTTCGTCGCCCTCGGCCAGGCCGCCGCGGTGACCGAACGGCTCGGCCTGGGCACCGGCATCACCCTGGTCGCCCAGCACGACCCGATCGGCCTCGCCAAGCAGATCGCGACCCTGGACCACCTCTCCGGCGGACGCTTCACCCTCGGCCTCGGATTCGGCTGGAACGTGGAGGAGGCCGCCGACCACGGCGTCGACTGGCGCGGCCGGCGCGACCTCGTGCGGGACCGGATGGCGCTGATGCGCGCCCTGTGGAGCGAGGAACCGGTCGCCCACCAGGGCCCCTTCGGGAGCGTGCGGGCGAGCCTGGCCTTCCCCAAACCGGTGCAGAAGCCGCGCGGGCCGGTCGCCGGGCCGCGCACCCTCGTCGGCGGGGCGGCCGGCCCGAAGCTCTTCGCGCACATCGCCGAGTACGCCGACGGGTGGCTGCCCATCGGCGGGCGCGGCCTGGCGGAGTCGCTGCCGGTGCTGCGCGCCGCCTGGGCCGACGCCGGGCGCGACCCGGCCGCCCTCCAGGTCGTCCCGTACGCCGTCCTGCCCACCCCCGGCAAGCTCGCGCACTACGCCGACCTCGGCATCGAGGAGGTCGTGGTCCAGCTGCCCGCGGCCGGGGAGGCCGAGGTCCTGCGCGCCCTGGACGGCTTCACGGCCTTTCTGGGGGCCTGACGGCACGCGGCTCCGGGGCCCGACGGGACTCGGAGCCGGAGGCCCGCCGGGACTCGGCTCCGGGGCCTCGACGGGACTCCGCCCGGCTGATCACCGCGATCGTATGCTCGAAGAATGACGACCTCCGCGGCCTCCGGAACCGGCCCCACCGAGAACTCCATGCGTCGCGCCCTCAAACGCGCCCGGGACGGCGTCGCCCTCGACGTCGCGGAGGCGGCGGTGCTGCTCCAGGCGCGCGGCGAGCACCTGCGGGACCTGGCCGCGTCCGCCGCCCGGGTGCGGGACGCGGGCCTGGAGGCGGCCGGCCGGCCCGGCGTCATCACCTACTCGAAGAGCGTCTTCGTCCCGCTGACCCGGCTGTGCCGGGACAAGTGCCACTACTGCACGTTCGTCACCGTGCCCGGCAGGCTGCGCCGCGCCGGGCACGGGATGTTCATGTCGCCGGACGAGGTCCTCGACATCGCCCGCCGGGGCGCCGAACTCGGCTGCAAGGAAGCCCTCATCACCCTCGGCGACAAGCCGGAGGACCGCTGGTCTGAGGCGCGCGAGTGGCTCGACGCGCACGGCTACGACGACACCATCGCCTACGTCCGGGCCGTCTCCGTCCGCATCCTGGAGGAGACCGGGTTGCTGCCCCACCTCAACCCGGGCGTCCTGAGCTGGACGGACTTCCAGCGCCTCAAGCCCGTGGCCCCGTCCATGGGCATGATGCTGGAGACGACCGCCACCCGCCTGTGGTCCGAGCCCGGCGGCCCCCACCACGGCTCCCCCGACAAGGAACCCGCCGTACGCCTGCGCGTCCTGGAGGACGCCGGCCGCTCCTCGGTCCCCTTCACCTCCGGCGTCCTCATCGGCATCGGCGAGACGTACGAGGAGCGCGCGGAGTCCCTGTTCGCGCTGCGCAAGGTCGCCCGCGCCCACCACGGCATCCAGGAACTGATCATCCAGAACTTCCGCGCCAAGCCGGACACGGCCATGCGCGGCATGCCGGACGCCGAACTGGACGACCTGGTCGCCACGGTGGCCGTGGCCCGGCACATCATGGGCCCGTCCGCCTGCCTCCAGGCCCCGCCCAACCTGGTCGACGCCGAGTACGAGCGGCTCATCGGCGCCGGCATCGACGACTGGGGCGGGGTCTCCCCGCTCACCATCGACCACGTCAACCCCGAGCGCCCCTGGCCGCAGATCGAGCAGCTGGCCGAGCGGTCGGCGGCCGCCGGCTTCGAACTGCGCGAACGGCTCTGCGTCTACCCGGAGTTCGTCACCCGCGGCGAGCCCTGGCTCGACCCGCGGCTGCTGCCGCACGTGCGGGCGCTGGCGGACCCGCGGACCGGGCTGGCGCGCGAGGACGCCGTGGTGGAGGGCCGGCCGTGGCAGGAGCCGGAGGAGGCGTTCACGTCCTCCGGGCGTACGGACCTGCACACGTCGATCGACACCGAGGGCCGAACGTCCAACCGGCGCGCCGACTTCGACGAGGTGTACGGCGACTGGGACGCCCTGCGCGAGGCGGCCGCCCCCGGGATGGCGCCGGAGCGCATCGACACCGACGTACGGGCCGCCCTGCGCACGGCCGCCGACGACCCGACGCGGCTGACGGACGAGGAGGCCCTCGCGCTCCTCCACGCGGACGGCCCGGCGCTGGACGCGCTGTGCCGGATCGCGGACGACGTGCGCAGGTCCGCGGTGGGCGACGACGTGACGTACATCGTCACCCGCAACATCAACTTCACCAACGTCTGCTACACCGGCTGCCGTTTCTGCGCCTTCGCGCAGCGCCGCACCGACGCCGACGCCTACACCCTCTCCCTGGAGCAGGTCGCCGACCGCGCCCAGCAGGCGTGGGACGTGGGCGCGGTGGAGGTGTGCATGCAGGGCGGCATCCACCCGGACCTGCCGGGCACGGCGTACTTCGACATCGCGCGGGCGGTGAAGGAGCGCGTGCCGGGCATGCACGTGCACGCCTTCTCCCCGATGGAGGTCGTCAACGGCGCCACCCGCACCGGCATGTCCGTCCGGGAGTGGCTGACGGCGGCGAAGGAGGCCGGCCTCGACACCATCCCCGGCACGGCCGCGGAGATCCTGGACGACGAGGTCCGGTGGATCCTCACCAAGGGCAAGCTGCCGGCGGCGACCTGGATCGAGGTCGTCACCACGGCCCACGAGCTGGGCATCCGCTCGTCGTCGACGATGATGTACGGCCACGTCGACCAGCCCCGCCACTGGCTCGGCCATCTGCGCACCCTGGCCGGCATCCAGCAGCGCACGGGCGGCTTCACCGAGTTCGTCACGCTCCCCTTCATCCACACCAACGCGCCCGTCTACCTGGCGGGCATCGCCCGCCCGGGCCCGACCATCCGCGACAACCGCGCGGTGACGGCCATGGCGCGCCTCCTGCTCCACCCGCACATCCCCCACATCCAGACCAGCTGGGTGAAGCTGGGCACCGAGGGCGCGGCGGAGATGCTCCGCTCCGGCGCCAACGACCTGGGCGGCACGCTGATGGAGGAGACCATCTCCCGCATGGCGGGGTCCTCCTACGGCTCCTACAAGTCGGTCAAGGACCTGGTCGCGGTGGCGGAGGCGGCCGGACGCCCGGCGAAGCCGCGGACCACGGTCTACGGAGAGGTCCCCGAGGAACGGCAGCGCACCGCGGCGGCCTCGGACGGCCACCTGCCGGAGCTGCTGCCGGTCCTGGACTGACCACCGGGCCGCCGGAGCGCGGGCCGGCCCACAGTACGATGATCCGGCCCCCGCCGGAGGGGTCGCACCGTAGCCGAGGAGATGCGTGCCCATGCCTGCCCGAATACCGTCGTGGGCCTGGGTCGGGGGTCTGACCGCGGGAGCGGTCGCCGCGGTCGTCGTGCTGGCGGTGCAGGCGGACCACGGAGCGCACCCGACGGCCGGCACCGCCCGGCCGAGCGCCTCCGCGTCGGCGGGCGCGCGTCCTTCCGCCACCCCGAAGAAGCCCGCTCCGCCGGCCGTGCCGCCCGGCAGCGGGACCGGCCGTCGGATCGTCTACTCCGTCGGGCAGCACCGGGTCTGGCTGGTCGACGCGAGCGACTCGCCCAGCCGCACCTTCACGGTCTGGCCCGGCACGGTCGACCCGGCCCCCGGCACCTACGCGGTCTCCCGCCGCCTGGCCGCCACCACCGGCTCCGACGGCGTCCAGGTCGAGCACATCGTCTACTTCGCCGCCGAGTCCGGTGTCTCCGTCGCCTTCTCCAACGCCGTGGACGGCTCCTCGCCGCCCCCGCCCGCCGCGGGCAAGCCGACCGGCGGCATCCGCATGCCCAAGCCCGACGGCACGGCCCTGTGGACCTTCACCTCGGCCCCGACGAAGGTGACGGTCGTCAAGTAGGAAGCCGGCGCGGGTGCTGGTCCACGAAGAGGAGGACGACCGTGGATCGCGCAGCCCCGTGCCCTGGCGGCGCACGTGGGCAACGTCACCTGCCACGCCTGAGAAGTCTTCACGGCGTGACCATCCGGGCTCCACTTCCGGTACCGATCCTGGTCCTGAACAGACCGTTCCCGTTCGAATACAGTGCTGAGCTGTCGTACGTACGGACGGTGCCGGGAGGAGGCCAGGGTGAGTACGACGTCCGGTGCCGTCTGGGGACGCGGTGAGCAGCAGGACTTTCGCAGCAGGGTGCGCGGCACCCTGCTCGGGGTGGCCGTGGGGGACGCCCTGGGGGCGCCGGCGGACCGGCTGGACCTCGCCGGGATCCGGGAGGCGCACGGGGCCGAGGGGCTCGTCGACCTCGCCCCGTCCTACGGGCGGCGCGGCGCCGTCACCCACTTCACCCAGCTCACCCTCTTCTCCCTCGACGGGCTGATCAGGGCGCAGGTCCGCCGGGACACCGGCGTCTGGCACCCGCCGACCGATCTGCACCGGGCGTATCTGCGCTGGGCCGCCACCCAGCGGGACTGGGGCCCCGACGAGCGCCGCAAGGACGACGGCTGGCTGGCCCGCGAGGAGTGGCTCTACGCCCGTCGCGATCCCACCCGGGCGCTGCTCACCGGGTTCGGCGACGAGACCATGGGGACGCTGGAGGCGCCCAAGAACCCCGGCGAGGCCGGCCCCGAGGCGGCCGGCCGCTCCGCCCCCTTCGGCCTGCTGGTCGGCTGGGAGCCCCAACTCGTCATGCAGCTCGCCGTGGAGTGCGCCGCGCAGACCCACGGCCACCCCACCGCCTGCCTGACGGCGGGCGCGTACGCCGCGCTCGTGCACGCCCTCGCGCGCGGCGACGGGCTCGACGGCGCCGTGCAGAAGACGCTGGCGCTGCTCGCCGTGCGCCCGGGGCACCAGCCGGTGTCGGACGCCCTCCAGCACGCCCTGGGCGCGGTGCGGCAGGGGATGCCGACCCCGTCCCGGGTGGAGGAGCTGGTGGGGGAGGGCACGGCGGAGGGGCTGCTGGCCGCCTCCGTGTACTGCGCCCTCGTCGGCGAGGACGTCCGGCACGGGCTGTGCCTCGCGGTGAACCAGAGCGGGTCCTCGGGCGCGGCCGGCGCCCTCACCGGCGGGCTGCTGGGCGCCCTGCACGGCGAGACGGCCCTCCCGCCGGCCTGGCTGGCCGAACTGGAGGGCCGTCCCACGCTGCTGGTGCTGGCGGACGACTTCGCGATGGAGATGACGCAGGGACCCGCCCTGCACGGACCCGCCGGGTCGTCCCCGGGGTGGCTGGCCCGCTATCCGCGCGGGGCCTGACCGGCCGTGGGTCGCGGAGGGTCGGTGCGACGGCTGCCGCCCACCATGTCGTGCCCCGCCCCGCCGGAGCCGGGACGGGTATCAAAGCGGGTCGCCCGGGCGGAACCGGGGAGAGCGGAACCGGCCGAGCCGTTCCTGCCGGCCGCGCCGGGCACGCACACGTACGTCGACGGGCTGCGGCAGGGCACAAGCCGAGCCCCCTCGGCGAGGACGGCGAACTGGTCGAGAGGGCTCTTGCGACGGTGCTTGTGCGGTTGACGACGGTGCCGGGTCGGTCCCGGCGTCGGCGAGGATCAGGAAGACCCTCCCCTCACGCCTTGACGGAGGCCACGAAGGCGTTCCACGCCGCGGCGGGGAAGCCCAGCACCGGGCCCGCGGGGACCTTGGAGTCCCGCACGGCCATGGCCGCGACCACCGGTGACTTGACCTCGACGCACGCGCCGTTGCCCGTGGAGTACGAGGACTTGGTCCACGTGTCCGTGGCACCCTGACGAATTGCCATTTCTGCTCCGGATTGCAAGTTGTCGAATTGCTGTCACCGCACGACGCGTTCCGGTTCGGAAACCCATCGCGCGGTTTACGCCAACCTTGATGTCCGTTGGCGTGATCGACGCTACTCGCCACGCTCGGCATCCGAAGCGACTATTCACTCGACCGGATGGCATATACCACTGGAGCTTCCAATTCGGCCGGGTGAAGGTGTACCGTGCGCGCACCTCTCAGCGTGCGTAGTCCTTGGCGATGTCCGCGATGAACTGGCGCGACTGTTCCACGTTCAGTGCCTGCGCCCGCAGATGCTCGTACATCACGCTGTACTTCTGGACGTCGTTCGCCTTCTCCAGATACAGGTCGCTGGTGACGCCCTCGATGTAGACGACGCTGGAGTCGGCGGCGTCCGGGAACTCCAGGATCGCGTACTGGCCGTTGAGGCCCGGATGCGCGCCCATGTCGAACGGGATGACCTGCACGGTCACATGCGGCAGGTTCGACTGCTCGACGAGGTGCTCGAGCTGATCGCGCATCAGGGACCGGTTGCCGACCACCCGGCGCAGCGCGGCCTCGTCCAGCACCGTCCACAGGCGCAGCGGGTTCTCGGCGGCGGAGATTCGTTCCTGCCGCCGCATCCGGACCTGGACGCGCTTCTCGATGTCCGCGGACGCCGTCTCGGGCAGCGCTCCCGCGATGAGCGACTCGGCGTACTGACGGGTCTGGAGCAGCCCCGGCACCACCTGCGGGTCGTACACCCTCAGGCTCGCCGCGTCCGTCTCCAGGCCGATGTAGACGCTGTACGGGATGTCGCCGAAGGAGTGCCACCAGCCCTGCTGGCGCGAGTCCTTGGCCATCTGCATCAGCGAGTCGACGATCCGGTGGTCCTCCACCTCGTAGACCCCGCACAGGTCGCGGACGTCGCGCTGGCTGATACTGCGCCGCCCGTTCTCCAGACGGCTGATCTTCGACTGCGACACCAGCAGCCGCTCGGCCACTTCCTCGGCCGTCATGCCCTTGAGCTCGCGGAGCCTGCGGAGCTCCTGGCCCAGCCGGCGTCGTCTGACGGTGGGATTGACATTGGACGCCACGGGACGCGCACCTCCGGCTGCATACTTCTACTTTGCGTATCTGCTGCTCAGCAGACTGCCACCACGGTGCTTCCTACCGCTGGAAAACGCCGGATATGCGGCACGTACGCGTCGGTTCGACCGATCACCCGAGCGACCCGGACATGCCGCCGGGCGGGGTGGCGGGACCTCGTGATCCCGCCACCCCGCTCGCCGGTGGCTTCCGTACCGGGTCGTGGGGACCGAGACGGTGCGGCGCCGGGTCGTGCGGGGCGCGCGGCTCGGCGCGCCGGCGGTGCTGTGGTGCCGGTGCCGGTGCGGCTAGTGGGCCACGGCGCGCGCCATGGATCCGTGGCGCGGCTGCATCGGAACACCGCGGGCGGGTTCCGAAGCCGACCTCACGCCGGGGGCCTGGCGGCCCGTCGGGCCCGGGCTGCGCCGCGGCTGGGCCGCGGCGCCGTTCTGGACGTCCATCACGGCGTGCGCGACGAGCCCGCCCATCGGGTCGTGCCTGATCAGATCCCGCAACCGGGAACGCGACGAGCGTCCTTCGTTGCCCGGGTACAGGTGCTTGCCGAGGCCGACCGCGTGCGCCAGCGCGGCGAGCGCCGCGGTCCGCGGGTCCGGCGGTACGCCGGTGCGGATCGCGGAGTCCAGCCGGGACCTGATCTCCCGGCTGATGGCGGTGTCCGTCGCCTGGTAGCGAGTCGTCGGCAGCACCCCGCACATCTGGCCGGGCACGGCGGCGACCATGCCGCACCGCTCCAGATGCGTCAGGTAGATCTGGCGGAGCCCGAGACGTGGCCCGCCGATCCAGTGGACCGCCCGCACCGGAGCGCCGCGCCTTCGCAGCAACTCCAACGCGCAGTCCAGAGTTGGATCTCCTGTCGGCCGTGGTGCCACCACGGCGATACGATCCCCGTCTGGGGCTATCCGTCCGGCCAGCGCCAGCTCCACTAGCTGTGCTCCGGCCAGACCGAGGTCGAGCGACTGCGGCTGCGCAGTGGTACCCGTGGCCGGGTCCAGTGCCAGCAGCAGAAGCTCCTCCGGAAGTGTTCTGCGGCTCCTGCCCATCCATGCCTCCCCGCGTGGATGAAAGACAGGGTGACCCCTCTCACATTGGTCTGTCGAGGGCGCGTGACCGGTTCGTGAGGGAACCGATAGATATGTCGTTCTCGTCTACCGCACGGGTATAGCCCGCACACAGGACACTGGTACATGGTTCGGACAGCGGTACGGCCGGGTGGGTACGGCCGCTTCGTCCGGGCGGCGGTTCACGGTTGGGCAGTCGCACGCGGGGCGTGCGGCGCGAGGAGGAGGCATCGGTGGCGGGCGAGTCCCCCGACAGGTCGAAGCAGCGCGAGTCGTCGGCAGAACCGACGTCGGGGAGCGCGGGTCCGGTTCCCGAGGCCAGGGGCGAGGGGCGCGAAGTCCGCGACCCCCGGCTCGCGCTGGCGGGGGACTCCGGGGCGTCCGGGAAGCGCGGCGGCGTCGACACGGCGACGAAGGTGCTCTCCGTGCGCGACGTGACGCCCACGGCCACGAAGGCCGAGGACGGGGACGCCGAGCGCGCCCAGGACGCGGCGGAGGTCGCTGACGACGGCGAGGAGGCCGACGCGGCGGGCGGCTCCCGCGACGAGGGCGAGGCCGGGTCCGAGGGCGCGGCGGATGACGCGCGCCTGCGCGACGCGGTGGTCGCCTGGGTGGACTCCGCGAACGGCGGCAAGGGCGGGCCGGCGGAGGCGAAGAGCGCCGAGGACGTCGAGAACGTCGAGGACGTCGTGGGTGCCGAGGAGTCCGGGGAGGACTCCGACGCGGCCGAGGGCGCGAAGGGTGAAGCCGCGGCCGAGACCGAGGAGTCCGACGCCGACGCCGACTCCGACGCCGAGGAAGCCGCCGGCGCCGACGAGGACGTCGAAGCGGCCGCCGCCGACTCCGCGGCCGCGACGGACGAGCACACCGCCGAGGACGAGCCCGAGGACGAGCCCCGGGACAAGCCCGAGGCCGCCACCGCCCCCGAGGCCGCCGACGAACCCGAGGACGCTCCCCAGGACTCCCCGAAGGCCGCTCCGAAGGACGCCCCCAAGCGCCCCGCCGAGGACACGCCGAAGGCCGACGCCACCCCCGAAGCCGACGACACCGACGACGCCGACGACGCCGAAGAATCCCTCAAGGCCAACGAAGCAGAAGAATCCGACGAAGTCGACGAAACCGGCAAAGCGCCCGAAGGCGACGAAGACCCCAAGTCCGGCGGCGGCGCCAAGCCCAAGCCCCCCGTCGACCAGCCCACCACCATGCTGAAGCTGGGCGGCGCCGCCAAGTCCCGCCCGACCGTCGACCAGCCGACCACCATGCTCAAGCTCGGCGCCAAGAGGCCCGAGGCCGACGCCGAACGCACGGGCAAGAAGCCCGAGCCCGAAGCCGAGCGCACCAGCAAGTTCGTCGCGCTCAAGCCGCTGGACGCGCCCGAGACGCGCCGGCCGAAGCCGTCCGCGCCCGCCGCCGAGGCCACGACCGCGCTGCCGAAGGTGCCCGCGGACGCCACCGCCCCCGTCCCGCAGTTCGGCCCCGAGCGCACCACGCAGCAGCCCCTGCCGCCGAAGCCGCCGCTGGACCTGCTGGCGGAGCTGACGAACACTCCGCCGCCGCCGGAGACCCCGCTGCGCACCGCCGTGCGCCGGGTCAAGATCTGGACCCCGCTGGTCATCCTGCTCGCGATCGTCTTTGCGATCGCGCAGGCCCTGCGGCCGCTGCCCACGCCCACCCTCGCCCTCACCGCGAAGGACAGCTACACCTTCGACGGCAGCCGGGTGAACCTGCCCTGGCCGACCGAGGGCCAGGGCTGGATGGACGTCAACGACATCGGCACGATGGACCACTTCGGCAAGCAGACGCCGGTCGCCATCGGGTCGGTCGCCAAGACCATGACCGCCTACATCGTCCTCAAGGACCACCCGCTGAAGCCGGGTCAGGAGGGCCCGCGGATCACGGTCGACGCGACGGCGGAGAAGGAGGGCGGTTACGACAAGGACAACGAGTCCACGCTCAACACCGTCAAGGAGGGCGACAAGCTCACCGAGAAGCAGGCGCTGTCCGCCATCATGGTCCCCTCCGCGAACAACATCGCCCGGCTGCTGGCGCGTTGGGACGCGGGCTCGGAGGCGGCGTTCGTCAAGAAGATGAACGCCACCGCCAAGGAACTCGGGATGACCGGCACGACGTACACCGACCCCTCGGGTCTGAAGGAGACCACGGTCTCCACGGCCGAGGACCAGGTGAAGCTCGGCAACGCGGTGGTGGAGATCCCGGCGCTCGTCGCCATCACCAGCGCCTCCAGCTGGAAGGACCCGTCCGGGCGCAACTGGCCCAACTACAACCAGCTTCCGTACTCCATCGGCGCCATCGGCATCAAGACCGGCACGACCACCGCGGCCGGCGGCAACCTGCTCTTCGCCGCCCGCAAGAAGGTCGGCGGCCAGACGGTCACCGTCGTCGGCGCCATCCTCGGCCAGCACAAGCCGTCGATCCTCGACACGGTCAACGCGGTCAGCAAGACCGCGCTGGTCGCCGCGCAGAACGCGCTGACCTCGGCGAAGATCCTGAAGAAGGGCGACGTCGTCGGCTATGTGGACGACCAGCTCGGCGGGCACACGCCGGTCGTCGTCACCGAGGACGTCCCGGCGGTCGGCTGGGCGGGCCTGAAGGTGAAGCTGTCCTTCGCCTCCGACCAGGTGCCGCACACCGCGAAGGCCGGCACCAAGGTGGGCACGCTCACCGTCGGTGACGGCTCCGGCGGAGCCGTCCGGGTCCCGGTCGCCCTCCAGGAGGACCTCACCGAACCCGGCTTCTCGGACAAGCTGACCCGCATCCTCTGACCGACCGCACCGTCCCCGGCCGGCCTCACCCGGCCCGCCCCGGGCCGGCCCGCCGGTCACCGGGGAACCGGACCGGCCGACGCGCACTCCCCGCCGAGCGGCCCCACTCCAGGGGCTGCCCGGCGGGGTGCGTGCTAGCGTCACGAAACGGGGCACGTCGTGGGTCGCGGGACCCGGCCGCGCACGGACGGGGAAAGGCCGGGCACCCGAACGGGACGCGGCCGAGAACAGAATGACGGGACACGGGGAGTGCCTCAGGTGGCCACTGCGGAGCCGACACACGCCGACGACGCCGATCCGGGCCCGGAGACCGGCCCGCGAATACGCCTGTCCACGACCGGCACGAACGGTGACCACGGCCCCCTTCACCCGAACGGCCCTACGCCGCGGGGGTCCTGGGGCGGCGGCACCGCCGTCCTGGCCGTCCGGGAGCGGATGCTGCGGCACCCCGCGCTGTCCGTCACCGCCCTCGCGGGCCTGCTCCACGTCGTCTGGTTCTTCACCTTCGCCAACAGCGGCGGCGACCTCGCGGCCCAGGACGCCTGGGCCGAGTTCGTCGGCCGCCACCCCGACTCGGCGTACAACCTCGCCTGGTACGGCGGGATGCACCCGGTGTCGTACAGCGTGGTGTCGCCGTATCTGATGTCGGTCCTCGGCGTCCGTACGACCATGATGATCGCGGGGACGGTGTCGGCGGGCCTGCTGACGATGGTCCTCATCCGCAGCCGCTCGGTGCGCAATCCGCTGTGGGCCGCGCTGGCCGGGGTCTTCGGGCTGCTGTGCAACGCGGTGTCCGGCCGGGTCACCTTCGGCCTGGGCACGACGTTCGCGCTGGGCGCGGTCGCGGCCGTCTTCTGCTGGCCGTACCGCTGGCGCTACAAACGCTGGGCGAAGGCGCTGGTGGCGGCCCCGCTGGCCGCGCTCGCCACCATGTCCTCACCGGTCGCCGGGCTGTTCGTGGGCCTGGTGGCCGTGGCGCTGTTCCTGCAGAAGCGCCGGCCGGGCGCCTGGGCGCTGGGGCTGGCGCCCGCCGCGGTGGTCGCCGTGTCGGCCTGGCTGTTCCCCTTCTCGGGCACCCAGCCCATGACGTTCGCCTCGGTGCTCCTGCCCCTCTTCTACTCGGTCCTGTGTGTCGCCCTGGTCCCGAAGGAGTGGACGACGATCCGTCTGACGGCCGCGGTCTACGGCCTGTCGGTCGTCCTGGTCTGGCTGGTCAGCTCCCAGATCGGCTCGAACATCACCCGGCTGTCGATGCTGTTCGCCGGGGTGGTCCTGGTGGCGGCCCTGCCCTTCGCCGTGCCGCGCTCCCGGAGCTGGTACGCCCTCGTGGTGGCCCTCGCCGGATTCGTCGGCTGGATCGGCTTCAAGTCGGTCGACGACATCGTCCACACCACCCCCGTCGCCTCCTGGACGCGCGAGCTGGCCCCGCTCGTCCACCAGTTGCAGCAGGTCGGCGCGGAGAAGGGCCGCGTCGAGGTGGTCCCGGCCCGGTCCCACCGCGAGGCCTCCGCGCTCGCGCCGTACGTCAACCTGGCCCGCGGCTGGAACCGCCAGGCCGACATGGAGCGCAACCCGCTCTTCTACGACGACACCCTCAACTCCGCGAACTACCACGAATGGCTCCAGCGCTGGGCCGTCCACTACGTGGTGCTGCCCAAGGGCGAACCGGACGGCGACGGCGGCGAACGCGAACGCACGCTCGTGCAGCGGGGCATGCCGTACCTCACCCAGGTCTGGGGCGACGCCAACTGGCAGCTGTTCCGGGTGACCGACCCTGCGCCGCTCGCCGAGCCCGGCGCCGTCGTCGACCGTGCCGAGCAGGGCGAACTGACCATCGAGGTGCGCCACGCGGGCCGCATCCTCATCCGCATCCCGTACTCGCCGTGGCTGAGCCTGGTCGACTCCGAGGGCAAGAGCCTCAAGCCGCCCCAGGAGACCGAGGCCTCCCGGCACCGGCCCGAGGGCGCGCCGAAGACGTACGTCAACGTCAACGGGTGCCTGCGGGAGACCGAGCAGGACGCCAAGGGCGACCGGTGGACGGAACTGCTGGCGCCGAAGGCGGGCACCTACCGGCTGGCAGCGCCGTACCAGCTGCCCCGGGGCACCCCGTGCCCCGAGGAACTGAGGTGACGCCGGGGTGAGCCGTGGCGGGGACCGAGCCGCGTCACGGCGCGGTCCGCGTCACGGCCCGGTCCGCCTCACGGCGCGGTCCGCGCCGTGCCACCGCCCGATCCGGGCTACGGCCGGCCGAGCTGCCCCTCTACGGCCGCGACGACCTCGGCGGCCTCCGGGTCGGTCTGCGGGGAGAAGCGGGCGGCGACCCGCCCGTCCCGCCCGATCAGGAACTTCTCGAAGTTCCAGCGGACGTCCCCGCTGTGCCCCTCCGCGTCGGCGAAGCCCACCAGACGGTCGTAGAGCGCGTGCCGCCCGGCGCCGTTGACCTCGACCTTCTCGGTCATGGGGAAGGTGACGCCGTACGTCGCCGAGCAGAACTCGGCGATCTCCTCGGCGCTGCCCGGCTCCTGCCCGAGGAACTGGTTGCACGGCACGCCGAGCACGGTGAAGCCCTGTGCGGCGTACCGCTCGTGCAGCCTCTCCAGGCCCGCGTACTGCGGGGTCAGGCCGCACTTGGACGCCACGTTCACGACGAGGACGGGCCGGCCCGCGTACCTCTTCAGGTCCGCCGGTCCGCCCTGGAGGGCGCCGATCTCCACCTCGAGGGGAGCGGCGCCGTTGCTGTCTGCAGTGGTCATGGCCGGATGCTAACTCCGCCCGTCCGGGCGTCCACGCCCCGCCCCGCCGTCCCGTTCACCCGTGTCCCCCGCGGCGTCCACGAGGACCTGGCCCGCGCCGGTGCGGGCGTACAGGACCGAGCGGCCCGCGCGGCGGCGTTCCACCAGGCCCGCGTCCAGAAGCACCCTCAGGTGGCGGCCGACGGAGCCGAGGGCCTGTCCGGTGACGGCGGTCAGCTGGGTCGTGCTGAGGGGGGAGTCGAGCAGCACCAGCACCCGGGCCCGGCCGGGACCCAGCAGCGCGCCGAGCGCCGTGGGCACGCGGGTCCGCCGCCCGCCGGTGCCGGCGAGGGCGCCCGCGCACGGGTAGACGACGGCGTACCGGCGCGGCTCCTCCCAGGACACCCAGCCGGTCTGCGGGGTGACCGGCACGAAGACGAGCTGGGCGCCGGAGATCTCGCGCGGCGGGTACTCGTGCGCGTTGACCTGGAGCCGGCTCTCGCCCAGCCAGCGTGTCCCGGGCCTCAGCGCGTCCAGCACGGCGACCCAGCCGCCCCGGCTCACCTGCGCGGTCCGCGCCACCACATCGGCCTCCAGGACGCGCCGCCGCCGGTCCCAGTCCGGGCGTACGGCCTCGGCCCAGACGTACTCCAGGAGCCGGGCCGCACGCTCGGGCAGGTCGTCCCGGGCCTGCCACGAGGATTCCCCCAGCCGCTCGGCGGCGCCGGCTGCCAGCGGCTCGGCGAGCGAGACCCGCAGGTCCGCGCGGGCCCGTGCCGGGTCGGTCGCGCGCACCCGGGCGACCCCCTCCTCGAAGCTCTCCGCGTCCTTCGGGGTGGGCGTGAGGAAGTCGGCGATCCAGCTCCGGCCCAGCCCGGCGCGCACCAGCCACGCGGTGACGGGGTCGCGCGCCAGCCGCCGGCGGTAGGCGGGCAGGTGCGCGCGCAGCCACGCCTGCTCACCGGGGTGCCCGCCCACGCCCGCGTGCAGCAGCTTCAGGCACGCGAAGGTCTCGGCGAGCGGGGAGAGCACGAAACGGCTGCCGGCGAGCGTGTCCGCGCTGACCTGCCACCAGCCCATCGTCCCCCCGGCGTCACACGACGTTTCGCACCCGCGCGAAACAATAACGTCCGGTGCCGGGCCCGGCCGAGACTCCGCACCATGCGCAGCTACCAGGACCTCTTCCGCACGCGGGAGTTCACCCCGCTCTTCCTCTCCTCCTCGGCGCAGGCGGTGGCCCAGACGGTGGGCGGTCTGTCGCTCGGCACGCTGGTGTACCGGTCGACCCACTCGCCGCTGCTGTCCGCGGTGAGCATGTTCGGCCCGTCGCTGGCCCAGGTGCTCGGCGCGACCCTCCTCCTCTCGGGTGCCGACCGGTTACCCCCGCGCCGGGCGCTGGCGGGCATCTCCCTGGCGTTCGCGGCGGGCACTGCGCTCCTGGCGCTGCCCGGCCTGCCGCTGTGGGCGGTCTTCGCCGTCGTCCTCGTGGAGGGTCTGGTCGCGTCGCTGGGCGGGGGAGTCCGCTGGGGCCTGCTGAACGAGATCCTGGCCAAGGACGGCTATCTGCTGGGGCGTTCGGTGTTCAACATGATGAACGGGGTCATGCAGATCGCCGGATACGCGACGGGCGGGCTGCTCGTGGCGGTCCTGTCCCCGCGGCTCTCGCTCGCCCTGGCGGCCGTGCTCCACACGGCCGCGGCCGCCGGGTTCCGCCTCGGCCTCGGCCGCCGTCCGCCCCGGTCAGCGGGCCGCGCGTCGGTGTCGGCGACGTGGCGCACCAACGCCCGCCTGTGGTCGCACCGTCCACGCCGTCTGACCTACCTCGGGCTGTGGCTGCCCAACGGCCTCGTGGTCGGCTGCGAGTCGCTCTACGTGTCGTACGCGCCCGGCGCGGCCGGCACCCTGTTCGCGTGCGCGGCGTTCGGGATGCTCGCGGGGGACGTGACGGTGGGCCGGCTGCTGCCGCCGGCGCGGCGCCGCCGCCTGGCCACCCCGCTGCTGTTGCTGCTGGCCGCCCCGTACGCGGTGTTCGCCCTGCACCCGAACCTCGCCGTGGCCGCCTGCCTGGTGGCGGTCGCCTCCGTCGGCTTCGGCGCGAGCCTGGTGCAGCAGGAGCGGCTGCTGGAGTTCACCCCGGACGAACTCGGCGGCCACGCGCTGGGGTTGCATTCGGCCGGGATGCTCACGCTCCAGGGGGTGAGCGCCGCGCTGGCGGGCTCGGTGGCACAACTCACCTCGCCCGCCGTGGCGATGACGGCGATGGCCCTGGCGTCGGCCGTGGTGACGCTGGCGCTGGCTACGGCAGCTCGGCGGACGCCGGCCCCTGCTCCACGGCCGGCTCCGGCGCCGTAGCGGCCGGTGCCTCCCGGCTCTCGCCGGCCGGCCGCGGCGCCGTGGGCACCACCGCTTCCTGCGCGGGGACCGCGGGCGCCGCGGCCTCCCGCGCGGCGCCCGCCGCAGCCGGTGCCCCACCGCCCAGGTGCTGGGCGGCCCGGTCGAAGTACCGCAGCAGCTCCACCGGGAAGGGCATCACGAGCGTCGAGTTCTTCTCGGCCGCGACCTCCACGACCGTCTGGAGCAGACGCAGCTGCATGGCCTCCGGGGTGTCCGACATGATCCGGGAGGCGTTGGCGAGCTGCTGCGCGGCCTGGAACTCGCCGTCCGCGGTGATGACCCTCGCCCGCCGCTCCCGCTCGGCCTCCGCCTGCCGGGACATGGACCGCTTGAGGGACTCGGGCAGCTGTACGTCCTTGATCTCGACGCGGTCGATGTGGACGCCCCACCCGGCGGCCGGGCTGTCGATCATCAGGGCCAGCCCCTCGTGCAGCCGTTCCCGGTCGGTGAGGAGGTCGTCGAGGTCGCTCTTGCCGATGATGGACCGCAGCGAGGACTGGGCGACCTGGCCGACGGCGAAGACGTAGTCCTGCACCTCGATGGAGGCCCGCACCGGGTCCGTCACCCGGAAGTACACGACGGCGTCCACCTTGACCGAGACGTTGTCCTTGGTGATGCCCTCCTGCGTGGGCACCGGCATGGTGACCACCTGCACGTTCACCTTGCGCATCCGGTCGGCGAACGGGATGAGGAAGGTGACGCCCGGCTGCCGGTAGCCCGGCCGCGCCCGGCCGAAGCGGAACACGACCCCGCGCTCGACCTGGTTGACCACCTTCATCCCACTGCGCAGCACGAGCAGGGCCAGCACGGCCACCACCACGATCGCGACGACGGTGCCTTCCATGGCACTCCACTCCTCAAAGTGTCGGCTGAGACACCGATGAGGACATGGCGCACGACGGAAAGGATGCGGCCGTCAGCGTCAGGACTTCGTCAAGAAAGCGGCGGCGGCCCGTCACTCGTCCTCGGGTGCGGCGGACTCCGCCAGCCGCTCGCCGATGTCGTCCGCCCACTCCTGCGCCCACCGGCGGAGCCCGGCGACGGCCGCGTCGTCGAGCCCGTGGGCGGCGAACTCCCGGTCGTCGATCAACTCCGTACCGTCGAGGCGGGCCTGGAGGTCGGCGAGGTCGAAGGCGTCACCGGCGTGGCGGCGGCCGAGTTCCTCCAGCTCCGGGTGGCTCCAGCGGTCCACGGCGGCGTGCACGTCGACGAGGTCGGCGGCGAGGCCCTGCTCGGCCAGCGCCCGCACCCTGGTCCCGACGAGGTCCTCCAGGGAGAGCGCGGGGCCCAGCCCGGTCTCGGCCGGCGGCCGCCACAGCACCTCCTTGAGCACCTGCACCGCGCACTCCGCACCGCTCACCGGGTCGCTGACGACCAGTCGCCCGCCCAGCGGCTCGGTCTCCGGTGCCCGCACCCCCCAGCCGCGCTCCTCCAGCCCGCGCAGCAGCGCGCCCACGATGTCCTGCGTGTCCACCGCGCTCTCGGTGGCGACGTCCACGTCCGGACTCGGCCGGTCCACCAGCCCGTGCGCCCGCACCGCGTGCCCGCCGGCCAACAGCAGACCGTACGGCGCGCCCACCGCGAGCACATCCACCAGCAGCCGCCGGCGCTCCTCATCCATCCGTCCGGCCCTCCCGACCGCGGCCCCCGGACACCCGGCGGCCCCTCGCCCCCGGACACGTCCCGCGGACCTCGCGCAGTGAAACGATCACGCGCCGATTATGGCCCGCCCGGCGCACCGGACCGGTCCGTCCGTGTGCCCCGGTCACGTGGTCGGTGCGGGGTCGTCACCCGGCCCCGATCGGGGTGTCTGACCGAAAAGATCCCGCCTTGATCACGATCATGTGACAAACAATCACTTCAATCGACAACTACCTTCACAACGCGACGACTTGCCTGCCAGTCTGCTCCGGCTGAGATCAGCACCAGTCTTGGGAGAGCAGACCACATGGACGACATCCAGCCCACCGCGCAGGCCGCCCAGGGTGCCGCCGCCCCGGCCGCCGGCGCCGTCGCGCCCGGCGCCCCTGTCGCGCACCGCCTGACCGGCCTGGCCATGAAGCGCCGCGGCCCCGTCGCGGTGTGGCTCGGCCTGCCGCTGATCACCTTCGGGATCTACTCGCTGGTCTGGTACTACAAGATCCACAAGGAGCTGCAGGAGTTCGACCGGCGCCGCGCCCTCAGCCCGGCGGGCAGCGTGCTCGTCATGATCTTCCTGGGCTGGACCCTGATCGCCCCGCTGATCTCGTACCACAACACCGGCAAGGCCATCGCGAACGCCCAGCGCGCGGCCGGCCTCCCGGTGACCTGCAGCCCCGCCGCGAGCACCTGGCTGGCCTTCGTCTTCGGCCTGAACATCTGGTACATCCAGCGCCAGCTCAACCTGGTCGTCGACGCCTACCCGGCCGCCACCCCGGGCACCGAGGTCCCCCTCGCCGCCTGAGCTTCCCACCGCCAGACCTTTCCCCCAGAGGAGCCCCGGCCGCTTCCCCCCGTGCGGCCGGGGCTCCTGCCTTGCCGGGAACAGGGAGCCCGGGAGGGGCGAGCCCCGACGGCAGGCGGTACGGGCTGGAGCGTGGCCGGTGTCGGGTGTCGGGTGTCGGGTGGCGCGGGGGCGGTCCGGTCGCGTGGAGCGCGGGCGGTCCGTGTCGGCTGGAGCGCGGGCGGTCCGCGTCGGCTGGGGTGAGGGCGGCCCGCGTCGGCTGGAGCGCGGGCGGTCCGCGTCGGCTGGGGTGAGGGCGGTCCGCGTCGGGTGAAGCGGCGGAGAACGCCGAGTGGCGTGTCCGCGAGAGTCTTCGGGAGTTCGGCCGGCGTACAGGCGGATGGCCATGGTTCGCCCGGTTTGGCGCGATCGCGGGGAACGTAGCGTGAGCCGTCCGGAGCCATCCGGCCCGGGCCCCCGTCGGTTCACCTCGTGAGGATGGCTCAGTTCTGATGCGGAGCAGGTTTCAGCAGCCGCTTCCCCCGGCCGGTGACGCGCTCGGGCGTGCCGGCCTCGCCCTGGCCGAGCCGCCGCCGTGGACGGCGCCGATGCGGAAGGCGGGTACCGCCGTACGGGCCCGGCCCCGGCTCTACGTCATCGACGGCATACGCCTGATCGCGGCGCTCATGGTCGTCCTGCACCACTACGCGGGCACCCGCCGGCTGAACCAGCCGGGCAACGCGATCTGGGGCCGGCCGGTGTCCGAGATCATGCCCACGGTCTTCCACCTCGCGTCCTTCGGCTGGATCGGCGTGGAGATCTTCTTCGTGATCAGCGGCTTCGTGATCTGCATGTCGTGCTGGGGCCGCGCTCCGAAGGACTTCTTCGTCTCGCGGGTGACCCGCCTCTACCCCGCCTACTGGGCCGCCGTGGCCTTCACCACCACCGTCCTGCTCGTCCTGCCGGGCGCCTGGCGCCGGCCGCAGGGGCGGGACATCCTGCTCAACCTCACGATGCTGCAGTCCGGCTCCGGCGTGCCGAACGTGGACCTCGTCTACTGGACCCTCTGGTCGGAGCTGCGGTTCTACCTGCTCTTCACCGTCGTGGTCGCCATGGGGCTGACCTACCGCAGGGTCGTGGTGTTCTGCTGCGTGTGGGGCGCGGCCGCGATGCTCGCCCCCGTGTCCGGGTTCCCGCTGCTCGTGCTGGTGGCCGACCCGGGCAGCACCTGGTACTTCGTCGCCGGCCTGGCCCTCTACCTCATGCACCGCTTCGGCCAGGACCTCCTGCTCTGGGGCATCCTCGCCATGGCATGGCTGATGGGGCAGCGGGAGCTGGGCCTGCGGGTCGCCTACGAAGGCGTCTCCAGCTGGCGAGGGTCCCTGCTGATCTTCACGGCGTTCCTTCTCTTCATGGTGGCCGTCGCGCTCGGCCACACCGACCGCGTGCGCTGGAAGTGGCTCGCCACGGCGGGCTGTCTGACCTACCCGCTCTACCTGATGCACTACGTCGCCGGTACGACGCTGATCAGCCGCCTGCGCGACACCATGGACGCCCGGCTGCTGGTCGCCCTCCTCATCGCCGCCTTCCTGGTCCTGAGCTGGCTGGTCCATCACCTCGTGGAGCGGCCGTCCGCGCGCCTGCTGAAGCGGGGCCTCGACTCCTCCTTCACCCGCCTGCGCACCTTCGGCCGCGCGGCGTGACCCACGGCTCCCCCCGCCACCCGGGCGCCACCGACGTCCGCCGACCACGCGCTACAGGCCGGGCACTGATCCGCACGCGAGGGCTGGGCTCCGCCGGTTCTCACGGCCAGTCCACGGCCGATGGTGGCGATGACCAACAACATCGGAGCCCCTGGCGCGAGGAGTAGCGTGGAGAGCGCGAGGCGAGTCCCGTCGTCGCACCGATTCCCCGAACGCGGGGTGATCCTCATGACCGGCCCCCCTCCACCTCCGGTTGACCGGCACCTGCCCAGTGGCGCCCACGAGGCCGTACGGCCGGGGAGCGCGCTGCTCCGGCTGCAGACCACGGAGTCGCGCGAAGGCGTCCTCGACGGTGCGTGGTGGCCTCAGTCGCGCGACATCGGTGCCGAGCTGCCCGCGCTGCTGAGCGCCCTCACCGGCCACCTCGGCCCCATCACGCGCGTCGGGTTGGACACCGCGGCCTGGGACGGGCTCCCGACGCGGATCGTCGTCGACGACCAAGTGGTGCGTATCGACTCTTTTCCGGTGGGCGACGACACCGTCCTGATCACCCGCGGGGACAAGGACATCTTCTCGCTGCTGGTGGTTCCGCCGGACACGGCACCCGAGGCCGCCCGCGCCGCGATGGCCCAGGCCGTCCGGGCCGACAACGTCACCCAGGCGGAGCAGATTCTCATCGACACCGCGAGCGCGCGGGTGGCGCCGGAGTGACGACCGGGCCGTGGCCGGTGCAGCGGCGCCGGACCGACACGGATGACGCGTGGGAGGTCAGCCGCGCCACTCCACCAGGAGCAGCGTCGCGTCATCCGTGGTGTGCCCGCCCCGCGCCCGCTTGAGCGTGTGGGACAGGGCGCGCGCCACCGCCCGGATCCCGCGGCCGGTTCTCTCCAACTGGTTCACCCAGTCGATCAGCTGATCCTCGCCGAACTGCTTCTCACCTGTCATGTGTTCCTCGATCAGCCCGTCGGTGAAGCAGAGCAGGCGATCCCCCGGCTCCAGCGTCATCTCGCTCATCTGCGGCTCCCAACCGCCGAAGCCGACCGGGAGGGTCGTCGGACCGGTCAGCCGGAGCGCGACGTGGTAATCGCGGACGAGCATGGGCGACGGGTGCCCTGCGTTGACCCACTGAAGATGTCCCGTCGTGGTGTCCAGCTGCAGCATCTGCGCGGTGACGAAGTGCTCGGGGCCGAACTGGTTCGCCACCGCCCGGTCCATGAAGTCGTAGATCTCCGGCAGCCCGGTGCCGGCGCGCCGGGCATGGCGGTAGGCGCCGATGGCCACGGTGGCCATCGTGGCCGCGTCCAGTCCGTGCCCCATCGCGTCGATCATGGCCACGTGGAGGATGTCTCCGTTGAGGGCGTAGTCGAAGCTGTCCCCCGCCACGTCATAGGCGGGTTCCAGGATCCCGGCCACGGCGACCCGGGGCATGGCCATGGCCAGCGGTGGCAGCAGGGACCACTGGATCTCCGCGGCTACGCCCATCGGTTCACTGCGCCGGACACCGAAGAAGAGGTCGGAGTAGCCGTGCTTGGTCACCAGCAGGTCGGCCACCAGGCCGGCGATCCTGCGCAACAGGCGGCGGTCGTCGTCGTCGACGCCGTCCAACGTCACCGCCATGACACCGACCTGGTCGCCGCCGTCCAGCAGCGGCAGGTGGACCCGCACCCCGTCGTCCTCGGGCACTTCGACGGGGTGGGCGTCGAGGAAGCAGAGGCCCGCCTCGGAGTCGTCGATCACCTGCGGTTCCCCGTCCGTGAGGCCGTCGCCGGGCAGGGGTACCAGCAGGAGCTGGCCGTAGTCCTGCAGCAGCACCTGCGGTCGGCGGCACCCGAGCCGTTCCACCACGTCGGCGACCAAGGGCCCGATGAGATGGGGCGGCAGTTCGTGCGCCCGATCTAGGATCTCGCCCAGCAGAGCTTCCCCGAAGCCCTCGGAGCGGTCCGTGCGGCGGCCGGGCGTCATCCGGGCGGCGTGTTCCCGGGAGCGGCGGCAGCGGTCAGCGACTCGGCGGCCGTTCCGGCCGGCTCGGCCGGGGCAAGGGCATCCGGTGGGTGTGCGGCGCCCGGGGGCGTCCCTTCGGCGGGCCTGGTGACGGTTCCCATCGTGCGATCCCGTCCCGGGCGGCTTCCGTGCTGCCCGTGTCTGTCACTCGCCGGGAACGGGCGCAGCCGCGTACGCGCGCCCGAAAGGCTCTCGGTGACCAGGCTACTCCCGGCCGAGGCGCGGACGGCGTGACGCGCGGCCGTCGCGCACGGACACCGCTCGTACGGCGGACGACGCCCGCGTGCTCGTCCCGGCGGCGTGCCCCTCCCGGCCGGTACGGGCGCCGCGCCGGCCGTAGAGCCGAGGGCACGGCCGAGCGGCGCCGCGGTCCCGGCGACCGGCAGTGCGAAGCCGGGGCGCCGGGCCGTGACCGCCATTCGGCTCAGAAAGCCGGTACGCCCTTCCAGTGAACAGTCCGTGAGCAGCCCGTGATCGCAATCCGCTGCGCCGGGCGTGCCGGGAGTACGCTGGAGAGCGTCGAGGGTACTTCGTACACCGGTGACAGGGCTGGTCTCGTCCTCGGCGCGCGGCACGGCAAGCGCCGCGCGACACGACACGAGCCGTTTCCACGGCCCGGGGCAGGCTGTGCCCTATGAACAACGAATCCCCGCACCCACCCGCGGACATTCCGAACGACGCTCCCGCCGAGGGCAGGGTCGAGGTGCGCATCGTTTCCACGGACGCCGAGGCGGCCCGCCTCGTCGCGGACGCCCTCCGGCTGCTGTTCGCCGGGGGCGAGCAACGCAGCTATCCGGCCTTTCCGTCCGGCAGTGGGACGCGTCTGCACCTCACGCTCGACCCGGCGCGGGACGCCGGCCCGCTCCTGTCCTGGCTGGAGGCCAGCAGACCGCTCGTCGACCGGACACATCAAGGCGAGACCATGCGACGCGTGCGGACGCCGGACCGGCCGACGCCCGCCGGACCCCCGACCCTGGCGAGTCCTCCGCCCCCACGACTCCAGGAGTCCTCATGACGACCACCCCTTCGCTCCCACCGCCTGACGTCCGGCTGCGGCTGGGGGAGCAGTCCGAGCGGGGCGGCTCGGCCCGGCAGATCGACGGGGCCTGGTGGCCGAGGTCGTACGACCTGACGGCCGAACTCCCCGAACTGCTCGCCGCTCTGCCGCACCGCTGGGGACACATCAGCAGCGTCCTCGTGAACGGGGCGATGTGGTCGCTGTCCGGGGACGGCATGCTCATCGACGACGAGTGGGTGCACGCGCGCGGGACGGACTCGCCGCGAGCCGGACACACCGTTTGCCTGCTCGCTCCCGGACACGGCCGCTGGGACCTGCTCGTCGTGCCACCCGCCGCCACGGAGGCGGAGGCCGAGCGGCTCATGGCGACGGCCTCGGCGGAAGACCGACTCGCGGGGCCCACCGCCTGACCCCGACGGACCGGCCTGTGCGGGTGCGCCGCGGGCCTCCCGGGCCACCGCCGCGACCCGTTGCCGCTCCAGTGGAACGGGCAGGGGCCAGTCGCGGCGGATCTCCATGTCCCCACGCCGGTTGTCCCGTGGGCCCCTGACGCCGACGAGGGAGGTACGGAACGTGGCTGATGAAGGGACGTGGCTGGGCGGCTTGCTGGCGTCGGTGGAGGAGGCACCGCCGGCGGAATCCATCGCCGTTATGGCACTGACCCTGAAGGAACGGATTGCCGCGGTCGATGTGTCCTTCCTGATCACGGACCTCGGTGGCAAAGCTCTCGTACGGCTGACCGGGGCGGTTGGTGAGGAAGACAGGGGGCAGCCGGAGCGGATCGACCTGCCGGGGACTGTCTACGACCGGGTGATTCACTCCCAGCACGTGCAGACGGAGGTCGGTGAGCGGGCGGGAGAAGCCGGGTCGGCCCCGGTCCGGGTCCTTGCGCCGGTGACCGACCGGGGGGACGCGATCGGTGTGCTGGAGCTGACCCTGGCCGCTCCTCCCGACCGGCGAACGGCACAACTCATCTCGGAGGCCGCCCACGCTTTGGCCTACGTGGTGATCGTCAATCGCCGCTTCACCGACCTGTACGAATGGGGCCGACGCACCACGCGCCTGTCCTTGGCGGCCGAGATCCAGCACCGCCTGCTCCCCGATTCCTTCACCTGCGCTGCCGGTCGGTTCACCGTCGCCGGAGCGCTGGAACCGGCCCACGACATCGGCGGGGACACCTTCGACTACACCCTCGACCATCGCGCCCTGCACCTGTCCCTCACCGATGCCATGGGCCACGACGTGCAGGCCGCACTGCTGGCCACCGTGGTCGTCGGCGCCCTGCGCAACGCCCGGCGTGCGGGCGCCGACCTGGTCGCCCAGGCCGAGGACGCACATCGGGCGGTCGCCCACTACGCCGACCAGGCCCATCAAGCCGTTGCCGACCAGTCCGACCGGGTGCATCAGGCCCTCGCCGAGCACGGCGGCCAGGCCATGGTCACCGGTCAACTGCTACGTGTCGCTCTCGACACCGGCCATACTGCCTTCGTCAACGCGGGCCATGTCTGGCCGATGCGTCTGCGCGACGGGAAAGTCCAGGAGATCGCGCCCTTGGTCGACTTGCCTTTCGGTATCACTCCGAACCCGGGGTATCGCGTCCAGAGCCTCGACCTGCGTCCGGGCGACCGCTTGGTCCTCCTCACCGACGGCATGCTGGAACCCCACGGTGCTGACTCCGCCCTGCGCGATCTGATCGAGCGGACCGGCGACCGGCACCCACGCGATGCTGTGCGTACCTTCACCGAAGCCGTCCTGGAGACCACGGGCCACGACCCGCGCGACGACGCCACCGTGCTGTGCCTGGACTGGCACGGGCCCTGACGCGGCGAAGCGACGCCGACACCTGAAGGGCGCGCGGATACGTGTGCAATTGATTCTGCAACCGAATCTGCACAGCGAAGGCTCAACTGCGACACAGATGCGTTCTGTTGATGGCGAGTTGTCCTGGACGGAGCCACCTTGGCAAGAGCCACCGGTTTCCCGGGGGGCGGTACTTGTAGAGAAACTGCCCCCAATTCGTGTACACGGGCGCACGGATGCGTAGCCGAATGTTCCAACTGCCCTGCTCGGAGCAGCGAACGACTGGATGCCCGGCACGCCACGTGATTTGATCCTTCGCACCGCCGGGATCGCGCCAAGGCGTCCGGAAACGGATGGCGCGCGCTGCGGTAGCGGCCCACCGTCCGTCCCCAGCTTGGCCGCTCCCCCCTTGTGGAACATTCATACGAAGGGCAGTTTCATCATGAACTCCGCTCCCCAGGTTCAGACCCTTGAGATCTCCGACGCCGACCTCGACGCCGTCTCCGGCGGCCTGAGCCCGCAGGTCGGCATCGCCGCCGGCCCCACGGCGATCAGCACCACGGACCTCGCGGCCCAGTTCGGCGCGGCCAAGGACGAGGTCCTGGACACCGTCAGCCAGTACCACTCGGCCGGCCTCACGGTCTCCTTCTGATCTCCGGATCGCCGGATCGCGGGAGTTCCTCGTCACGCGATCGCTGATGGTCCGACCGGCGGCCTGACAGTCGATCGGCGACCACGGCAACAAGCCCCCTACTCGCGGTACTCCGCCGGTAGGGGGCTTGATCATTGGGGGGTTCTTCTTCCTGCGCCGCGAGCCGGCCGCGTAGCGCCGCGCTGCTCCGGGAGTGACAGCGCACCCGCTCGCGCAGGTTCGGGGTGCTGGTCGGACCGGTGTGCCGGGCACCGGGCGGCTGGGTGGCGCGGCAGCAGTCGGGCTCCTCAGGGCCCGGAGGGCCGAAGGCCGCAGGGGACGGCCTCCGGCTCTCCGGACGGGTGCAGCCGCAGTGCCGGCTATGACGACGGGTGGCAGAGGGGGGCCTCCGCGTCACAGTCCGGCCTCCGAGGCGGGCTAGCGGCGGCCGGGGTAGCGGTCGTGATCCCAGCGCCGGTCGTTGTACCAGCCGTGGTGCCAGCCCCGGTCCCAGCGGTGGTCCCAGTCCCGGTCCCAGCGCCGGTCCCAGTCCCGGTCCCAGCGATGGTCCCAGCGGCGGTCCCAACGGTGGTCCCAGTCCCGGTCGCGATCGCGGTCGTGGTGCCGGCCCCGGTCCCGGTCCCGGTCGTGGTGCCGGCCCCGGTCGCCGTCCCGGTCGCGGTCGCCGTCCCGGTCGCCGTCCCGGTCGCCGAAGTGGCGGTCGTGGTCGATCCTGTAGCTCTGCGAGTAACCCCTCCCGCTGTCGCGGTCATGGCCGGATCCGGCGGCCAGCGCCGGCATGGCGGCCGCGCCGACGAGCGCGCCCGAAGCCACGAAGGTGGCGATCAGACGGACCGTCGTACGAGAAACAGACATGAATCTGTCACCTCACGTTCGTGCACACCGACCCTGGTCGGAGCCGGATGTGCGATCCGAAATTCCCGGCTCGGTGCCGAGGCCCCACACTGTGGCCCGCCACGGCGGGACGACACCGAGGACAGGATTCGCGTTACAAAGCGCAGATATATCCGTAACTCTCCCTTGTATGGGCCATTGATACCGGGAAGGGTTCTGTGTGCCGCCCCCGTCCCGGCTTGGAATCAAGGCCGAGAGCAGGAGAAAGGACAGCTGACGGTCCGCGAAACCGGGGGCGGTATCGCCGGCTCGATTTCCGTCGAACGGCCCAATGGCCTCCGTAACGACGGGACGCCTCTGTTCGGGGGATGGTCCTCACCGGTGGCTCCCGGCGGCGGCGTGCCGTGGGAGCAGGCGCACGCTCCCGTTGCGTACCGACGCGGCAGAGCCAGGACTCCGGGCTGCTGCGGGGAGATATGCCGGCCACCTGGCTGGCTTCGACGTTCTGTGGTCTGGCCGAGACCGCGTGGGAGCTGACACTCGAAGGCCACATGGGCGCGCGTCGGGCCCCGGACATCATCCACGCGATCCTGCTGCACGGCGCGTCTGCGTGACCCTGCCCCGAGAGCCTCCTGGGTCCAGGCCCTGGCCGACTGGTCACGAAGGCTCGACAGCGTGCCGACGCCGCACTGCGACCCGCCGGGCTGCAGCGGTGGTGACGGGGCCGCCGAGGTCGCGCCGTAAGCTGCGCCGGGTTTCCGATTCACGGGAGGCGTGAGTGGGGCGGGATGTGATCCTCAGTGGCCGGTACGAACTGGCCGAGAAGCTCGGGCAGGGCGGTATGGGAACGGTTCATCGGGGGGTGGACCGGCAGCTGCGCCGGACCGTGGCAGTCAAGCTGCTCTCCTCGGAGTTGGCCCACGACCCGCCTTCGCGGGCCCGCTTCCGGCGCGAGGCGCACGCGGCCGCCGCGCTGAACCACCCCGCGGTGGCCACCATCCATGACGTCGGAGAGGAACCGCACCCGGACGGCCCGCGGCCCTACCTGGTCATGGAGTACGTGCAGGGCGTCACCCTCGCCGAGGCCCTGCGTGACGGTCCACTGCCTGTCGCCGACGCCATCCACACGGCATGCGCCGTACTGGACGCGCTGCGGCACAGCCACGAACGCGGCATCGTGCACAGGGACATCAAGCCCTCGAACATCATGCTCACCGGACCCGGCACCGTGAAGGTCCTCGACTTCGGCATCGCCAAGGCGTTCACCGAGGCAGCCACCCGCATCACCGGCAGCGGCGCGGCCATAGGCACCCCCGCCTACCTCTCGCCCGAGCAGATCAACGGGGCGGAAATCGACCATCGGGCCGATCTGTACGCGATGGGGTGCCTCCTGCACGAACTGCTCACCGGACAGACGCCGTTCCGCGGCGATTCGCCCTTCGCCGTCATGCATCAACACCTGTACGCCGAACCCGAGCCGGCCGCCCGGTTCCGGCCGCAGATACCGCCGGCGGTGGAGGCAGTGATCCTGCGCGCACTGCGCAAAGACCCGGAGGAACGTTTCACCGAAGCGGGAGAGATGCGCGCGGCCCTCGCCGACACCCTCACCCGGAGTTCCATGCCGACGGTCAAGGCCATCGCTCCTCCGCCCCCGCCCCGAGCGACGTGGTCCGGCGGCCGAACCGCTCACCGCGACAGGTTCCGTATCTCACTGCGCCCTTTCGCCGACAGCGCTCTGGCCCTGCTCGGATGCCTCCTTTCCCTGCTGTGCGCACGCGGCGATCTGGTGGAGACCGCTCACTTCGGCCAAGTCGCCGTCGTCGCCGGGGTTTTGGGAATGGTGGTGCTGCCATGGTCGACACGCCTGGCGTGCGCGGTGGGCTGGGGGCCGGTGGCCGAGGCCGTCGCGGTCAACTCCGAATTGCGGCGCGCCGAGGCCGGATGGGCCGGCTCCTACGTCGCCGTCGCCGCCTTGCTGGCACTGGCCGCCGCCTGCTGCCTCATCAGCGCGGTACGCAGCCGGGAGCGCGGCGCCGGCTCATTGGTCGCCTTCTGGTTCAGTGCCACCGCATCGATCTGGTACTTCCTCGACGACCTGCACAAACTGTTCGTCTTCTACCTGCTCCTGGCGCTGGTGGGCGTCGCCTCCGCGTCGTGGGAGACCGTCGAACTCGTGCGACGCCGGGCCGGGCGCAGGGGGCCTTCACCGGGCAGGGCCGTGGCATGGTGGCGGGACTCGGCCAGTGGTCGGACGGCCGGACGAGCGAGTACCAGAAGCTGGTAGATCGCTTGGAACCGTTGCCCAAAGCGGTCTCGAAGAACGTCGCTCGCTACGAGACCGCAGAGTGAGCCGCTCGACCCACCAGATCCCCCAGGCCTCGAACCATCTGTCGTCGCCGGCCGCCCTCGGACGGCCCGCAGTCGGCCCCGACGGCAGACGCTACGGCGAGTCGGCGGCACCTTCACCTGGCTTGGGAGGGCTTTCGGCTGGGCCGATGCGGTGCGTTCTTCCACCCGTCACTACCGGTGCGGTTTACCTCGGCTTCCGCCCTGGCCCGGCGTGTCCTCCTCTGCCTTTGGCCCACTCCCGGCCGGGTGTCCGCCGCCGGACCGAATGGCTTGCCTATGTCCCTCGTCCCCCCCTTCGGCGTGATGGTGGCTCCTCTTGCCGACCGGCTGCGACCGCGGGAACCGAGAGGAGATGGGTGCGGCTGAAACCTCTTCGGCGTGATGGTGGCCCCTGTTGCCGGCCGGCTCTGACTGCGGGAACCGAGCCGAGATCGGAATCAAGTCGTCGGCCGCTACGCCGATTGTGGGCACCGGCTCCCCCGTCCGGGCAGGCGGGGCAGTGCTGTTCCCAGCCTTGTGCTCCCTGCTTTCGGCGGACGCCGAGTCCTTCTGCGGGGTGGACCGGCTCGCGGACGTTCCGTGCTCGCCAGGAGCCTCGGAGCCCCAGGTCGGCACCGTCATCCCGAGCGCTGTCGCGGCGACCATCGCTCCGGCCGCGGCGAGCCTCCTCCCGCGACGTCGGGAAGCCGATCGGCTCCCTTCGCGACGGGTGCCGCACTCGGAACCGGGCCGTATGCCGTCCGGCAGGCCGCCTGTGGTCATCGAAGCGCCGCCCGTTCCCCCGCTGCGCTGCAACCCCGCCAGGACTGCCGCACAGGTCAGTGCATCGGGTCGGTCCGCCGGCTCGGTCGCGGTCATGGAGCGCAGGAGATCGCGCAGTTCCGCAGGCAGTCGCCTCGGTATCCGCGGCGCCCGGTGCAGCCGGGCGACCGCGGATTCCAACGGGGCTCCCTCGTACTCCAGCCGGCCCGTCAGGCACTCCAGTAGCACGAGACCGAGAGCGTAGACGTCGGCCTTCTGCTCGACGCGACGGCCGGCGACCTGCTCGGGGGCCAGGTACGCGGCGGTTCCCACGAGGGCGCCGGCCTGCGTGGACGCAGTGGCGTCAATCGCCCGGGAGAGGCCGAAGTCGGTGAGGTAGGGCCGGTGCTGTGCGTCCAGGAGGATGTTGGACGGCTTGACGTCACGGTGCAGGATCCCCGCCCGGTGTACATGTCCGAGGGCGTCGGCCAGCCGGACCCCGAGCTCGACCAAAGCGGGAACGACCATTGTGGTCCCGGTGATGCGCCTGCGCAGGGTGCTGCCCTCGACCAGTTGCATGACGAGAAAGGCCTGTCCGTCGTGGCGGCCGACGTCGAAGACGGTGACCAGTCCCGGATGTTGCAGGCGGGCCAGTACGAGGGCTTCGTCCTCGAACCGGTCCTTCAGGCCCGTGCCGCTCCCCGGCCGGAAGACCTTGACCGCCACCGGACGGCCAAGCCGCAGATCAGTGCCACGATAGACGTCCGCGGCACCGCCGGCCCCCAGATGTTCACCCAGTTCGTACCGACCTGCGAGCCTGGAAGCCCGAGAGGCATCAGGAAACCGGGCATCCGGAGGGGTCGTCATTTTTCTCCCAGGGGCGTGGCGGCACGATTGCCGTACGGCACATGTTGTTACCGCGGGTACCCGGGGACTGCGCCTTCTACCTGGTGAAAAATGGTCGGCTCGCCCTCTCCTCTGGACGCTGTCCCGGTGGCGCTCGCCTGAGTTCCGCTGCGTGTCGAAGGTGACCACGCGGTCGGTCACGTCTCAATGACCGAGTCAAGCGCCGTGGGACGCGAACAGTCGGGGAAGAGGTACAGACCGGTCTCCGACCTGCGTCCGTGTGCACGATCAACGCTGCGACCTGTGACGTGGCTGTCGGTGGTTGTCGGCGTTGGTTGTCTATGAGCACCCCCGCACAGCCCGGAGACGGCCCGAGCGGGAGTGCCCAGTTTCCCATTTGATCACGCGGCTGCCGCCCTCGGCTGCCCCTCAGCAGCGTGGTCGCAGAGCCGGTCCGCGTGTCAGGCGGTGAAGCCACCATCGACGTGGATCGACGCTCCGGTGATGTACGCACCGTCCGGACTCGCCAGGTGGGCGACGGTGGCCGCGATCTCGGACGCTTCCGCGTAGCGGCCGACAGCGGTGAAGCCAGAGATCATCTCGGCGTTCGGCCCATCGGCGGGGTTGCTGTCCGTGTCAGTGGGACCGGGATGCACGAGAGTGACGTTGATTCCTCGCGGGCCGAGTTCTCGGGCCAGCCCCTTGGTCATCCCGACCAGAGCCGTCTTGCTCATCGAGTACAGCGCCAGTCCCGGGAAGACCGCACGCTCGGCGACATTGCTGCCGATGCTGATGATGCGGCCGCCTTGGCCCATGTGACGCGCTGCCGCCTGGGAGGCTGCGAACGGCGCCCGGACGTTCACCGCGAGAGTGCGATCGATCTCGGCCGGCCCCAAGTCCTCAAGGGGGCCGACGAGGAAGACGCCGGCGTTGTTTACCAGGATGTCGAGCCTGCCGAACGTCGCGGCCGCCTCGTTCACCGCGGCGGTGAGGGCCTCAGGGACCGCGCTGTCGGCTTGGACGGCAAGCGCCCGGCGTCCGCCGGCCTTGATCTGCTCCGCAACCTTGGTGGCGTGTTCCGCGCTGTTCTCATAGGTCAGGACGACGTCCGCACCTTCTTCGGCCAGTCGTAACGCCACAGCGGCACCGATGCCCCGGCTTCCGCCCGTGACCATGGCTACGTTTCCTTCAAGTCGCTTCATGCTGAGGAGCTTTGCGGACGTCGTCGTCGAAAGCTGGCGAGAATCGGACTCGGCGTTCGCCAGAACACCGCGCCGGCGCCGCCCAGCTGCAGTCCGCGCTCACCCACGGCCACCCCACGGCCCTGGCCGCCTCGGACCTCACCGCCCGAGCCGTGCACCTGCTCGCCCAGGGCACCGACCCCGCCGGACTCGTCGGCCAACTGCGTTCGTACGCCTACGACAACCGCACCCGCTACCACCACACCTGGCTCGGCGACCTGTGGACCCGCTCCCAGGATCCCAGCCCCGAGCACTTCATCATGCGCGGCTGGGACGAGTGCCTGCAGATCCTCGGCCGGCTCCAGGAGGCCACGCGCGCCGTCTCCCCGGAGACCGACCCGTGCCTGGCCACCGGCGGGGGGTGGGTCGCCGAAGAGGCCGTCGACACTGGCCTGCCCGTAGAGGTCGCCCGTAGAGGTCGCCCCATCGACCGCAGCCGCTGCCCGGGCACGGTGACCGGCTGGGTCATGCTCACGCGAGTCCCGAGCAACCGCAGCAATCCGGCCCGCGCGGGTCGGTGCTGTACGGGTGGTGACCGGGGGCCGGAAACGGGGATCCACCAGGGGCTGTCCGGCGGATCAAGTCGCAGAGAGGCAACGGCGCCTCATCAGCGTAGGCGAGCGGGGTCTGGGGCGCCCAGATGCAAGGCGGAGGAGGGCGTCGACGCGGAGCGTCGCCCCGGTAGGCGCCGGTTCGGCCACACCTGATCACGGGCGCCCATGACCTGCGGCCGCCTAGTTGATCAGAGCGCCCCTCCGCGAGCCCTGGACGGCCCCGGAGAGCGCTCGTGCGTGAGCACCGCTTGAGAAGTTCGATCCGCGACAGCGCCAGCCCCGGATCGCTACGGCTGTACGACCGCACCTACTCCGCCGAGAACCGCGGCGATCCGCTGGTGTCCGCTGTCGTTGATGAAGCTCCTATAGACCGTCAAGTGGTCTGTGTGAGCGGTTTTGGTGTGTGGTGGGGGCGGGTGAGCTGCTTGTAGACCTCGCGGG